>NZ_PBSH01000042.1 GCF_002726155.1 Alcanivorax sp. | reverse complement strand
GGGGGGGAGTCGCTGCAGCCCCGCTGGCCGGTCAATCGCGGAAGTAATCAGCCAGGTAATCTTCGAAGGATTGCTGGTCGGCGGCTTCCCCGGCGGCCTGTTCGGCCAGGCTATCGGCGGCCAGTTCTTCCAGACGCTGGTTGGTGGCGTCGCAGCGCTGGCGGGACAGGAAGTGATCACGGTGGGCCAGGGCCTGATCCATGGCGAACTGGAAGAAGCCCTGATTGCGGCTCTCCAGTTTTGCCAGAATGCGCGCGGATGGGGTGGCGTCCGGGTTATCCACTTTTTCCTGCTGATGCGCCAGTGCCTCGGCATAGTTGGTGCCGCCGTGGGCCCGGTCGAACAGTTCGGCGATGGGCTGCATCTGTTCCAGCTTTTCCGTGGCCCAGTCTTTCAGGGTCACCGATTTGCCCCAGTTGCACAGTTCTATGCCGGTATTGCGTCCGTCGTAGACCACCTTGCGCAGGTTTTCCTTGCTGGCATGCAGGTCGCATTTTTCCAGTTGCGGCGATTCACGCAGCAGACAATAGGTGGCGAACAGATCCAGGAAACGGATTTCCTGCTGGTTGATGCCCACGGGTTCGAACGGGTTCAGGTCCAGCGCGCGGATTTCGATGTATTCCACGCCTCGTTCCTGTAATGCCGTGGTGGGGCGCTCGCCCGGGTTGATGGTGCGCTTGGGGCGAATGGACGAGTAATACTCGTTCTCGATCTGCAGAATATTGGTGTTGAGCTGGCGGTAGTCATCGCCCACCTTCACACCGATTTTCTCGTAGGCCGGTTCTGGCGTCTTGATGGCATGGGTGAGCGTGCTGACGTACTCATCCAGGTTGTTGTAGCTGATCGCCAGGGAAGACTGGGCATTGTTCTGGTAGCCGAGATCGCTCATGCGCAGGCTGGTGGCCTGGGGGCGATAGAGGGAGTGGTCAAAACGCTCCAGCAGATCGTGCTCGCGGCCGGCCAGGAAAGAGGCGCACAATGCCGGTGAGGCACCAAACAGATAAACCAGCAACCAGGAGTAGCGCTGGAAATTGCGCGTCAGGTCGAAGTAGCGACGGGAAATGTAATCCTGCAGCGGTGCGCTGTCGCCTTCCAATTGCTGGTTCAGTTTCCAGAATGCTTCCGGGTAGGAAAAGTTGTAATGAATCCCGGCGATGGTCTGCATCTTGCGACCGTAGCGGTGGCCCAGACCTTCGCGGTAGACGGTTTTCATGCGGCCCACATTGGCGCTGCCGTATTGCGCCACGGGTACATCACTGTCCTTGCCGATCATGCAGGGCATGGAGTTCACCCACAGCACTTCATCACCAATATGGCTATACACATAGCGGTGGAGCTGTTCGAGAAACTCGATGGGTTTGTGCAGCTCGGTGCTGGGCGGGGTAATAAATTCCAGCAGCGCTTCGGAATAATCCGTGGTGATGTAGGGGTGAGTCAGTGCGGAGCCCAGCGCCTTGGGGTGCGGGGTTTGCGCCAGGGTGCCATCAGTGGTGATGCGCAGGCTTTCTTTCTCGATGCCACGACGGATACCAGCCAGGGTGGCGGCGGCATCTGAATCCAGCAGGGCATGAATTCTCTGTTCAAGATGCTTCATGTTTGGGGCCTGTCGTGCGGCCGCCCGGGTGTGGGGCTGGCCGCGGGTGTGACGGAATTCCGACAATCATGGGGCAATAGAATGACGCTGAGAAGTCACCCCGCTCAGGAGCGCTTCTTGCTGTCCTTCTTCTGCTTCTCTTCCTTGGCCTTGGCAAACAGGTCGGCGAACGTGCCGCCACCGCCCTGGGGCTGACCACCGGCGCGTTGACCGCCACCGTTACCGCCGCCACCGCGGCGTTGATTATTGCCTTTACCGGCCTGGTTGGCGCGATTGCTGGTGGGGCGTTGGCCACTGGTTTTTTCGGTGGGTTGGTCGTCCATGCGCATGGTCAGGCTGATGCGTTTACGATCCAGATCCACGTCCAGCACTTTGACCTTGACGATATCGCCGGGGGCCACCACCTGATGCGGGTCTTCCACAAACTTGTCCGCCAGTGCGGACACATGCACCAGGCCATCCTGGTGAACGCCGATGTCCACGAAGGCGCCGAAGTTGGTGACGTTGGTGACGGTGCCTTCCAGGATCATGCTTTGCTTCAGATCCTTGAGGGTTTCCACCCCTTCCTTCAGTGCCGCCGCCTTGAATTCCGGGCGCGGGTCGCGGCCGGGCTTTTCCAGTTCACTGAGGATGTCGGTGACGGTGGGCAGGCCGAAGTTGTCGTCGGTGAATTCGGCGGCGTTGACCTTCTTCAGGAAGGGCACATCACCCACCAGATCCTTTAACGGGCGGCCATGTTTGCCGGCGATTTTTTCCACCACCGGGTAGGCTTCCGGGTGCACTGAGGAACTGTCCAGCGGGTTCTCGCCGTTCATGATGCGCAGGAAACCGGCGGCCTGTTCAAAGGTCTTGTCGCCCAGACGCGGCACCAGTTTCAGGTTGGCACGGCTGGCAAAGGCGCCGTTCTTTTCCCGGAAAGTAACAATGTTGCCGGCGATGGTGCTGTTAAGGCCGGCAATGCGGGCCAGCAACGGGGCGCTGGCGGTGTTCACGTCCACGCCCACGGAGTTCACACAGTCTTCCACCACGGTATCCAGCGAGCGCGACAGTTTTACCTGGCTCACGTCGTGCTGGTACTGGCCCACGCCGATGGCTTTCGGGTCGATCTTCACCAGCTCGGCCAATGGATCCTGCAGGCGGCGGGCAATGGAAACGGCGCCACGGAAAGACACGTCCAGCTCCGGGAATTCCCGGGCGGCCAGTTCCGAGGCGGAGTACACCGAGGCGCCCGCTTCGGAAACGATGATCTTCTGGATCGGTTGGTCTTTCAGCAGCTTCACCACTTCGCCGGCCAGCTTGTCGGTTTCCCGGCTGGCGGTGCCGTTACCGATGGCGATCAATTCCACGCCGTGTTGCTTGCTCAGGGCGGCCAGCTTGCTGAGGGACTGATCCCACTGCTTTTTCGGCTGGTGCGGGAAGATGGTGGTGTGCTCCAGCAGCTTGCCGGTGGCATCCACGACCACCACTTTCACCCCGGTACGCAGACCCGGGTCCAGGCCCATGGTGCACTTGGGGCCGGCGGGGGAGGCCATCAACAGACTCTTCAGGTTACGAGCGAATACCTGAATGGCTTCTTCTTCGCCCATTTCCCGCACCCGGCCCAGCAGTTCGGTTTCCAGGTGGGTGTTGAGTTTGATCTTCCAGGTCCAGCGCATCACTTCCTTGAGCCAGTCATCGGCGGCGCGGCCGGCGTGCTGCCAGTCCGCTACGGCGGTGACCATGGCTTCGCAGGGATGCGGCTGGGCATTTTCCAGCTCTTCCGGCAGCACCATGGAGACATGCAGGATGCCTTCATTGCGGCCCCGGAACAGGGCCAGGGCGCGGTGGCTGGGGATGCCTTTCAGCGTTTCGCTGTGATCGAAATAGTCGCTGAACTTGGCGCCGTCTTTTTCCTTGCCGTCGACGACTTTGGCCTGGATGTGGCCCTTGTCCCACAGGAAGGTGCGCAGGCGAGTGAGCAGCTCGGCGTCTTCGGCGAAGCGCTCCATGAGGATCTGTTTGGCACCGTCCAGGGCGTCCTTGGCGGTGGCAATCTTGTGTTCCTCGTTCAGGTAGCCGGCGGCCAGCGCTTCCGGCTCCTGGGTGGGATCATTCATCAGGCTGTCCGCCAGCGGCTCCAGGCCGGCTTCGCGGGCAATCTGGGCGCGGGTGCGGCGCTTGGGCTTGTAGGGCAGGTAGAGGTCTTCCAGCCGTGTCTTGGTGTCGGCGGCCTTGATCGCCTTTTCCAGTTCCGGGGTGAGCTTTTCCTGTTCGGTGATGCTTTTCAGGATGGCCTCGCGGCGCTCTTCCATCTCGCGCAGATAACGCAGCCGTTCTTCCAGGTTACGCAACTGGGTGTCGTCCAGCCCGCCGGTGACTTCTTTACGGTAACGGGCGATAAAGGGGACGGTGGAGCCTTCGTCGAGCAGGGCGACGGCGGCGTTGACCTGGCGTTCCTGGCAACCGATTTCTTCGGCAATAATCTGTTCGATACTACGCATGATATGTCCTGACGGCGTGCGGCCTGCAAGCCTGTTGCGTGCAAGCGTTCTTCAAATACAAAACGACCGGAATCATAGGGAATGAATCCGGTCGTTGATAGATTGACTTGTAAAAGCGGCTGTGGCTGTGGCGCAGGTCATGGACGTTCGGTTACCGCGCGCGACAGGCCGCGGACGACGACTCAGCCCAGCGCTTCATTGATCTTGGCCACCAGTTCCGATTCCACCGGCGGTTTTACCACATAGCCGAAGGCGCCCTGGCGTTCGCCCCAGACCTTGTCGGTTTCCTGGTCCTTGGTGGTGACCAGAATCACCGGAATGCTTTCTGTGGCAGGGTCGCGGGTGATCTTGCGGGTGGCCTGGAAGCCGTTCAGTTCCGGCATGACCACATCCATCAGGATCAGGTCGGGCTGTTCCTGTTTGGCTTTTTCTATCCCTTCCATACCATTGGTGGCAGTGACGACATCATGGCCCTGACCCTGGACAATCTTTACCAGATTGGTCAGCTGGGTCGGGGAATCGTCCACCACAAGAATTTTGGCCATGTTGCTCTCCTCAAGCCGCTATTGATCCCATACGGCTGTATTTTTATATGTGTCTCGATCCAATCGCGAATCATACCAGCGACGGCTTAAAAGGTAAGCTGTCGAATTGTGGCACATGGGTGCCGTAATGGGGCAGCTTACCGGGTGAGCGTGTGGGCGCTGCGCCGCCCCCAGAGCAGAATGGGCAACACAATCAGGGTGGTGACCAGCGTCCACCGGGCCAGTGCCCAGAAACTGTTGGCCAGCAGGTCGCCGTGATGGCCCGCCAGCGGTGCCAGGGCAGCAATGGCAAGGCTGCCGATCCCGGTTAGCAGCAGCCAGCGCGGTGCCAATGTCAGCGCCAGCTGCCGGCGACGGAACAGGCACCACAGAAAGGCCAGCCCCAACCCCAACATCAGCAGCCAGAGTATCCCGGTGGGGGCGAGCAGCAGCAGGCTGGCGTTTTCGCTGGCGGCTGCCTTGAGCAGGGGCAGGTTGCCGAACACGTTCAGCAGCAGGAAGGGGCCCAGCAGCATGGCCCACCAAAGGTTGCCGCCCAGCCCCTGGGGGCCGGGTTGTTGGCGGTGGTGGCTGGGGTCAAAGCGCCAGGCTCGTTGCAGCAGGGTGCCCCAGTTGTGCGGCGCCAGGTGGCGGCCGAGTCCCTGAACGCGGTCGCGCTGTTCCTCGATCAGCATCAGCATGGCGGGCACGACCAGCAGGATCAGCCCGGTGCCGAACAGCAGGCCGAACACCAGGCTCACGGCCATGGGTTTGAGGAACTGGGCCTGCAGTGAGCTTTCGAACAGGATTGGAGTGAGGCCGGCGACTGTGGTGATCGAGGTCAACAGTACCGCGCGCAGGCGCCGTACACAGGCTTCAGTGATGGCCTGGAAGCGCTCCATGCCTTCGGCGACCAACTGTTGATAGAAACTCACCAACACGATGGAGTCGTTGACGATAATGCCGGATAGGCCGAACAGGCCCATGGCCGAGAACATGGAGAACTTGATGCCAAACGGTGCCGTGAAAATATGCCCGATCACCGCGCCGGTGAGGCCGAAGAAAATGGCGGTCATGATCGCTATGGGCCAGGAGTAGGAGCTGAATACCCAGGCCAGCACGATGTAGATAATTGCCAGCCCGAGCAGGGCGCCGGTGGCCAGGTCCCGCAGGTTTTCAGCCTGCTCCTGCAACTTGCCTTCGTAGCCCACGCCGATGCCGTAGCGGCTTTTCAGTTCCGGAAGGATGCCTTCGTTAAGGGTGGCGATGATCTCGTTGGCGTTGCCCTGTTCGGGATCCAGGTCGGCGTACACGGTGGCGGCCAATTCGCCGTCGACCCGGCGCAGCAGGTCCACGCCCTTGCGAGCGTCAAAGGTGACCACGTCGCGAAGCGGAATGGCTTCGCCCTGGTTGGTGATGATGGGCAGGCGCTCAAGGGCGCTGAAGCGCCGGCGCTCACTGTCAGGCAGCATCACCCGCACTTCCACTTCCTCGTCTTCTTCGTTGTAGAGCTGCGCGAGGCTGCCGTCGAAGGCGCCCCGTAGCTGGCTGGCCACGTCGCTGAGGGTTAGCCCCAGGGCACGACCCTGAGCGGTGAGCTGGAAGGTGAGCTGTTCCTTGCCGTAAGGAAGATCATCGTCCACGTTGCTGACGCCGGTGAACTGCTCAAGGCGTTCCTGCAACGCCAGTGAGGCGGCTTTCAGGGTAGCGGCGTCGCTGCCAGTGAGTTTTACCTCAATGGGTTTGCCCGGGGGGCCGGCTTCGGCCTGGGAAATGGTGAGTTGATCCAGCCCCGCGGGCATGGCCAGTCTTTCGCGCCAGGCATCAATCAACTGGTCGTTGGAGATGTCCCGGTCCGAACCGGTGTAGACCTCGACTACCAGGGTGCCGTATTCGTCACCGAACTTGTCCTGGCGGCCGCCGATGTTAGGGAAACCGGCGGCGGCGCCGTGGTGGCTGATAATGGTATGGACCAGATGCCCGCCCAGTTCCTCGTTGGTCTCTTCCAGCGTGCGTTCCAGCTCGGCGAGGAAGTCGTCCACCTGTTGCTTGTCGGTGCCGGAGGAGAATTCCGCCACGGCGCGCAGTTGATCGCCATCTACCGGCGGGAAGAAGGTGAACTTGAGCCAGCCGGTGGATACCAGCGACAGGGCAAGAACGAAGGCGCAGACGGCGGACACACTGACCAGCTTGCGGTGGGTAACGGACCATTCCACCAGGGGCCGGAAGCGCTCATCCCGGAAGCGGTTGAAGCCGATGTCGATGCGCTCGCGCAGGCCGCTGGCCTTGACCTCGATGCCGCGGAAGCTGTGGTGCAAATGCCCGGGCATCACCAGGAAGCATTCCAATAGTGAGGCGAGAATCACGCAGATCATCACGAAGGGAATATCGAACGATATCTTGCCCATTGCGCCGCCCATCATTCCCAGTGGCAGGAAGGCGGCGATGGTGGTGGTGGACGACGCCACCACGGGCCAGAACATGCGCCGGGCCCCGCCCAGGGCTGCACGCTGGGCAGATTCGCCCTGTTGCAGGTGGGTGAGGGTGTCTTCGCCCACCACGATGGCGTCATCGACGATCAGCCCCAGGGCCAGAATCAGGCCGAACAGGCTGATCATGTTGATGGTGCCGCCAAACGCCCAGAGGATGCCGAGGGTGGCCATGAAGGACACCGGAATCCCCACGGTGACCCACCAGGCGACCCGCGCATTGAGGAAAAAATAGAGGGTGAGGATCACCAGCACCAGGCCGGAAATGCCATTCCAGAGCAGGGTGGAAATGCGCTCCTGCACGTGTTTCCAGGCCTCGAAATAGAACGTCATCTTGACGCCATCGGGCAGCGAATGCGCGTATTCGCCTCCCCAGGTACGAACCTTGTCGGCCAAGTCGAGCATGTCGTCGTCTTCGCCGCGCATCACCTGTAGTTCGATGGCGGGTTTGCCTTCGAAGGTGAGGGTGGCCTGGTCATCCCGTGCCCGTCGTTCGATGATGGCCACATCGCCCAGACTCAGCTGCTGGCCGTCGGCGGTGGTAATCAGGGGGAGCTCGGCAAAGGCCTTTTCGTCACGGCGTTGGCCCAGCGCCCGCAGTTGCTTGGCGGCGTCGTCGCGGCCCACGGTGCCGGCGGGGGTGTCCTGGCTGAAGCTGCGTACCTTGTCGCCGATCTGCCCCAGGGTCATGCCCAGATCATGCAGGGTGCTGCTGGGCACCTGAATGGCCATTTCCTCTTCCGGCAGGCCTATGAACTCCACTTTGCCGACCCCCAGTGCCAGCAGTTCATCCTCCATTTCCCGCACCAGCGGGCGCAGCTCTTCCCGGCTGCCGTTTTCTGTGGATACCAGAATCGAGGTGACCAGCGAATAGCGGGTGATTTTCTGAATCACCGGCCGCTCGGCGTCCTGGGGCAGGTTGCGAATCGAGTCGATGCGCTGGCGCACTTCATCCAGGGCCAGGCCCAGATCGCTGCCGTCTTCCAGCTCAATAAAAATGGCGCTGGCGCCCTGCTGGGAGCGGGCAATCAGCTTGCGGGTGTTGGGCAGGGTTTTCAGTGCCTGCTCCACGGGAATGGTGATGGAGCGTTGCACATCTTCCGGGCTGGCGCCGCGCCAGGGGATGGTGACGGTGACGTATTCGAAGTCAAAATCCGGGAACAGCTGGGTGTTCAAGCGAGTCAGGCCCAGTACCCCGAGCATGATCATCAGGATCATCAGCAGGTTGGAGGCAACCTTGTGCTCGGTAAAGCTGGCGATCAGGCCCCGCGACTCACTCACTGTCACCGCCCTGGCTATCCGCGTCTGCGTCCGTTATGGGGGTGTTGCTTTCGGTGTCGGCGTTACTGCCGGGTACGGGCTGTGGATCCACCGGCAGCCCGACGATGGCCTGGGGCAGTTGGGTTGTCATGATGCGTTCGCCACCGGTCAGGCTGTCGGCGCGTAACAGTAGCAGGGACTCGTCACCGTCGATGGCTTCGCCGACGATATGGGCATCCACCCGTTGCAAATGGTCATCGGCGTCGATGCGGTAGAGCCGGTTGAGACCATGCAGGGCTGTGGCTGGCAGCGCCAGCAATTGCGGTTGGGCGGGCAGCGTCAGGGTGATGGTCAGCGGGCGGCCCAGTGCGGCCGTGGGCGCCCCTTTGGCGCTGTCACCGCTAAAGGCGAACAGGCCATCGATGCCGCCACGGGCATCGGCGGCATCGCCGGCCAGTCGCTTCAGTTTCAGCGGCAGGGTATGGCCTTCCAGCTGGGTGCTGGCGGCCAGGTCGCCGGCGATCAAGCCTTGCCGTACGGCAGGCAGATAACGGTCGGGGATCTGGGCGCGCACTTCCAGTTCGCTGTCGGCAAACAGGTCGATCAGCGGCTCGCCGGGGCGGACCCGCTCGCCGGGGGCTACGCTCACCTGGGTCACGGTACCGTCGAACGGCGCGTTGACGGTAGTGCGGGCCAGGTCGATTTTTGCCTGTTCCAGCTGCGCCTCGGCGCTGGCCAGACGGGCTTCCATACGGGCCAGTTCGTTCGCAAAGTCGCTGACACTGAGCTGGCGCTGGCTGAGAGACAGATCGGCCCGGGCCTGGGCTTGCTCGGCCTCGTCCAGCTGGGTCTGGGCCACCAGCTTGCGTTCACGCAGGGACTGGATGCGCTCCAGATTATCGGTGGATAGTTGGGCCAGCTTCTTTTCCAGTGCCAGGTTTTTCTTGTCGCTCTGGTAGCGCAGTCGGGTGGTCTCCAGCTGGGCGGCGGCTTCGTCGCGGGTGGCTTTGGCACGGTCGCGGGCCAGGGCGGCTTCGGTGTCGTCCAGCTGGATCAGTAATTGGCCTTCGGTGACCCGGTTGCCAGCGCGCACCGGGATGCTGTCCACGTTGGCGGTGACCACGGCGGTCAGGCCCGCGGCCCGGGGGGATTGTACCCGGCCAAACAGTTGAATCTGCGGCGAGCGCGCTTGTGGGTCGGCCAGCACGAACCGCACCCGGGCATGGTTGTCCACGATATCTCGGGTGGGCGCGGACGGTTTGAATGTGGCAAGCAGGATGATCGCCAGCACCGTGCCCAGAATAACGCGGGCAACCGGGGGAAGTTGTTTCAGGCGGTCTCGCAAGGGAAGTCCTTTATTGATAATGATTCTCAGCCGGATACTGTAACGTGTTCTTATAGCAGTGCCTATCTTCCACGTTGGCAATGTTTTTATACAATCTCTTCGTGCCATTTTCTTGCACGTTCGGACCACAACGCGTAAATCAGGGACCAGTAAACCTTCGGAGGTGCTGTGAGCGAACAACAAGACAAGATTCTGGTCGTGGATGACGATGCGCGACTGCGTAGCCTGCTGCAACGGTTTCTGGAAGAAGCCGGTTATACCGTAAAGGCGGTGGGCGATGCCGAGCAGATGGACCGTGCCCTGTCCCGCGAACTGTATTCCCTGATGGTGCTGGACCTGATGCTGCCGGGGGAAGATGGCCTGTCGATCTGCCGTCGCCTGCGTGAGGCCGAGAACGTTATGCCGATCATCATGCTCACCGCCAAGGGCGATGATGCCGAGCGCATTGAAGGCCTGGATGCCGGCGCCGATGACTACCTGCCCAAGCCGTTCAACCCCAAGGAACTGGATGCCCGTATCCGCGCGGTGCTGCGCCGCCATGTGCGCGAGCTGCCCGGGGCGCCCAGTAAGGAAGAAGGGTCGGTGACGTTTGGCCCCTGGATTCTGGATCTGGCCAACCGCACCCTGACCCGTGATGGTGATCCGCAAAGCCTGACTACCGGGGAATTTGCTGTACTCAAGGCACTGCTGCAGAACCCCCGCGAGCCGCTTACCCGTGACAAGCTGATGAGCCTGGCCCGGGGTCGCGAGTGGTCGGCCATGGAGCGTTCCATCGATGTGCAGGTATCACGCCTGCGCCGCCTGCTCGAAGACGACCCCTCCAAACCCCGCTACATCCAGACGGTCTGGGGTGTGGGGTATGTGTTTGTGCCTGATTAAGAGACGCAGCATGCACCACGCTTCACGCATCACGCGCGTGTTGCGTGAGGCATGCAGCGTGTAAGCTGCCTTGATGACACTCTATCCCCGCACTGCCTTTGTCCGCTCCGCCATTGTGGTGGGGCTGGTGATTGGGATCAGCCAGGCGCTGACCCTGTGGTTCTTTGCCCGTAATGCCTACCTGCCCGGTATCCGTGAATACGCCCGCTTGACGGTGCTGCAAGCGGAGCTGGCGTTTGATGATTCGCGGGCGGCAGCGGATGCGGATCTGGCCGACCGGCTGGGTAATGCCACCGGCATTACGGTGGCGATTCCGGAAAAGCTTCACGATGGCACCATGCTGCTGTCACGTCCGGTGGTGGGCCGTTTTCAGGAAGAACTGGAAGGCATGCTGGAAGAGCCTGTGACCGTGCGTCTGGAAGATAACCGCCAACCGGTTCTGTGGGTGAACGCGCCGTCGTTTGGTGAGCAATGGGTGCGGGTGCCCATGGCGTTCTTCCGGGATTACGATCGCTACCTGTTGTTGGGCTGGGGGGTGACAGTGCCTTTGCTGGCTATCATCGGTGGCTTGCTGATTGCCCGGGGGCTGAACTTGCCGTTGCGACGGCTGGCCAAAGTGGCCTTGAAAGTGGGGCGTGGAGAGGCGGTGCCGGTGCTGGATACCACCATCGGCCCGGAGGAAATTCAGGCAGTGAATGCCGCCTTTAACCGGATGACCAGTGACTTGCAGCATGCCCAGCGGGATCGGGCGTTGCTGCTGGCCGGGGTGTCCCATGATTTGCGAACCCCGCTGACACGTCTGCGCCTGTCGGCGGAATTCATGCAGGACGAGGAGCTGGCAAAAGGCATTATCGAAGACATTGAGGATATGGATGCGATCCTCGATCAGTTTATTTCCTTTATCCGTGATGGTGCGGATGAGCAGCCGGACTTTGAAAACCTCAATGACCTGATTCAGGAGGTGGCCGGCAAGTACCCGGCGGAGCAATTACGGTTCGAGCTGGAAGACCTGCCCCGGCTTATGCTCAAGCGGCTGACGGTAAAACGGATGCTGGCCAACCTGGTGGGCAATGCCCTGAAGTACGGTGCCTCACCGGTGGAGGTGCGCACCGCAGTTGCGGAAAACAAGGTCGTGTTGACGGTGCGTGATCACGGTCGCGGTGTGCGTGAAGAGGATATTCCGTTGCTGCTGCAGCCGTTTTCCCGGGGGGAAAAGGCGCGCACTCTCAGTGGCAGTGGTTTGGGGCTGGCCATCGTGAAGCGGATTGTGGACATGCACCACGGTGATATTCAGCTGGCCAATCATCCCCACGGTGGACTGCTGGTGGAGGTACGTTTTCCGGTAACCGGTAAGTTTGTGCAACCCGAGCCCTTGTCCGCCGGTGTTAGGTAAATCCAGCGGTAACAAAAAACCACATTCTGTGGCCCGGAATGTGCGCTGGCGCAAAGTTTGCGGCGCAAGGGTCGGTGCATTCTAGTACGCAGTTACTGGCATGGGTAACGGTAAAACGAGCAAGCACAGACAGATAATTATAACGATCAAAAGACCGGTTCTGTTGCGAAAAAATGAATTGATGTCGTTGTCAGCCTGTTCAACAAGGCGCTGCTGTTGAACAGGGGAATAGCACCCGCAAGCCGACACAACAATCATGCAGCAGGGCCAGCACCAAATGGACTTGGGAGAGAGCCTTATGAATACCCTCGCAGCGTGGCAGCCGCCACGATGAATGTTATTTCCTGTCAGACCTGACTCGCTGATTCGCGCACAAATTGACTGTAGCCGGTTGATGTTTGTGTTGTGAATGCCGATAGCCTGTTGTGGCCCGTGTGCCATAAGAGGTTTTGGGTCGCACGCCTGTGCGGCCCTTTTTTCGTTTCTTTTCCTGCCGGTGTTACTTTCTTGTTGAGGAAACAGTGTCGCCGGTTATTCTCGGAAAGGAATATGATTTGCTGGCGGGCCATTGACGGCATTGAGGGAGCGATGATGAAACAACAGGGGAAGCATTCTTATTCGCTGGCGGCGGGAATAGCGGTCTTGGCATGTGTGATCAGTGGGTCGGTGTCTGCCAATGATGATCCGTTATTGCCCGGCTATGTGGGCGTGCAGTACAACCTGCTCGACCAGCAAATCGCTGCCGGCGATGATGCACAACCGCGCAGCGTTCAGGCGGTGTGGGGCTGGCAGTACAATACCCTGCTCGCGCTGGAGGCCCGGCTGGGTTATGGCGTCAGCGATGATGAGGGCGGGCTGGATACGGCCCGGGTCAGCGTGGACCCGCAATGGCTGGTGGGGGGCTATCTGAAAATGGGGCTGAGCTACCGTTTGCCGCTGTCTCCCTATGTGCTGCTTGGGCACTCCTCGGTGAAGCGTGAGGTCACCGTGGCCGGCGGCGATACCGAAGACGATGTGGCCAGCGATCCCTCCTACGGCATGGGGGCGTCGATCAAATTGAACGAACGCAATGCCCTGACGGTGGAATGGCTGCAGCTGGATGACGACGACAATGATCTGACCACCGTTAACGTGGGCTATCTGTTCCGTTATTAAGCGGGGCCAGGCCGGCGGTTTCTGCGTGACGTTTTTCCAGGCCGCGACCGGCCAGGAAAATCAGCAATCCGCCGATGGCCAGGGCCGCCCCTACCAGGCCGGTGGCGGACCATTGTGCGCCCATCTTGATGGTGACGCCGGCCAGCCAGGCGCCCAGCGCGTTGGCCAGGTTGAAGGCCGCGTGATTCATGGAGGCGGCCATGGTCTGGGCGTCCTCGGCCACATCCATCAGTCGGGTCTGCAATGCCGGGCCCAGCGCCATGCTGGTGCCTACCAGGCCCACGAAGAGGATGGCGGGCAAGGGCCAGTCGGCGGCAAAGTAAAAGCCGGCCTGAATCAGCGCACACCAGACCAGAATGCGCGGTATGGCACGCAGCAAGTTGCCGTCCGCGGCGCGGGCACCGGCAAAGTTACCGATAATGGTGCCGATGCCGAAGATCATCAGCACCATGGGGCCCCAGCTTTCCGCCATGCCGGCTTGCTCGGTGAGGGTGGGCATCACATAGCTGAATACCGAAAACATGCCGCCGAAACCGATGCTGGCGACCCCCAGGGTGAACAGCACCCGCTGTTTGACCAGCGCGGATAATTCGCGACGCGGGCTGGCGTTCGGGTCCGGCGCCTGGGCGGGCACCCACAGGCGAATCAACAGGGCGGTGCACAGGGCAATCACGCCAACGCCGATAAAAGCCACTTCCCAGCCAAATAAATTGCCGGCCCAGGTGGCCAGGGGCGCGCCGACCACGATGGCAATGGTCAGCCCGCTCATTACCCGGGCCACGGCGCGGGCGCGCATGTGATACGGCACGGCGGAGGCCGCCACCAGCGCCGCGACACCAAAGTAGGCGCCATGGGGCAGCCCGGCGAGAAAGCGCAGGCCTACGAAGGTCCAGAAATCTGTGGCCAGGGCGCTGGCCATGTTGCCCACGGCAAACACCAGCATCAAGGCGATCAACAATCCTCGCCGGGGCACCCGGGCCGCCAGAGCGGAAATCAGCGGCGCACCGACCACGACCCCCAGCGCATAACTGCTGATGGCATAGCCCACATCGGGAACCGGTACTTGCAGATCGGTGGCCACGCGCTGCATTAACCCCATAATGACGAACTCGCCACTGCCAATGCCAAACCCCCCCAGGGCGAGAGCAAGAGACAAACGAAGCAGGCGACTGGAGTCGGAGGGCATACAGGGTTCCCGGAAATGAAAGCGTGGCTGGGTGTAAAGGTGGGCTAAGGCTGCCGAATTTGAACAGAGTTCATTCTAGCATGGAAGGAGGCGGCTTCGGGACGGGTGCGGGAATAAAAACACAGGGAGACAGCATGAAAGTGAATCGAATCGTGGCCAATGTGACCACGACGGAACGGCATAAGGCGGACGCCTTTTATGGCGATATTCTCGGCCTCGAGCGGCTTATGGATCATGGTTGGTTCCAGGCCTATGGCTCGGCGGAAACCATGCGCGTACAGCTTGGTTTCGGGTCCGAGGGCGGTTCAGGCGCAGCGGTGCCGGACCTGTCCATCGAGGTGGATGATCTGGATGAGGCCCTGAGAAGAATGCAGCAAGCGGGGGTGCCGCTGGAATACGGGCCGGTGAGTGAGCCCTGGGGCGTGCGACGCTTCTATGTGCGTGATCCGTTCGATCGTCTGTTGAATATTCTGCAGCATGAATAGCCGCCCCTCTTGCCCGAGCAGGGTGGAGAGGCGGTATGGCGTCACAGGGCGCTGGTTGGCACCAGCGGAATGTTCACCCGCGATGGCATGGCCGGGGCGCTGTAGATGGTCATGGCGCCCAGCAGGCTGGTGAGCAGATCCGGGATCGGGCTCAGGCCATGGGGCAGATCGCTGGTGCCCACGCTGATGCGCAACTTTTCCCCAGCCTTGATCAGGGCGCTGGTGGGGAACACTTCCACGTCGGCTCGGAAGGCGGTCAGCGGGCTGATGCTGCGCTTGGATTCCGCAGTGAATGGGTGCCAGGGCTGGATCAGTTTGCCGTTCATGAAGCGCGATTTGCTGGCATCAAAGGCACTCATGGACGCCATCTGAATGCCGTGGGTCAATGGCCGGGCAATGCCGTTGTCGCCGACCACGCTGACGCGCACGGTGACATTGGTATCCAGGGCGGTGGTGGACGCCCAGATCTGCCCGGTGATCGGCCCGTTGATGGCCATGTCTTCTTCCAGCGGTTCGCTGGTGTACACCGCTTCCAGCAGGTTAACCACGTTGTCCTGTGCCGAGCAGGGGGGCAAGATCAGACCGAGCACGCCGGCAGTCCACTGGCTGGCGCTGGCGGAGCACAGACCGTTGACTGGCGTCTGCAGCAGACTGGTTTGTTTGCTGCTGGTCGGTGCGCTGTGCGAAATACTGCCGAACAAGGGCGCGCCGGGTTGGCCATGAAGGTAAAAGGTTTCCGCTTGCGCGTACGGGTGTGGCCAGTCGGCGGCGGTGACGAAACGTTCTTCGCCAGTGTAGTACTGGGTCACCGGCGGGAAATCCCCGGCGCCGGTGTCCATGCCTTTCAGGTACTGGTCAAACCAGGCCAGGCGGATGGGGCCCAGGGCGGGCACCCCATCCGCGGGCAGGCCGGCCCCGGAGGAGCCATCCAGATGTTCCCAGGGGCCGATCAGCAGCTTGGCGGTGGTATGGTCTTTCAGGCCTTCATAAATCAGTGGCTCGCCACGCTGGAAAATATCCTTGAGCCCGCCCACCACAAAGGTCGGTGCAGTGATCTTGTCGATCTGCTCCAGTGGTGAGCGGATGCGCCAGAATTCGGTGTCGTATTTGTTTTCATCACCAATCAACGCCCCGGCCACCACGGGCACCTGAAATTCGGTGAGGGCGCCCTGCAGATGCTGCAGCAGGGTGGTCAGGTAATAACCCGGTTCGCCATTATCCAGCCCGGCCGGGGTGGGGATGATGCCCAGCCCGGTGACCAGGGTGACCCACAGGGGAATAAACCCGGCGTTGATCTGCCCGCCAGTGAAGACGATATCCCGGTAGGCATCACCCATGGGCACGATGGCAAAAATGGCTTTCACCGCCGGGTCTTCCTGTGCACCGGCCAGCAGACCGGTGATGCCCATGTACGACGCGCCGTTCATGCCGATGCTGCCATTGCTCCAGGGCTGCACCTTGATGTACTCCAGCAGCTCGCCGATATCATCCTGATCAATCTGGCTGAACGCCTGCCAGCTGCCTTCCGCTGCCCCGGTGCCGCGCAGATCCACAATGATGTAAGCGTAACCCCTTTTCACCAGCGCCGGGTCGGCAGCACCGATGGCGCCAAGCGCCTGGTTATAACCGGTAAAGGTGGCGATCACCGGGAACGGGCCGTCAATGGCATTGCCGTTCTCGTCCGCTGGCAGGGTGATGGTCGCTGCCAGGCGAATGCCGTCGCGCATGGTGATTAATTGCTGGGGCAAGTCGACCGTGTTGGGGTATTCCTCGTCGCGCTGGTAGGGCTCGCTCCAGGCCAGGTTCACCGGTGTGCTTTCCTCCTCGCCAGTATCGTTATCGGTATCGTCACCGCTGTCGCCGCCCGTGTTGGCGTTGGGGCTGTTGGGTGTATTGGCAACGGTGGGGGCGCTGCCGCTACCTCCGCCGCAGGCGGTCAGTTGCAGTACCAGGCCAAGGAGAATGACGATCAGAGTGCGGCCATTCAGGCGCGCTGAAGACGAAGCGGGCATGGTGCGGTCCCTGTGTTGTTATGGTGGCGGCTCGTCACGGAGCGAGACATTTTTTTATAGGTGTATCAGCGTAGGCGGGATGGCAGTGCAAATCTGTGGGTACCTTGGTGCCCAAGCGTGAAAGAAACTGGGGCTTCTGTGACGGACTGTAATCGGGCTGCCCAGCAGGGCGGGGCGTGACTGGGGTACTGGTGAAGAGGACGACAGGCCGGGCACAATGGCAAGGCGAATAACAACCAGGCTGGCGATAACAACAGGGAAGAGCGTCGATGAACAAACGGGGCGAGTGGAGGTTGGTTGGGGTGGTTGTCGGGGCGGTCCTGTCAGCAGAGACTGTGGCGGAACCACTGGTACAGCGTAACCCCACGGTGGTGCCCCATGATCAGCCTTACTACAAGGCGACGGTGCGTAATACCGAGCTGATTTTCACCGAGAAAAACCAGGGGTTTGCTGAGCACGCCGCTGGCGTGGAGCAACAACTGCAACCGCAGTATGAAGCCAGCTTTGGCTATCAGATGGATTCACCGCTGTTTGTTGGACTTATTTCCGATAACAACCAGATTGCCAACGGTTTCTCTACCCAGTATCCCCTCAATCGCCAGATCAATTACGTGGGTGGCGCGTCTGCGGTGGATTACTTTTCTACTACCTCCTGGCTCGACACCTTGCTGTTCCACGAGACAGCCCATAACTACCAGCTGAACGCCAAAGACAACCGGGTGTCCAGTGCGCTGCATTCGGTGCTGGGTAACGGCGCCCTGATGACGCCCTTTTTTCCGGCGATTGTTCCCAATGTGTTCGAGTCATCGTTCATGCTGGAGGGCAATGCGGTGCTTAATGAGTCCCGCCATGGTAATGGCGGGCGCCTCTACAGTGGCCGCTTCGATGCGCTGGTTCATGCCCAGGCAAAAGCAGGCTACCTGACCCCGGAGCGGGCCTATAACCAGACGCTGTATTTTCCCTATGGTGAAAGCAGCTATGTGCTGGGCAGCCATTACCAGTATTTCCTCGCCGATCGGTACGGGCTGGATGCGACCAACCGGTACTTCAAGGCGCGTTCGCGGTACTGGTATTTTCCCTTCGTCACCAATGCACCGCTGCAAGCGGCCATCGGCAACAATTTCGACACCACCTTTGCCGACTGGGCAAAGCACGAAGTGCAGCAGGCAGACAGGGCGGTCATGTCTGCGGGTGAGCCGCTGGTGACCTCGAAATTTTTCACCGCACTGAACAGTGATGACAATGAGATCTTTTTTCTGGCGAGCCCACAGGATGTGCGGGCGCCGTACCATGTGGTGCTGGATCGAGAGACTGGCGAACTGGGCAAGCAGCGTTCGACTTTTCGCGGCGGCGAACTGTTTCGCCACGACGACAAGACCTGGTCCATGGCGAGTGCCTACAGCACGCCGTGGCGAATCTATCAGGGGCTATACAGTGAAAGTGCTCACCTGAAAGAGGATACCCGCGGCCGGATCATTCAGGGGTTCATGCCATCCCGGGAGCCGGTGTATTTTGATGTGGCCAGTTCCTATGACCAGCCGCAACTGTATGTCGGTGATGACTTTTACGGTCAGGTGAATTCCTCCGTGAATGTTCATGGCGACGACCTCTATTACTTCGTGCAGGAAGGGTCGGAACGCATCCTCTATCGCAATCGTACGGCGCTGTACCGTTATGCAGGGTACTACGGCGTGGTGGCCGATGTGGATAGCCAGGGGCGTGTGTTGTTCGTGGCCAACAGCGAGCACGGCTCTTCCCTTTACCGCACGCAAAACGGGGGTGGTGTTAGCCGGGTGCTGGCGGAAGATGACATCGTGGCCGCGCGGTTGCTGGATGATGAACGGGTGCTGGCGACAGCCATTCAGGCCGATCATTACGGCTATTATCTGAAGCCGTTACAGCCCCGTTCCGGCGAGCCCCATGTGCGCGAGCTGCGGTGGGATGTGCCCGTCGGGCAGGCCGATAATCTGGCCACGGACAGTGAGCCACAGCCGTTGTCGCTGGATCGCCCTTATCATGCCTGGAGCGCCATGCGCTATAGCGGTACGGATCTGTCACTGTCGTTGCTTTCCGAGGAAGAGGATGACTCGGCGGAAGACGAAACGGATTTGCACACGCTGTACAACGTGCAAGTGCGATTCAGCGATCCGCTGGAGCAAAACGAAGTGTCCCTGTTCAGTTACCGCGATCAAGACCTGAGCGAACTGGCGGGGCTGGGGTATAGCAACAATCAGTTTTTCCTCATCGGTGGGGTGAAACAATATTGGGTGCTGGACGATCGGCTGGATCGGGAGTCGCCCCCGCAGGAGACACGTAACCATGGCTTGAGTGCCGAGTTACGTTTGCCTTTGCTGCAGTCCGGTTATTGGTACAGTGAATTGGCCGGCACCTGGTATCAGGACTATCAACTGGATGAGCGTGAGCCCCTGGCCGGGCAGTGGAGCCTGAGCCGCACCACGCGTTTTGGTAACAGTTTTCTGCCCAACAAGCATGCCGGGGTTACGGGTTATCAGGTGAGTGACCGTGATGACACCAGCTATGGTGGCACCCTGAGCCTGATGACCGATCTGCCCGCCGAACTGTACCTGGGGGCCCGTGGCCAGTTTTCGCGCAGTGATGCTGTGGTGAATCAGGGAATGCGTCGAGGGGTGGCGTTGGAAGAAACGCAGGATTTTATCGCCAACGATCCGTCGCGGATCGTGATTCCTGCCCTGGATAATAGCTACTATGCCGAGCAGGTGATTTCGGGTGAGGCCAGCGTGTCAAAGGTGATTAACCTGCCGTGGTATTCCTTCAAGGTGCCGTTGTCTCTGCGCCGTGAGGCGCTGCACCTGCGCTATCGCCGCTATGATATCGATTTCGGTGCTGCCCAGCTGGAGCTGAATCAGGCTATTGTCGGCATGGATCTGGAGTTGCTGTTGTTCCACCGTTCGCCGCTGCGCTTCGCGTTTGAATATGCCTACACGGATGATGATCGCATCACCAGCGAGCACAGCTTTCAGGCGGTGACGTCGCTGGCGTTTTAGCGGGGTGCAGAACAGCCGGACGCTGGCAGCCCCAAGCCAGCTTCGGGCAGCCAAAGTGTAGCCTGACCAGCGAGGGACCGTTATTTTGCCGGGTTTAGCTTCAGTAGCTGACCGTTGTTGCTGTCGGTGAGCAGGTATAGATAACCGTCCGGTCCCTGGCGTACATCGCGGATGCGCTGTTCGCGGTTCCCCAGTAGCCGGGTTTCGCTGACGGGTTGCGGCCCGTCAAACGCCACCATGTTCAGATGCTGCAATTTGAGTGCACCGTTTGCAGTGTGGCCTTGCCAGCCGGGGTAACGGTCGCTGGTAATGAAGGCCATGCCGGCGGGCGCGATGGACGGAGTCCAGTGCAGCAGGGGCTGGGCATAGCCTTTTTTCTCGGTGTCGCCAATGCTGGGGCCGTAATACTCCCGGCCATAGGTAATCACCGGCCAGCCATAATTGACGCCGGGTTTTACCGCATTGATCTCGTCGCCCCCGCGGGGGCCGTGTTCGTTCAACCAGGGTTTGCCGGTCTGCGGGTGCAGGGCCAGGCCCTGGGGATTGCGGTGGCCCCAGCTCCAGATCTCGGTGGCCTGGTCGGCCTGGCCCACCAGCGGATTGTCTTCCGGGATGCGGCCATCGTCGTGCAGACGCAGAACGCTGCCGGCGGGATCTTGCGTATTCTGGGCGCGCTCACGTTGGCCGCGATCACCAATGGTCAGAAACAGGTAGCCGTCATTATCGAACAGGATACGGCCGCCAAAATGCTTGCCGGTATTGGTGCAGGATTTCTCCGCCGTATAAATGGTCTGGAAGTTGCTCAGGGTGCCGGCTTCATAGGTGCCGTATCCCACAGCCGTGGTGGCCTCTTTGTCACTGCAAGGCTTGGCATAACTCAGGTATAAACGCTGGTTATTAGCGAAGTCTGGATGGGGGAGCACATCAAACAGGCCGCCCTGGCCAGAGGCCATGACGTCCGGTACGCCGCCCACAGCGGCGTCTTGCAGCTCACCATCCACAACCCGCCGCAGGGTGCCACGCCGTTCCGTAATCAGCCATTCGTTGTTTGAGACAAACGCCAGTGACCAGGGATGATGCAGGCCATTGGTGATTTCGGTAGCGGTGATGCTGTCGTTGGTTTGTGGCTCCAAGGTGGCGGTGGTGTCCGCGCAGGCGCTGAGGACAAGGCTGGACAGAATGGCGGTAATGGCAGGGCGCATGGCAGGCTCCGAATCGAATATGATTCGAAGCATGCCATGGGGCTGTGGCAGATAAAACCGTTGTTACTGTTGTTACTCCGGGTGCGTTTGGAAGCCGACGCTGAAACGGTTCCACATGTTGATAACGCCGATCACGTAGGTCAGGTCACTGCGTTCTTTCTCGCTGAAGTGTTCCGCCAGAGCTTCGTAGGCGGCGTCGCCATCGCCGCCCTGGCTGAGACGGGTCAGGTATTCGGTCCAGCCCAGCGCTGCCCGCTCCCGCTCACTGAACCAGTCGGTATCCCGCCAGCCGGCGACAGTATCAATGCGCGCGTTGTCTTCCCCCAGTTTGCGGGCCTGGCCGGCGTGCATGTGCATGCAGAAGGCACAGCCGTTGATCTGCGAAGCCCGCAGTTCCACCAGGGCGATCAGTCGCTTGTCCAGACCGGTGGCGTCGATGACCGTCTGGGTGTTGAACATGGCGTTCATGGTGTCCGGTGAGGCGGTGTAGTAATTGAATCGGGCTTTCATGATGCTGCCGTCCTTTTGTCACTTTTCAGGTAAATACCGGGTGATCTCGGTCCAGGGGATCAGGCGGTTTAACTGGATGGTTTCAAACACTTCCCTGGCCTTTCTCTTGCTGCTCATCTGCGCCAGCAAGACCAGTGCGCCCTGGTAGGATGGGATGCCTCCATTGCTGGATATCCGGTTGCGATCAACGACAACATTGCGATCTTCGATCACATTGATGTTGGGGAATTCTCGCTGTAACTGGGGTTCGCCCCCTGCCCAGGTGGTAGCGGTGTAGCCATCCAGCAAGCCGGCGTGGGCGTACAAAAACGCCCCGGAGCAATTGCTTGCCAGCCATGAAGCCGTTGTTGCCTGTTCGGTAAGGAATGTTGTCAGATCCGCATTGTCAAACAGCGAATCCATGACATAGGAACTGGTGACGATCAGTGCATCCAGTTTGGGGCTGTCGTAAATGGTGGTGTCGACCGTCAAGCGTATGCCTTCTTCGGTGGTGACAACGGCGGCGTCTTTCTCCACGCCGATCAACAGCACTTCATAGTCTGAAAACCACGACTCTCTTGTCGCGACCCCAAACACTTCCGCGGGTGCCGTGACATCACTGGTGAGCACCTTGTCGTAAACCAGGATGCCAATGCGCTTGTCTGCGGCCATGGCGGGCAGTGAATACAACGCCATGACCATCAGTATCGTAATGTTCACTATTCGCTTTTTGCGGTTCATTGAGGTTGCCTTTTGCCGGGTGCAGTTTCGCCCTGTGCCTAACCAGCGGGGCGGTACCGCAAAGTCGATGAGTCGTCTTCATCCGAGTGCTAATCTACCGCTGTCCGGTTTGGTAAAAAGGACCAGTTTTCTATTATTAAGGAGACCAATTTGCAGTTGCATCTGGTGCTGAATGGCGAAGGCTCGTTGCAGGCCCAGCTTTACCGTGAGCTACGCCAGGCCATGCAGGATGGCCGCTTGCAGGAGGGGGAGCGGATGCCACCAAGCCGGGTGTTGTGCCGTGAGATGGGGTTGTCGCGGCAGTTGGTGGTGATGACGTATGAGCGGCTGATTGCGGAAGGTTTTCTTTGTGCCCGGCCGGGTAGTGGTACCTTTGTTGCCCGTTTGCCTGCCAGTGAACCGGTGACGTTATTGCCGGCAGGCGTGAGCCCCGGGCCTCACTGGGTGACGCAGCCGGTGTGGGGAAACGGGCCCGCCCGGCGTTTCAATTTTGCCGGCGGGGTGACCGAGCGGGAACAGCTGCCGTGGCAGGCGTGGCGGCGCTGTCTGCACCGGGCGGTACGGGACCAGCAGGTAGAGACGTTGCTTTATGGCGAGGTGCAGGGGGACCTGCGGCTGCGCCTGGGGCTGGTGGATTATCTGGGCTACAGCCGTGGGCTGCCATGCAGTGCGGATCAATTGCTGATTACGCAAGGGGCGCAGCAGGGGCTGGATCTGTTGGCGCGGGTACGCCTGGCTCCCGGTGATTGCGTGGCAATGGAAGAGCCGGGCTACCCGCCGGCCCGGGCAGTGTTTGAGGCGGTTGGGGCAAAAGTGATGCCTGTGCCGGTGGATGATGAGGGATTGTGTGTTGATCGCATTCCAGATCAGGCGCGCCTGGTCTATGTGACCCCGTCGCACCAGTTTCCGCTGGGCATGCCCATGAGCCTTTCCCGGCGTTTGGCTTTACTGGAGCGTGCCCGTGCTACGCAGATGCTGATCGTGGAAGATGACTACGACGGCGAGTTTCGTTTTGAAGGGCGACCACTGGAGGCACTCAAGCGGTTGGATCATCATCAGCAGGTGGCGTATCTGGGCAGTTTCTCGAAAGTCCTCCATGCCAGTTTTCGTACCGGGTACATCGTGATGCCGGGCGGTTTGCAGGCCGCGTTGTTGCAGGCCAAATCGCTGACCGATTCGGGCAGTAACGACCTGACCCAGCGGGCGCTGGGGTATCTGATCGAGCAGGGCGACTTCGCCCGTCATTTGAAGCGGATGCAGCGCCGCTACGCATCACGCCGTGAAAAACTGCTTGCTGCATTGCGGGGGCAATCGGCGCTGACGGTTCTGCCGCAGATGGCCGGGTTGCATATTGCGGTGCGCACGCCGCCAGTGAGGGACTTGGCTGATGCCTTGATCAAAGAGGACGTTACCGCCATGTCGCTGGAGAGTTTATATATGGCAGAACCGGCGATGCCGGGCGTGCTGTTGGGATTTGGGGTCCTGCCGGACGACACCATCGAGGATGGGGTCAGTGCCCTGGCCGGGGCACTGGCCCGATAAAACCGTTTCGAGGTCCGAGTTTCGCGTTACGAAAACCTGACATCTCCGCTCTTTCAGGTTTTGCCTTCCGAAACTCGCTTCTCGCGACGGCTGTTGCTTCGCTGCTGGCGACGTCTTCGCTGTGCCGTTTATGTGGCAGAGCTGACCGGTTAAGGCAGAACACCGATGTGGGTGAGCACTTCCTGATCCGGGAAACCGTCCGCCACCATGCCGTTGGCCTGTTGGTAGCGGGCCAGGGCCTGACGGGTGCCGGGACCGAGCAGGCCGTCTTCCGCGCCCGCATCATGGCCCTGTTCATTCAGCGTTTGCTGAAGCCGGGTGACCTGTTCGCGATTCAGTCTGGGTGCAGGAACGGGTGCCTGGTGAAGCGCTCCGCCGCCGGCGATGCGGTCGGCCAGTCTGCCCACCGCAATGGCGTAGGACTCGGATCGGTTCCAGCCCATGATCACGCGGAAATTCTGGTAGGCGAGAAAGGCCGGGCCGTTATGGCCGGACGGGACCACCAGTGCCGCTTCCATGTCTGCCTGGGGCAGGGGCTGACCATTGGGCATGCGCACACCCAGCTTGGCCCAGTCGCTGAGGCTGCGCTGATGGGCGAAACCGGTTAGCTGGAAATCGAAATTGTCAGGCAGCGTTACTTCCCTTCCCCAGCGCTGTTCGCGCTGCCAGCCCAGTCCTTGCAGGAAATTGGCTGCGGAGGCGAGAGCGTCGTCTTCGCTTTTCCACAGATTGCGGCGGCCGTCACCATCGTGATCGATCGCGTATTTGAGAAAGATGGCGGGCATGAACTGGGTCTGGCCCATGGCGCCGGCCCAGGAACCTTCCATCTGGCTGGCTTCTACATCGCCGGACTGAATGATGCGCAAAGCGTTCATCAATTCGCCGGAAAAGTAATCGCCCCGACGGCCTTCGCACGCCAGGGTGCTAAGGGCATCCAGTACCGGGATGCTGCCCAGGAAGCCGCCGTAATTGGTTTCCAGTCCCCAGAAAGCAACCAGGTAATGGCCGGGGATGCCGTATTCGCGGGTGAGCGCCTGCAGCAGGGGTTGTTGTTCGCGGTACTTTTTGCGGCCGGTTTCGATGCGCGTTTCGCTGACCCGGCGGGTGTAGTAATCAGAAAAGCTGCTGGTGAATTCCGGCTGGGTGCGATCCAGTTCGATCACCCGCTCGTTCAGTTTGACGGTATTCAGGCTGTGGCTGATCACCTGGGCCGGGATGCCGGCCTCATCGGCCTGGGCCCGTAACTGGGCCATGCATTGTTCAAACTCGGCGTTGTCCAGCGCATAACTGGCATGGCTGGCGAGCAGGGTGGCACTGGCAAACAGGGCGGCGCGAATCGAGGGCATGGGGTCTCCACCATCAAACGGAATAAGGCGACACAGAGCATAACGCTGTTGTTGTCGGGGTGCGGCACATAACGACAAAAAAACAGGAAAAAAACTGTCTTTACGTTTGCCCGGAGTGCCGCGATGACAGCGGCAAATAAAAGGCGCAGACTTTTGCTATCGCCATTGCTTCAAGCAAGGAGGGCCTGTGAAGCACCAGTATGCTGTGATCGGTTTGGGCAGTTTTGGTTCCACCATTGCGCAGGAATTGACGCGCCTGGGGCACGATGTCATGGGCGTGGATATCGATGGTGAGCGGGTGGAGTATTACGCTGACAAACTGTCGCAAACCCTGATTGCCGATGGCACCAGTGACAAGGTGGTGGCCGAGCTGGATTTGCCTGCCTTTGATGCGGTGGTAGTGGCCATTGGTGAAAATCTGGAAGCCAGTATTCTGACCACCCTGGCGCTGAAAAGTGCGGAGGTGGAACAGGTGTGGGTCAAGGCGATCAGTGAACCGCATCACCGGATTCTGTCGCGATTGGGGGCCAACCGGATTATTCACCCGGAGCACGAAATGGGCATCCGCGTTGCCCAGACCATCGTGCACCCGGAAATGCTCGACTATATTTCCCTGGGCAATGATTGGCTGGTGGTAGAGGTGAAGGTGGATAAACGGTTTGCCGGGATGACCGCATCCGAGTTGCCGTTGAAGGATGAAGAGCTGCGCCTGGCGCTGGTCAAGCGCGGTACCCAGGTGTGGCAAGCGCCCTTCGACGGTCTGGAGCTGCAAGAGAAAGACCAGATGGTGCTGATGGGCACGCTGCACGACTTGTTGCGGTTTTCCAAAGCACAATGAGGCCCTGGTTTGCACGCCGCGTTGGCGTTCCCCGGCCGCATATTCACAAGCCGCTGGTGTCTCCGCCAGTGGCGCTGGCTGGCAGTTTTTTCTTTTTAATCGTATTGGGCGCGTTGTTGCTCAAGTTGCCCATCGCCACCCACTCGCCAATCAGTTGGTTACAGGCCATGTTCACGGCGACCTCTGCGGTGACGGTGACGGGCCTGTCGGTGGTGGATGTGGGCAGCCAGTTCACCTTGTTCGGCCAGTGGGTGCTGCTGCTACTGATCGAGGCCGGCGGCATTGGCATCATGACCTTTGCGGCGGCCACCTTGCTGGCCATTGGCCATCGGCTGGGTATCGGTGAGCAGCAGCTGATCCGTGATTGCATGAACTACAGCCGGGTCAGTGATATCGCATGGCTGATTCGCCGGATCCTGGTGGTGGTTGTGGTGGTGCAGGCGGTGGGCATGGCGCTGTTGATGTGTGTCTGGGTGCCCGCGCTGGGTTGGGGGCAGGGCACGTTCCACAGCCTGTTCTATGCGGTGTCGGCATTCAATAACGCGGGCTTTGCGCTCAGTACCGACAGCCTGTCCGGCTGGGGTGGGCACTGGGGCATTGTGCTCATCATTACCACCATGATCATCGTGGGCGGGCTGGGCTTTACGGTGCTGGCGGATTTCGAAAAAGGTTGGCGCTGGCGCGGGTTGTCGCTGCACAGCAAGTTGATGCTGGTGGGCACCGGGGTGTTGTTGGCGGCAACGCTATTGTTCTTCATGCTGGCGGAGTGGAATAACCCCGGCACCTTGGGCGACATGAGCGTCAGCGATAAATTGGCGGCGTCCTGGTTTCATGCGGTGACGCCGCGTACGGCCGGGTTCAATGTGGTGGATATGAGCGCCTTGTCATTGTCGACCAGCCTGTTTTATCTGCTGCTGATGTTTATCGGTGCGGGTACCAATTCCACCGGTAGCGGCATCAAGGTAACCACCTTTATGGTGTTGCTGCTGGCCACTCGTGCCTTTCTGCGTGGTCGGCCGTTGCCGGTGATCTTTGGCCGGCAGATTTCCTCAACCCTGGTGTACAAATCCCTGGCGATTACCTTTATTGCCTGCGGGGTGGTGTTTGTGGCGCTGATGGCGTTGTCGGTCACCGATGCCCGGCTGGGCTTTGAAGATCTCACCTTTGAGGTGGTCTCCGCGTTTGGCACCGTGGGGTTATCGCGGGGCATTACCGGTGAGCTGTCGTCAGCGGGGCAGTGGGTGATCATGCTGGTCATGTTCGTGGGCCGGATCGGCCCGTTGACGCTGTCATTCCTGCTGACCCGTCCGCGCCAACCGGTGGTGCGTTATCCGGAAGGCGAGGTCTACATTGGCTAATGGATAACCAAGAATGGCTTACTGCGCGGGCAGATCGATCTGTTGGTGCTTGACGCGAATAGCGGTGCTGCGGGCCAGAATTTTCAGGCCCCGTGCTTCGCAGTGAGCGCGGGTAAAGGCGGCGCCGAACAGCAGGATCATGGACGAGTAGTACACCCACATCAGCAAGACCACCAGGGAGCCGGCGGCGCCGTAGGTGGATGCCGTGGCTGTATGGGCCAGGTACAGGCCGATCAGAGCGCGGCCGACAGAAAACAGGATCGCGGTGACCAGTGCTGCGGGCATAACGGCTTTCCAGTTCAGCACCACATCAGGCAGCACCCGGAACATGGTGCCAAACAGCAGGCCGATCACCAGCAGGGAGACGCCCATCTCAACAGCCACCACCACGGCACCGTGAATGGGCAGCCAGCTTTCCGCATAGACGATAACGGCCTGAACCACCACGTTCAGTAGCAGTGATACCAGCAGCACAAACCCCAGCGAAATGACCACGGTCAGCGAGAGTAACCGGCTTTTGATCAGGGCCGCGATGGTGTTACGTGAGGGGCGCGGCATCACTTCCCAGATGGCGTTCATGGAGCGCTGCATCTGGGCAAATACGGTGGTGGCGCCAATGATCATGACCAGCAGGCTGAGCATGCCGGCGAGCAGGCCCTGACGCGGTGCCTGGGTATTGGCGATGGCGTTACGCACCTCGTTGGCCGCTTCCGGGCCGATGGTGGCTTCCAGCTGGCCGAGAATTTCCGCCATGGCGGCGTCGCTGGTCATCACCAGGGAAATGACTTTGACCGCCAGAATAATCACCGGGGCGAGAGAGAACAGGGTGAAGAAAGCCAGCGAGCCGGCATAGCTAACGGCGTTACCTTCCAGCCACAGGCGCACCGTGTTTTTGAAAATGCCGAACCAGTAGAGCGCGATCTCTTTCATTGTCATCCCGGCGTTAGTGTCCTGCTGGCAGTGTAGCGACTGCCGCCGGGAGTGGCGAATACTGATGGCTTATTCCGCCGGCACATCCCAGCGAATGGTGACTGGCTGCCTGCCCCATTCCCGTGCTGTCTGCCGGTCTTCCATCAGGATGTCGATGTGATCGGTCCAGCGTTTGTTCATCTTGTCGAGCACCTGATAGGTGCCGGGCAGGCCTTCAATGCGGACTTCGGTCTGGTGGGTAAGCCCTGCCTTGATCAGGTCGCGGGATACGGCAATGGCCTTCATGCCAGGTTCCAGCTGGTCGCCCCAGGCGGCCAGGCCCACGTTGCCTTTCTTGGTTTCTGCTTCGGAGAGGGTGTACGCAGAGGCGCTGACTTCACGGCTGACTTCGGTGGTGTTGTCGCAGCCGGCAAGTGTGATTGCCAGTGCCAGCGTGGTGGCCCATTGGCTGAGGTGTAGCGAGCTTGGTAATGCGTTGAGCATGGTTCCCCCTGTGTGGTGTCGTCGGGATCACACTGGCAGGAGGGTTGTGAAGATACCATCAAAACAGCGAACAGGGCGCCGAATGGCGCCCTGGGCAAGCTGGATGTGGTGAGGGTTTGCTCGCCTTAGTGCAGCTTCAGTCGCGGGCGCACCAGTTTGTTGAAGCGCCCGGCGATGAGCAACATGATGGTGCGCGGCCAGCCGTATAGCGCGGCCTGGTGCATGCGATACAGACTGATATACATCATCCGGGCAAGCCAGCCTTCCACAAAGAAGTTGCCGCCTTTCAGGTTACCCATCAGCATGCCCACCGAGCTGTAGTTGGACAGCGACACCAGTGAACCGTGGTCCTTGTATTCGAAGGGTTTCGGATCGCGGTTCATCAGTAGCCGTTGCAGGCTGCGGGCGGTGTGCTGGGCCATCTGCTGGGCGGACTGGGCCCGCGGCGGGATGGGGCGTTCTGCCCCTTCCGGGATCAGGAAGGCCGCATCACCGATGATGAAGATGTTCTTTTGACCCTTGGCTTGAAGCGACGGCTCCACTTCCACCTGGTTGATGCGGTTGGTGGTCAGGCCGTCGATCTGGCTCAGCCATTCCGGACATTTTACCCCGGCGGCCCACACCAGCAGGTCGGCCTTGATCGGGTCGCCATCTTTGGGCACCAGTGCCTCGGGGGTGGCTTCGGCCACCATCACGCCGGTGCGTACCGTTACGCCCAGACCCTCCAGCCGTTTGGTGGCAGTGGCGGAGACCCGCTCGCTGAGTACCGGCAGGATACGCGGTGCCGCTTCAATGATATCCACCTGCAGGTGTTTGCGGTCCAGATGTTCGTGGCCATAAAAGTTGAGCATGCTCACCGCATGGTGCAACTCAGCGGCCAGCTCCACCCCGGTGGCGCCACCGCCGACGATGGCCACGGAGACCGGTTTACTTTCATGGTTGGCGTGCAGGCAGGCATTGAGGAAGCGCTCACGAAAGCGTTCCGCCTGGGCGCGGCTGTCCATGAACAGGCAATTGTCACGGACGCCGGGGGTACCGAAATCGTTGCTCTGGCTGCCGGTGGCCAGCACCAGATAATCGTAAGCCAGTTTGCGCTCCGGGAGCACTTCGCTGCCATGGGCATCGTGTAGAGGGGCCAGGGTCAGCGTCTGCCCGGTGGTGTCGACCTGGGTCAGGGTGCCGGGTTCGAATCGATAGTGGTTGAGCTGGGCATGGGCGCGGTAATCCACCGCATCCAGATCTGCATCAATGGCGCCGGTGGCGACTTCATGAAAGCGGGGTTTCCAGACGTGGATGTTGGATGAATCCACCAGAGTGATATCGGCATTGCCGTATTTGCCGAGCTTGGCACCGAGTTTGGTTACCAGCGGCAGGCCACCGGCACCACCGCCGACAACAACAATTCTGGGTTTGCTCATGGGAAGTCCTTTATCTGAGGCGGCAAGTCTAGCCTTTGGACATGTCATGTCCAATTGTCGCATGGTATTACGACTTGTTGGGGGCAGGGCCGCACTTTCGGCCTGCCTCGCGACGCGTTTTGCGTGAGTGGTGAGTCACCGCCTTTACTAACAAAGAAGGCGCCCATAAGGCGCCTTCCATGTATTGCCTGCAGCGTAAAGCCTGCGGCGTCCGTTACGCCTTGGGGCCGGCTGCGCGGATCTCGTCGGACACATCCGCGTACTTGTCAGCGAAGTTCTTTTGGAACTGCTCTGCCAGGTCGCGGGCGCGTGCTTCGTAGTTTTCCGGGTTGGCCCAGGTCTTCTTGGGTTGCAGCAGGTTGCTGTCTACACCGGAAACGGCTTTGGGCACGTCCAGGTTGATGATGTCTAGGTGCTCGGTTTCCGCATTGTCCAGTTCGCCGGACAGGATCGCGTTGACCACGCCACGGGTAGTGGGAATGCTGAAACGCTCGCCTTCACCGAAGGGGCCACCGGTCCAGCCGGTATTCACCAGGTAAACGGTGGAGCCGAACTCTTCCATGCGCTTGATCAGCAGCTCGGCGTACTCGCCGGCACGACGGGGGAAGAACGGAGCGCCAAAGCAGGTGGAGAAGGTGCTCTTGATACCGCCGCCGGAACCCATTTCGGTGGAGCCGACCAGGGCGGTGTAGCCGCTCAGGAAGTGGTACGCCGCCGCTTCCTTGGACAGCTTGGACACGGGCGGCAGAACGCCGGTCAGGTCGCAGGTCAGGAAGATGATGTGCTTGGGCTCGCCGGCACGGTTTTCGTCGACTTTCTTGTCGATGTTTTCCAGCGGGTAGGCGGCACGGGTGTTCTGGGTGAGAGACACATCGGCGTAGTCGGCGGTACGGTTGTCGTCGATGATGACGTTTTCCAAGACCGCGCCGAATTTGATGGCGTCCCAGATCACCGGCTCGTTTTTCTGGCTCAGGTCGATGCACTTGGCGTAGCAGCCGCCTTCGATATTGAAGACCACGTCCTTGCCCCAGCCGTGCTCGTCATCACCGATCAGGTAACGGTTCGGGTCGGCGGACAGGGTGGTTTTACCGGTGCCGGACAGGCCGAAGAACAGGGCTACATCGCCGTCTTCGCCCACGTTGGCGGAACAGTGCATGGGCAGCACGTCTTTTTCCGGCAGCAGGAAGTTCTGCACGGAGAACATGGCTTTCTTCATTTCACCGGCGTAACGCATGCCGGCAATCAGAATCTTGCGCTGGGCGAAGTTGAGAATCACGCAGCCGTCAGAGTTGGTGCCGTCACGCTCCGGGTCACACTGGAAGTGCGGGGCGTGGAGGATCTGCCATTCTTCCTTGCTGCGCGGGTTGTACTTCTCCGGGCGGATGAACATGGTGTTGGCAAACAGGTTGTGCCACGCGGTTTGCGCGGTCACTTTCACGGCCAGGTAGTGATCAGTGTCGGCGCCGACGTGCAGGTGGGAAATAAAGGCGTCGCTTTCGGCAACGGCCGCGGTAACGCGGTCCCACAGGGCGTCAAATTTATCGCTGTCGATGGGGCGGTTAATGGCGCCCCAATGGATGTGCTCGCTGGTGCTCGGCTCGTCAACAATGTAACGGTCCATCGGCGAGCGGCCGGTGCGATGACCGGTTTCCACTACCAGGGCGCCGTTATCGGCCAGGCGGCCTTCGTTACGCTGAACAGCCAGCTCTACCAGCTGGGCCGGGCTGAGGTCGTTATAAACAATCGGATCGGTCATGGTTATTCCTGGGCTTGTGGCCGTGCGGTTACAGCGGGTATGGCCGTGCAACCTTCAAGTTCGCATTGCGGATACACAGTGCCGGTCTCGTGCCCGGACAGAGACCGGACAAGACCAATAAGGGACCAGTAGTGGCGCCACTGATCAGCACAGGCGCGCGATTATGCCAGAAAAGAGAATCAGTGGCGATTCCCCATCGGACCATGCGGTCACGGCGCCAGAGGCAGTTAATAATGGATAGTGAATAGTTGCGCGGGGCGGCTAGGCCTTGCCTCTTGTGTTTCAGGTCAGACAGAACAAAACCGCGAGTTGTTAGTTATTCATTATTAACTATTAATTGCCTTCCCGGATCATCTCCGCCAGATCCACGGCATCAAAATGCTCCTGGTTGCGGCAGAAATCGCAGGTCAGCGTTACCTCGCCGTCCTCGTCCAGCAATTGCTGTAGCTCCTGGTTGCCCAGCGAGATCAGCGCATTGCGGTTACGGTCCCGGGAGCAGGTGCAGCCGAATTGCAGGGGCTGGGCCTCGGGGAGCTGGGGTGGGGTGTCGTGGAACAGCCGGTGCAGGATAGTCTGGTCATCCAGGTTCAGTAGCTCTTCCATCTGCAGGGTGCTGGCCAGGGCCTCCAGGTGCTGCCACATCTGGGTGTTGCCGTCGGTGGTAGCAAGTTGATTGGGGAGACGTTGCAGTAGCAGGCCGGCGGCGCGGTTGTTGCCACTGGCCAGCCACAGGCGGGTGGGCAGCTGTTCCGATTGCTGGAAATAGCCCTGCAGGCATTCGGCCAGAGTATCGCCGCTGAGCGGGACGATGCCCTGGTACTGGCGGCCTTGTTCCGGGGTGATGGTGATGACCATGGTGCCTTCGCCGATCAGTGTCTGAATGTCGCCGTGGTTCCAGTCCTGTCCGTCGCTGTGGCGGGCCAGGGCACGCAGCTCGCCATCATGGGTGCACTCGGCCAGCAGCAGAGATACCGGGCCCTTGCCCTGGGCCTGCAGGGCCAGCCGCCCCTTGAATTTGAGAGTGCTGGCCAGCAGAGCCACCGCCGCGACGGCCTCGCCAATCAGCCCCTGTACGGCCAGCGGGTAGCTGTGGCCTTCAAGGATACGGCTGACGCTGCTTTCTACCTGTACCAGTTCGCCACGAATGTCGGAGTCGGGGAAAAGGAAGCGCTGCTTGTGGTCTTGCATGATGATGTCCTGAGGTTGATCGCGGTGACGCCACCGTGAAAATCGTTATTCCAGATTGTCTCGTTTGAAGCGCTGGATATCCCGGCGTTCCTTTTTACTGGGTTTGTGGTCCGGGGCGGCGGTAGCGGCCCGGGCGAGTTTTCGCTGCTCGCTGTTCATTTCCCGTTTGGCCACGCTTTGCGGGGTTTCTTCATAGAGCGTCTGGGCCACCTTCGCCGGGCCGCGCTTGCTGCTCAGGTCGCGGACGATGACCTCGAAATGTTCCGTGCCCTTGGTGATGGTCACCGTCTGGCCGGGTTGCACCGCCTTGCTGGGCTTGGTGCGGCTGCCATCGATATGGATCTTGCCGCCTTCGACGGCGGTTTTGGCCAAAGTGCGGGTCTTGAAGAACCGGGCGGCCCAGAGCCAGGAGTCTATGCGTACGCTTTCCATCGGTTTCTCCGGAGCTGGCCGTCAGGGCAGCACGGCCAGGAAGTCATCAATGGCCGGAAACGGGTCCGTATCAAGCCGTTTGGGCAGGCTGGAATCCGGGTGCAGAATGCTCACCGGCTGGCCAATGCCGTATTGCCGGGCGCTGTGCAATACCGGCAGGGAGTCGTCCACCAGCAGCGCGCGGGCCCGGTCGAAAGGCAGGTGCCGCTGTAGATGCTGCCAGAACGCCTGGGCCTCCTTGGGGTGGCCATAGTCATGGCTGGACACCAATTCGTCGAAATACTGGTCAATGCCGGTGCGTTCGAGCTTTAAGTGCAGTGCATCGCGGTGGGCATTGGTGACCATGATCACTTGCTTGCCCGAGCCCTGAAGCTTTTGCAGAAAGGCTTCTGCTCCCGGCCGCACGGAGATGCGGTCGCCAGCGGCTCTTTTCAAGCCGGCAATTTCCAGGCCGAGCTCGGCGGTCCAGAAATCCAGACAGTACCAGTTCAGGGTGCCTTGGTGGCTGGTGATCCAGTCGTGGATAATGCGGTTGGCCTCGGTCTGCTCCAGCCCCCGTTGCCGGGCGTAGCAGTCGGGCACGTGTTGTTGCCAGAACCAGTTGTCAAATTGCAGGTCCAGTAGCGTGCCGTCCATATCCAGCAGCACGGTGTCGACGGAATGCCAGTCAATCATGAATTTCCTGCGTGTTCGGGTTAGTCTTGCCACGGTTATCAGAGGTGATTATGGATGAGAAACCGGAGATTCTCGACACCCGGCTGATTGCAAAGAGCCGGTTGTTCGGGATTGAGGAGCTGCACCTGCGCTTCACCAATGGCGTTGAGCGCACCTATGAGCGGCTGCGGACCCCGCCCATTGCGGCGGTGATGATGGTGCCGCTGCTGGATGACGACACCGTGGTGATGATTCGGGAGTATGGCGCTGGCACGGAAAGCTACGAGTTGACCCTGCCCAAGGGGGCCTGCGAACACGGCGAAGACTGGCGCGATGCGGCCAACCGGGAATTGAAGGAAGAAGCCGGATACGGCGCCAAGCGTCTGAGCCTGATGAAAGAGCTCACCTTGTCACCGGGGTATATGGGGCATCGCATCAAAGTGGTGCTGGCAGAAGACCTGTACGAAGAATCCTTGCCGGGAGATGAGCCGGAAGAACTGGAAGTGGTGACCTGGAAGTTGTCCGAGATTGATCGCCTGATCGAGCGCGAGGATGTGAGCGAAGCTCGGGTGATCGCCGCGCTGTTGATGACCAAGCGGCTGCTGGAACAACGTCGATAATTGAGCTGTAGGAGCGGCGCTCCTACAGGTGCCAAAATCTGAATCACAGGAAATGTGTAAATGACCGACTTTAATGCCCTGTTGGACCCGCTTGCCGAGATTGCCCGTGAAGCGGGACGAGCGATCCTTGATGTCTACGAGCGCGATGACCTGGGTGTGGAAACCAAGGATGACAAGTCACCGATTACCGAGGCGGACCTGGCGGCGCACAAGATTATTGAAGCCCGTTTGCAGGCGCTGACCCCGGAGATTCCCGTTTTCTCTGAGGAGTCCGGCGGTATCGCCTATGCCGATCGCAAGGACTGGCCCCGTTTCTGGCTGGTAGACCCTTTGGATGGAACCAAGGAATTCATCAAGCGAAACGGTGAGTTCACCGTCAATATTGCGCTGGTGGAGGGTGATACCCCGGTGCTGGGTGTGGTGCATGTGCCGGTAACGGCGGTGACCTACCTGGGCGGCAAAGACGTGGGTGCCTTCAAAGAGCACAACGGTGAGCGTGGGGCGATTCAATGCCGTGAGCGCACCACGCCGGTGGTGATGGTGGCGAGCCGTAGCCATGGTGGCGTGGCGGTGGAAAAGCTGGAAGCCTTTATCCGTGAAGAAGTGGGCGAGGTGGAGCGCGCCTCCATGGGGTCGTCGCTGAAGCTGTGCCTGGTGGCGGAAGGTAGCGCGGACATTTACCCGCGCCTGGCGCCCACCAGCGAGTGGGATACCGCTGCGGCCCACGCGGTGGTGACGGCTGCGGGCGGGGTGGTGGTGAACACCGCCTTTGAGCCGCTGCAGTACAACAAGGAAGACATTCTCAATCCACACTTTCTGGTGCTGGGACAGAGCATTGAAGAATGGCGCTTTATCGCCCCGGTGATAAGCGCTTGATGACTGGGGGCTGGATGCCAGGTGCCGGACGCATGACGCTAAAGACGAGAATCTAAAGATCGGGTTGATGTCGTTGGCCTAACAGCCGCGTAGGCGTAGCAGGGCGTGGCGCAATGCCGTAAAAACGGCGGCGATGCCTTGCCGGTATTTCAACCCTGCAGGTTTATTGTTGGCATCAGGCATCAGCTAGACAATGAAGGAGTTTCCATGAACGCAATGCGTGAATTACGTTTCGTCAGTGAGGGGCAATCCTGCCGGGGCGATCTGTATCTGCCCGAGGGGGAAGGGCCTTTCCTGACGGTGGTCATGGGGCACGGGTTTGGCCTCACCAAAGAATGCGGTTTGGCGCCGTTTCGCGACGCTTTTGTCGAGGCCGGTTACGCGGTGTTCCTGTTCGACTACCGTCACTTCGGCGAAAGTGAAGGGATGCCGCGTCAGGTGTTGTTGCCCCACCGGGAAGTGGCGGACTGGCAAGCGGCCCTGGCCTGTGTGCGCAAGCTTGAAGAAGTGGATAACCAACGCATCGTCCTGTGGGGTACCTCTTTTGGCGGGGGGCTGGTTACTGCCGTGGCTGCCCGGGAGCCGGTGGCCGGCATTATTGCCCAGTGCCCGATGATGGACGGCATGGCGTCGGTGCTGGAGGTGATCCGTTATGCGGGCATCGGACAGGCGCTGAAAATGACCGGCATCGGCCTGTGGGATGTGGGCAGCAGTGCGTTGGGGCTGGGGCCCAAAATGCTGCCTTCGGCGGGGCGCCCCGGAGAGCTGGCCGCCATGTCCAGCCACGACGCCTATGACGGTTATACCGCGCTGATGCCGGCGCATGTGCCCAATGAAGTCGCGGGGCGCATTGCCCTGGCGTTGCCGCTATTCCGGCCTGTGACCCAGGCCAGCAAGGTAACCTGCCCGGCGCTGATTCTGATTTGTGAAACCGATACCGTGGCGCCGGCCAGTGCCGCAGAAAAAGCGGCCGCAGCCATGGCAAGGCCCAGTGTGAAGCGCTACCCGGTGGGCCATTTTGATATCTATCAGGGCGAAGCCCGGGAAATCAGCCTGGCAGATCAGCTGGCGTTCTTGCGGGGCCTTTGAAGGCTAAAACGAAGCGTAATTCGACGGCCCTAAAAAGGCAGCAGGGCTACCCAGTCCTGAGACAGCTGGTTGGACATCATTACCGCGCTGGTCGCCACCAGGCTCAGGTTGATGGCAGGCAGCACAAGGCCGATGGCCAGCAGGTTAATGGCGCTGGGTTGCCGGATGCGACCGCTCCATAGCACCAGACTGATCAGCACTGCGCAGGAAAAGGGAATCCAGAGCCAGGGGTGTGATCCGGCGGTATGCCACAGGTTTTCCAAATTGAACATGCCAGTACCCATTTCGTTATTGTCATTGGCGGGCCGGATTCACCAGCGTCCGCGTGGCCTCCCCCGAGGTCAGGTTGGGAGTATGCCCATCCACTTATGTAACCAGTGTGTTAAAGATCACAAAAAATAATGGCACTTTGACATTGGTTCTGACGTGCCAGATTTCTATGAAAATCAATGAGTAATGCTGATATGCATATAAATGATCGGAGTGAGGCGGGCTGGCGACAAAGGGGGAGTCGCGTGGCGTGGTGGCTGGGGCGGGGAGCCTTGTTGCTGAGTGTGGTGGCAACGGTGCGTGCCGGTGATTTCAACTACTCTGCGGAACAGTTTGCCTTGATCGCCGGTTATGAATCCTGTGTTCGCCAGCTGGCTTCGAATCTGGGCAGTGATCAGCGCGACGCGCTGACCGACAAATTGTTGCGGGGTAAGGGCATCAGCTATCAACCGCGCCGGGTAGAGAATGATCGGCGGCTGTGGGCTTACCCGGAATATGCCGCCCAGCGCCGCACCCAGAGCTATATGATCCAGGCCTTCAAGCAGGATTGCCTGGAGCAGAACGCCGGACGTTACTGATCGCCGGGGCGCAGTGTTTCTGCCGGTTGTGTCCTTTTCTCGTCCGTAGCGGCACTTTTTCCGGGCTCCAGAGCCAATTAACGGCCTATTTTGGCCTTTTCTCATACCCTGCAGTACGGCTATTCTGTCACTTATTCAATTGTGCCATTGAGCGATGTCAATGTTTGCACTGCGAGGATCAGGCAGCCTGAGAGGCTGGAGGTAGAGAATATGTCCAATAAACACGTTGATGTACTGATTGTTGGTGCCGGCCTTTCCGGCATTGGTGCCGCTTGTCATTTGACCCGCAAGGCGCCGAATCGCACCTACGCGATTCTTGAGCGCCGTGAGCGCATTGGCGGGACATGGGATTTGTTCAAGTACCCAGGTATTCGCTCTGATTCCGACATGTTTACCCTGGGCTACAGCTTTCGCCCCTGGACGGAACCAAAGGTTCTGGCGGATGGCAATTCGATTCGCCAATACGTGGAAGACACCGCAGAAGAGTACGGCGTCAAAAAACATATCCGTTTTGGTCGCAAGGTGATCACGGCGAACTGGTCCAGTGCGGACAACCAGTGGGTGGTGGAAACCACCAACGAGAAAACCGGCGAACAGGAAATCTTCACCGCCAACTTCCTGTTCTCTTGCAGTGGTTACTATAACTACGACGAAGGCTACAAACCGGACTTCCCCGGTGAGAAGGACTTCAAGGGTCAGGTTATTCACCCGCAACACTGGCCGGAAAACCTGGACTATAAAGGCAAGAAAGTCGTGGTGATCGGCTCTGGTGCGACGGCCGTAACGCTGGTGCCGGCCTTGGCCAAAGAAGGCGCGAAGGTCACCATGCTGCAACGGTCGCCGACATACATTGCCACGGTGCCGGAAGTGGATCCGATCTCTGTGGGCATGCGCCGTTTCATGCCGGAGATGATGGTCTATCGGTTGGCTCGCGCCCGCAATATTGGTATTCAGCGTCTGGTGTTCAAGCTGTCCAAGCAGCGCCCGAAACTGGTTCGCCGTGCCTTGCTGGCGGCGGCCAAGCGTCAGCTGGGCGATGATGTGGATATGACGCATTTCCGTCCCAGTTATAACCCCTGGGATGAGCGTCTGTGTGCCGTGCCTAACGGTGATTTGTTCAAGACTCTGCGCCGCGGTGAGGCTGAGGTTGTGACCGATCATATCGAGCGGTTCACCAAAACCGGCATCCTGCTCAAGTCCGGGCAAGAGCTGGAAGCGGATATCATCATTACCGCCACGGGCCTGAATATTCAGATGCTCGGCGGTGTAGAAGGCACCATTGATGGCAAACCGGTGGAGCCACGTGAAGCTCTGGTCTACAAGGGTATGATGCTGCGCGATGTGCCCAATATGGCGCTGGTGTTCGGTTACACCAACTCATCCTGGACCCTGAAAGCGGATCTGGTTTGTGAGTATGTGTGCCGCTTGCTCAACCATATGGAAAAGACCGGTGCGCAGACGGTGACCCCCCGTGACAAAGATAACTGCATCACCGACGAGAATTTCCTCGGCATGCAGTCCGGTTATATTCAGCGCGCCAATGACCGCTTGCCGCGTCAGGGCTCCAAGCAGCCGTGGATGGTGGTACAGAACTACATGGTCGATCTGCCCAAGCTGCGTTTTGGTGCCATTGATGATGGCATTCTGGAGTTCGATAACTATCAGCCGGTGAAAAAGAAAGGGCTGGTGGCGTCGTTGCTGGGATCCTGAATAAAAGTTAAAAGTTAAAAGTTAAAAAGAAGAGCGAGATTAAGTGCAGGGGCTGCCCGACCGGGCAGCTACCCCGCACTTATCAATAAAAAGGCCGCACCCGGTAAAGGGTGCGGCCTTTTTATTTTCTCTTTCTGCGTCGCGCTCACTTCCAGGGCAGTGCTTCCATGCGCTGGCGAGCGGCGGAGTATTCCCGTTTCAGGCGTGCAATCAGATCGGCAGCCGGGCCGACTTTCTTCACCGCTCCGATGCCCTGGCCGCTGCCCCAGATATCTTTCCAGGCTTTGGAGCTACCATCACCGAAATCCATTTTGGACGGATCGCTTTCCGGCAGATTTTCCGGGTCCAGGCCTGCCGCTTCAATGGAATTGCGCAGGTAATTGCCGTGGACGCCGGTGAACAGGTTGGAATAGATAATGTCGTTGGCGCTGCCGTCCACGATGGACTGTTTGTAGCGCTCATCTGCGTTGGCTTCATCGGTGGCGATAAAGGCGGAGCCGATGTAGCCCAGGTCGGCGCCCATGGCCTGGGCGGCCAGCACGGAGTCGCCAGTGGCAATGGCGCCGGACAGCAGTAGCGGGCCGTCGAACCATTCACGGATTTCCTGAACCAGCGCCAGTGGCGACAGGGTGCCGGCATGGCCGCCTGCGCCTGAGGCCACGGCGATCAGGCCATCGGCGCCTTTCTCGATGGCTTTCTTGGCGAAGAAGTTATTGATGATGTCGTGGAACACCAGGCCGCCATAGCTGTGGATGGCCTCGTTCACATCTACCCGGGCACCCAGGGAGGTGATCACGATGGGCACCTTGTACTTCACGCACATTTCCAGGTCGTGCTCCAGCCGGTTATTGGACTTGTGCACAATCTGGTTGACCGCGAACGGGGCGGCAGGCTTGTCAGGGTTGGCCTGGTTCCAGGCATCCAGTTCTTCGGTAATGCGTTTGAGCCACACTTCCAGTTCTTCCGCAGGGCGGGCATTCAGGGCAGGAAAAGAGCCAACAATGCCGGCTTTGCACTGGGCAATGACCAGGTCCGGGTTGGACACAATGAACATGGGCGATGCCACAACGGGCAGCTGCAGACTGTTTTGCAGGGAGGCGGGTAGGGCCATGGGAACTCCTCAACTCTCACGGTGAGCGCCACCGGGAAAAGGCGGGGCGCTTTCAGGCCCACAATAGTGCGGTATGCATCGGGGTATGTCAGCACCGGGAAACGACAATCTTGGCGCTGATCCGGACTTATTTTTCCGGGTGCCCCCGAAACGCATTGAGCAAACGGCTGGGCAGTCCGGCGGAGCGCAGAAAAGGGCGAACGTGCATGAGGGTTTCGTGGATATCATTCACATGGCCGGTCAATCCGTCCACATGATCGGTAATGCCGTCCACCCGGACGGATAAATCAGCGACCTGCCCGGGCAGGGCATCCATGCGTTCGATGATGCGCATGATGCGGTGCGCCATGATCATGTATTCCAGTGCTGCGCGGATCACCGCCACGCTGACCAGCAGCGCCAGCGGGGCGATGGCGGTGGCGATGATGCCCGCCAGCGTGGAGAACCAGAAGCACAGGCCGACCACACTGGCCACCACGACCAGCGCCCCGACAATCAGCAGCAGATAGAACAGCGGCATCAGCTGCATGGTCAGGTAACGGTTGAAGCGCCAATCCGCCAAATTGGGAATGCGCGATGTTCCAGAGGGGGGTGTTTCCGGATTGGGCGTCCGCATGGTGCCTCCTGGTTTTATTGTTGGTTGTGGCGTTCGATTTCGGGTCCCGTGGTGCTATTGCGTGGCGTTGCTCGCCCCCACTTTGTGTTCCGCGTAACTGGCCAGAAAATCGCCGAATACCATGGTGAGCTCCTCAAAACTCTGGGTCGGTTTCTCTTCCGAGAGATGACGAACCACGGTGAAAATCCCGCCATTGATATAGAAATAAGCCACCGCCGGAATATTGGGCATGCGCAACAATTCCGGGTGGTGCATCAGGTACTGGGTAAACAGATCCATCAGGGCGCGATTAATAGGCGCCTGGTGCATCACCATGTCCTGACTGAAGGCGTGGCGGGCACACTTCAGATACAGCTGATTGTTCTCTTCGAGAAAATCCCGAAAGGTAAACAGTAGTTTGCTCACCGCGTCGCGGATATTCATTCGTACCAGTTCCGGAATCAGCGGTTTGATCATGGCCACCGTATCGTCCACGAAGCGGGCGCCAGCGGCAGTAAAGATGGCGTCCTTATCCTCGAAGTACTCATACAGGGAACCCACGCCAATGCCGGCAATATCGGCAACCTGGCGTGCCGTGGTGGCGCCAGGGCCCTGCCGGGCAATGGAGATAAGAGCAGCCTCGATGATGGCGTCGACGGTGGCTTTGGAGCGCTGTTGTTTGGGTTTACGTGCCATATCTGTTTCCGAATTGAATCCGAACAAGCATTCGATTTATTGTTACACCGAGCAATGTAACAGTAAAGCCTTGAGCATGCAGCAGCACCCCAAGGCGCTGGATTGCGGTCGGCTGTGCTGCCGCACCGAATTGACCTTAAACCGGCTGGAAATATCGTATCGCGATAACAGGAGAGCATCATGGCTTCTATCGACCTGGACAAAATGCTGGCAAAAATAAAATCCACCCAGTGGGCCCTGTCAGATATCGACTGGGATGCACCTGGCGCGGAACTGATTACCGAAGAGCAGTGGCCAAAGCTGAAAGATTTCATGGCCGACCTGATGTGGATTGAGCATGTGGGCGCAAGAGCTTTTGCGGCCATGGCCAAGAAAGCCCCCACCGACACCCTGCGTGAAATTTATACCTACTTCCATGCGGAAGAGCAGCGTCATGCCAATGCCGAAATGGCATTGATGAAACGCTGGGGCATGCTTGAGGGCGATGAAATCCCCGAGCCAAACATCAACCTGCGTCTGGTGATCGAATGGCTGGACCGTTACAGCGACGAAATGCCGGTTTATGTGTTGGGTACGGTGGTGCCGATGCTGGAGATCGCGCTGGACGGCGCCTTGTGCACCTTCCTTCTTGAGACGGTGAAGGATCCGGTGTGCCATCAGGCCTTTGAGAAAATCAATGACGATGAATCACGCCATTTGGGTGTGGGCTTCAGCGTCATGGAGATGCAAGGCCGGGGGAAAACCTTTATCGGCGCCACCAAAATGCTGGCACCACTACTGGATCCGCGCTTGATGCTGGGCATCGCGTCCTATGTGCCGCTGCTTAACAAAATGCGCGACAACATTATTACCATGGGATTGCCGGAAGAGCGGCTGTATGCCGCCATGGCCAAGTTCGAAAAAATTGGCGGCCGTACCGAAGATGGTCGACGTAATCCCTGGTACCAGGTAATTCGCCAGCACGCCAAGTTTGTGGTGAATCGCAACAACCGTGCCTACCACGTGCCGGTGGATGGCATGGTCAAACTGACCGGCCTGATTCCACGCCGGGCATTGCCGGCGGTGCCTTCCTGGGTAAAAGAGCTGACTTACCAGCCCACTGCTTGATAGCCCACCAACGACCGCTCGCCATGTGGCTGGTGTCCATGGCGAGGCTACCCTGATTGTTGAAGAGATACCGTTATGACTACATCCTCAGCCTCCCCGAAAAAGGCCCCGCGCAAGGTGGCTACCCGTAAGCGCGCTGCCACGGCTAAACGTCCGGCAGCAACGAAAAAGTCCGCGCTCAAACCGGCATCCGTATTGATTGTGGGCGCAGGGTTTGCCGGCCTGGGGATGGCCATTCGTCTCAAACAGGCAGGCATTGAGGATTTTGTGATTCTGGAGCGCGCCAACGCGGTGGGTGGCACCTGGCGCGACAATCAGTATCCGGGCGCAGCCTGTGATATTCCTTCCAATCTTTATTCGTATTCTTTTGCGCCTAACCCGAGCTGGTCGCGCAGCTTTTCAGGCAGCCAGGAAATTCTCGACTATATCCATCACCTGGTGGCCGAGTTCGCACTGGAATCCCACATTCGTTTCGAGAAAAACGTGGAAGACCTGACCTTTGATGAAAAGAAGGGTATGTGGACCGCGACCACCGGCAAGGGCGAGCAGTTTGCTGGCCGCGCCGCCGTCATGGCTCAGGGGCCGTTGTCCAACTGCAGCTTCCCGGCGATTACCGGCCTGGAGGATTTCAAGGGCCACAAGATTCACAGCGCCCGTTGGGACCACGATTATGATTTCAGCGGCAAGAAAGTGGCGGTTATTGGTACCGGCGCCAGCGGTATTCAGATCATCCCCGAGCTGGTGAAACAGGCAAAGCATGTAAAAGTGTTCCAGCGCACCCCGGGCTGGGTCATGCCGCGCCCGGATTTTGCCACGCCGCAGTGGAACAAGAAGCTGTTCGAAAAACTGCCGGCCAGCCAGCAGGCCATGCGCAACCTGCTCTACTGGACGCATGAGAGTATGGCGTTGGCGGTTATCTGGAATTCACCACTGACGCGTATTGCCGAACGAGTGGCGCGTTTGCATTTGCGCCGGCAAGTGAAAGATCGTTGGCTGCGCCGTCAGCTGACGCCGGACTTTACCATCGGCTGCAAGCGTGTGCTGGTGTCCAACGATTACTACCCGGCGCTGCAGAAAGACAATGCGAAACTGATCACCTGGCCCATCGCGCGTCTCAGTGAAAAAGGCATTCGCACAGTGGAAGGCATCGAGCATCAGGTGGATTGCATTGTTTTTGCCACCGGTTTCGATGTTAGCCATTCCGGTACGCCATTCCCGGTGAAAGGACGCAAGGGTCGGGTGCTGGGAGAAGAATGGGAAGGCGGGGCGCAGGCCTACAAGAGCATCAATGTGTCGGGCTATCCGAACCTGTACATGACCTTTGGGCCGAACTCCGGGCCCGGCCATAACTCTGCGCTGGTGTATATGGAGTCCCAGCTGGATTACGCCGTGAAAGGCGTGCAGAAAATTCTTCAGGGCGACCTCAAGATGCTGGACGTGAAAGAAGCGGTTCAACGCAAGCACAACAAGGCCATGCAGAAACGGTTGGCGAAAACCAACTGGAATTCCGGCTGCAAGAGCTGGTATCTCACCGAAGACGGTTTCAACGCCACCATGTACCCCGGGTTCGCCACCCAGTACGCGGCGCAGATGGCCGACTTCGAGGAGAACGATTACGAAACCGCCTGATGTGAATCAGTCTGGTTTCATCCGGTGAACGCGGCCCTGCGTGGCAGGTGCCGCGTTTTTTTATGGCTCATCGCTCAATGCCGGATTACGCCTTTCAGGCTCTTTGTGCCCTTGGGGGGGGATTCGACCTGTGGGACTTATGCTGTCTGTGGTGATCTATGGGCCTGTCATCAGGCCGTCATTTCGTTGTCGTACTGGCTTCATCCTCGCCCTGTAAAACCCTGTGAGCAATCCGTTTGGGGAATATCCACATAACAGGGGAAACCGATGAAGCATTTGTATCTGGGGGCCGGTGTGATTCTGGCCGCGACGCTGAGTGCCTGTGGTGGCGACAGCAATGAGTCTGATGGCGTGGTCGATGAAGCGGTGCGCACACCGGACAGCATCCGGTTGTCCTATGTCAGCCGTTATTCCACGGGCAGTTTTGATGCTTCCGCCGCCGAGATCCCGGCCTATGATGCGGCGAGCAAGCGCCTGTTTGTGGTGAATGCGGAGCAGGGGGAGCTGGATGTACTGGATCTGAGTGACCCGGAGAACCCGGTCAAGATCGATGCGATCAGTGCCGCAGGCATTGCGGCAGGCGCGGAAGTGAACAGCGTTGCGGCCAGCCATGGTCTGGTGGCGGTGGCCATTGAGGCCGACCCGAAAACCGATAACGGTTTTGTGGCGCTGTATCAGGCCAGTGACCTGACCCTGTTGGGGAGTGAGGAAGTGGGTGCCCAGCCAGACATGGTGGCGTTTACCCCGGACGGAACCCGCGTGCTCACCGCCAATGAGGGCGAGCCCAGCGATGATTACCAGACGGACCCGGACGGTTCCATCAGCATCGTGGATTTCAGTGATCCGGCTAACCCGGTGGTGAGCACGGCAGATTTCACTGACTATAACGGTGAAGAAGATGCCCTGCGTAGTCAGGGGGTGCGAATTTATGGGCCAGGCGCTTCTGCATCCCAGGATCTGGAGCCGGAATATATTGCGGTCTCCGCTGATGGCACGACCGCCTGGGTCACCCTGCAAGAGAACAATGCACTGGCAATCATCGATATTGCGACCGCATCAGTGACTGACATCGTTACCCTGGGCGAGACGGATCGTAGCGTCGCTGGTAATGGAATCGACGCCAGCGATGAGGATGGCGTGATCAACATCAAGACCTTTGCCGGGGTGGTGGGGCTGTATCTGCCAGATTCCATCCATGGCTATACCGTTAACGGCAAGACCTACCTGGTGACCGCCAACGAAGGTGATGCCCGTGCCTGGGGCGAGGACAATGATGCCTACTGGGGCGAAGAGGCGGATGAAGATGCGGTGCCGCCGGTAGCCTGTACACCGGATGCCAGCCAGGGTTTTGTTGAAGAGTTTCGGGTGAAACACCTAGTGCACAATAGCGGTTTCGCGCGCCGCTGTGGTGATGACCTGCCGCCTCAGTTGAGCGAGCTGGCCGATGGGGCTTTGCTGGACCCTGCGGTTTTCGGTTACTGCGGTGCTGAAGCGGGCGATTCCGGTGATTGCCGGGAAGATGACGTTCTCGGCCGGCTGAACATCACCTGGACGTTGGGGTATAAAACCAACGCAGATGGCTCCCCGAAAATGTACGACGACGCCGGCGCAGAAGATGCGGTTGCCGGTGATCGCATCATGTATGACACCTTGTACAGCTATGGTGGCCGTTCCTTCTCCATTCGTGATGAGGCGGGTGATCTGGTGTTTGATAGTGGTGACGCCATTGAGCAGTTCCTGGCCAGCGACGATTGCAAGCTGGGCTCCGATCGCTCAATCGATTGTGCCGACTACTTCAACAGCGGTCACGATGAAGGCGATGCCATGGATAGCCGCAGTGATGCCAAGGGGCCGGAACCGGAAGGGCTGACCATCGGTCAAATCGGCGACAAGCATTTCCTGTTCCTGGGGCTGGAGCGCATGGGCGGAGTGCTGGTGTATGACATTACCGACCCGATGGCGCCGGTCTACCAGGATTACCTGAACAGCCGCGAAACCTGGGGTGTGGACCCGGATGCGGGCAACCTGGAAGGGTATGGCGACCTGGGGCCGGAAGGATTGGTGTTCATTCCGGCGGCGGATTCAGCCAATGGCAAGGCGTTGCTGGTAGTGGGGAATGAAGTGAGTGGCACCACGGCAATCTATGAAGTGCAGAGTGTTTTCAACGAATAAAGCGCGGCACTAAAAGCGCAAAGAATGAAGGCGGCCTGCGGGCCGCCTTTTTGCATCATTTCGGTTCCACGGTGGGTGGAGATGCGTGCATCGCGAAGAGGCTTGTCACGCCGCCGTTGTTCGTGATTCAGGCATCACACTTCCCACAAGAATCGAGGGTGTTGGGCGGTATTCTGTCGGCGCTCAGCCTTTTTTTGCCGCCTGCCTGGCCTCAAAGGCCGCCAGCTGTGCTTCGCTGGCAGGCTTCTGGTAGAGCGCTTTCCACTCAGGGAATGGCATGCCGTAGACATACTCCCGGGCGGCATCATAGTCCAATTCCACGTCTTGTTCGGTGGCCGCTTCCATCAGCCACTTGGCCAGACAATTACGGCAAAAATCCGCCAGGATCATCAGGTCGATATTCTGCACGTCCTTGTGTTCATCCAGATGCTGGAGCAGACGGCGAAACGCGGCGGCTTCCATTTCTGTGCGGGTGGTCTGGTCGAGGTCAGTCATGGAGTTATCCTTGTGCTCGTCACCAGATTCGAAGCCGCTGTAGGAGTTCCCTTCCAGGGGACGAATCCGGCGCTTGTTCATATTCGAAAGCGCTTAACGCTAGCCTGTGTGCTGAATAGCAAAGGGCCTTTTAAATCACTTGTCGGCGATGGTCGCGCTGCGCGCGATTCGTCCCCTGGAAGGGAACTCCTACAGACCCCGTCTACGCATTAGTTTCAGGCGTCAGCCTCAATGCTCCGCAGATAGTCGTCGTAATTCCCACTGAAGTCACGAACGCCTTCGGGGGTGATTTCCAGGATGCGAGTAGCCAGCGAGCTGACGAACTCCCGGTCGTGGCTGACAAAGAACAATGTGCCCGGGTAATTTTCCAGTGCCAGGTTCAGCGCTTCAATGGATTCCATGTCCAGGTGATTGGTGGGCTCATCCAGTAACAGCACATTGGGTTGCGTCAGAGTCAGCTTGCCGAACAGCATGCGGCCCTGCTCACCACCGGAAATCACCTTCACGGATTTCAGCACTTCGTCATTGGAAAACAGCATGCGGCCCAGCGCTGCACGGACTGCCTGTTCACCATCGCTGGTCCATTGCGCCATCCAGTCGAACAGGATCATGTCCTGCTCAAAGTCGTGGCTGTGATCCTGGGCAAAGTAACCCAGCTCCGCCGCTTCCGCCCATTTTACCGTGCCGTTATCCGGGGTGAGATCGCCAGCCAGACAGCGCAACAAGGTAGTCTTGCCGATGCCGTTGGGGCCAATGATGGCGACCCGTTCGCCGGCTTCCACTTGCAGGCTCAGGTCCTGGAACAGGGTCAGGTCGTCATAATGTTTGCCCAGCCCTTCCAGGGTAACCGCCTGGCGATGCAGTTTCTTGGTCTGTTCGAAGCGGATGTACGGGCTGATCCGGCTGGAGGGTTTGACCTCTTCCAGCTGGATTTTGTCTATCTGCTTAGCGCGGCTGGTGGCCTGCTTGGCCTTGGACGCGTTGGCCGAGAAGCGGCTGACAAAGCTCTGCAGATCAGCGATTTCCTTTTTCTTCTTGGCGTTGTCCGCATACAGACGGTCACGGGCCGCGGTGGCGGCAGTCATGTACTCGTCGTAGTTACCCGGGAACAGGCGTAGTTCTCCGTAATCCAGATCCGCCATGTGAGTGCATACGCTGTTCAGGAAGTGACGGTCGTGGGAAATGATGATCATGGTGCTGGAGCGGGCCACCAGGATATCTTCCAGCCAGCGAATGGTGTGGATATCCAGATGGTTGGTGGGCTCATCCAGCAGCAGCACGTCCGGGTCGGAGAACAGAGCCTGGGCAAGCAGGACGCGCAGTTTCCAGCCGGGAGCCACGGCGGTCATCGGGCCGGCGTGCTGCTCTTCAGGAATGCCCAGCCCCAGAAGCAGGTCGCCGGCGCGGGCCTCGGCGGTGTAGCCGTCCATCTCCGCGAATTGCATTTCCAGCTCCGCCACGCGCATGCCGTCTTCTTCGCTCATTTCCGGCAGGCTGTAGATGCGGTCGCGTTCGGCCTTCACCGTGGCCAGTTCGCTATGCCCCATGATCACGGTGTCCAACACCGTGTGCTCCTCGAAGGCGAACTGATCCTGGCGCAGCTTGCCAAGGCGATCATTGGGATCCAGCATCACCTGGCCATTGCTGGGCTGCAGCTCGCCGCCGAGAATTTTCATGAAGGTGGATTTGCCGCAGCCGTTGGCGCCGATCAGGCCGTAACGGTTGCCGTTGCCGAATTTGACGGAGACGTTTTCAAACAGCGGCTTGGCGCCGAACTGCATGGTGATGTTCGCGGTAGAGATCAAAAGACTGTCCTGTAACGAGAGGGCGGCCGGGGCGCGCCATCGCCGGCTGCGGGGGTTATCAGCAGGCGGCGGGAAGAAAGAGGCGGCATTGTACCGGCTTGCCGGGCAAAAGGCAGTCCCGCCCGGCGGTCCATCCGGGGTTGAAAAATTGGGCAAAAAGGCGCGTATTAGAAAGGAGAGGCAAGACAGAGAGGGGATTATGAAAACAAAAACGACCCTGGCGGGGGGGGCGGCCATCGTGATGGCGGCGCTTTTCAGTGCAGGCTGTAGCAACAATGCCAGCCATGATTACCTCGAGCAGCAGGTTCAGCGGACCTTGCAGGATAACAATCTGGGGGTTTGGCAGGTTGAATCGCTGGTTCTGGAGGAGGAGCAACAAAAGCGCACGGACAAAGACAGCCCGACCACGACCTATCAATTCAACGTTGCCCTCGTGCTGCAGGAAGATTTGCAGCTGGTCCGCTATGCCGACGCGGACGCCCGTGAACTGGTGGTGACGCCGGGCCCTCGGGCGGGAGAGCAAGTGACGTTGCCTGCGGTGGCGCGGGTAGAGGGGCCGCTGGGGGAGGCGTCCTCCCGGGCGCATGTGAGTCTGCCGCTCACGGATCTGCCGCCGGGCCTGCCGGTATCGCTGCTGCGCGACCGTTTTGCAGACTGGCAGCAGATTGGCGTGGGCAGTGAGGCCTATCAGGCCATGCTGGAGCGTCTGCGCCGCCAGCTGCTTGACGAGCAGAGAGCCCTCACCGAGACCGCCGACCGGTTGCGACGCGGGCGGATGCAGCTGGAGGCCAAGGATGAGGAGCTGAAAGCGCTGGAAGAGGACAGTGCTGGCCAGTCCAGCGGTATGGGAGAGCCCATGGAGCGGCTCAGTGGTGACGTGCAGGCCTTGATGTCCCAGGTGGAGCAGCTTCAGGTGGAGAAGTACACCCGAGAGGATACCGTTAAAAAGCTGCGAGCGGATCTGGACCACCTGCAGGGTAAGTGATCACCGTAGCGGTGTGAGCACAGGGGGGCATGCCGGCAGGATTCGACTTGTGCGGCGCCATGGGTATCATGGCAGGCCCGTTTTACCCACCGGACCCTTGTCATGTTTGAACAAACCGTTACCCCCCGCTTTTATGAAACCGATGCGTTTGGCCATGTGAACAATACGGTTGTTACCGGCTGGTTCGAAACGGGCCGCGCACCGTTGTTCGTGCTTTTTGGCAGAGGGGGCAATCCCGCATCCCTGCCGTTGATCCTCGCCCGAGTCGAGGTCGATTTTGTTGCCCAGATATACTACGGCAGCGACGTGACCCTGCGCACCGGCATTGAGCGCATTGGCAACAGCTCTTTTGTGGTTACCCAGCAGGCCTGGCAGAACGGTGCCCTGGTCGCCCGGGGCCGGGCGGTGCAGGTTTACTTCAATCATGAAAAACAGGCGTCGGCACCGATCCCTGATGACTTCCGTGAGGAGCTGGCTCGCCATGAAGGGGCGTTGCCGGAGTAAACCTTTTCCTATAACAGTTATAGCGCCGAGGGCATGGCGTCCTGACGCAATGCCGCTACACTAGGAATCTCTGAAAAGCGCCTTACCTGCTCGGCTTTTCAGAGGTTCCCTGGCAGGCATGGTGCTTCCCGGGGCGACGCTCCTTTTACCAGAACGGCAACCGCGCGAGACTTTTGATGGCCTATCAGGGACAAGAAAACTTTGATCATCGCCAGCCCCGCAAAATCGGTGTATTGATCACCAATCTGGGCACCCCGGATGCGCCGGAAACCGGGGCCTTGCGCCGCTACCTTCGCGAATTCCTGTCCGATACTCGAGTGGTGGAAATTCCCCGCTTCGTCTGGTTCTTCATCCTCAACCTGGTCATTCTGGTGATTCGCCCGCGCCGTTCTGCCGAGGCCTATAAAGGGGTGTGGACAGAAAGAGGCTCACCGCTTCTGGTGCACAGTCAGGACCAGGCGGATGGTATTCGGGATCGGCTGCAGCAGAAATACGGAGACGGCGTAGTGGTACGCCTTGCCATGCGCTATGGCAACCCGTCCATCGCCAGTCAGTTGCAGGCAATGGAAGATGATGGCGTACGTCAGCTGCTGGTGCTGCCTCTGTATCCGCAGTACTCGGCCTCCACCAACGCGTCCACCTTCGATGCGCTGGCACGGGATTTCATGCAGCGACGTTGGCTGCCTGACTTGCGGTTCGTCAGCCACTACCCGGACTTTGCGCCGTACATTCAGGCCATGGCAGAACATATTCGTGCCTACCGGGAAGCACATGGCAGCGCAGACAAGCTTATCTTTAGCTACCACGGTGTGCCCAAGCGCTTTCTGCTCAAGGGCGATCCGTACTTTTGCGAGTGCCACAAGACCTCCCGGTTACTGGCTGAAGCACTGGGGCTTGCGGATGATCAATGGATGACGACGTTCCAGTCTCGCTTCGGGCGGGAAGAATGGCTGCAGCCCTACACGGATGCCACCTTGAAAGCCCTGCCCGGGCAGGGAGTGAAATCGGTACAGGTCTTCTGTCCCGGCTTCTCCGCAGACTGCCTGGAGACGGTAGAGGAAATCGATGAGGAGAACCGGGGCTACTTTGAGCAGGCCGGTGGTGAATCTTTTGCCTATATCTCTGCCATGAATGCAGAGCCTGTCCATCTGGATGCCCTGACACAACTGATTGAAGATAATCTGCAGGGCTGGCAGCCAGAGGGCAATCAGCCAGCAACCCTGACCGATCGTGCCGCGCGCGCAGAAGCACTGAAATAGCAAGCGGTAACCTGCCTCTCCCCCCTCCCTTTGTTCGCATCTCAGAATTAGCGCTCCTGCATCCCTCATTTGGGGGATGCGCTGAGGTGGCTGAATATCTGACTATTTAACTGGCGTCTTGCCAAAGCCGGCATGAGCTGCGGGAATCCGGAAGTAAGGCGAGCTTTCGGAAAATATGTGTATGCGTATTGGGGGGTAGATGGGGGTGTGGCGTGTTATCGATCATCTGATCGGCAGCAAGCTGAAGGTGCTCTCCTTGATGCTGTCGCTGAGATGCGTGGGGAAGATGGTTGGCGCGTAAATATCATTCGTTGGCGTTACAGGGGGTAATGGTGGGCAACATGAGAGTGTGTTCGTTTTTTCTGGGTCTGTGGGCTTTCGCTTTGTCAGGCTGCGGAACAATTAATGAAAACCGTGAAAGCTACATGAAGGATTCCGTTTATGAGAAAGAGCGGTATCTTGGTGATGCGGTTTCTGATCCGAAATTTTTACGCTATGAGCTACGTGGGAATTACGTCGTTTCCGAAGGGGATCTGGATATCTATGTTGACCCTGTTGAAGTGTATGCCCAGGAGAAAGAACAGTTTGTTGTTCGAAAGCAGGTGTCTTACAAAAGGTATGGTCCGTATCGCTATAGCCCTGCAAGATGCCTTTTTGGAACGTTGACTGTTTTTCCGGCCCTTTTCGCAACCTTTGATGATGGATTGAAAAAGGACTTCAAAAAAACCTGTTACAAGGTTTATGAATGGGAGAGAGAGGAAAAGGATTTACCGGCTGAGCTTGCAGGGACCAAGACCGTGGAATTGGTAAAAAGGAATTATACCGACTCGCAGGGCGCTCTCTATTTTCAGCTCTTTGCCGATGGCAGGTCGGTTGATCGCCGGCGCCTGACTGGTTTTAAGGGCGGGAATAGAAATGGGGCATATGTCTGGAAGGTCAATAACTGGTTTGATTTTTCCCGGTTGGACGTTGATTCCACGTTAAAAGTTGAATTGAAGAATAATCGAAAGTCGAAATTGCTGCGTAAATCTATGACCCTTACCAGCGAAGAGGCAGAGGCGCTGGTATTTAAAGGTCAATATGATGGAGTGGTTCAGTATTACTATGTGTGTACAAAATGTAATGCTGATCTGAAAAAGAATTATTATTCAGACACCCAGCGTATCGTCTGGTATTCAGGGAAGTATAAATACAAGGCCGATAGTGGAATGGCGATTCATCATGTGGCCACGTGCCTGGATGAGCGGTTTGATACGACAGGCAGTAACGGCCACGTCAAAACCAGGTATTCATCCACCCCGGCTGAGTCAAAAAATTGGCACTTGCTTTATCAGGCGTATGGCCGCGTGCGACCGACAAAGAGGATTCGGGATCCAAATCTGAGTGACTTGCGTGCCTGCGCTCGGTCGAAAGGAGTGAACGTTACATTCGACGATTAGTTTCCTGATATGCAATTTATGGTTTGGGTGTGGCAACGTTTTCTTTTAGAGCCATCCGGATTGTCGCGAGCGCCATCAAAAAATCGGTTGGCGCCTCAGTCGGGTGCCGCAATGGCGCCTTTGCCCTGCGCAATGTCCGTGTGTGGGGTGAATACCTAAGTTGGGGTATGCAATAGACCTTCGCGTTTTGCTATGTTTTTGGTAGAGGCTTCGTACCTTTGGTGCGGGGCAGCTCTTGTCTGCTGCCGGGGGAAATGATGTCCAAATCCATTGCCGTAATCCTGATGCTAATCGTGCCGCTGCTATTGGGGGGTTGTGCGTTGTCATATCACGGGAATCTTGTTTCTAAACTGCAAGCTCAGGGCCCCAATCCCTATATTAATGAGCCGGAACTAAAAGACCTTTATGGAAAAATCCGGGTTATTGCCATGGCAGAAAGGTCTTGGGGCGACCCTTATGCCTTCGATTCGCGTAACGACGCCATCATCAGTAATTTTCAGGATCGTTTCAGCAAGCCAGCAATGATGGAGGCGATCAGCCTTGTTCGTGAAGGCTATGATGCGGTTGTGACAGCTCGTTACCCCCATATCGGTTATGAGACGGAATGTGCCTTGGTGGATGCCGGCGCTTATGTTGTGAATACAGAGGTGGCAGCGGATCAGTTCGATTGGAATTTTATTAAAGGGGAGTGTGTTGGCGGGCTTGCACATGGGGTTGGGAAAGCGGTTGATGAAAAAAATAACGCGCAGTTTGTGGGTCGATTTGATCAAGGTGTAATGGTCGAGGGCGTGTTTGGCATGCCTTTGGAAAATGGCAGTCAGGTTATCCAGCTTGGAGATGTTCCCGGCAAGGCAGGTATTGCCCGCCTGTTAAGCACAGAAACCCGTGAAGATGGTTTTCAGTGGCATCGATACGGTGATTTTAATGGCCGGGCGGAAATGCACGGGTTTGGTGTTGTTATTTGGGGCTACACTAACGCCATGATCGTCAAGTCCATGGGTGAATTCAAATACTCGAAGCTGAACGGGTTTGCAGCCAAACAGGTATCCGGTACTACAGAGGCAGGAGCGGTCTGGTATGTGCGGATTGGCCAGCATGTTGAGGATGAGTTGAATGGAGCAGGAGCGTGGACGAATGGCGTGACAAGCTTGAGCGTGGGCTACTGGGAAGAGGGAAAATTAAACGGTAAGGGATACGGTGATTACGCGAACGTTGCCGAGAACAGTGAAAGCTACGCTGGAACATACTTGGCCGGCAAACGTCAGGGCCCATTTACGGTGCGCAGACGGGCCCAGTTGGGTGGTAGAACAGGGGAGTTCACGGAAATATACGACAACGGAAAGTTGATCGACGACGGCATCGAGAAAAAAGAAAACAGCGGTGATGGATTCGGAAAGTTTGTTGCACTCGCTGGGGGCGCAGCAGTGATTGGTTCATCGGGTATTTCAGATACCGCCAAAATGGATATTGGAAGTGCCTTTGCTGCCGATGTGATGGCCGGTGGCGATGGCAAGAACATGGATGCAATGAATCGACAGGTTGCCCAGGGGGGCGGGGCGGCTGGCTCGTCGATTGGTGATGATGATAAAGGGGTATTTGAATTCAGTTGCTACGACCCGGGTAACTTTATCTGCGTTGACTACACCCTTTTCAGCCGCGCCAAGAGCGAGCAGTTCAAGGCCCAGTGCTCCCAAGGTCGAAATAAATTGGTTTCTAGCTGCGACAGCGCGACCCGTCAGGCAATTTGCAGTCACCAGAGCCCGGCAGGGGACACGGAGACACGTGATTACCTTTATGGCTCCGAGCCAGAGCAGGTGAAGCAGGCCTGTTTGTCCACGGGTGGCCAGTTCAAAATGGTTGAGTAACTGGGGTTAGGCAAGAAAATTATATGTGTGTAGAGGCGCTGATGTAGTCCCTGTTTCCTGGGTTTCTTTTGTTCTCTCTGTTGTTGTGAGGCTTCTAGGTTGAGCCCGTTTTGTATTCCGGTGTTTTGATGGCTGCATCCCTTATTTGGGGGATGTGGCAGAAAGGGCGAGCATTTAGAATTCAGGTTTTAATCATGATGGAAGGCGGTATAAGCATCCACTTATGGGATTGAAATCCGCCCTTTAAGGTAAAAAAATGAAGAAATATTTTCTAATTTCCGGTTTGCTTGGTGTGTCAGTTTTGGCAAATGCCGAAACGTACAATCTGCATTGCGAGGCCGTCGGCTACGCATATAGCTATGAAAATAAAAAATTTTTTGAGTCGAGAAAAGTAAGCTTCAATTATAAGGCGACAAGAGATTGTGTGCTTGATGGTGGGCGCTCTCATATTAAAAATGAATGGCAATCTTATTTTAGTAGCGAAGAGTCTGATTACTTTAAGTACACCATTGGCGTGAATTCGGATTGCGAATGTCATGATGATCCTGTCTCAGGTGTTTTACGCAAACATCAGGACTTCAAGCGTGATTTCGTGAGGAAGGATTTTTCAGTCGGGCAGATGCGTGGGTTCCGTCCGGAGGACAGAACATTCTGATCATTGAGCTTAAAGGGGGTTAAGCCTTGGCAGATCAAAATGCGGGAGGGTGCGATACGCTGGGCAGGCCTGTCAGGCGTATAGGTATGATTTGGCCAAATAGGCGCATTGATAGCATAGCTGGAAGACTTTCAGGGCTGAGCGCGCTCGAAAGCGTGCTGGTGACGTTTGAGCGATAACCCGGTTGCCGCCGATCCCGGCAACCGAGCGAGTACTCTGTTTGATAACCGCTATTGGTTAGTGAGGTGGCGAATCAGCTCATCAGTAAACTCTGTGGTGCTGGCGCGTCCGCCCAGATCCGGGGTGACGATTTCTCCTTGGCCTACCACGTGGCGCACGGTGCGGCGCAGTCTTTTAGCCTTGTCGTGTTGTTCCATGTAATCGAGCATCATGGCGCCAGCGAGCATGATGGCGGTGGGGTTGGCCACGCCCTTGCCGGCGATGTCCGGTGCGCTGCCGTGGACGGCTTCGAACAGCCCGCCGTGTTCACCAATGTTGGCCCCGGGGGCCACGCCCAGCCCGCCGATGAGGCCGGCACACAGGTCAGAAAGGATGTCGCCGAACAGGTTGGTGGTAACCAGTACATCGAAGCGGTGGGGGTTCATGGCCAGCTGCATGGCGCAGGCGTCCACGATCATTTCCTCATGCTCCAGATTCGGGTAGTCCTCGCGCACCTTTCGAGCCACATCCAGAAACAGCCCGGACGTGGACTTCATGATGTTGGCCTTGTGCACCACGGTGACTTTCTGGCGCCCCTGTTTGGTGGCGGTGTCGTAGGCGAAGCGCAGCAGGCGCTCGGACTCGGTGCGAGTGATGCGGCTGCGTAGTTCGGCGGTTTCGCCGTCGTCGCTGACGGTTTGCCCCAGCCCGGAATAGATGCCCTCGATATTTTCCCGAATGGTCATGATGTCCACATTGTCGTAGCGGGACTTCACTCCGGGAATGGACAGGGCCGGGCGCACGTTGGCGAACAGGTCGAAGGTTTTGCGCAGGGTGACGTTCACGGATGTGAAGCCGCCGCCCACCGGGGTGGTGATAGGGCCTTTCAGGGCCAACCGGTTGCGCTTGAGCACGGCGAGGGTCTCTTCCGGCACCAGCTCCAGGCCCTGATCCAGAGCGGTCTGCCCTGCGATGGCATACTCAAACTTGAGACCGCAATCCAGTGCGTCCAGTACCCGTACCGTGGAATCGACGATATCCGGTCCGATTCCGTCACCGGGGATAACGGTTACGGTGTTCTCGTTCATACTGCCTCCTGATTGCGGTTGATAAGGGTTGAGCGTGATGTATCCGGGGCTCAGATGCCGTGTCCAGTAGAGAAATGGGGCCCCTATTCTGCCACGTCACGGCCTGCAAAATGAATGCCGACAAAAGTCGCAGGCTAGGGTGACAGAGTGTTGTTACGGCAGATCGTTCACTGAAATGGCATGAAAATTCGCAGAGTCAGGGCGTTTGTTCATCCTCAAGAAGCTGAGCCCCGGTGCCTTGTTCGGAGAGTGAGTCATAGGGATTTCGCAGTCGACAGGCCTTGATCGACAAACACCCACAACCGATACAGTCGCTCAGTTGATCACGTAACTGGGTCAGGGCGTGAATGCGGGCATCCAGTTGCTCCTGCCAGCGAGCGGATAGCCGTTTCCAGTCACGGGCGGTAGGCGTGCGGCCGTCGGGCAGGCTGGCCATGGCGTCGGCGATTTCGGCCAGGGGAATGCCAATACGCTGGGCGACCTTGATCACGGCGACACGACGCAGTACATCACGGTGGTAGCGGCGCTGGTTGCCACTGCTGCGCCAGCTCTGGATCAATCCCTTGGTTTCATAAAAGTGCAGGGCGGATACCGCAACCCCGCTCCGGTCTGCCACTTCCCCCACGGTCAGGGCTTTGCCGATATCGTTTGCGTTGATGAGGGTCATAGCTGCTTCCTTTTTCTTTCTTTATTGACCTCAATGTTAGTTGAGGTTTTACGCTGAGCCTTCATTGTCGTCAACTGTTCAGGAGGTAATATGGCTACGCGCGACCCGCTGACACTGGCTCTGGTGTACGGCAGTACCCGTGAAGGGCGTTTGTGTGACCATTTGGTCAATTGGGCTGCAGAGCAGATTCGGGGTGTGCCCGGTTTTACGCCGCAGGTAGTTGATCCCCGCGATTTTGATGTGCCGGCGGATTTTCCGAATGCCGCATCCGCCAGTGTGCAGCAGCTGCAAAACAGGCTGACAAAGGCCGATGCCTTTTTAGTGGTTACGCCGGAGTACAACCACAGTTTCCCTGCCATCCTTAAACAGGTCATTGATATCTCCGGTGCGGCCTGGAAAGCAAAGCCGGTGGCGTTTATCAGTTATGGCGGGGTGTCCGGTGGGTTGCGAGCGGTAGAACAGTTACGGCTGGTCTATGCCGAGTTGCATGCGGTGACAGTGCGCAATGTGGTGAGCATCATCAATGCCGGTGACAAATTTGATGCCCGTGGGCACTGGCAGTCAGTGGAGCAGAAGACCCGTGCAGAGAAGCGGCTGGCGCAGCAATTGGTGGTACTTCGGTGGTGGGCGCAGAGCCTGAACGCGGCGCGCCAGCGACCGGAATTTGCGGCGGTTTCGTGAGCGTGTTGGTCGTTCTGCGTATCCGCGCCCATGGGCGGCGCCGGGTGTGCATAATGGTCAGCCTGTATAGGGTATGCTTGCCATCGGCGCGATGCAGTGAGAGTGGGAAGGCGTCCTTTGAAGGAGAGACAGTGTGGATGCAGTAATTTCAGTCAACAATCTCAACAAGGTTTATGAATCCGGGTTTCAGGCGCTTAAAGAGGTCAATCTGGAGATTCGGCCCGGGGAGATCTTTGCCCTGCTGGGCCCCAACGGCGCCGGCAAAACGACCCTGATCAGTATTATTTGCGGGATCGTCAATCCCTCGTCCGGCAAGGTCCTCGCCGATGGCCATGACATCATTACCGATTTTCGTGCCGCACGAAGCGCCATCGGACTGGTGCCCCAGGAGATTTCCACCGACGCGTTTGAAACTGTCTGGGCAACAGTGAGTTTCAGCCGGGGTCTGTTCGGCAAGCCGCGTAATGATGCCCATATTGAAAAAGTGCTCAAGGCGCTGTCGCTGTGGGACAAGAAAGACAGCAAGATCATGATGTTGTCCGGTGGCATGAAGCGACGGGTGATGATTGCCAAGGCGCTTTCCCATGAGCCAAAGATCCTGTTTCTGGACGAGCCTACGGCGGGTGTGGATGTAGAGCTGCGCCGGGAAATGTGGGAAATGGTCCGCCAGCTGCGCGAACAGGGCGTCACCATTATTCTGACGACCCACTATATTGAAGAGGCCGAGGAAATGGCTGACCGGGTGGGTATTATCCGTCAGGGCGAAATTATCCTGGTGGATGAAAAGTCCCGGCTGATGGAAAAGTTGGGGCGCAAGCAGTTGACTGTACACTTGGCAGAACCGCTTGATGCGATTCCCGCCGCCATGGCGGACGAGGCACTGGCGCTGACCGATGAGGGCTACTCGATGGTTTATACCTACGATGCCAACCAGGAAAACACGGGCATTGCCGAATTGCTGCGTCACCTGAGTGAGCAGGGTATTGAATTCAAGGACCTGCATTCACGGCAAAGTTCGCTGGAAGATATTTTCGTGGACCTGGTGCATAACGGTAACCCGAACGATAGTACGGCCGGGCGGGTAACCAGTGAAGATGCACCTAACGCACAGGGAGACGCTTGATGAATATTCATTCCATTCGCGCTATCTACAAGTTCGAGATGGCGCGCACCTGGCGCACCCTGATGCAAAGCGTGGCTTCCCCGGTGATTTCCACCTCGCTGTATTTTGTGGTGTTCGGTTCTGCGATCGGTTCACGGATGGTCGAGATTGACGGCGTCAGTTACGGGGCGTTCATTATTCCCGGCTTGATCATGCTGTCATTGATGACGCAAAGCATTTCCAACGCGTCTTTCGGGATATACATGCCCACTTTCTCCGGCACCATCTACGAGGTGCTGTCGGCACCGGTGTCCTATGTGGAGATCGTAATTGGTTATGTGGGGGCGGCGGCAACCAAGTCCACGATTCTGGGCATCCTGATTTTGCTGACGGCACGATTGTTTGTGGATTATGAGGTGCAGCATCCTTTCCTGATGATTGGCTTTCTGCTGCTGACCGCAATCACCTTCAGCCTGTTTGGCTTTATCATCGGGGTATGGGCAGATACCTTCGAGAAGCTACAGATCATTCCCTTGATGATCATTACGCCGCTGACCTTTCTGGGAGGCAGTTTCTACTCCATCGACATGCTGCCGCCGGTTTGGCAGACGGTGACCCTGTTCAACCCAGTGGTTTATCTTATCAGCGGGTTTCGCTACAGCTTCTTTGGTGTAGCGGATGTGCACATCGGGATCAGTCTGGGCATGACGTTATTGTTTCTGACGCTGTGCATGGGGCTGGTGTGGTGGATATTCAAAACCGGATATAAATTGAAAAGCTAAAAAAAGGGCGCATAAAGCGCCCTTTTTTTTGGTTTATCGCGAATCCCCCGGCGCTTTGCCAAATGTTCGATACCAGATGTCTGACGTCCCAGGTTTTCAGGGCTGCCTAATCAGGCGCTAACGCCAGCCTGTGCTCCGCGCAACTTGCTTACGTCTGCGCGCGGCGGTGCACCGAACAAGCGGCTGTATTCCCGGCTGAAATGGGAGGGGCTTTCATAGCCCACCCGGTAGCTGGCCGTGGCTGCTTCCAGCCCTTCGGTGAGCATCAGCCGGCGTGCTTCATGCAGACGCAACTTCTTCTGGAATTGTAGCGGTGACATGCGGGTGACCTGTTTGAAGCTATGAAACAGGGTGGACTCACTCATGTTGGCCGAGTCTGCCAGATCCTTCACCCGCAATGGTTCGGAATAGCGGTCCTTGAGGGTGGAAATGACCCTGGATATCCGGTTGGCCTGGGAATCAATAGAGGCGAACTTGCGCATGCGTGGCCCCATCTCGCCAATCAATGAACGGTAGATAATCTCGCGGCGGGTCAGTGGGGCAAGCACGGCAATATCGTCCGGCGTGGTCATCAGGTTAAGCAGTCGATAGAGCGCGCCCTGCATGGATTCATCCATGTGTGACATGCACAGGCCGCAGCCCACTTCTGGACATTCATTGCCCGGTTCATAACGGCCAACCTTGTCACCCAGTTCGAGCACAAGGTCAGTGACCTCCTGCGGATCCACGTCGATTTTTACCGCCAGGTAAGGATGGTTTGGGGAGGCATCCACAATTTGCCCAAGCACCGGAAGGTGGACGGAGCTGGCCAGGTAGCTGGATGGGCCGTACACAATTTCACGGTCGCCAAGCTCAATGGTCTTGGTGCCTTGCAGAATAAAAATCAGTGAAGGCTCGTAGACCGTAGAGGCGCAACTGCTGGTGTCATCGGCACGATACAACGATACGCCCGGGATGCCGGAGTCGAGCATGCCCGGCTCTGCAATCTGTTCGCAGACAAGCTGCGCCAGCTGTTGCTCGAGTGCGCTGCCAGCAGGGGCGGCAACATTGGATAAAGTGGCGGTCATGACCTTTCTCCCTTTTGCCGCAGTATACGCATGCGCCGGGTAGGGCGGTGGGGTATCGGGCCATTTTCTGCAGAATCGGGCAATGACTGCGCAGAAACCGGCAATCTGCACCCGCCTCCCTGTGGGATCAGGCAACATTCCCTACTGTTGCGAACCTGTAGGGGTACAACCATGCGGGCAGTCAGTGGCACCCTCCTTCAAATTTTTATTCCTTTTAAATTAAAGGTTTAGTGGCTTTCTTCTTTTTCTTGCTCTCCTATTTGTCTGTTCTTGTCGTGATTTGATTGCCTGAAACAGTAATGACATCCGAGTGAAACATGGCCGCGGGAAAACCTGCTTTCCACTGGTGCAGATGAATTTAAACAGGATCGGGCAATGTTGAGGCAGTAACCCGATATCGTGGTTTGGCCCCTTTTCATTACAGTTTCTCTCCATTCAGGAAAGCCCTGTGTTTTCTTGCCAGGCAATTGTGCTGGCAGTTGGAGGTTCGTCAGGAGCGCGGATTTTTTTGTTGACCTCAACTCAACTTGAGGAATTAGAGTCCTCTGCCATGACGGTTCGGTGGTGGCTATTCAGGGTGAATGTCTGATCGGGTGGTGAATTGATTTTGCCATTCTGTCGAATCGTTTCAGGGTTATTCGATTATCGGGTACGCATTACTGCGGTAATGCATCAAGGGTGATAGCGGGAGTCAGATTCATGGAAAGTGTGAGTAGTGAAACGGCCGGTGGTGTGGGTGTGTACCTGGGCCTGGCGTTTATTTTGATGGCGATTGTTTTTTTGTCCGGTTGCGACGCGCGTAGTGAAGCCTCGCAGCAGATGCCCGCGCCGGATGTGGATGTGGCCCTGGTTCAACCGGAGCCGGTGACCTTGTGGGAGTCTTTTACTGGTCGTGTGGTGGCACCGGAAACGGTGGAGCTACGGCCCCGGGTCAGCGGTTACATCGATAAGGTGACCTTTGAAGAAGGGGCCCTGGTGAACGCTGGCGATCTCCTTTTCCAGATTGATCCACGCCCGTATCAGGCCAGAAAGCAGGCTGCGCAAGCGCAGTTGGCCCAGGCAAGGAGCGAGTTGGCACTGGCGAACAGCCAGGCGGAGCGAGCCCGTTCGTTAATGGAAAGCCGTGCGATTTCCCGTGAAGAGTATGACCAGCGCAACGCGGCAAAGATGAGTGCGCGAGCGCTGGTCAACGCGGCAAAGGCCGCGCTGGAAACCGCCGAGCTGGATTTACAGTACACCCGGGTAACGGCGCCGGTAAGTGGACGGGCGGGCCGCGCCCTGGTGACGCGGGGAAACCTGGCCAGTGCCGATCAGACATTGCTGACCACGTTGGTGTCGGTGGATCCGATGTACGTGTATTTCGATGCGGACGAGCAAGCCGCGCTGGAAAGCGAACAGGCTCGTGTGGCGGGAAAGCCGACCACGGTGCGCATTGGCCTGGCCGGGGAGTCGGGGTTTCCGCATCAGGGCACGCTGAACTTTATCGACAACCGCTTGAACGCCAACACCGGTACCTTGCAGTACCGGGCGGAACTGGCCAACCCGAATGGCACTTTTAAACCGGGACAATTTGCCCGCGTGCAATTGCCTATGGCGCGTATGGATAACGCCATGCTGGTGAACCGTAAAGCGGTGCTTACCGATCAGGATCGTCGCTTCGTGTATGTGGTTGGTGACGACAACATGGCCGCTCGCCGCCAGGTAACACCGGGGCGGGCAGTGGATGACCAGCTGGTTATTCTCGACGGCCTCCAGAGAGGTGACAGGGTCATCATCAATGGTGTCCAGAAAGTGTTCTTTGACGGTATGCCGGTGGCGCCTAATCAGGTTGCCATGGGGGATCGACCGGACAGCGCGACGGTAGTTGTCGCCCAACCATGATCCAGGGAGTTTCTCAGCGGCTCCCCAGGCCGGGTGATTTTTTCCGCATCGAGATAATACGGCGCTAGCGAAAAAAGATCCGGCAACTTCAAAGGGAACGACATGTCACGGTGGGTCGCTGATCCGCCGCGCAGGAGTATTGCCATGAATTTTTCACGTTTCTTTGTCGACAGGCCGATTTTTGCGGCGGTGTTGTCGATCATTATTTTTGCGGTGGGGCTGATTTCCATCCCCAACCTGCCGGTGAGTGAATACCCGGAAGTGGTGCCGCCGTCAGTGGTGGTGCGCACCGTGTACCCGGGGGCCAATCCGAAGGTGATTGCGGAAACCGTGGCGACGCCACTGGAGGAGGCGATTAACGGCGTTGAAGGGATGATGTACCTGAAATCCGTGGCGGGCTCCGATGGGGTGCTGCAGATGACGGTGACCTTCCGGCCGGACATCGACGCCGATGATGCCACCGTACGGGTGCAGAACCGGGTCAGTCAGGCCCTGGCCCGATTGCCGGAAGATGTGCGTCGCCAGGGGGTGACCACGCAGAAACAATCACCGACATTCTTGATGGTGGTTCACCTGACATCCCCGGATGGCCGTTACGACACCCTGTACCTGCGCAACTATGCCCGCCTGCATGTGCGCGATGTGCTGGCGCGGATCCGGGGCGTAGGCGATGCGCAAATCTTTGGCGGCGGTGACTACGCCATGCGTGCCTGGCTGGACCCGGAAAAAATTGCCGCGCGGGGGCTCACCGCCAGCGATGTGGTGGGTGCCATGCGCGAGCAGAATGTGCAGGTATCCGCCGGACAGCTGGGCGCCGAGCCTATGCCGGGCAGTGATTTTCTGACCCTGATTAATGCCCAGGGGCGCCTGCGCACGGTGGAAGAATTCGGTGATGTGGTCCTCAAGAGCGGTGCGCAGGGCGAGATTGTTCGTCTGTCCGATGTGGCGCGGCTGGAGCTCGGCGCGGGGGATTACACCTTGCGTTCCCAGCTGGACAGCAAGGATGCGGTAGCGATTGGTATTTTCCAGGCGCCGGGCGCCAATGCGCTGGACATTCGCGACCAGGTGATCACAGCCATGGATGAGATGGCCACCCGTTTTCCGCAAGGCGTGAAGTATGAAGCGGTGTACGACACCACGGTATTCGTCAGTGATTCCATCAAGTCGGTGATCAAGACCTTGATCGAAGCCGTGCTGCTGGTGGTGCTGGTGGTGACTCTGTTCCTGCAAACCTGGCGCGCCTCGATTATTCCGTTGCTGGCCGTGCCGATTTCCGTAGTCGGGACCTTTGCGGCGCTCTATCTGCTTGGCTATTCCATCAACACACTGACTCTCTTCGGGCTGGTTCTGGCCATCGGCATTGTCGTCGACGACGCCATTGTGGTGGTGGAGAACGTGGAACGAAATATTGAAGAAGGGCTGACGCCATTGGCGGCAGCGCATCAGGCCATGCGGGAAGTGTCTGGCCCGATTGTGGCAATTGGTCTGGTGCTGTGTGCGGTGTTTATCCCCATGGCGTTTCTGTCCGGTGTTACCGGCCAGTTCTATCGACAGTTCGCGGTCACCATTGCCATCTCCACGGTGATCTCCACCATCAACTCGTTGACGCTGTCGCCAGCGTTGGCAGCCATGTTGCTCAAGCCCCACGACGCACCGAAGGATCGGCTGACACGCCTGATTGATACGCTGTTTGGCTGGCTCTTCCGTCCGTTCAACCGTTTCTTCAATGCCAGTTCGGACAAGTACCATGGCGGCGTGTCCCGCTCGCTGCATCATCGTGGTGTGGTGTTCGTGATCTATGCGTTGTTACTGGCCGGCACCGGCTTGATGTTCAAGGTGGTGCCGCCGGGATTCATTCCGGTACAGGACAAAATGTACCTGATTGCCGGGGTGAAGCTGCCGGAAGGGGCGTCGCTGGAGCGCACCGATGCCTTGCTGCAGAAGGTGACAGACATCGCCATGAGCACCGAAGGCGTGGCGCACTCGGTAGCGTTCCCGGGTTTGAATGCCTTGCAGTTCACCAACACCTCCAATACCGGTGTGGCATTTTTCCCGCTGGAGCCGTTTGATCAGCGCAGCCGTTCGGCGGCCGAGATCAATGCCGAGATTAACCAGAAAATCGCCGGCCTGAAGGAAGGGATTACGTTCTCCTTTATGCCGCCGCCGATTCTCGGTCTGGGTAACGGTTCGGGGTACCAGTTGTTTATCGAGGACAGGGGCAACCTGGGCTATGGCGAATTGCAGAACGCTGTGAATGCATTCCAGGGCGCTATTGCACAGACACCAGGGATGGGTTTTCCCATCAGCAGTTATCAGGCCAATGTGCCACAGTTGAATGCGGAGGTGGACCGTCTCAAGGCGAAAGCCCAGGGTGTGCCGCTGACCGAGCTGTTCGATACCTTGCAGACTTATCTGGGCTCGGCCTATGTGAATGACTTCAACCGTTTCGGTCGCACCTGGCAGGTGATTGCCCAGGCGGATGCGCCTTTCCGGGAAGACATTGATGACATTGGCCGGTTGCGCACCCGCAATATCCACGGCGATATGGTGCCCATCAGTTCCATGGTCACTATTACCGAAGATTTCGGTCCGGATCCGGTATTGCGTTACAACGGCTACCCGGCGGCAGACCTGGCAGGGGAGGCGGACCCACAGGTACTGTCTTCAGCACAGGCCATGGCCGTGCTCAACCAGATTGCCGATGAGGTATTGCCCAACGGCATGACGTTCGAGTGGACCGACCTGAGTTACCAGCAGGCGACCCAGGGCAACGCGGCCTTGTTGGTCTTCCCGCTGTCGATACTGCTGGTGTTCCTGGTGCTGGCTGCTCTGTACGAAAGCTGGACGTTGCCATTGGCGGTGATTCTCATCGTGCCCATGTGCATGCTGTCGGCGCTGATGGGCGTGTGGTTCTTCGGTGGCGATAACAACATCTTTGTTCAGGTGGGGCTGGTGGTGTTGATCGCGCTGGCCTGCAAGAACGCCATCCTGATTGTGGAGTTCGCCCGCGAACTGGAAATGCAGGGCAAGGGTGTAGTCCAGGCGGCACTGGAAGCCTGCCGGTTGCGTTTGCGCCCGATCATCATGACGTCCATTACCTTCACCGCCGCGGTGCTGCCGCTGGTGCTGGGCAGTGGTGCCGGTGCGGAAGTGCGCCAGGCGCTGGGTGTGGCGCTGTTCTTTGGCATGCTTGGCGTCACGCTGTTCGGGCTGTTCCTGACGCCGGTGTTCTATGTGGCGTTGCGCAAACTGGCGGGCAGCAAACCGCCGGTCAGCCACCATGAAAGCACTCTGGACGGGGGCGCCCATGGGCAGATTCAAGGAGATAACCATGCGTAATGCACTGGGCCTTATCGGTGGGGTGGCACTGTTGGCGGGCTGCGCCGTCGGGCCGGATTACCAGAGGCCGGACACGCCGCAGCCGGAGACTTTCGCGGCACAATATTCCTCCTCGACCTCCCCGGGTGATTTTGCCCAGGCTGAGCAGGACTTCTGGCAGGGCTTTGATGATCCCTTGTTGGCGCAATTGATCGAACAAACCCTGACAGCGAACCAGACGTTGCAAGCGGCGTTGGCCCGTTACGATCGGGCGGCGGCCTTGCTGTACGGGGCCAAGCGTGAACAGTGGCCCAGCGTCACGGCCAGTGCCAGCGGTGCCGAGCAGCATCTGGCTGACGTGGAGCGCACGCCGGTTGGGGGCGGCCAGGAGCGGGTCGAGCTCTATCAGGCGGGTATTGCCGCCCAGTGGGAGCTGGATATGTTTGGGCGCTTGCGTCGGGCCACCGAGTCCCAGGCGGCGCAGCTGCAGGCAGTGGGCGCTGATCTTGGTGCCTTGCAGGTGGCATTGGCCGGGCAGGTGGCCAGCAGCTATTTCGAGCTGCGTGGCTTGCAGCAACGGCTGCAGGTGGCCGAGCAGAATGTGGCGATTCAGACCGAGACCCTGGATATTGTCTCCGCCCGGGTCAATGCCGGTCGCGGCACGGAGTTCGACTCGGTGCGCGCCCGGGCGCAGCTGGAACGGACCCGCGCTGCCTTGCCTTCACTGGAGGCAGACATTCGTGCAGCCATGCACCGTATTGCCGTGCTCACTGGCCAGCCGCCGGTCGCCCTGGTTGACACACTTGCGGTGAATACCGGGTTGCCGGGCAGTTTGCCGGTGATCCCGGTAGACAGCCCCGGTGACGTATTGCGACGCCGGCCGGATGTGGCCGCCGCGGAACGCCGGTTGGCCGCCGCCACCGCCCGCATTGGTGTAGCAACGGCGGACTTGTTCCCCCGTTTTACCCTCAGCGGGTTGCTGGGATCGGTGGCCACGGACAGCGGTGACCTGTTCAGTGGCCCGGCGGAAAGCCGGCGCGTGGCGTTGGGCGTGGACTGGACCTTTCTCGACTATGGCAAGGTAAAGGCCCGTATCGAAGCGGAAGATGCCAGCAGTCGTGAGGCCCTGGCCAACTACCAGCAGGCGGTGCTGGTGGCACTGGAAGAAACGGAAACCCGGCTGGTGCGCTATCAGCGCGCCCGACAACGAGCCGAACGGCTGGTGAGGGCCTCAAACGATGCCCAGCGGGCGGCGGCGCTGGCCAGAACCCGCTATGAGCAGGGTTTTATCGGTTACTTTGAAGTGCTGGCAGCGGAACAGGAGTTGACCACCACCCGGGATGCCCAGGTGCGCAGTCAGGCGGCCGTCACTCAGGCGATGGTTGATGTGTACCGGGCCCTGGCCGGTGCCCCGGCGCCGGCAGTGGAGTCGACGCCGTAGGCGGCGTCAGTCAATGCGAAAACAAAAAGGTCCTGAGGGGCCTTTTTTGTTTCACCCCCTTCTGCCAATCGGCACCACGATTGCTTACCATCAGGGCTGATTGTTTGCGGATAAAGACCATGATCGTTCGAGAGCGCCCCAATGCCATTGCCCTGTTATTTGCCCTGCGGGGTTCGGTGGTGCCGGAAATTCTGCCGCATATCTTCTTTGTCGCGTTATTTTCTGTGGCGGTGGCCGCACTCAATCACTATCAACTGATTGACCTGACCAGCCTGACAATTATGCCGGTGACCCTGCTCGGCATCGTGTTGTCGATTCTGCTCGGTTTTCGCAATAACGCGGCCTATGACCGCTGGTGGGAAGCGCGCAAACAATGGGGGCAGATGGTCAATGAAATCCGCAGCCTGGCCCGAGCCAGCGGTGCCTTGCTGGGCGAAAAGGCTCCTGCCCGGCGAGCATTATTGATGCCGGTGCTGGCCCATGCGGTGGCGTTGAAGGGCCAGCTGCGTGGAGAAACGGTCAACGAGGAGCTGCTGGCCTGGGTCTCCCCGGAGCAGCGGGATGCGGCGCTGGCGAAAGCCAACCCGGCAGATGCGTTGCTGGCACAGGCTGGCGGCGTACTGGGAGAACAGTATCGGCAGGGGGCGCTGGACAGCATGGGGCTGAAGATCCTTGATGAACGTCTGGCGGCGCTGAGTGGCATCCAGGCGGCCAGTGAACGTATTGCTTCCACACCCTTGCCGTTCGCCTATACCTTGCTCGTGCATCGCACCGCCTATGTCTATTGCTACCTGCTGCCCTTCGCGTTGATTGGTGGCATGGGCTGGGCAACCCCGATACTGACGGCGGCGGTGGCCTATACCTTCTTCGGTATCGATCGCCTGTCCGAACACCTGGAAACACCGTTCGGTCGCGCCCCCAATGACCTGCCCCTGGATGCGCTGTGTCGTATTCATGAAATTTCCGTGGCGGATGCCCTCGGCGAGGTTGCGCCTGCGCCCTTGCCGGTAAAGAACTTTCAGCTTCAGTAAGCCCGGTGGACTCGCCGCGCCCGCATCCCCTATCTGGGGGATGCCGGCCTTACCGTGCCTCGCTATGTTGTTTCCATAAGCCGGATGGGCCGGCGTGAATAGGGGAAGCAACATGAAAAGTAATATGAAAAAGTGGATGGGGTTTTCGGTATTGTTTGTGGCGTTGCAAACCTCGCCGATGGTGGCGCTGGCCAATGAGGTCTGTGCAGGCCCGTTTACCCGCCCGGCCTACAGTGAGGTGCTGGGAGTGTTTGAATCTGATAATGCGCCCAAGCTGCGTTGTCCGCAGGGTACCACGCCCATTCGGGCGGGCTCCGCGGCATACCCGAATTACTTGATGGGCTATATGAAGAGCGAGCCGCTGGGGAATGGCAAGGTCCGTAAAACGCTGGATTCCATCGACTATGAATGCCTGTGTTCGTCCGGTCGTAAAACCGGGTCTGGCTCCTATTCTCAATAGTGCCTTTATCCGCCAGCATGATGTTCTGGTTGCGTTCGATCAGGACATCGGCTGGTATCAAAGCGCAACAAAAAGCCTCCACACTGTTGCGGTTTCTGCATGGCGGCTAACCGAGAAAAGCAGTGCAATGCATAAGGGCGAGGATTGTTGATCCCGTAACAAAGACAACAGGGAAGGGAATCGTGATGGGTAAATTAGTCGGTATTTTTATCGCCATGTTGTTCGCCAGCGTGGCCAGTGCCAACGGCGCATTGGCCATCGATAGCAATCAGGGTGACCAGTATGGCTTCAGCTATAACCATGGAAGCATGCAGCAGGCCCAGTCCCGGGCGCTGAGCGAATGTGGTTACGGGTGCCGGGTGGTGCAGACGTTTTCCCGAGGCTGTGCTGCCTATGCGGCGGATCAGGCATCGGGTAGCTCTGCGTATGGCTGGGGCACGGCCTCCAGCGGTGGCCAGGCCCAGAACACAGCGCTGCAATATTGCGTGCGTCAGGGTGGCCAGCGCTGCATGGTTCGGGCCTGGGGCTGTAACGGAAACTAGTGCTTTCAGGTGTACAGGGCCGCAACGGCCCTGTTTCTTTGTCGGCTTTGCTTGAAGCGGATGATAGCCATAAGGCCATGACCAGCCAATAATCCTGCTGCCAGCAATAGCCAGAGCACATTGAGGAGCGCGTTGCCCGGGTTGTCGCGGTGACGGGTCAGGTCCAGGCTCAGCACGGCTGTCTCCCCATCAACCCGATAATCGGTCACCATGCCCCGGAGCTTGAAGGGTTGCCCGGCGGCGTTGTCGATCATGGCTGTCATCGCGTCAATGCTTGCCTGATAGGGCGAGGTGGTGTCGTCGGGCGTCAGGGTGTCGGGCACAGGGCCTTGCACCAACCGGATCTGCACGCCGCCTTGCTGGCTGTTGGTAATGTCCCGGGCAATGTTGACGCCGCGTTCCATATCCAGCTCGTTGGCCAGCTGATTCAACCGCTGACGCAGGGCTTTGACGTGGGCTTCGCTGGTGATGGCGGTTACCGGGTCATCACTGCCTGCCTGCGTTTGTACGGCGTTTCTCAGTGAGGTCCATGTTTCCGGCTGGGGGTCGAGTGTGAAGATCAGTCGGGACAGCATGTGCAGGTGAATGCGCTCGCACTGGTTCTCGGCACTGCTGCTGGCGCCGCTTTGGCTGCAGGCCGAATCCAGCGTGTCGATAAGCTCAGGTAGGTGCCTGAGCATGACCGGTTTGCCATTGCGGTAGGTGTCCCAGCCTTGCATCGTTGCCATCAAGCTTAGGTAACTATCCGTGCGGGTTTGCAGCAGTGTCCGGTCACGCAGCTGGTGGATGATCTCTGGCTCTTCCAGGTGCTGTGACTGGGGTACGCTGCTGCCCCAGTGGATGCGTCTGCAGTCGAAGGTCGGGCGGTAGCCGTCTGTGGTCAACGCGCATTGACCGCGCCCTTCGATACTCACCGGTGCGCCGATGGCGGGGGGCTGCTGGCGCACGGCGTTGGGGCTTTGCAGGGTGCTTTCCTGTTCGCCGCTGAGCAGCTGGCCGGTAAAGAGAAGATCGCGGGACAGTTCGGTGAGGCTGGCAAGCGGGAACAGCAAGGCGATGGCACCCACCAGAGCCAGGGTCAGGTGGCGCCCCCAGTACACAGGAGGGAAACGGCGAACTTCTTCGTCCAGTGACATTCGGTTGCCGTAACTGACGACACTGTAATCATCGACGCGTACGGCCATTTCCTGGTTCTGGCCGTCCTCATACTCGATGAAGGGGCGCCAGTGCTCGGGCAACACAAAGCCGATGCTTTCGTTGAGCGTGACGGAGATCTGTACGTTGTTCTGTTCATCCACGGCCACCGGCGTCAGGCAAATCTGCCCGGAGACCTGATTCACTTTTTGCGGCTTGTCTGGCGATGGTTTACGGAAAAACCGGAACAGGGCGATGGCAACGAACAGCAGGCCGGTGGCCAGAGAGATTGATCCAATGAGTGAGCTGTCGACCGCGGTGGTAATGCCCAGGCAGACAAAAGCCAGTATCCACAGAAAGGCGGGCAGCATGGCAAGGCCGCGCCCGTGTCGGGATTCGATTTCCGCGTCGGTTTCATCGCGTTGTTCGCGAATGCGCAGGGTGCCTGCAGAGTCGTTTTCGCGGGTTTGCTCGTCTTCTTCAACCACGCGGGCCAGCTCACCGTGGTCGCCGCTTTCCCATTGTTGCTGTTTCTGCTCGCGGCGCTGGTTACGTTCTTCGCCACCGGCCAGGGTGAAATCATCATTGAGTGCAACGACGATGGCTTTTTTCTCGGCAAGCACGACCAGGGCATCGTTGTGCTCGCGGAGAAAATACTCGGCGTCATAAGGCAGCAAGACTTCAACGCCGCCGATGGTGTCATGCCAGACGGTATTGCCATTGGTGGTCAGCCCGTGGCGCAGGTAGGGGCCACTGAGGGCAAAAACCGCATTGCCGGTGAGTGTGCCCAGGGTCTTTTTCTCGGCCTCGGCGATGATCGTATCCACAAGGCGCAGCTCGGTCGGGTCCAGGTTGCGTTGGGGCGTGCCTTCCTGGCGGAAGGTCGTGAGACTTTTCAGTGAGGATTTCTTGCGGCCCTGATAGACAATTACGCTGTAGAGCGTGGAACCGAGCAGAAAGAGAATGAGCAGAATTTTTAGTATGGCAAGCGCTTCCATGGCAACCCCGTCCTGTGTGAAAAACGGGGAGAGTACGGATTGCCGTAGGGGCTGGCACCCGTTGCCGCTGAAAATTGGCCTGGCCTGTGAACAAGGTCACAGGCCAGGAAAGGGCTTAATCGATCACGGTGAAGGTCATGCCGGCGTTTTCCTGCAACCGTTTCAGTAACGGCTCTCCGAGCAGCGAGGCGGTGGTCCAGAAGCCGCCGGGGGCATCTTCCACCACATCCTGTGCCAGACAGGCCGCAGCCTGGCCCAGCAGCTTGGCGGTGGAGCCGTAACCGGGATCGGCATCACCGGTGACTTTCACTTTCAGGGTCTCCTGATTGTCGGTGTGGCCGACCAAGCGGATGTCGTAGAAGCCGGCTTTCTGCGCTTCCGGGCTGGGGCCTTCACCGGGCTGTGGCACCACGAATTTGTTTAGCGCCCAACGGGTGGGCTTGACCGCCGCAGCGGCAAAGAACAGCCCGGTGCCGGCACCGATCCCCAGTGCTTTCATGCGCCCGCCCATACCATCACCGGTGAGCATGGCTTCGTTATAGGTAAAGTGGTCGGTGTAGGCCTGGCCGGTTAAGGCGTTGGAGCGATGGACTACGCGACTGTTGATGGCATCCATCACGAAGGGGCCGACCCAGGCGTTGAAGTCGTCATCGTAACTGGCAAGGCCAATGCTGGTCTGGCGGCTCTTGAAGCCGTGATCCGGTGGGCAAAGCAGGTAAGGGTTGGCGAGTTTCTTGCGCAATGCCGGGTCTTTGCCGGCTTCTTCCGCAATATTCATCATGCTGGCGACAGTGCCACCGGAAACGCCACCCTTGGCCACTTTGACGCGCATGCGCACGGTGCTGGCGGGTGCGTTGAAGCGTGCCTGGGCTTGCTGCTGGAGAAAGTAGACGCCCATGTCGGAGGGAATGGAGTCAAAGCCGCAGCAATGCACGATGCGGGCGCCGTTCTTCTTGGCGGTGGCTTCGTATTGCTCAAGCATGTCGGCAATCCACTGGGCTTCACCGGTGAGATCACAGTAATCCGTGCCGCTGTTAACGCAGGCCTTGATCATCGGTTCGCCGTACAGTGCGTAAGGCCCCACCGTTGAAACCACCACGCGGGTCTGGGCGCACAGGGCGTCCAGGCTGTCGGCGTCGTTGGCATTGGCAGTGATCAGGGGCAGGGTGCTGGCGGCGTCGCCCAGTGAGGCCTTTACCTGCTCCAGTTTATCCTGGGAGCGCCCGGCGGCGGCCCACTTCAATTCACCGTCGGTCCCGTAGGTGTCAAAGAGGTATTGGCAGAGAATCTGGCCAACGAAACTGGTGGCACCGAAGACCACCACATCAAATTGTGAATCGCTCATGGAGACTCCTTGAAGAATCAGCGAAATGGATCAGCGCAATGGAAAGTCTGACTGTGTCCGTATCCTAAGCTATCGGGGGGCGAATACGTAACCGGTGAGAGTGGTCGTGTGCAGGGTTTAATCGCGACATTGAGTGATGGGGCGATTCCAGCCCTGATCACCATGGGCGAGGCATATCCTTGAAATAGGCACGGCAATAGCCACTGCCACTCAGGCTATGTGTTCTACCTCAGGCATCCGGAGCCGAGCGTTTGGCAAAGCGCGGAGCGTATTCGCGATAAGCCAGAAAAAGCCCTCCGGCTACAGGGGGGGGAGTTGCCGGAGGGAGTCCGTCAGTGTTGCTTGAGGACGAAATCGATTTTTTCCCGCACGGCACAGTCCGGGCAGGGCCAGTCATCAGGGATCTGTAACCAGCGGGTGCCAGCCGGGAACCCTTCTTTTTCATCGCCATGGCGTTCGTCATAGGTGTAGCCACAGTTGGGGCATTGAAACTGGTGGGTGGTTTCTATTTCTTGTTCCGCTTGCCGTGCCGCTTCAATGTCGCTCTGTCGGACGTCCGGTTCAGAATCCGCGCTACGATAACTCACCACCGGGCGTTGCCATTTTTCCAGTAGCGCCTCGCGCTTTGATGGCTGCAAGTTGGCCTGTGTCAGGTCACCCTTGTAATGCTCAACCACCAATGGATCCATCTTCTGGTACCAGACAAAAGGCAGATAAGCGGGAATCAACATTGAGGCATAGCCCGAGGGGAGTTGTGGGCTGTCATCGAAATGGCGCAGGGCCTGAAAGCGCCGGGTTGGATTGGCGTGGTGATCGGAATGACGCTGCAGCTGATACAGAAAAAGGTTGGTGACGATATGATTGCTGTTCCAGGAATGCCGGGGCTCACAGCGCTCGTATCGACCGTCAGGTTTTTTCTGCCGAAGTAGGCCGTAGTGTTCCATGTAATTAATCACTTCCAGCAGGGATGCACCATAAAACGCCTGCAGAAGCAGAAACGGTAACACTGCCCAACCGAGCCACAGCGTTAATAGCCCGAACAGGGCAACAGTCATCAGCCAGCTTTGCAGGTTTTCATTTTTCAGGGACCACAGTGGTTGATTGCAACGTTGCAAACGTTGCGCTTCAATTTGCCAGGCGGATTTCACGCTACCGATCATGGTGCGCGGCAGAAACGCCCAGAATGATTCGCCCATCCGTGAGCTGGCCGGGTCCTCGGGGGTGGCCACGTTTTTGTGGTGCCCTTTGTTGTGCTCCACAAAAAAATGCCCGTAGGCCACCGGCGCCAATGTCACCTTGGCCAGCCAGCGCTCGACTCGGGTTTTCTTGTGGCCCAGTTCGTGGGCAGTATTGATGGCAATGCCGTTCACCGCCCCCACACTGAACACCAGACCGACCAGGCCCCACAGTGGCACTCCTCCGCTGGCAACCAGCCAGGCGCCCAGGATAGTGGCCAGATACTGGGTCGGGATGTAGGCATAAACGATCAGCCGGTAATAGGTGTCGCTTTCCAGCTGTGGGACGGCAGATTCCGGTGGATTACTGGTGTCGGCCCCTACCACCCAGTCAGCAAAGGGAATCAGGCCGTACACGAGGAAAGGGCCGCCCCAGAGCAACCCGGGCCAGGGCCAGATAAAGAGATAAATGAGAAGAAACGAAACAGCCAGCACGGGGATCGCCGGGCTGAGTAACCAAAGGTAACGTTTCCCGTCGTGCCAGTCAGGGAGTGTGGTGGTTGAGTCTGTTGATGCCATGATGCCACCTTTGTTTTGCTTTTCGTTTAACGCTATACCCCTTGCACGGTGGGGCCAAGTGCTGCTTTGTATAGACTTGGAAACGGCCTGATGATTTCTTCGGACGTAAACAAGGCAAGGGCCATCCGGTGAATGCATGCTGCGTGACCTGGCAGGCACGGGGCGGGCAGAAAAAGTCGGTTGCTTGCTGTTGTTGGCAATGGGATGGTGAACGGTAGAGGAACTCTTTACGTGATGAATTTACCGGCTGTTTAAGGGAGCGTTCTCATGGTTAGCCAGCACAAGCATGCCGAAAAAAATGAATACACCGGTAATGATGTGGATGTCCTGATAATCGGTGCAGGGTTGTCGGGTATCGGCATGGCTTGTCATCTGAGCAAGGATTGCCCGGACCAGCGTTTTGTAATTCTGGAGAGGCGCAAGGCCATGGGAGGAACCTGGGATCTGTTCCGTTATCCGGGAATTCGTTCCGATTCCGATATGTTCAGCTTTGGTTATGGTTTTCGTCCCTGGAATGAATTGAAAGTATTGGCCGACGGTCCCTCCATTCGTAATTATATTCATGAAACGGCGGACGCCTTTGGGGTCACAGAGCATATCCGCTATGGCCTGAAAACTACCTCGGCGGACTGGTCGGAGAAGGATCAGCGCTGGACGGTGACGGTAACCCATGAAGACAGTGGAGAAACCGAGACGTTCACCGCCCGTTTTCTGGTCGGCTGCACTGGCTATTACAATTACGACAAGGGCTATCTGCCTGATTTTCCGGGTATGGATCGCTTCAAGGGGCGCTGTGTTCACCCCCAGCAATGGCCAGAGGATCTGGATTACAAGAACAAGAAAGTAGTGGTGATAGGCAGTGGTGCCACGGCGGTTACACTGGTCCCCTCCATGGCGGATGAGACGGCTCATATCACCATGCTGCAGCGCTCCCCTTCCTATATTTTTTCCATTCCCGGCCATGACAAATTATCCGAAGTGCTGGATGCGGTGCTGCCTTCAGACTGGGTGTTTGGCATGGCCCGGTGGCGCAATATCAAGCTGCAAAGGCTGATTTATAAAGCGTCAAAAAAGTACCCGAATTTCATGCGCAAACTGCTGCTGTCCAATGTCAAACGGCATGTAGGCGATGGCGTGGATATGGCTCATTTCAGCCCTTCATACATGCCCTGGGATGAGCGTTTGTGTGCGGTGCCGGATGCGGATCTGTTCAAGGACCTGCGCGATGGCAAGGCGTCCGTGGTGACCGACCACATTGAAACGTTTACGGAAAACGGCATCTTGCTGAAATCCGGCCGGGAGCTGGAAGCGGATATCATTATTACCGCCACGGGCTTGAACCTGCAGGTGCTTGGCGGCATGCAATTGTCGCTGAACGGCGAGCCGCTGGATGTGAGTGAGCACATGACCTACAAGGGCGTGCTGATGGAAGGGGTGCCCAATATGGCGTGGGTGTTCGGGTATACCAATGCTTCCTGGACACTGAAAGCCGATATCGCTGCCGCGTATGTCTGCCGATTACTGAATTACCTGAAAGAAAACCGGCTTTCTGTTGCCATACCTCGGGCCGAATGTGCTCAGCCGCAACAGGACCATTCCATTATGGATGCGCTGGGTTCCGGTTATGTGCAACGGGCCAGTCATCTGCTTCCCCGCCAGGGTCAGGGGCATCCCTGGAGAGTCACCAACCACTATGCCTATGACGCTCACATGTTGCTGGAGGAACCGGTGGAAGATGGTTTTCTGGCGTTTTCACAGTAACCGTTTATCCGGTTTCAGCGACGGCCTGACCGTTCAATCCTGTCAGGCTGCCGGGTGCCAAAGATTGGTATGTTTTACCCGCAACATTTCTTGAATTTCTTGCCGCTGCCACAGGGGCAGGGATCATTCCTGCCAGGCTTTAAGGCTGTCACCGAGGGTGTGCCGTCCAGGTAATACCAGTGGCCATTTTCCTTCACAAACCGCGAGCGTTCTTCCAGTACGGCCAGGCCCTGGCGGTCCTTGCTGGTGGCGCGAAAGTGCACCCAGCCGGTATCTCCGTCTTCGTCGCTGGCGATGATTTCCAGCGCCAGCCACTGCTGGCTGTCATCCTGATCCAGCCCGGCAGGGCGTTGGCTCAGGTGCCAGCTCTGTGCAATGTAGTCGGTATTTTTTAAGGCAAAGGCGCAAAAGCGAGAGCGCATCAGCGCTTCCGGTGAAGCGGCTGGCTTGCCCTGATGCAGGGGTTGGCAACAGTGGGCGTAATCAAGGCCGGACTGGCAGGGGCAGGCGGTCATGGGATGTCTCCGCGAAAGCAATCAACAAAAGCGGTCAAACAGGGCCAGCAGGTCCTGGCGTCGTTGGGGCAAATTCTCCCCCCTCGGGTCATTCAGTACCAGTGCATTCATGGCGCCGTTGAGTAGCTCCGCCAGCCCTTCGGCGCTGCCAGCAAAGTGCAGGGCGCCTTCCGCCATGGCTTCGCGAATGCCCTCGCGCAACAGCGGGAAGCTGTAGCGTTCATCCAGGGCCCGCCAGCGTTGCTGACCCAGTACCGAGGGGGCTTCGACCACCAGGATGCGGCGCACATTGTCCCGGGCCATGAAATCCACCCAGGCCAGGCTGCCGGCCTTGAGGATGGCCAGGCTGCCGCGCTGGCCATCCACGGCTTTCTCAATGGCAGCCATGGCTTCCTGGCTGAGCAGGTCACAGACCGCTTCGAACAGCTCCGCCTTGTTACGGAAATGGTGATACATGGCGCCCCGGGTGACGCCGGCGCCGGACAGGATGGCCTCGGTGCTGGTGTCGGCATAGCCCTGTTCGGCAAACAGGTGGCGGGCGGCATTGATCAGGCAGCCGCGGGTCTGGGCGCGGCGCTGTGCATTGGTGGCCATGGTTTCCCTCTTCTGGTTGACAAACAGACTAACAGTTTGTTTTTATTTTCTCAAAGCAGACTGCCTGTCTGTTTTTAACAAGGAGGTATCAAATGAAAATCAGCGACCGCTATCCCATCGTGGTCACCGACCACAAGGTTGCCTGCCGGGATTTCTGGCAGCGGCATGTCGGGCTGGATGTGCTGTTCGACAGCGACTGGTTTGTGTTGCTGGGCAATGAGCAGCAGGGCAGCGTGGTGGCCTTCATGAGCCCGGATCACCCCTCGGCGCCGCCTGGGCCGGAGTGTTTCGGCGGGCAAGGTGTGTGCCTGGAGATTGAAGTGGACGATATCGTGCAAGCCCATCAGGACTTTACCCGGGACGGCGGGCCGGTGGTGTACCCGCTTACCAGGGAGCCGTTCGGTCAACACCGCTTCGGGTTTCGGGACCCGTCCGGTTTGTGGGTGGATGTGGTCGAGCAGATTGCGCCACAGGACGGCTATTGGGACCGATACATGCAGACAGTGAATTAATCACAGGCACGTAGCAGATAGAGCTCGATGCGGAAGACATGTTCGTCGACCACGTCCAGTTGTCGTAGCGCCTCGGCCAGTTGCAGCAGGTACTCGGCGTTGCTGCCGCTGGGGCCATGGCTCGCCGCTATATGATCGGCAATTTGCTGTTCACTGGCCTCGCCGAGAAAGGCGGCATTATCTGCGGTAGCGATATAAACCAGGCCCTGTTCATGCTGGCCATCGGCAAAGGTCAGAGGGGTGGTGACGCGCAGATAGCCGTTTTTCTCGCGGTGATCCAGATGCTCGAACACATCCGGCGTGATGCGGTAGGCCATGCCGGCACATACGGTGCCGGGGGCTTCAATCAAGGTGACCACCCGGCCCGGTTTATCCGGGGTGCCGCGATGATCGTGGGAGCCTTGCCAAAAGCGCCGGGCCCAGCCGGTAATCGACGCGGGGCGTCGCGCCAGATAGGGGAAGTCGGCCTTGTAGATCAGCGAGCCATATCCAAACAGCCATACCGGATGGTCCGGGTGCAGGTCGTGGCGGCGGCGATTTTCGTCGGCGGTGTCGAGCATGGCTAATCGTCCTGCTCCTTGATCCAGGTTCGTGGTTGTTGGCGTGTGGGCGTTATACTGCCGGCTCAGTATGACAGCCAGCCGGGGAAATAATGAAAGATGTGCGCGAAGAATATCACGCTGAAGGGCTGACCCAGGTCTCCCTCCATGACGATCCGCTTGAGCAGGCGCGCCTCTGGGTGGATGAAGCCATTGAAGCCGGATTGCCGTTGCCCAATGCCATGACGCTTGCCACCGTGAGCGCTGACGGCCAGCCCTCTTCCCGGGTGGTGTTGCTTAAAGGTATCGAGGGTGGCGGCTTCACCTTCTTTACCCACTACGACAGCCGCAAAGGGGAAGAAATGGCGGCCAACCCCAAGGTGTCGTTCACCATGTTCTGGCAGCCTTTCGACCGCCAGATGATCGTTATCGGCGAAGCGCACAAAGTCGACCGGGAAGAGTCCGATAGCTATTTCGCCTCCCGCCCCTATGCCAGCCAGGTGAGCGCGGCCATCTCACCGCAGAGCCAGCCCGCCAGCCGGGAGTGGCTGGAAGAGGAAGTGAAGCGACTGGAGCAGGAATTTCCTTCGGCGCCGGTGCCTTGTCCGGAGCAGTGGGGCGGCTACCGGATTATCCCCACCGAAATTCAGTTCTGGCATGGCCGCCCTAGTCGCCTGCATGACCGTTTTCGTTATACCCGGCAGGCGGACGGCAGCTGGAGTCATGAGCGCCTTGCGCCTTGAGAGCTGCGAATGGATAAGTTTGCTTAGATCTGGGTGTGGGAACCCAGAAGGTACATTGGAGCGAGTATATTCAGATAGCACTGCATACTAACGTCAATCACTTCATAGGTCTTTCCAAAGTGACCCGTAGCTCACCAGAAAACTGGGTGAAGTTATAGAAGGTTCTGCCCGCAAGGGCAGAAATAGTTCCCCCCGCGAGCAAGGCGAGACGTTTAAATTTTGGGGTTTATGGTCTTGGATCTGACCAACGTTTTTCAGAAAAAGATACAATAAAAATGTATATTATTTTGTCAAAAAATACCAAATTTCTCATAGAGAAAGCCTTGTAATTTCAGTCTTTCCCTAATATTTCTCTAGCATAGTTTTTATGAACAAAAACTATGTCTCCTCCTTCGGCATTAATGTTTATCACCGATCCTTGATCAACATACGACATCATCTTATTGATAAATCCATACTCAACCACGTTGGTTTTGTATGAGTAGCGCTGTCGAATAACATTGTTAATTTCGGATAGGCGCACTATCTCGCCTTTTAATAACCCATTATAGAGGCAATCTTGAGCAATCTGGCTGCCTTTGGATTCCCACTTTGAAGCTCTTTCCATCATTCCATGAAGGATATCATTAGTATCTTTTTCTAAAGATTCTTCTTGATCAGAATGTCGTCCGTATTTATTTTCTGCGAAAACTCTAAGAGAGTTTGGGTCCAGAAGACAAGAAAAACCCTCTATAAATTTTCTGGGATCCGATTTTAATAATGAAGATGCCTTTCCCGTTTCTATAATGGCTTTCTCTAAATTCTTGGCTGGCGGTGAGAAAATGATAAAGCTGGAATGACGAATATCTTCGGGAGCGCTATGGTAGACGATAAATGTAGGAAAGACATGAATGATTGCATCCGATCCAAGTTTTCCTAATTCTATAGAGGGAACGGATACTTGGCTCATGTATAATTTTTTTGCGTGCTCACCAAATCTCATCAGAGCAGTCTCAGGATATTCCTTTCCATCCACCACTCTCGTTTGCATATCAACGGAAGCGATATAGTCAGTAATTTTCCAGCCACTAAATAAAGATTGAGCACCATTTGAGAGCGATTTGGTTTCTGGTTCCACTCTATCTGGGGCTGGGTCTAAGGAGTCATCTCTTAATGCTACATAGAGCATTAGCGCAACAAAAATCCCAACCCCTACAGCCAAAAACACGCCTGCCGACATTTTTATCCCTCTTATTAATTAGGTTCTGGCAATACAGAAATAATTAGGCAAGTTTCCCTGAATGTTGGCTCAAGCACAAACCGCTACCAGCTTCATGTATTTTACGTCCTTTGGGGTCTAATTGTTTATAGGTTCATCAGCATAAGCAGTGGCACGATGGCGGGTTTGCCGGCTACCAGCCACTGCGGCTGCCAGTAGGCCAGCAGGGAAAAGAGCAGGGCCCAGAGTGGAAAAAGTTGTGTCAGGCGGTGGATCATGGAATGGCCCCGTGACGGAAAAACCGTCAGTGTAAGCGTTTGGTAAAGAGGGCGCACAGGAGGCTTGGATGAAGCCGGTGATTCAGGATGACGTGACGGGTTGCGGCATTGCCGCAGTGGCCACCCTGGCGGGGGTGAGCTACCGCCGGGCGAGGCAGCGGGCAGCCCGGTTGGGGATCGACCCGGCAGACCGCACGCTGTGGTCGGATACCGCTTATGTGCGGCGGTTGCTGGCGGCGTATGGGTTGCGGGCGCTGCCGGGTGAGCAGCCCTTTTCCGGTTGGCAGGGGCTGCCGGAACGGGCACTGCTGGCGATCAAGTGGCACCGGGAAAACGGCAAGCCGTTCTGGCACTGGGTGGTATTTGTCCGCGACGGTCAGGAGACGTTTGTGCTGGATTCAACGCGTTCGCTCAAGCATAACCTGCGTCGAGACTTTGGGCGCATGAAGCCCAGGTGGTTTATCCCCGTGACTTAATTCAAAGCGCGTAGCTCAATAGCAGGGGTAGCAGCAAAAACGCCAGCAAGGTGGAAATCACCACCATGGCAGCGACTTCTTCCGCGCCCCGGTTGTAGGCTTTGGCGAGCAGATAATTGAATACTGCCACGGGCATGGTGGATTCGATCAGCACCACACCGCGTAGCGGGCCGTCGATGTCCAGTGCTGTCACCAGCCCCCATCCCACCGCAAAGCCACTGGCCAGCCGCAGGACCGCAAACCCGGCTCCGCTACCCAGATGGCGGACTTTCAGCTGCGACAGGGACACCCCCAGTGTAATCAGCATCAAGGGAATGGTCAGATCGCCGATCAGGCTGACGGTGTTGTAGAGCCACTCAGGCAGGCTTAGCTGGAAAGCGACCATGGCCACGGCCAGAAACACGGAGATCAGAATCGGGTGGCGAAACAGTTTCAGGGAAAAGCCCTGACCACTGACGATGGCCAGCCCCAGGGAGAAATGTGCCACGGAGTAGAGCATCATCCACGCCAGCGACAATGCCAATCCGGCTTCGCCAAACGCGAGCATACACAGCGGAATGCCCATGTTGCCGGTGTTGGGGAAGACCAGTGAAGGTAGAAACACCCGAAAGGGCTGACCGGTGAGGCGCAGTATCACCGCGCTGACCACGAAAGTGGTGGCCAGTACCGCCACTGCCAGACCGGCCACTTCCATGAGCGCCTGCAGGTCCAGATCCGTCTTGCCCATGGTGGCCACAATCAGACAAGGGGTAGTGACCAGGGTGACCAGCGAGGTGACCATCTGGGTGTCAAAAGGCTTGCCCGCTCGCGCCCAGCCATAGCCCAGGCCTGCGCACAGCAGCACGGGAGCAATGATGGTCCAGAGAGTGGCCAGCATGATCGGTAATCCACAGGTTGGTGATTGGAGACGCAGTGTGAAAGGTGCGCCGTGATCTGTCTATGCTGGCTTACTGGTTATGTTGGGGCATCGAAGGGTGAACCGTGCCGTTTTTCTGTAGGAGCGTCGCTCCTACAGTAGAGGGGGTATTGATTCTCAGACAGTGAGGTAACTCTTGATCAGGGTGTCATCCAATTCGCCCATATTGCCCTCTGCCACTTTGCTGCCACGATCCAGAATGGCAAAGCGGTCGGCGGTGGCGCGGGCGAAGTGAAGTTTCTGTTCGACCAATAGCACGGTCAACCCTTCCTGCCGGTTCAGGGTTTTGATTACCCGGCCGATCATGTCGACGATGTTGGGTTGGATGCCTTCAGTGGGCTCGTCGAGAATCAGTAGTGTTGGGTCCAGTGCCAGGGCGCGGCCGATGGCCAGTTGCTGTTGCTGCCCGCCGGACAGATCGCCCCCACGACGGTTACGCATCTCATGCAGCACGGGGAAAAGGTCGTATATGCGGTCCGGGATTTTTTTGCTGCGATCGGGGCGTGCTTGCAGGCCGGTTTCCAGGTTTTCTTCCACGGTAAGCAGGGGGAAAATTTCCCGGCCCTGGGGAACATACCCAATCCCGGCGCGGGCGCGCTCTTCCGCGGCCTGTCGCGCAAAGTCCTGGCCGTTGAACTCAATGCTGCCGCCTTTTACGGGCAGCAGGCCCATAATGGTTTTCAGCAGGGTGGTCATGCCCACGCCGTTGCGGCCCATGACACACAGGCATTCGCCTTTTTTCATGTCCAGGTCCACATCCCAGAGGGTGTGGGATTCGCCGTAGTATTGGTTGACGTTGTTCAGTTTCAGCACGGTTTTACTCCGTAACATTATTTCGAAGCCGTTGTAGGAGCGCCGCTTGAGGCGCGAATATCGAGTTTCGAGTTACGAGAAGCGAGTTTCGAAAGGCAAAAGAATTTTCGTTACTCGCTTCTCGGTACTCTCAATTGAGGGCGTTTTTTCTCGCCTCATACTCGTAGAGCACAGAGCGCGGCGCTGCTACAGGGGCTGTTATTCACCCAGGTAAACCTCGATCACTTTCGGATCATTCTGCACCTGCTCCATGGTGCCTTCGGCAAGCACGCTGCCCTGATGCAACACGGTAACGGTGCTGGCGATGGAGCGAATGAATTCCATGTCGTGTTCAACCACCACTACCGAATGTTTGCCAGCCAGGCTTTGCAGCAGTTCACCTGTGCGGTCGACTTCCTGGCGGGTCATGCCGGCGATGGGTTCGTCCACCAGCAGTAGCTGTGGTTTCTGCATCAGGACCATGCCGATTTCCAGCCACTGTTTCTGGCCATGGGAAAGCAGACCTGCGACCTTGTTGCGATCCTCCAGTAGCCCGACGGTGTACAGCGTTTCCTCGATCCAGTTTTTTTGCTCGCCGCTGAGCTGGGTGAAGAGAGAATGCCAGGGGCCTTTGGCCCCGTGCATGGCCAGCTCCAGATTTTCGAATGCGGTGTGTTCGGGGAACACGGTAGGCTTCTGGAATTTGCGGCCAATCCCGGCAGTGGCGATATCGGTTTCGCTCATGCGGGTCAGGTCCAGAGTCTGGCCAAAAAAGCAGGTGCCGCTATCGGGCCGTGTTTTGCCGGTAATGACATCCATCATGGTGGATTTGCCGGCCCCGTTGGGGCCGATGATGCAGCGCAACTCACCGGTCTTGATATACATCGTCAGGTCATTGAGGGCCTTGAAACCATCAAAGCTGACGGTGATATCCTCCAGATAGAGAATGTTTTTACCGGCGCCGGAATCGAGCTGGCCAGGCGCCACCGGGCGTGTGCCCTGGCGCATGAAATCGAATACCTGATCACGGCGAAAGGTTTCGCGCAAACTGTCCAATGCGCTCATGGCGTGTCTCCTTCTGCCGGGTTGGTGGTATTGGATGCGTTTCCATTTTGGGCGAAGCGGGTTTTTACCTTGCCCCAGTTTTCTGCCACCAGCCCTACCAGACCATGGGGCAGGAACACGGTGACCGCCACAAACAACCCACCCAAGGCGAACAACCAGGCCTCCGGCATGATGCCAGTGAATACGGTTTTGCCGTAGTTCACCAGAATGGCACCGATTACCGCGCCGTACAGTGTGGCGCGTCCGCCCACGGCGACCCATACCACCAGCTCAATGGAGTTGAGTGGCGAAAATTCGCCGGGGTTGATGATGCCAACCTGCGGGACATAAAGTGCCCCGGCAATGCCGGCAAGAATGGCGCTGAGGGTGAATATCCACAGCTTGTAATGCTCGGTTCGGTAGCCCACAAACCGTGCCCGGGACTCTGCATCCCGCACCGCCATGACCACGCGCCCAAGCTTGCTGCCGGTAATCCAGCGACACAGAATGAAGGCGCCAGCCAGCGCCACGGCGGTGGCGATCAACAACCCCACGCGGGTGGTGTCGGATTGCAGTGAAAAGCCCAGCAAATCCTTGAAGTCGGTGAGCCCGTTGTTGCCACCAAAGCCCAGCTCGTTGCGGAAAAACGCCAGCATCAATGCATAAGTTAGCGCCTGGGTGATGATCGACAGATACACCCCGGTGACCCGGGAACGGAAGGCAAGCCAGCCGAACACAAATGCCAGCAGACCGGGGACCAGCAAAATCATCAGCGCGGTGAACCAGAATTGGTCGAAGCCGTGCCAGTACCAGGGCAGTTCACTCCAGTTGAGAAAGACCATGAAGTCCGGCAGTTCCGGGTTGCCGTAAACGCCCCGGTCACCGATCTGACGCATCAGGTACATGCCCATGGCGTAGCCGCCCAGTGCAAAAAAGGCACCATGGCCGAGGCTGAGGATGCCGCAGTAGCCCCACACCAGGTCCAGTGCCAGCGCCAGCAGGGCATAGCACAGGTACTTGCCCAGCAGGGTCACGGTATAGGCGCTCACATGGAGGGCCGAGTCAGCAGGGAACAGTTGGTTAAGGACCGTTACCAGCAGGGTGGCACCAAACAGCACTGCCATGAAGGTTTTTGCTGTGCGGTCATTAAAGGCGCTTTTGAAAGTTGAATCTCGCATGTTATTCCTCCGCCGCCCGGCCACGTTGCGGGAACAGGCCCCGCGGTTTGCGCTGGATAAACAGAATGATGAAGACCAGTACGACAATCTTGGCCAGGACCGCGCCGGCCATGGGCTCCAGTAATTTATTGGCAATGCCGAGGCTGAACGCTGCAGTGAGGGTGCCCCACAGATTGCCGACCCCGCCGAATACCACCACCATGAAGGAATCGATAATGTAGCTCTGGCCCAGGTTCGGGCCCACGTTGGTCAGCTGAGCCAGGGCGACGCCGGCAACCCCTGCGATACCCGATCCCAGCCCGAAGGTCAGGGCGTTGACCCGTTCACTGCGGATACCAAGGCCGCGTGCGGTAGCGCGGTTCTGGCTCACTGCACGGACCTGCAAGCCCAGTCGGGTTTTCTTGAGCAGGGCGAGCAAAGCCAGGAAGACCGCCAGGGCAAAGACGATGATGTACAGACGGTTGTAGGTCAGCGAGAACACGGGATTGATTTCCAGTGCGCCACTCATCCACTCCGGGGTGATGACGGTGCGGTTGAGCGGGGAGAAGATCACCCGTACCGCCTGTTGCAGAATCAGGCTGACACCAAAGGTGGCCAACAGGGTTTCCAGCGGACGCCCGTAAAGAAAGCGAATCACAAACCGTTCAATCAGCACGCCGACAAAGGCGGATACCAGAAAGGCAGCGGGAACGGCAATCAATAACGACCACTCATGGCTGTCAGGCAGAAGTTGTTGCACCACATAGGTGGTATAGGCGCCGAGCATGATCAGCTCGCCATGGGCCATGTTGATGACGCCCATGACGCCGAAGGTAATGGCCAGACCAATGGCTGCCAGCAGCAGAACGGACCCCAGGCTCAGGCCGAAGAACACGGTGTCGGCAGTCTGGAAGGTGTCGATGCGAGCTTCAATGCGGGCAATGGCTTTTTCCAGGGCCTGTGATTCCTGAGGGGTGTCGGCAGCCAGAAAACGCGTGTTGAGTGCGTTTTTTACTTCCGGATGCAGGTTGCCGGCAAGTGCCTCGATGGCGTCCAGCCGTGTAGTCAGGTCATCACTGCGCAGGGCGGCAATGTTCAGTGCGGTATCAATTTGCGCAACAACGCGGGGGTGGGATTCCTGGTAGTGGCGGGTTGTCAGTGCCGCAAGCATTTCCGCGTCATCATTGCCGATCAGTTGCCCGGCGGCCTGGTAGCGGATATCGCTGTCGGGGTCGTTCAGAGCGACCAGTGCCAGCTGGTTATTGATCACGGTACGCAGGCGGTTGTTGATGATCACCGGGCGTACAGCCCGGCTATCCGCCTGGCCGATGACTTCGCTGCTTTCCGGATCGCGAAGTTCCCACTGGCCATCTTTCTTGACGCCCAGCGCGATGGTGTCGTCTTTGCGATTGTGTACCAGCTCGCGGTTCATTAAGGCGTTGAGTAGCGGTACAACACGAGGGTTGTCCTGCTTTGCCAGTTGACGAATGGCAGCTTCTTTTTCATCAAAGCTGCGGTTGGTCAACCGGTTGAGAATTTCCTGGAGCGACAGGGGAAGAATATCGATTTCATCCACGCTGTTCTCTGTTGTGGTCCGGGGCGGTGCTGTCGGGTCCTGCAGCGGCTCTTCAGCCCAGCTCACACTGGCAAGCAGCACAAGGAATAGTGCTGTCAGCATTTGGCCAAATTTGTAACCCATGACGGGCTCCTTACGGGGCGTTAAATAGTGAAAGCCAGAGTCCTGATGGCTGATGAATGACGCAGGAAAGGGCGTCCTAAAGGCTGGCGCCATTCCCCGGTCACGCACTGGTTTTCACGGTGTTGAAATGTTTTTTTGTGACGCGCACCCCGGGCAATGCCCGGCGTGCGGTCCGAGAGAGTTATTCGGCTGAAGCACCGCCGCAGCTTTTGGTTTTGGTGTTGTAGTTGCCGCATTGGGTCGGAGCCGTCCAATCAGAGATCAGATCCTTGGAGCCTGGCAGGAAGTCAGACCAGGCATCGCCTTTCACCAGACCTTCGGTTTCCCAGACTACAGCGAACTGGCCGTCGTCCTGGATTTCACCGATCAGCACCGGCTTGGAAAGGTGGTGGTTTTCGTTCATCACGGCGGTTCCGCCGGTCAGGTTCGGTGTCTGGATGCCAATCATGGCGTCAGCCACTTTATCGGTATCGGTGGACTTGGCTTTCTCAACGGCCTTCACCCACATGTTGAAACCGATATAGGTAGCTTCCATGGGATCATTGGTTACGCGCTTGTCGTCACCGGTGTAGGCGTGCCACTGGTCGATGAAGGTATTGTTGGTGTCGTTGTAGACGCTCTGGAAGTAGTTCCAGGCAGCCAGGTGGCCAACCAGCGGGCCGGTGTCGATACCGGACAGCTCTTCTTCACCGACGGAGAAGGCAATCACGGGAATGTCTTCAGCGCTAACGCCCTGGTTACCCAGTTCCTTGTAGAAAGGAACGTTGGCATCACCATTGATGGTGGAGACTACGGCGGTTTTCATGCCCTGGCTGCCAAACGCCTTGATCTCGCTGACGATGCTCTGCCAATCGGAATGACCGAATGGAGTGTAGTTGATCATGATGTCCTTTTCGGCCACGCCTTTGGACTTGAGGTAAGCTTCCAGGATCTTGTTGGTGGTGCGCGGGTACACGTAATCGGTACCAGCCAGAACGAAACGTTCAACACCCAGATCGTTGATCAGGTAATCTACCGCGGGAATGGCCTGCTGGTTTGGTGCGGCACCGGTGTAGAAAACATTCTTGGACGATTCCTCGCCTTCATACTGCACGGGATAGAAAAGCAGTCCGTTCAATTCTTCCACCACCGGAAGTACGGATTTGCGCGATACCGACGTCCAGCAACCGAAGATAACGTCCACGTCTTCCTTGGTAATCAGCTCCCGGGTTTTTTCGGCGAAAAGCGGCCAGTTGGACGCCGGGTCGACCACAACGGGCTCCAGTTTCTTGCCCATGATGCCGCCCTTCTTGTTCTGCTCTTCAATCATCATCAGAACGGTATCTTTGAGAGTGGACTCACTGATGGCCATGGTGCCGGAGAGGGAGTGCAGAACCCCGACCTTGATGGTGTCGGCGGCCATTACGGCGCCGCTGTAGGCAATAGCACTGGATGCGACAACGCCGGCAGCCAGTTTCTTCATGGATTGTGAAAAACTCATGGTGTTTCCCCTTGCGTTTAAGTTGGCGTTTCCATTTCCGTGAACCCTGTCCTCGGAGCACCAGATCCGGCTCCAGCAATCCGGCCGATTCACTGGCCGTTGTTCCCCCGCTAGCGGGTTAGCCGTCGACTCTTTCGGTCGAGCTGGCTTCAACCGAGTGCAACTGACTACGTGCACTGGCTTCGTGCAGCATGTGCACGGTGATTTTTCGGACTTCGTTACGGGATTCTTCAATGTGAGCGCGCAAAAGAATCTGTGCCTGTTCGACCCGGCGATGCAGGATGGCTTCCAGTACCGCTTGATGTTCGTTGTAGGTGGCGTCTACCCGTGGTGGTTTGGTGAAATCCAGGCGACGAATGATGCGCAGTCGTTCGGTCAAATCATGGTGGATGCGTGCCATTTCACTGTTGCCGGCGGCTTCCACCAGTTTTTCATGAAAGCGCTCGTCCATGCCGCTGACCACAGGGCCATCGTCGAGTCGTTGATCCCGGGGGACGCACCATTGGCTAACCAGATCATCCAGATTGCTGAGATCTCCGTCCTGTTCGCACAGCTTGCGTACGGCGGCGCATTCCAGAATGGTGCGCACGTCGTACAGCTCCTCGAAGTATTTAAAATCAAAGGGCTTGACCTGCCAGCCGCTGCGGTAAAGCACATCCACATAAGTTTCACGTTGTAAGCGGAACAGGGCTTCGCGCACCGGAGTGCGTGACACGCCCATCCGTTCGGCGATCTCGTTTTCACTGAAGCGGTCACCGGGCATTAGCCGGAAATCGAAAATGTCCTGCTTCAGTTGCAGATAGATTCGCTCTGCCAGGTTTTCGGTTTTTTTTGCCGCTCGCACATTCATGCTTGATCCCTCAGGCCACCGCGTCGGTGTCGATGACAACGACCGGGTCGCCAGCATTGATAATGGCGCCGGGTTTGCAGTGCAGGCCGGTGACTTTGCCGTTGGCGTTGGCGGTAATTTCGAACTCCATTTTCATGGCTTCCACGATTACCAGAGGTTGCCCTTCCGTGACCTGGGCTCCTTCTTCCACCAGCAGTTTCCAGACATTGCCGCTGATTTCTGCGCTGATCAGGTGGCCATCCACGTCACCAATGTCGGCACTGTTTCCCATGAGCGCGGATTCGATTGCGGCATCCTCGTTTTGCCAGAGGGCCACTTCTTCGCGGTAGGCGGCATCACGGCGCGCATTGAAAGCGGCCATTTCCGGTTCGATTTCCGCCAGGAATTCGCGGTGTGCTTTCAGGCTGAACGGCTCTTCCGTGATCTCCACATCCAGGTGGCCATGGCGGAAGGCGTCACGCATTTCGGTGAGCCTGGCTTCGCTGACCGGGTAGTAGCGCACCTGGTCGAAAAATTTCAGTAACCAGGGTTCACCGTTGTGAAATTGCTTGTTCTTGAGGTGCTTGTTCCAGATGGGCAGGGTGCGGCCTACCAGCTGGTAACCGCCGGGGGAGTCCATGCCGTAAATACACATGTAAACGCCACCAATCCCGACGGTGCCTTCGGCGGTGAACGTCCGTGCCGGATTGTATTTGGATGTCATCAGGCGGTGGCGAGGATCAATGGGCACGGCACAGGGGGCACCGAGATACACATCGCCCAGGCCGAGTACCAGATAGCTGGCACTGAAGATGATGTCGCGTACCTGTTCGGTGGAATCCAGGCCGTTGATGCGGCGAATGAATTCCACATTGTTCGGTAACCAGGGCGCGTCACTGCGGATGGTTTCCTGATAGCGCTGTACCGCATCCAGAGTGGCGCTGTCTTCAAATGCCATGGGTAAATGCAGGACGCGAGAGGTAACCACCATGTCGTCCACATTGCCGATGGTTTTTTCCCGCTCCAGCAGGGTGTTGACCAGCGTTGCCTGATCAATCAGGCGGGAATCGTAGTGAACCTGCAGACTGCGAACGCCGGGTGACAGTTCCAGAATCCCGCTGACAGGTGCGCTTTTCAGATTCTCCATCAACGCATGCACACGCATGCGCAAAGCCAGGTCGAGCACGTTGTCTCCGTACTCGATCAGGATGTATTTGTCGCCCGCCTGACGGTAGACGATACGCGGTACATCGCCTTCGGCGTCGTGCTCGGCGAGCATGGTAGCCGAGGTGCAGGCGGTGTTGTGATCGGCAATGGCAGGCTGTACCACCGGAATAACACCCAGGTTCTCGATGGAGGCATCCTGGGCTTCCTCCAGAGCTTTGGCTTCAGCGAAACTGATGGCTGAGAAACGAATGCTGTCGCCGGGTTTCAGTTGCCCCACTTTCCACAGTTCGGCTTTGGCAATGGTTACTGGGCACACAAACCCACCCAGGCTGGGGCCATCCTTGGTCAGGATAACCGGGAAATCGCCGGTGAAATTGATCGAGCCAATGGCGTATTCATTGTCGTGTACATTGGACGGGTGCAGGCCGGCTTCGCCGCCGTCGGTGCGGGTCCAGCTCGGCTTCGGGCCGACCAGACGAATGCCCAGGCGGTTAGAGTTGTAGTGCACTTGCCAGTCGGCCTGGAAGAAATCGTCGATGGCCTTTTCGGTGAAGAAATCCGGTGCACCGTGGGGGCCGTACAGCACCTTGATATCCCAGTACTGCGGGTAGTCAGGCAGCAGGTTTTTCTCTGCCGGGTGAGGGTCGGCGACCGGTGCCGGTGAGGGACTGCCGGCCAGCTGTGGCTGGCAGACGGCAAGTACGTCGCCTTTGCGCAAGGTGCGGCCACCGTGGCCGCCGAACTGTCCCAGCACAAAGGTGGATTTGCTACCCAGGTAATCCGGCACATCGATGCCGTTGCGTACAGCAATATAGGTCCGGCAACCGTTGTCGACTTTGCCGGTAGTCAGGGTCTGGCCGGCCTTGATGGCGAGAGGCTCCCAGAAATTGACTGGGTTGCCGTCCACCTGCGCGTCACAGGATGCACCAGTGAGAGCGACCACAGTATCGCAATGAAATTTCAGGCTGGGGCCGACCAGGGTGGCTTCCAGCCCGGCGGCACTGTGGTGATTGCCGACGATGCGGTTGGCCAGCCGGAATGCGAAATCATCCATGGGGCCGGAGGGCGGAACGCCGATATCCCAGTAGCCGGCACGGCCCGGGTAATCCTGCACCGTGGTGTAGGTGCCCGGGTCCACAATCTCGAACGCCATGGGCGTATAGTTGAAGGTTTCCAGGTAGCGGGTGGATACGGTACCGGCGATGACATTCTGATCGAGTAAAATTTGGCGCAGGTAATCCAGGTTGGTGGCGATACCGGACAGACGAGTTTGCGCCAGTGCATTTTGCATCTTCTCCAGTGCATCCTGGCGATCATCACCGTGGACGATAAGTTTGGCGAGCATGGGATCGTAATGAGGGCTCACCACGGTGCCGGTCTCTACCCAGCCGTCCAGCCGAACGTTATCCGGGAAGAGCACTTCGGTGAGCTCGCCGGGGCTGGGCTGGAAATCTTTCAGGGCGTCTTCGGCGTAAATGCGGACTTCCATGGCCGCGCCCTGGCTGGTGTAGGTGTCATCGAGTGGGGGACGTTCACCGCCGGCAAGCATTAGCATCCAGGCGACCAGATCCACACCGAATACGGATTCGGTGACACCGTGTTCCACTTGCAGGCGGGTGTTGACTTCCAGGAAATAAAATTCGTCGCGCTCGTCGTCGTAGATATATTCCACCGTGCCGGCGGAACGGTATTTGACGGATTGACCCAGGCGCGCTGCGCTGGCGTGGAGTTTTTCGCGGGTGGCTTGCGGCAGGTTGGGGGCCGGAGTTTCTTCCACCACTTTCTGATTGCGCCGTTGCAGGGAGCACTCCCGCTCACCCAGTGCCAGTACGGTGCCGTTACCGTCACCGAAAATTTGCACTTCCACATGGCGGGCGCGAGCCACAAAACGTTCGATGAATACGCCGCTGTCGGAGAAGAAATTTTCGCCCAGTCGTTTCACGGATTCATAGGCGGCGACCAGTTCGGCTTCATCATTACAGCGCGACAAGCCGATGCCACCACCGCCGGCAGTGCTTTTCAGCATGATCGGATAACCGATGTCGCTGGCTGCCTGCCTGGCTTCGTCCAGGCTTTGTAGCAGGTCAGTACCGGGGGCGAGCGGAACGCCGGCTTTTTCCGCCAGCGCGCGGGCCTCATGTTTGAGGCCGAACTCTCGGAGCTGTTTCGGGGTGGGGCCGATAAAGGCAATGCCGTTGGCTTCACAGGTTTCCGCAAACTCGGCATTTTCCGAAAGAAACCCGTAGCCCGGAATGATCGCCTGGGCGCCGGTGTCTTTGGCGGCCTTGAGGATCAGGTCGGTGCGCAGATAGCTTTCCGCGGCGGTTTGCCCACCCAGCGCCACCGCTTCGTCGGCGGCACTGACATGCTGGCTGTTACGGTCTGCATCGGAGTATACCGCCACCGAGCTGATGCCCATCTGCGACAGGGTGCGGCAAATGCGAACCGCGATCTCCCCACGGTTGGCGATCAGGACTTTTTTCAGCATCAGTGTGTCTCCTCAGCGTTTTTTTTCAGTTGCGCGATGTAGTTTCTCCAGCCGTCCAGAGCGGTAATGTCGGTGGCGTCATCAATGGCCCAGGGCTCACAGATAAAGCCTTTCACCCAGCGCCCGTCGGCGGTTTCCAGGCTGCCGATGCCCAGTGGGGCGGGAATCAGGCCGACAAAACTGCCGAAGTGTTTCACCGGCATTTGCCACAGTTCGATGGGGATGCTGTCGCCGCCGCTTTTCTCGTTGCGGATCAGCCCGGGTTTGGGCGGTACTGTGTTGGCCAGGGCGTAGAGGCGGTAACAGGGGGCGGTGTGAGTGGCTTCGAGCAATACCCCGCCGCGTTCGGTGAGCTGGGTGTTGAGGGGCATGCCGGTAAGGTGGGCGCCGACTACCGCGACGGTGATCAGATCGTCGTCATCAGCATTGGTCGCGCGGGGTTGCGGCTCCGGCAAGAGCTGACCGGTGGCGCCGGCCTGCCAGGGCTGCGCCTGCTGCCAGCGTTGCCCGAAGTCGGCCAGCGCATGGTCTTGCCAGGCCGGGCCAATCAGGGTGAAGCCGCCGGGCAGGCTGTCTTCACGAAAGCCGCCGGGCAGCGCCAGGGCGCACAGGTCCAGCAAATTGACGAAGTTGGTCCAGGTGCCGAGCTGGCTGTTCAGGGTAATCGGGTCGGCCTGCACCGCGGCGCGGGTGTAAATGCCAGGCGTGGTGGGGAGGAGCAGGGCGTCCACCGTTTTCATCAGGGCGTCTGACTGACGTTTCAGTTCGGCGAGCTGGTATTGGGCGCGGAAACCGTCGGCGGCGGTCAGGGCGGCGGCGGGTTCCAGAATGTCGCGGATTACTGGCAGCAGCGCATCGGGTTTTTCCTGCAACAGGCTTTCAGTCACGGTGAAGCGTTCAGCCACCCAGGGTCCCTGATAGAGCAGGGCGGCGGCATCTTGCAGCACCATGGTATCCACGGTGACCAGGTCGGCGATCTGTTTGACCTGCTCCAGCTGTTGTTCCCACAACTGTTTGGCCCGGGTATCACCGAACCAGGGCAGGTCTTTGGGAATGCCTAACGTCGGGCGTGCGGGCAGGCCGGTGGTTTGTAAGGCCGGCGCCGGGCGGCTGTAGGCATCGTCCGGGTCGAATTGACCGATCACCCGGTAGATCTGTTGGGCATCGTCTACGTTGAGGGCAAAGATGCTGACGCAATCCAGTGTCCGGCAGGCGGGCACAACACCTTTGGTGCTGATGGCCCCGCGTGTGGGTTTGAGGCCCACGGTATTGGTGAAAGCTGCAGGCACCCGGCCGGAGCCGGCAGTATCCGTACCCAGAGAGAAGGGCACGAGACCCAGGCTCACCGCCGTGGCGGAACCGGAGCTGGAACCGCCGCTGAGATAATCCGGATTAAACGGGTTGGGCACTTCCCCATAGGGGGAGCGGGTGCCCACCAGGCCGGTGGCGAACTGGTCCAGGTTGGTTTTGCCCACCACAATGGCGCCGGCAGCGCGCAGTAACTGGACGGCAGTGGCGTCCTGCTTCGGGATGTAGGTGAAGTCCGGGCAGGCGGCGGTGGTGGGCAGGTCTGCCACATCGATATTGTCTTTGACTGCGAAGGGAATGCCATACAGTGGCAGGGATGAATCGGTTAGAGCGTTGGCCTGCTCAATCAATGAGGACTCATCCAGCAGGTGGATCCACAGGGCACGTTCACTGTCGTGAAGTCGTGGTGCCAGTTCTTTCATGGCCTGTACCGGGGTGAGATCACCACTGCGGTAGGCCGCCTGCCATTGTTGAAGAGTCCAGCCAATCATTCGTTAGCACACCTGGTTGAATACAAGTTGGTATGCGAACTTGTGCAAATGCGGTGCCAGCCACGCAGAAAATATTTAACGTGTTGTTTTTACAATAATTAATAGTGATTCCATTGAGTCGGCCCGGCCCCTGGGCGGAGACTGGATGCGCTAACCTGATGCGCTTGCGCTGTATCGGTGCAGGCGTTGCCCCGCGCGCAAGTGCAGATCGTGTTATTGATCAGGTAAGCCGATGGCAGGAACAGCAAGGCTCTATTTCCACCGATTTGTTTACTCTGGCATCGTGATTGAAGCGGCTCCGATGAGCGGATTCGAGGTGGAGGAAAGGTAATGACTCAGCGTGCGTTGGTTGTGGAAGGCGGTGCCATGCGCGGCATTTTCGCCGCCGGTGTGCTGGATGCGTTTCTGGAAAACTCCCATCACCGTTTCGACTTTGCGGTGGGCGTATCGGCGGGCTCGACCAACCTGATTGGTTACCTGGCGGGGGATCATGGCAGAAGCCGGCGGATCATCACCGACCATGCTTGCCGCCCGGACTTTATCAACTGGCAGCGCTTTATGGCCGGCGGGCACCTGTGCGATGTGCACTGGTTGTGGCATCAGTCCCGCCTGGAGGTGCCGTTAAGTCTGGAGCAGCACTGGCAAGGTAAGGTGCCCTTGTGGGTGGTGACGACCTCGGTGGAAGACGGGGCGCCGCGCTATTTTGAAACTCGCCCGGATAACCTGGACGACGTGATGACGGCGTCCTGTTCCATCCCTTTTGCTTATCGCGATTTTCCCACGGTAGCCGGCCACCCCATGACCGATGGCGGGCTGGCGGATTCCATTCCAGTGCGTTGGGCTTACGAGCAGGGGGCGCGGGAAATTACCGTGGTGTTGTCCCGCCCGCAGGGGTTTCGTAAACGTCCCAGTGCCTTGACGCCCTTATTAAAGCCCTGGGTTCGTGATATGCCCGCCTTGTATGAGGCCATGGCGAATCGCACGGATGCTTATAATCAAGCGTTGGATTTTATCGATAATCCGCCTGAAGGTTGTCAGCTCAATGTGATCGCGCCGCCAGTGCACTTCCCTGTGAACCGGTTGACCACCAATGTGGAAAAACTGGAGCAGGGGTATCAGCAAGGCCATTGGGCTGGATTGCAATCGTTGGGCGCGGAGGTGAAGCAAGCGTCGAGTTGCTAGCTGATAGGGTTGCATTGCGATCTCGCTTGCCGGCGTATTTAAACGCAAGAGGCCGCGTCCAAACAGTTGGGCGCGGCCTCTTTGTTTGCCGGTCCAGCAAGCTCAACATCGTGTTGTCGCTTGTGGCTGTCAGTCTTCTTCCTCTTCTTCGCAGTGCCAGACCCAGGCATCCAGCTCGATATGCTCAATACCGCGAAAATGGCTCTCCATCATAAACTCGCGGCGATCGCTGAGCATGCCGCGGTTGCCGCCGGCTTTCTTGATGGCTTTGGCGAGCTTCTTGTTCACGTTGTTATTGATGAACGCATCGCTGAACAACATGCCCTGCATCTTGCTCCCTGACGACACCGAGACTTCCCCCTTTTCTTCGCAGCCCTGAGGGGCTTCGCGAAGCAGTAATATTTTATCCGCCTGTGCTGCGAGTGACGTGCCGAGTAGCAGAATCATCAGACAAAAACGCATGGTGTTTCCTGTTGTTGTTATGGGGCGGTCTTGCAGGCCTGCCGGGCCTTGGCCACGTTTTCCCGCAAGTGAACGGGATTGATGGTGCCGGCAATGATACTGCTGACGCCAGCGGTGCCAAGGATCTGGTTCAGACTTTCCTGCACCGGGTCCGCAAGGGTGTCATTGAGGTGGCCGCTGGCAAAGGCTTTCTTGATCAGGATGCCTTTGTGGTGAGCGGCGGCGTGTTCGATCACCGGTACTTCATCGTGGTGCTGAAGGTTGTAGGTGACCATGGCCATGTCGGCGTGGTTCAGGCAGGCAATACCGCCCGCCACGGTCTTGGTGGACATGCCAGTGGTGCGCACCAGCCCTTTTTTCTTCAGGTCGTTCAGGGCATCCAGGGTGCCCTGTTTGATGATCCCCGTGTCATTGCCATCGGAGTGAATCAGTACGCAATCCAGGTAATCAGTATTAAGCCGTTTCAGGCTGCGCTCCACGGAGCGGCGGACGTGTTCCGGTGAGAAGTCGAAAAGGCTTTCACCGCTGTCGTTATCAAACTCTTCGCCCACCTTGGTGACGATCACCCAATCCTGGCGCCGGCTTATCAGCTGGCCGAGACGAGCTTCACTGTGGCCGTAGGCCGGCGCGGTGTCGATCAGGTTGATACCAAGATCCTGCGCCTGGGCCAGCAGCTCGATTACCGCGTGGTCATCCGGGATGGTGAAACCATTGGGGTATTTCACACCCTTGTCGCGGCCGATTTTTACCGTGCCCAGGCCGAGTGCGCTGACGGTTAACCCTGTGTTGCCCAAGGGGCGCATGAAAGACATGAAAACTCCTGAATTATTCTCGCTGTAGGAGCGCCACTAGAGGCGCGAACACCCAGAAGCGAGTTACGTGTTACGAGTTTTGAAAGGCTGAATATTTTGGATTTTCGCGACTCGTAACTCGCTTCTCGATACGGTTTTTGGGGCGCTCCTGCAGTGGGGAATTTCAAAAACAGCGATGCCAGTACGGCACACCCATGGGAGCCAGCTCAAGCTCTGTCGGTATCGTTAGCGGTTCGCCGGGTTGAAGGCCGCTTTCTTCCATCAGCGCCATGACCCGGTCGCCCAGATCCGGCGCCAGAGTAAGTTTGGTGGGCCAGGCGATGATCAGGTTCTGGTCTCGGCGAGCGTAGGCATTATCCGGTTTTACCAGCGCCTGTTGTCTGGGTTCGGCGCGGGTCACATCCAGGGTTGCGAATTCGGCGTTGCTGAAATCCAGCCAGGGGAACAGCTGCCGGAGCTCGTCACGGCCGGCGGCCAGTTGTTCCTGATCGGTGCGCTCCACTCCCCGTTCTGCCAGGTCACCGCCCAGGTACCACACCACCTTGCCGTCCGGGCAATCGTGGGTGGTGACGGTGAGCACGGGTTTGTTGCTGGTACCGACACAATGGGCATACAGGCGATGGCCCAGATCGTGTTTTACCAGCACCATTTTGAGAGGTCGCAACTGACTCTGTTCCTGTTCCAGCAGGTGGGCCTGATGGGCGCCTTCCAGCAACGCCGGGTTGCCGTTGCCGGCGGCCAGCAGGGTCAGCCGCGGTTCAATGCGTTGGCCGTTAACCGTGGCGGCGCGCAGGCCGCTCCCATCCCATTCCAGCGTATCGCGCTCGCTGTTGAATGCCAGTAGCCGGTTGCGGACCGGAGCGCTGAGTGTTTCGATCAGGGATTCAGTGTTGATGACCAGATCGTCCAGTTTATAGACGTTGCCCTTGAAGGCCTTGTTGGCCAGCGCGCTGGGGAAATGGCCGCGCTTGAGCTTTTCAATGCGGCCGCGCAGCATCTTGCTGGCGAAAAAATTGGTCATCCGTGAGGCCACGGAGCCGCTGGACCACATGTGCTGGGTGTCACTCAGGACGTTCAGGTTGCGCAGGTCCACCGGATCATCGCCGGCCATGGCGGCACGCCAGCGATCAGGCATGTCGGAAATGGCTTCGGACTCGTTGGACAGGTTGCCGCCCAGGGCGTACTTGAGGCCGCCATGGATAATGCCCTGGCTGGCCAGGGTCTGGTCGCCGCCGAGAGTGGCGGATTCCAGCAGCAGGCATTGGTAGCCGGCGGCGTTGAGCCGGTTGATCAGCCATAGGCCGGCGATGCCGCCACCAAAGATTACAATGTCCGGGCGGAGTGTGTCGGGTTTCAGGGTTGAGTCACTCATGGCTCACCATCGTTGAACAGTGCGGCTATGCTAGCATAGGCCAAGCCGCTGGCACGTACACAGGCGCCATAACAGGCAACATGAATTCCGCGGTTTATTGCCTGTTACGCTGCCCACAAGCCGTCCTGACACCGAGACAAGAATATTTATGCGAACTGTTTATTCCGCCCTGTGGTATGTGCTGCTTCCTTTTCTTTTTTTGCGCCTGTGGCTGCGCGGCAGAAAGGCGCCGGCCTATCGGTTGCGCTGGAAAGAACGGATGGCGTGGGGCTACCGCCCCGGCACATTGAAAAACAGCCTTTGGGTGCACGCGGTATCGGTGGGGGAAACGCTGGCGGCGGCGCCGTTGATCGAGCGGTTGCTGGCGCAGTACCCGGAGGTGCCTCTGCTGGTTACCACCACCACGCCGACGGGCTCCGAGCGGGTACAGGCGCTGTTCGGCGACCGGGTGACCCATGTGTACTGTCCCTGGGAATTGCCCACAGCACTGACGCGCTTTATGCGCGCTTTTGATCCGCAACTGGTGATTGTGTTGGAGACCGAGCTGTGGCCCAACCTGTGCGCGGCGGTGAAGCGCCATGGCGCAAAACTGATGCTGATGAACGGGCGGTTGTCGGAGAAAAGTTATCGGGGTTACAGCAAACTGCCGCGCCTGATTCGCCCGATGATGGCGCGCTTTGATGCACTTGCCGTGCAGACCCGGGTGGAAGCCGAGCGTTATATGGCACTGGGTGCCTGGCCGGAGCGGGTGTATCCCATTGGCAGTGTGAAATTCGATATGACCCTGGATGCGGCGGTGCAACAGGCCGCGTTGGATTTGCGTACCACGTTTGGCGACCGGCCAGTATGGATTGCGGCCAGCACTCATCCGGGGGAGGACGCGCTGGTGCTGGCGGCGCACAAGACGTTGCGTGAACAGAAGCCGGATGCGTTGCTGATTCTGGTGCCCCGGCACCCGGAACGGTTTGATGGGGTTGCCGATCAGGTGCGCGAAGCGGGCTTGTCAGTGGCCCGCCGTAGCCAGCAGGAACCGGCCGCCCATGCGGCGGTGTACCTGGCCGATACCATGGGCGAATTGCTGATGCTGTTTGGTGCCTGTGATGTGGCTTTTGTGGGCGGTTCATTGGTGCCCGTGGGCGGCCACAATCTGCTGGAGCCGGCCGCCTGGGAAAAGCCGGTGCTCACCGGCCCGCACCTGCATAATTTCACCGCCATCGCGCAACTGCTGGATGATGCTGGCGGACTCAGTGTGGTCGACAGTGGCGAAGCGTTGGGTGATGCGCTGCAGGTATTGATGAGTGACCCGGACCAATGTGCCCGGCAGGGCCAGGCCGCCGCGGCGGTGGTGGAAGCGAATCGCGGTGCGCTGGAAAAAGGGCTGGGGTTGATCGCCATGGAGATGAATGTCGGATTACGCCCTTCGGGCTAATGCGACGATCTACGGGGTGCTTGCCGCAGGTTGTGCATAAAAAAACCGCTAGCCGTTGCCGGGTAGCGGTTTTTTTATGATCCGGGGCGATGCCCGCGTGTTTGCGTCAGGCTGAGCTGCCTCAGTTGATCGGCGAGTTGTCTTGCATCATTTCTTCACTTTGGCCTTCCAGATCCGGGTTGTAGAGATCCAGAGTCTGATCCGGCGCCAGCCAGTTATTCACCGCGGCCAGATCACCTTGTTGCAGGTCGCCGGTGGTGGATTTCAGGGTCAGCGAGTTGATGATGTAGTCGTAGCGGGCGTTGGCGTAGTCACGCTCGGCGGCAAACAAGGCGCGCTGTGCGTTGAGTACGTCGACCACGTTACGGGTGCCCACTTCATAGCCGGACTGGGTGGCGTCCAATGCCGAGCGGGTGGAGCGAATGGCTTGTTGGCGTGCCTTGATGCGCAGGGCATCGGCTTCCACGGTGCGGTAGGCGCTGCGCGCCTGTTGCACAATATCGCGTACCGCTTGGTCGTACTGGAAATCCGCCGCATCGGCACGCAGGTAGGCTTCCTTGCGACGGCTGTTCAGGCCGCCACCCTGGAACAGGGGCATACTCACTTCCACACCGATCTGGCGATTCTGGGTGTCGAACAGGGAACTGTTGGAGTTAATGCCCGTTGCGTTGGGATCTTCGTCCGGTGATAGGTGGGAATGCTGGTACTGAGCCACCAGTTGCACCTGGGGCAGTTGCGCGCCGAGCTGGCGTTTGGCGGTGTTCTCTGTGAGCTCTGTGTTATAGAGAGCAGCCTGCACCTGCGGGTTCTGCACCTTGGCTTTTTCGATCCAGTCGTTCATGTCCGTGGGCTGGGGACCTTCCATGGGCAATTCATCGCGCAGTTCCAGCAGGGTTTGCCACTGCTGGCCGGTGAGGGTTTCCAGCTGGTCACGGGCAATGTCGTATTGCTGGCGAGCCACAATCAGGTTTACCTGGGTCAGGTCGTAGGTGGCTTGCGCTTCTTCCACGTCGGTGGCCGGCACCAGGCCCACATCAAAGCGCTCCTGGGTCTGTTCCAGTTGGCGGCCGATGGCTTTTTCTTCCGCTTTGGCAGATACCCAGGTGTCCCAGGCACGCAGCACGCCGAAATAACCCTGAGCCACACGCAGCACAAAATCCTGGCGGGCCTGCTCGAAATTGGCCTGCGCGATATCGGTGCTCGATTGTGCTTCTTTATAGCCATACCAGGCATCAACACGGAACAGCGGCTGGGTCAGGGTAAAGGTGCTGACCTCGCTGCCGTAGCTCTGGTCCACGTTCAGGTCTTCGATTTCCCGGTCGTTGTCATAGCGTCCGTAGCTGGCGGACACGTTCGGGAACAGGGCAGCGCGGCCTTGTACCATCAGCTCCTGGTCTGCATTCCAGTTCATCCGCGCGGCGCGCCAGGTGCCGTCGTAGCTCCAGGCTGCGTTGGCGACGTCAGTAAGATCAGCGGCCTGAACGGCACTGGCCAGTGAGGTAAGGAGAAGAACTAGGGGCGTTGCCGGGCTGCGCTTCATTCTGGTGCACTCTTTTTGTGTGTCTGATTAATCATTATGGTACTGGCAAGTACAGAAAATTAACACTGCCTGTTTGGGCCAGTTCCGCGGTTGTTTGGCTGTTGGACGCTGGCGTATAGTGTCCGCCATTCCTGAATTTCCCTTATTTGCTTCTGGAGGCCGACGTGCCAGACGATCAGCGCCCCATCGCCAACGCCATTGACGAATCCTGCCAGCCTATCGCGGGTTCACGAAAGATCTATGTCACCGGCTCACGCCCGGACATTCGTGTACCCATGCGGGAAATCCAACAGCATCCGACCCCATTGGCGGACGGAAAGTTCGAGGATAACCCACCCCTGTCGGTTTATGATACCTCTGGTCCCTATACCGATCCGGATACTCAAATCGACATCCGTAAAGGGCTGAACCCAATTCGGGAGGCCTGGATTGATGAGCGTGAAGACACCGAACAGCTGGACGGCCTGTCCAGTGAGTACGGTCGCAAGCGGGCCAATGATGTAGCCAAGGCGGGTCTGCGCTTTGAGCATACCCGCATTCCGCGCCGTGCCCGTGCGGGCAAGAATGTGAGCCAGATGCATTACGCGCGTCAGGGCATCATTACCCCGGAGATGGAATACATCGCCATTCGCGAGAATCAGCGCCTGCGTGAGCATCGCGAGGCGGGCTTGCCGGTGAACCAGCATCCGGGGCAGAGCTTCGGTGCAGCGATTCCGGCGGAGATCACCCCGGAATTCGTCCGTGATGAAGTGGCCCGCGGCCGGGCGGTGATTCCGGTGAACATCAACCACCCGGAAATCGAGCCGATGATTATCGGCCGCAACTTCCTGACCAAGATCAACGCCAATATCGGCAACTCCGCGGTGACCTCCTCCATCGAAGAGGAAGTGTCCAAGATGACCTGGGCTACCCGCTGGGGCGGCGACACGGTGATGGACCTGTCCACCGGCGATAATATTCATGAAACCCGCGAGTGGATCCTGCGTAACTCGCCGGTGCCCATCGGCACGGTGCCCATCTATCAGGCGCTGGAAAAGGTCAACGGTGTGGCCGAAGACCTGACCTGGGAAATCTTCCGCGACACCCTGGTCGAGCAGGCCGAGCAGGGGGTGAGCTACTTCACCATCCACGCGGGCGTGCTGTTGCGCTACGTGCCGATGACCGCCAACCGGGTTACCGGTATCGTTTCGCGGGGTGGCTCCATCATGGCCAAGTGGTGCCTGGCGCACCATGAGGAAAGCTTCCTCTACACCCATTTCGAAGACATCTGCGAGATCATGAAGGCCTACGACGTGACCTTTAGTCTCGGCGATGGCCTGCGCCCCGGGTCCCTGGCCGATGCCAATGACGAAGCCCAGTTCAGCGAGCTGCGCACCCTGGGTGAGCTGACCAAGATAGCCTGGAAGCACGACGTGCAGGTGATGATCGAAGGCCCCGGCCATGTACCCATGCACATGATCAAGGCCAATATGGACGAGCAGCTGGAGCACTGTGGTGAAGCGCCGTTCTACACGCTTGGCCCGCTGACCATCGATATTTCTCCCGGCTACGATCACATTTCCAGCGCCATCGGCGCGGCCATGATCGGCTGGTATGGCACCGCCATGCTTTGCTACGTGACGCCCAAGGAGCACCTGGGACTGCCCAATCGTGAAGACGTGAAGGAAGGCATCATCGCCTACAAGATCGCTGCCCACGCGGCGGATCTGGCGAAGGGGCACCCCGGCGCGCAGTTGCGTGACAATGCCCTGTCCAAGGCGCGGTTCGAATTCCGCTGGGAAGATCAGTTCAACCTGGGGCTGGACCCGGACCGGGCCCGTGAATACCACGATGAGACCCTGCCCAAGCAGGCCCATAAGGTGGCGCATTTCTGTTCCATGTGCGGGCCGAAATTCTGCTCCATGAAGATCAGCCAGGAAGTCCGTGAGATCTACGGGGATGGCACCGCCCAGGTGGCACAGGCTGAAGCGGGCATGGAAGAAAAATCCAAGGAGTTCCGCGAGCAGGGCTCCGCGCTTTATCATGAGGCCCATGAGTAATCATTCGCTGACACCGCCATTCGGCCCGCAGGACGTGGAAGTGCTGGAACGGGAGACGCCGTTCCAGGGCTTCTTCCGGGTGGACACGCTGACCTTGCGCCACAAGCATTACAACGGTGGCTGGGGCGAGCCGGTTCGCCGGGAATTGTTTGTGCGCCCACCGGCGTCGGCTGTGCTGCCCTACGATCCGGTGCGTGGCGAGATTCTGATGGTGGAGCAGTTCCGTGTCGGGGCGCTGGAGTGGCGGCATAGCCCCTGGTGCCTGGAATTGATTGCAGGCATTGCCGACAAGGATGGAGAAAGTGCCGCTGACCTGATTCGCCGTGAAGCGGTGGAAGAGGCCGGGCTGACCCTGGGGGCCATGGAGTCCATCGCGGCATACATGCCCAGCCCGGGTGGCACCAACGAGCGCCTGCAGGTGTTTGTTGGTCATGCGGACCTGGCTGGCGCGGGGGGGATCTTCGGCTGTCCGGACGAGGGCGAAGACATTCGTGCGCTGACGATCAGCGCCGATGAGATCCCTGCGCTGCTGGAAAGCGGGCAGGTGGATAACGCCGCATCGCTGATTGCCCTGCAATGGTTGCTGTTGAACCGTGCCCGGCTGGATGCAAGCTGGGGCGGGCAATGAGCCGCCGCGAACGTTACCGGCTGGATTTTCGTGCGCTGATGACCCAGTGCGAGGAAAACTATGCACGCCTGTTGCCGTTGATGAAGGCGCTGGGTGAACGTGACAGCATGGCGGTGGACGTGGGGCATGACCTGCATCCCCATACCCTGCAGATGCGTGTGCTGGAGCGCTCGCCCTACACCACCACCGTGCGCCTGGAAGACCAGGAGTTGCTGGAAACCTTGCCGGCCTCCCGGCTCACCGTGCGCATGTATCACGATGCGCGATTGGCGGAGGTCACCGAAGCGCGTCCTTTCCGGCGGGTGAATGCCCGCTATGCCTACCCCAACCGGAACATGCACCAGCGTGACGAGAAGGTGCAGTGGAACCGGTTTTTGGCGGAATGGCTGCGTCATCTCCATGACCACGGCCGCGACAGTGGCCAGGCCTGGCGGCAGCAGGTCACCGGTAGCTGAGCAGATGGCGCTGTGAGTGTCTGCCACTCTCAGGACACAGAATCAACCCGCTCTGCGGCTTCTTCGTGGAGAAATGGTAACCAATTCCTGCTCTTGGACCTGTTTCCTAGAAAAGTGCCATCATCTTGGTTATAAGTGAGGCCAAGGGCAGCCCTGCGGTACTGGGGAGTACAAGGAGGGGCTGCCAATGAGACATGGGACCCTATAAACGGTTACGGGAGCGGGGATCTTGACGCAGCAGTTGCAGCCCCTTCGAGTCGTGCAGTTGTCAGACTGCCATTTGTTTGCCGATCCACAAGGCAAGCTGCTGGGTTTGAATACCCAGTTCAGTCTGGACAAGGTGCTGGAGCTGATTCGCAAGGAACAACCCAATCCGGATTTGATTCTGGCCACCGGGGACCTGTCCCAGGATGCCTCCTACGAATCCTACGAGCGCCTGGATCGCGCCCTGTCCGGTTTCGATGTGCCGGTTTACTGGCTGGAAGGTAATCACGACAAGCCCGCGCCCATGTTGCAGGCGCTGGAAGCCCACCGCGAAAAAATGAGTCCGTGCGTGCTGAATGTGGGCAACTGGACCATTGTCATGCTGGACTCCACCATTCCCGGTGAGGTGCCCGGCGATTTGTTCGATGAAGATCTGAAATTTCTTGATACCGCCCTGCGAGACGCCACCGGTGAGCACCTGATGGTGTGCCTGCATCACCACCCGGTACCGATGGAGTGCACCTGGCTGGATACCCAGGTGGTGGGCAGTGCCGACCAGTTTTTCCAGGTCATCGACCGCCATGAACGGATGCGCGCCATTATCTGGGGGCATGTGCACCAGGAGTATGATGCGCACCGCAACGGGGTGCGGATGATGGCGGTACCCAGCACCTGCGTGCAGTTCAAGCCCAAGAGCGAAGACTTTGCCGTGGATGATGCCAATCCAGGCTACCGCTGGCTGGATTTGCACCCGGATGGTCAGATCGACACAGGGGTGAGCCGGGTGGAAGGCATCACCTTCGAGGTGGATTTCACGGTCAAAGGTTACTGAATCAGTTGATAGTTGAAAGTTGATAGTGGACAGTTTGCGGAGCTGTTGATGCCGTTTCGCTGTCAACGTTCAACTCTCCACTATTAACGGGTTTTGCCATGGCTGTCCCGGAAACGTCTCTCATCTATATTCATGGCTTTAACAGCTCGCCTGCGTCCCACAAGGCGGGGCTGCTGCGCTCGGTGTTCGAGCAGGCCGGGTGCCCGGAACGATTGATCGTGCCGACGTTGCCGCCATCGCCACGGCTGGCCATGGCCGAACTGGATGCGGCTATTGCCGGGGCCGGGCCGGTGGCGCTGTTGGGCTCGTCGCTGGGCGGTTTCTATGCCACCTGGCTGGCGGAGCACCACGATTTGAAGGCTGCAATCGTAAATCCTGCGGTCAGACCGTGGCGACTACTGGACAAATACACAGGTATCCAGCATAACTACCATACTGGCGAAGCCTACCAGTTCGATCCGGTCTGGCTGGAGCAGTTACGGCGCTACGAAGTGACAGAGATCACCCAGCCGGAAAACCTGCTGTTGCTGACCCAGACCGGTGACGAAACCCTTAACTGGGAAGACGGCTGGGACTATTACGGCGACTGTCACCGCTATTGTGGCTTGGGTGGCAGCCACGGCTTTGATAACTTTGACGCCTTCATACCGCTGATGCTGCGGTTTTGTGGGATTGAAATACACGCCTGATGCCCGAGGCCAGATGCTGGACGTGTGATACATCATGCGTCCGGCATCTGGCGTCCTGCGTCTGGTGCTTCTGGAAAATCTATGGCCAATAACTATACGTCCGAAAATATTGAAGTGTTGTCGGGCCTGGACCCGGTGCGTAAGCGCCCGGGCATGTACACCGATACCTCCCGCCCCAATCACCTTGCCCAGGAAGTCATCGACAACTCGGTGGATGAAGCGCTGGCTGGCCATGCCAAGTCGATCAAGGTCACCCTGCTCAAGGATGGCGGCGTGGAAGTGGAAGACGATGGCCGCGGCATGCCCGTGGACATGCATCCGGTACAGAAAAAACCGGGTGTGGAAGTGATCCTCTCCACCCTGCACTCCGGGGGCAAGTTCTCCAATAACAACTACCAGTTTAGTGGTGGCCTGCACGGCGTGGGCGTGTCCGTGGTGAACGCTCTGTCCACTAAACTGGAGATTCTGGTCAAGCGTGATGGTCAGCTGCACCGCATGGAATTCGGTGATGGCGAAAAGCGCAGCGATCTGGAAGTGATCGATACGGTTGGCAAGCGCAACACCGGCACCATTTTGCGCTTCTGGCCCGATGCCAAGTATTTCGATTCGCCGAAAATGTCGGTGACTCGCCTCAAGCACCTGTTGCGGGCCAAGGCGGTACTCTGTCCGGGCCTGTTGGTGACCTTGGATAACCAGCTCACCGGCGAGAGCGACGCCTGGCAATTCGATGATGGGCTGATCGAATACCTGCTGGAGTCCAGTCGCGGCTGGGAGCGCGTGCCGCAGGAGCCGTTCAACGGCGCAATGAGCGCAGAAACCGAAGCGGTGGATTGGGCTGTGACCTGGCTGCCGGAAGGCGGTGAGCTGATTCAGGAAGCGTATGTAAACCTGATCCCCACGGCCCAGGGCGGCACCCATGTGAACGGTTTGCGTTCCGGCTTGCTGGAGGCCATGCGCGAGTTCTGTGAATTCCGAAACCTGTTGCCCCGTGGCGTCAAACTGACCCCGGAAGACATCTGGGATCGGGCTGCCTTCGTGCTGAGCGTGAAAATGCAGGACCCACAATTCGCCGGGCAGACCAAGGAGCGCTTGAGTTCCCGCCAGACCGCAGCCTTTGTCTCCGGCGTGGTGAAGGATGCGTTTTCCCTGTGGCTGAACCAGCACACCGATGAAGCCGAAAAGCTGGCGGACCTGTGCATCAATAACGCCCAGAAGCGTTTGCGGGCGGCCAAGAAAGTTACCCGGAAAAAAGTCACCAGTGGCCCGGCCTTGCCCGGCAAGCTGGCAGACTGCACCAGCGATGATCCGTCCCAGAGTGAAATCTTCCTGGTGGAAGGGGACTCGGCGGGCGGCAGCGCCAAACAGGCCCGTGACCGGGTGTATCAGGCGATCATGCCCCTGCGCGGCAAGATCATGAACACCTGGGAAGTGGATTCCAACGAGGTGCTGGGCAGCCAGGAAATTCACGATATCGCTGTGGCCCTGGGCATCGAGCCCGGCAGTGATGATCTCGGCAGCCTGCGTTACGGCAAGGTTTGCATTCTTGCCGATGCGGACTCTGATGGTCTGCACATCGCCACGCTGATCTGTGCCTTGTTTTTGCGCCACTTCCCAGCACTAGTCAAAAGCGGTCATGTGTTCGTGGCTATGCCGCCGCTGTATCGCATCGACGTGGGCAAGGAAGTGTATTACGCCCTGGATAAGGAAGAGCGCGATGGCGTGCTGGACCGTATCAAGGCCGAGAAAAAACGCGGCAAGGTGAACGTGACCCGCTTCAAGGGTTTGGGTGAAATGAACCCGCTGCAATTGCGCGAAACCACCATGGCCCGCGACACTCGCCGCTTGGTGCGCCTGGGTGTCTCCGCCGATGACGGCACCCACCAGCTGATGGATATGCTGCTGAGCAAAAAGCGCGCATCCGACCGCAAGGTCTGGCTGGAAGAAAAAGGCAATCTGGCGGAAATATAGAAACGCTTCACGCAACAGGCTTCACGCAGCACGCTGAGTGTGTTTTCTGGAGCGCAAAGGTTCATAAAAATTGGAACGTATTGCTGGTTTGGTTTTCTCGTAAAGCGTAACGACAGCGTGTTGCGTGATGCGTGTAAGCGTGCAGGCCAGCGAGTATAGCGAGCAAACATGGCTGACGAATTTGAAAGTTTTCCGTTAAAGGAATACACCGAAAAAGCGTACCTGGATTATTCCATGTACGTGATTCTGGATCGGGCCCTGCCCAATATTGGTGACGGCCTCAAGCCGGTGCAGCGGCGTATCGTGTACGCCATGAGTGAGCTGGGCCTGAAGGCCTCGTCCAAGTACAAGAAGTCCGCGCGTACGGTGGGTGATGTGCTGGGTAAGTATCACCCTCATGGGGATTCTGCCTGCTACGAGGCGATGGTGTTGATGGCGCAGCCGTTCAGTTACCGCTATCCGTTGGTGGATGGGCAGGGGAACTGGGGTAGCGCGGATGACCCGAAATCGTTTGCCGCCATGCGTTATACGGAATCGAAACTGGCGCCGTATGCGGAAGTGCTGTTGTCCGAGCTGGGTCAGGGGACGGTGGAATGGTTGCCCAATTTCGATGGCACCATGGAGGAGCCCAAGCTGCTGCCGGCCCGGCTGCCCAATGTGTTGCTTAATGGCACCACCGGCATTGCCGTGGGCATGAGCACGGATATTCCCCCGCACAATCTGCGCGAAGTGGCCAATGCCTGTATTCACCTGCTGAAAGATCCCGGTGCCTCGCTGGACGATTTGATGCAGTACATCAAGGGCCCGGACTTTCCTACCGAAGCGGAAGTGATCACCCCGATCAACGACATTATTCGTATGTATGCCGAGGGCAAAGGCTCTCTGAAGCAGCGTGCCGTATACGAGCGCGAAGACGGCGACATCGTGGTGACGGCGTTGCCGTACCAAGTGTCGGGCGCCAAGGTGCTGGAACAGATCGCCGATCAGATGAACAAGAAAAAGCTGCCTATGGTCAGCGATCTGCGTGATGAATCCGATCATGAAAACCCGACCCGCCTGGTGATTACCCCGCGCTCTAATCGGGTGGACGTGGAACAGTTGATGAGTCACCTGTTTGCCAGCACTGACCTGGAGAAAAACTACCGGGTTAACCTGAACATGATCGGCATTGATGGCCGGCCCCAGGTGAAAAGCCTGGATATGATTCTGAACGAGTGGCTGCAGTTCCGTATGGTGACGGTGCGTCGCCGTCTGCAGTATCGTCTCGATAAAGTGCTGGAACGCCTGCATATTTTGGAAGGCTTGTTGGCCGCGTTCCTGAATATTGATGAAGTGATCCATATCATTCGTACCGAAGACGCGCCCAAGCCGGTATTGATGGAGCGGTTTGGTATCAGCGACCGTCAGGCGGAAGCAATTCTGGAATTGAAGTTGCGCCATTTGGCGAAACTGGAAGAAATGAAGATTCGCGGTGAGCAGGATGAGCTCAACGAAGAACGCGAATACCTGGAAACCACTTTGGGCTCCATGGCGAAAATGAAGAAGCTGGTAGCCAAAGAGCTGAAGGAAGACGCCGAGACATACGGTGATGACCGCCGCTCGCCTCTGGTGGAGCGAGATGACGCGAAGGCCCTGGATGAGACCGACCTGCTCAGCGCCGACCCGGTGACCGTGGTGCTGTCGGAAAAAGGCTGGGTGCGTGCCGCCAAGGGACACGAAGTGGACGTGGAAGGGCTCAGTTACAAGGCGGGTGACAAGTACAAGGCCAGCGCCAAAGGCAAATCCAACCAGCCGGTCTGCTTCATCGATAGCACCGGGCGGACCTATTCGTTGCCGGCGCACACCTTGCCCAGTGCGCGGGGGCAGGGTGAGCCCCTGTCTGGCCGGGTGAATCCGCCTTCCGGGGCCAGCTTTATGGCGGCGGTGATGGGCAAGGACAAGGATGCCTACCTGATGAGCACAGATGCCGGTTACGGTTTCGTGGTGCGCTATGCAGACTTGCTGGCGAACAAGAAAGCGGGCAAGACGGTACTTAATGTTCCAAAGGGCGCGCGTGTGTTGTCGCCACAACCGATTGCCTCCACGGCGGATGACCGCATTGCGCTGGTTTCCAATGAAGGTCGGCTGTTGGTGTTCCCGGTCAGCGAGTTGCCGGAAATGGTACGCGGCAAGGGCAACAAGATGATGTCGATTCCGGGTGCGCGTGTGGCCGAGCGGGTGGAATTCGTGCAGGACGTTCAGGTGGTTGGTCCGGACGATGCGCTGACACTCTATGCGGGCAAGCGTCACCTGACCCTGAAAGCCGGTGATCTTGAGCACTATTATGGCGAGCGTGGCCGGCGTGGTGCGAAGCTGCCGCGCGGCTTCCAGAATGTGGATGCCATGTCTGTGGAACGCAAGGGTTGATCGTGCGGACATAGAGCGGGAAAGGCCGGTAATGCGAGCGCGCAGCCGGCCTTTTTTCTGTGCACAGAGGAATACTGCTGCCGTAACAGATTCTCCAGCAGTAAAAAGGTTCGCCGGGCAGGCCCGCGGCGAGTGGATAGGGATTGTAACTAACGAGGTTTGCACGGAATGCTGACGGGTATCCTTGCCATTATAATGCTGTTGCTAAACACCCTGGTATTGATTGGCCCGATGTTGCTGGTGGCGCTTCTGAAGCTGGTACTGCCCGGTGTGACGGCGAAGCGTGCCTGCTCTGCCACGGTCATGTGGATTGCGGAGAGCTGGGCGGAAATCTGCAAGGGGATCTTTGCGCTTCTCACGCCCACTTACTGGGAGATCCGTGGGGTGGAATCCCTGCGCAAGGACACCTCCTACCTGGTTGTCAGTAATCATCAGTCCTGGGTGGATATCCCGGCACTGGTGCAGACGTTTAATCGCAAGACGCCATACTTCAAGTTCTTTCTCAAAAAGGAACTGATCTGGGTGCCGTTTCTCGGGCTGGCGTTCTGGGCGCTGGATTACCCTTTTATGAAGCGTTACAGCAAGGCATTCCTGAAAAAGAATCCGCACCTGAAAGGCCAGGATCTGGACATTACCCGGCGAGCCTGCGAAAAATTTCAGGGTATCCCGGTGACGGTGGTGAATTTTCTGGAAGGCACCCGGTTCACCCCTGCCAAGCAGGCGGCGCAGCAGTCTCCCTACCGGAACCTTCTTAAACCCAAGGCGGGTGGGGTGGCGTTTGTATTGGCAGCGCTGGGAGATAACCTGGATGCGCTGCTGGATGTGACGGTGGTGTACCCGGAGGACGAGACGCCAGGGTTCTGGGATTTGCTCAGTGGCAAGGTGCAAAGAGTGATCGTGGACGTGCGCACCTGCCCGTTGGAGCCGCGGCTGTGGCGCAGCGACTATCAGGACGATCCGGTGTTCCGTGAAGAGATTCAGCAGTGGGTGAGTGAACTCTGGCAGGAAAAAGATGCGCGCATTGATTCGATTCGCCGCGAGTTCGTGCACCTACAGTAACGGCGGGCGGTGACATTGGTAGGTCGGCTTTACCCGAGGGCACAGAGAGGGCGTAACCGTAAGCCGACAGACTGTCTTTCTCGTGGCGCTGTCACCGGATTCGGATTACGCCTTTCAGACTCTCTGTGCCCTCGGGTGAATTCGACCTGCCCGCCACCTTTTCAGAGGCGCCCTAAATGCCCAGTGAAATGGCGAAATAGGGCCCGCCGACTTCCAGGTCGGTATCCAGATTATTCACATCATCCAGCTCGATGTTCATGCGGCTGTACCCCAGCTCCAGGCCAAGCAGGTAATCTGAACGCCAACCCACACGGGCGTTATAGTCGTTCATCTTGCTGCCGTCGTAGGAAATGGCGTTCACTTCCGCGCCCACATACACGCCGGGAATCGGAAGCTGTGCCCGGGCACCTGCGTGCAGCATGGGCAAGGTCTCATCAATGCTCAGGGAGGTTTTTCCCACCAGGCTGTTCAGCCGCAAGTCACCATCCATTTGGCGCACGGTCAGACCGAGATCCACTTTCAGCGCATTGTCGATGGGGCTGTAGTAAAAGGTGCCGTCCAGCATTTCCAGATCAAAGTCCGTGGCGACGCGGGTGTTGGCAACAAAGTTTTGCCCATTGAATGTGAAGCTGCGGCTGATGATATTGCTGGCGCTGTCAGACAGATCGATATAGCGCAGGCGCACATTGGGGATCACTGGCACGGCGTGTTCCACCCCCAGATAGAGCACGCTCTGGTCGGCCTCGTTGAAGCCCAGATCATCCTGCACATCGATGTTGGCGCCACCGGAAGCCACATTGCCTTCCAGCTCCGTATCCCAGGTATAACCGCCACCATAGATCGCTACGCCGGGGGCCGCGTGGGCGAGAGGGGTGGCCAGTAGCGCGGTTACCAGCAAGCCTGCACGTTTCATGGGGAATCCTCGTTGTTCTGAATTTGCCCCAGTATTGCAGGTGCGGGGGGTGTCACCAAGTGAAGGCGGAGTCTGTTATGATTGCGATCACACCGCGAAACCGCCTGGCAGTGCCCCCGCGCGCTGCTTGAACCTGATGATGAGTTCTATGTTTCTTGATGAAATGCCTGGCAAATTCCGTTATCCGCAGCCGGAAGATGCAGAAGATAAAGCGCTGCTAGCGGATATCCAGCGCAAGGGTTGGCACCACTTTGCCGTTTCCGGTGGCGATGGCCAGCCCGGCTACACCTTCAGCGTGGGGCATTTTCTCAACCTTAATCATCCGGAACTGATTGTCGTTGGTTTGAAAGATGCGCTGGCCAGCAAGCTGCTGGACAGCGCGGCGGTGCGGATTCGTGGCCTGAAAAAGCCTTACCAGCCGTACCGCCTGTATAACGATATTGCCGACGGTCTGGAGGTGATGTTCCTGCCGGTGGCGTTTCCGCATTACAAGGAATACCTGGGCTTTGCCAACTGGTTCTACCAGAGCCTGCCGGCACCGTACCCGGCGCTGCAAATGGTGTGGCCGGATCCGAAAGGCGTGTTTCCCTGGCAGCCCGGTTACGACACCCGTTTTCACCGTGCCCAGCCGTTGCTAGGCAAAGCGCCAGCGTCACCGCTGGGACCGCGATAGTGATTTTTTGACGGCCCCTGCCCTGACCGGGGGCAATCTGTTCATGGAGAAAGAGAGAACATCATGGCGAATTCACTGCAGAAGCAATTGATGAAAGCGGGTCTGGCGGACGAGAAAAAAGCCCGCAAGGCCAAGCAGCAGAAACGCGAGGATGTAAACAAGGCCAAGCGCGGCGAGATCGAACTGGAAGATCCGGCGGATCGTGCCCGTCGCTTGCGTGAAGAAAAGGCCGAGGCAGACCGACAGCGCGAAGCCGAGCGCAAGGCCGAGCGGGAAAAGAAAGAAATTGCCGCGCAGATCAAGCAGATGATCGAGCAAAGCCGGCTGGACCGGAACAACGGCGAAGTGGCTTTCCAGTTCGTGCAGGACAAGAAGATCAAGAAAGCCTACGTGACCGGTAAACAGCAGAAGCAGCTGGAGCGCGGCCAGATCGCCATCGTGGCTTTGGGTGAGAGCTTCGAGCTGGTGCCAACCGTGGTGGCAGAGAAAATCCGCCAACGGGACGAGGCCGCAGTGTTGTTGCTCAATGAGCGTGGCAATGATGCCGTGGACGAGGATGACCCCTACAAGGACTTCCCGATCCCCGATGACCTGATGTGGTAAAGGCCGCTACCAAGTGGCTGTAGGAGTTCCCTTCCAGGGAACGAACCTCGCACAGCGAGGCCATCGCCCGCAGGGCGATCAGGGAAACCAGAACGTAGCCGCTTGCGCAAAACTCATGTGAAGCGTGGTGCACACTTCAACCAAACAGGCCCGATCCATGACTGTATCCCCCAAACTCGGCACTCGCCATTCCCTGGAAGTTCTCAAAGTCATTCGTAATGGCTTGTTGCTGGATGGTGGCGAGCTGGGCGAAGTGTTGTTGCCGTCCCGGGAAGTGGAGGGCCAGACGCTGGGCCCCGGTGACAGTGTCATGGTCACGCTGTACAGCGATGGTGAAGGGCGGCCCATGGCCAGCCTGCGCACCCCGCGAATACAGCTTGGCCAGGTGGCGTTACTGAAAGTGGTTTCCACCAGCAAGGTGGGGGCATTTGTGGACTGGGGCATGCCCAAGGATTTGCTGCTGCCGTTCGCTGAACAAAAAGGGCCGGTGCGGGAAGAGAGCTGGGTGCTGGTGATACTGACTTCGGACCGGGAAGGGCGGCTGATGGTTAGTGCCCAGCTGGATCGGTTCCTGTCCGATACCTGTCAGGCGTATCAGCAGGGAGATGAGGTCTCGCTGGTGGCAGCGCACAGCACCGACCTGGGCTACAAGGTAGTGGTGGATGATCATGCCTGGGGAATGATTGCGGCCAGTGAACTGCGTGCGCCATTGCGCCCGGGACAAAGGGTGACCGGTTATGTGCAGCGCTTGCGTCAGGATCAGAAACTCAGCTTGTCATTGAACGCGCCGGGTGCGGCGAAAAGCGATGGGCTTACGGAGCAGATTCTGGCGGCACTGGAAAAGGCCGGTGGCGAACTGCCATTGGGGGACAAGAGTTCGCCGGAAGCCATTTTTCAGACTTTCCGTTGCAGCAAGAATGCCTTCAAGCAGGCCATTGGCGGGCTCTACAAGGCGCGCCGGATTGTGCTGGACAAACACAGCATACGCCTTGTTTGATTCTGCTCTTTCTACGGGACGTAACGCACAGTGAGGCGGCTCACATGGATCTGTTGCTGGCACTTTATCTCATTGGTATTACTGCGGAAGCCATGACCGGCGCGCTGGCGGCAGGGCGGCTGCGTATGGACCTGTTCGGAGTCGTCATGGTGGCCTGTGTGACGGCCATGGGCGGCGGCTCCATGCGTGATGTGCTGCTCGGGCACTATCCGCTGGTCTGGGTCGTGCACCCGGAATATCTGGGCCTGACGGCGGTCGCGGCACTGGTAACCACCTGGGTGGCACCGCTGATGCAGCGCCTGCGCATGCTGTTTCTGGTGCTGGATGCGCTCGGGCTGATGGTGTTCACGGTGATTGGTGTGAAGGTGGCTCAGGGCATGGAGCTGGGGGCGCCGGTGGCGGTGTTGGCCGGCTTGATCACCGGTATTTTTGGTGGTGTGATTCGTGATCTGCTGTGTAACCGCATGCCGCTGGTATTTCAGAAAGAACTGTATGCGGTGATCTCGCTGGGCGCGGCTTGCTTGTATCTACTGCTGCAATTCACCCCGCTGGGTGAAATGGCGATCACGCTGATCACGCTGGCCAGCGGCTTTCTGATGCGCATGCTGGCGATTCGTTATGAGTGGCATCTGCCCCGTTTCAAGTACAACGTGCCGGAGCAGTAGCGCCTGCCGGTATGAGTCGCGGTTTCAGTGCCAGCGCAAGGTCACCGGTTCGCGGGTGGTAAAGCGGGCCAGGTGGCTGTCGATGATCTCGCGCAGGCGCCCCAGATCATTGCTGCCGGCTTGGCAGTGCAGATGCAAGGCCTGTTCGTCCGCGCTTAGCTCGCAGGTGCCGAACGGAAAACGGATGACTCCGTTGTGGTCGTCGAACTGTGTTTCCAGCTTGTGGCTGAAATGGCGGCAGAGTTTTTTCAGATACAGGGAGGCCTGACCGGTGGCGGCGAATCCGTGAGCATGTTCCATGGTAGTAAATCCTGTGCATTAAGTTGATAATGTCAACTATATTCTGCCTAAAAGTTGACCATGTCAACTACTTTGACCGCTACGAGAACGCCATGTCTGATGACATTACCGTGCCCCTTGGTCGGGCTTTCACTGCCACATTGAACCGGCTGCGTGGGGCCATGCGTGAACCGCTGTCCACGCTACCGGTGTCGCTGGGTCCGCCGGATATTGGCCTGCTGCAGTTTCTGCTGAATACGCCGGGCGCCACACCCCAGTGCCTGGCGCGCCACCAGGCCCGTGACAAGGCGCAGCTCACCCGCAAGATCAAGGCACTGGAAGCGCAGGGGCTGATACGCCGGGAAGCCGACCCGGATGATGGCCGCAAGGTGCGCCTTTTCCTCAGTGAGCAGGGGCAGGCCATGGCGGATGCCGCCGAGCAGATTCGCCGGGCGGCATTTGCCGAGCTTCTGCAAGGCTTGAACCGCAGTGAGCAGGAACAGTTGCTCGGGTTATTGCAGAAATGTCAGCAGCCGCTTGAATGACCCCCTGCGCAAAGCGTGCACAAAGTGATGGCCGTCATCTTTTTCCATGGGTAAGGTTTGCCATACTGTTCCCCTCTGAACAGGGATGATTGACGATAACCAAGGAGCAACTATGAACGCTTTTCGTTTTGGCTTGATGGGCGCCTCGCTGTGCCTGGTCCTGAGTGCGCCGGCCCAGGCCTTTGATCTGAAATCCATGACCGACTCGGCCAACAAGGCCGTGAATGACGCGTCCGACAAGGCCAATGCCAGCGTGAACCAGGCTAACGAAGCCGCTACCGGAGCTATGGACAGCGCCAACAGCAAACTGGCGGTGACCGGTGAAGCCAAGGCATTGGTGGATTCCCTGTCCACCGATTTGGGTGTGACTCAGCAGCAGGCAGCAGGCGGTGCCGGTGCCTTGTTGGCCATGGCCCAGAACAACCTGTCGGGCGATCAGTTCAGCGGCATCATGAACAAGGTGCCGGGGCTGGATTCCCTGCTGGGTGGCGATGGTGGCATGGCCTCCTCCATGCTGGGTAATATTTCTTCTTTGCAGGGTGTATCCAAAGCCTTCAGCGCACTGGGCCTGAGCCCGGACATGATCTCCCAGTTTGCGCCGAAGATTCTCGGCTTCCTGGGCGGTGAAGGCGTTGGCGCGACCGCACTGAACAGCCTGAAGGGCCTGTGGGGCGTAGCGGGTTAATGCCGTATTGACGGCCTGTTGGCAGGCGGGATGCGATACTGTCGCTCCGCCTGCCGTCGAGTAATTCATGGATTCATTGTCTCAGGCCGTATTGGGCGCCTCCGTCGGGGGCGCCGTTCTCTCCCGCACGCTGGGCCGCCGGGCTTTGCTCGGTGGCGCCTTGCTGGGCACCCTGCCCGATCTGGATGTGCTGATTGATTACGGCGATGCGGTGGCCAATTTCACCGAGCATCGCGGTTTCAGCCATTCCCTGCTGGTGTTGTTGCCGGTATCGCTGCTGCTGGCCCTGTGCCTGTCCCGCTGGCAGACACAGATCCCGTTGCGACGCTGGTGGCTGTTCACCGGGTTGTGTCTGATTACGCATCCGTTGCTGGATGCGTTTACCACTTATGGCACCCAGTTGTTCTGGCCACTGGGTGATCCGGTGGCCATCAGCAGTGTCTTCATCATTGATCCGCTTTATACCTTGCCGTTACTGATCGCGGTCCTGTGGGCAGTGGCGAAGCCACCGTCCGGGCGGGTGTTGATTGGCGGCCTTGCTGTGTCGTCCCTGTACCTGGCATGGAGCCTGGCGGCCCAGTATGCGATGACCCAGCGGGTAATGCCGGTGCTGGCCGAACGGGGTTTGTCTCAGGCGCCACGGTTGGTGCAGCCGATGCCATTTTCCACACTCTTGTGGCGAATCACGGTGCTGGGCGAGCAGCAACGGCTGGAAATTCTGACGGGGATTCTGGATGGCGATGCACCGTTGCAGGTGGAAGCCTTTCCCCGTGACACACAACGGTTAGCGGCGATCCGGTCGCTGCCCGCCGGGCGTACCCTGTTGCGCTTTACCCGTGGGTTTGTGGCGGTGGATGAGCAAAAAGGCAGGCTGCTGGCCACGGATATCCGCCTGGGATTGCCCGGGCTGCACCCGTTCCAGTTTGTACTGGCCGAACGTCAACCGGACGGCTGGCATCCGC
>NZ_PBSH01000041.1 GCF_002726155.1 Alcanivorax sp. | reverse complement strand
AGTTAAGAAAAGCGTTTAAAGTGCCTACGCACTTAATACATGCTCAGTTCGTCATCTGAATTAACAAAAACTTTGTTGACTCGTTCAGAACTGAAATCTCTTAAAGATCCCATCCCGAACAGGTCCCACACGTTTGCTTGCCTGATTGTTAAAGAGCGTCTCGTCCGTGGCGCTTCGCTGTGGTGCGTTGCGTTGTTGCCCCGTCGAGGAGTGCGCATTCTAGAGAGTTCGCTCTGGGAGTCAAACCCTTTTTCGCACTTTTTTAAAAAAACCTGCTGACCGCTCAAATTCCGGTCAAATCGCCCAAATAACAGGCATCAGCGCCTGCTATTTAACCGTTACCCGGGCAATCTTCTTCTTTCCGGCCTGTATCACGTGGCTGTCACCACGGGAGAAGGTCCGCTCTTCGCTGAGCTGAACACCATCCAGGTACACCGCGCCCCGGCCAAATACATCCTTGGCGGCCTTGCCATTCTGTACAAGGCCCGCCTCACGGAGCAACGGCAGGATATGGATGCTGTCCTGATCACCCAGCTCCACCTCGATCTCCGGCACATTATCCGGAATATCGCCCAGCGCAATCTGGTTACCCGCTGACTTGGGCGCCGCCTGGGCCGCCTCAGGCCCATGGAACCGCTCGACCATCTCCAGTGCAAAGGCTTTTTTTGCTTCCTGGGGCGAGCCCAGAATCTCCGCCTCGGCCTTCAACTCCTCAATGCGCTCATTGGAACAAGCACTAAGCAGCTCATAATAACGCCAGGTGAGGCTATCGGGAAGCGAGAGCAACTTGCGGTACATCTCACCCGGCGCGTCGCTGACCCCCACATAGTTGCCCAACGACTTGGACATTTTCTGCACGCCGTCCAGCCCCTCCAGAATCGGCATGGTCAAACAGATCTGCGGCACCTGACCGTAGGACTTCTGCAGGGTACGCCCCATCAGCAGGTTGAATTTCTGATCGGTCCCGCCCAGCTCCACATCTGCTTCCAGAGCCACGGAGTCGTAGCCCTGCACAAGCGGGTAGAGAAATTCGTGGATGGCAATGGGCTGATTGCCCTTATAGCGCTTGTCAAAATCATCACGCTCGAGCATCCGCGCCACCGTGTACTGACCCGCCAGCTTGATCATGTCGGCCGCACCAACCTCATTCATCCAGCTGGAATTGAATGCCACCCGGGTCTTGCTCTCGTCGAGAATCTTGAAGACCTGCTCTTTATAGGTCTCCGCGTTGCGCAACACATCCTCTCGGCTCAACGGCGGTCGAGTAGCACTCTTGCCAGAGGGATCACCGATCATCCCGGTAAAATCGCCAATCAGGAAGATCACCTCGTGCCCCAGCTCCTGAAACTGGCGCAGCTTGTTGATCAATACCGTATGCCCCAGGTGCAGATCCGGGGCAGTGGGGTCAAAACCCGCCTTCACCCGTAACGGCCGACCCGATGCCAGTTTCTCCCGCAGCTCCTCTTCCTGGATGATCTCATCCGCTCCGCGGGTAATAAGTGCCAGTTGCTGATCCACCGTGGCCATGCCTACCTCTATTTCCAGACCCATTAATGAAAGCGCGCCATTGTAGCACTTGAACGCGGCCAGAGAAGGCGGGTATCTTTGCAGGTCAGTTTTTCGCTGTGCCCCGCGGGCGCGCCAGTCTCTATTTACCCAACCAGGCCCTCACAGACTCTCCATGAAACAACTTATCTCTGCTGCCGGCAGGCTGGTGCGCCAGTTTCCACGCACCCATTTACTGCTGAGCATGGTATTGCTGGGCGGCGTCATCCTGATCGCTTTTCGCCCAGACAGCACCGAAACGACCCCGGAACGCGTCCAGCCCATTAGCCTGCCGGAACGCGCAGCACCCGCCCCAAAACCCCAGACCGCCAGCAAGCCAGAACCAGCCACCCCCCAGTGGCAAACGCTCACCGTGGAATCCGGGGATAGCCTGTCTTCATTACTGCACCCCCTGGGCATTGGTGCCGGGCAGATCGACGCCCTGCTCAAAGGGGACGACAAACTGAAGCGCCTCACCCGCCTGCGCCCCGGGGAAGCACTGGAAGTCATTGTTAGCGACAGCGGCTCCCTTACCAACGTGCGCTACCACCCCTCGAAAGTTGAAACTCTCACCGCACGGCTAACAGGCGGCGGCTGGAATGTGCGCCTGAGCCAGCGGGAATACCAGAAACAGACCCGCTTCGCCCAGGCCGACATTACCGGCTCCCTGTTCCTGGCCGGGGCCGCAGCCGGCATCACCGACCGACTCACCATGCAGCTGGCCAACCTGTTTGCCTGGGATGTGGATTTTGCCCTCGATATTCGCAAAGGTGACCGCTTCCGCATTCTCTATGAAGAACTCTATCTTGACGGGGAAAAAGTGGGCGAAGGCGACATTCTGATGGCCGAATTCTGGAACCAGGGCCGCCATCTCACCGCCTTCCGCTACGAGACCCTGTCTGGCGACGTGGAGTACCTGAACATCAAGGGCGACTCCATGCGCAAGGAATTCATCCGCACCCCCGTGGCCTTTTCTCGGGTCAGCTCCCGTTTTAACCCGGGCCGCAAACACCCGGTACTCAACCGCATTCGCGCCCACAAGGGCACTGACTATGCAGCGCCTTCCGGCACCCCCATCAAGGCCGCAGGCGATGGCAAGGTCATCTTCGCCGGGGTAAAAGGGGGCTACGGCAACGTCATCATCCTTAAGCATGGCCAGATCTACACCACCCTGTATGCCCATATGCGCAGCTTTGCCAAGGGCATTCGCGTGGGCAAACGGGTCACCCAGGGGCAAACCATCGGCTATGTCGGCTCGTCCGGGCTGGCCACCGGCCCGCATCTACATTACGAGTTCCGGATTAACGGCGTACACCGTAATCCACAGACCGTGCCACTCCCCAAGGCGCGCGGCATCAACGATAACGAAAGAGCCGAGTTCCTGATTGCCGCCAACCGGCTGAAGGCACAGATGACCTTGTTCTCCGAAGCCTCAACCCTGGCCAGCAGCGATGTCTTCTAAGACCGAGCCATCCCTGTTTATCGGCCTAATGACAGGCACCAGCGTGGACGGCATTGATGCCGTCCTCGCCCGCATTGGCAACGACCATTTCACCCTGCTCGGCACCCTGAGCCAGCCAATTCCGGCACCGCTTCGCGACGACATTCTCGCCCTGTGCCAGCCGGGCAGTAACGAAATCGATCGGGCCGGCCACGCCAATCTGCAGCTGGCCAGACATTACGCCAACACCTGCCAGACCCTGCTCGCGCAGGCCGGCATCACCCCGGAGCAGGTTCGCGCCATTGGCTGCCACGGCCAGACCGTTCGCCACCGCCCTCAAGCACCCGGCTTTAGCGTTCAACTGGGCTGCCCGGACACCCTGGCGGTACACACAGGCATTCCCGTGGTCAGCAATTTCCGCAACAAAGACATGGCGCTGGGAGGCCAAGGCGCACCGCTGGTGCCCCCTTTTCACCGGCAACTGTTCGCTCGCCCCGGACAACGGACGGCAGTGGTGAATATCGGCGGCATGGCCAATGTGACCCTGCTGGACAACACGCAACTCACCGGCGGCTTTGATACCGGCCCGGGCAACGTGTTGATGGACAGCTGGATCCAACAGCACCGCCAGCAAGCCTTCGACCGCAATGGTGACTGGGCCACCAGCTCCCACCCCGATGCCGCTCTGCTTGCCACCCTGCTGGATGACCCGTACTTCCATCAGCCGCCCCCGAAAAGCACCGGGCGAGAGCGTTTCAGCCGTGACTGGCTCAACGCACAACTGGCCAACCACTCACTCCCTGAGGACGTCGTCCAGGCAACGCTGGCAGAGCTCACCGCCCATTCAATCAGCGATGCACTTAACAACTTCCAGCCCGATCATGTGCTGATCTGCGGCGGAGGCGCCCATAACCAGCACCTGCTGGAACGCCTTCAGGCTTTACTCGGCTCCCCGGTCGCCAGCACCGCTGAGCACGGGCTGGACCCCGACTGGGTGGAGGCCGCCGCGTTTGCCTGGCTGGCCTGGGCTCGAATGGAAGGACAGTGCGGGAATGCACCGGTGGTCACCGGGGCGTCAAGGAAAGCCATTCTGGGCCAGGTCACCTTGCCCTGAAACGCGAAGAACCGCCTCCCATTACCTCGCAATACCCCGATAGGAGCGGCGCTTAGAAAGATCTGGGCCGCAGGGCCAGCAGGGAGATAAACGTTAAGGGGAAGGCTAAACCAGCCAGAGGCCCAGCATCGCGCAACTGAAGCCCAGGGTGGCGCCGGCAACAATATCCGAAGGGTAATGCACCCCCAGCAACACCCGAGACAGCCCCACCATGACCGCCAACCCCAGCGCCAACAGCATCACCGGCGGATAGAACACACACAACAACGAAGCCATCACGAACGCCGCAGCGGTATGCCCGGACGGGAAACTGAAGCGGTCCGCCGGCTGGATAAACGCCGATAAACTCTCCAGCGCATCAGCCGGCCGGGGGCGCTTGATCAGGTGTTTGAGCAGCACAAACAAGGGCACTTCCAGAGCGTAGGCAGCCATGGCGGTCAAGGCAAACTCACTGCCGCCCTGCCGGTCCATCCACCAGATACACAGCGTCAGCGCCACATAGAAGGGGCCATCACCGAGGCGGGAGATCATCCGCGCCATACGGGCACGACGGGCTGCCTGTGGTTGTTGTAGCAACCAGCACATGGCCCGGGTGTCCGCGGCGGTCATTCGTTGAAATGTCGGTTTTGTCGTCATCATGGGTTCAGTGTCTACCCGAAAAGCGACGAAATGTTGATCAAATGGTGAAGCTTTTATGACAGCAGGAGGCGCATCACGCATCACGTATTACGCGCGAAGCAACACGCAAAACCGCAGGGAAACACAGAAAGGTTTAAACGGAAAAAGAAGAGCCGCAACCACAGGTGGTGGCCGCATTGGGGTTGCTGACCACGAAGCGCGAGCCCATCAGGCCCTTTTCGTAATCCACCTGGGAGCCATCCAGGTACTGGATACTCATGGCGTCCACCAGCAAGGTGACACCCTCTTTCTCCACCGAGGTGTCGTCCTCATTCACCGCTTCATCGAAAGTGAAGCCATAGGAAAACCCCGCACAGCCGCCGCCGGTGATATACACACGCAGCTTCAGGTTCGGGTTCCCTTCGTCGTCACGCAGCTCTTTAACTTTGGCGGCGGCGGCATCGGTAAATGAAATAGGCGCTGACTCGGTCATACTCTCGCTATTGGCTAACATCTGGGCAGAAGAAAACCCGCCCCGGCGCGAAACGCCCGAGCGGGTTGATCATGTTCCAGTACCCGACTAAAACAGTCAAGAATTATCCGCGGGCACCTTCCGCCTTCCCGGGCGCATCGTTGCTTGCTGCGTCCTTGCCGGAGGCTTCCGGCTTGGCCGTTTTGCCGGCATCCGGCGCGGGCAGATTGCGGCGCTCGTCATCCAGGCGGACCAGTTTGCCATTCACCCGCGCACCCATGACCATTTCGATCATCCGGTAGTACACATTGCCTTCCACGGACGCCTTTTCCGCCAGCTCCAGGTTCTCGGTGGCGTGCACATCCCCTTCCACGCGACCATTAATTACCACCTGGGCGACCTGGATTTCGCCTTTCACCACACCGCTTTCGCCAATCACCAGGCGACCGCCATCCTTACCCACGCTGACATTGCCTTCCACGGTGCCCTGAATATGCAGGCCTCCGGAAAACTCGATATCACCACGAACGGTTGCGCTGGGCGCGATCAAGGTATGGTTACGATAATCCTGGGACGATGCCCCTGTAGTCACTGCGGTTTTCTTGTCTCGGCCTAGCACACGTCTCTCCTACTGCCATTTTATGGTTTTCTGTGTCTGGTAACGGTTTCTGCCGCCGCTCTCAGCATCCACATCTACCGCTTGCACCACCACCCCTTCGGGCACCTTAAAGCGGCCATTCAGCTCCTGAAAGTAACGAAACCGGAAGCGTGTCTCACTCCCGTCTTCAAGCCAGCTACTGCCATTGAGCTCAAACGCGTCCCCGTCTTTCTCGCCATGCAGGTGCAAGCTGATATCACCAGACAGGTAGCTACGGTTGTCACCGGACTGTACCAGCACCACCCGGTAACGGTATTCGCCAGTCTCGTTGTCCTGTTGCACCGTCATTTTTTCGATCTGCAGGCCACCCTCGGTGCCAGCCGGTGCCATCACGTTCTTGTAGAACAGTACGGCTTCTTCCAGCTCGGCCACCTGGTCCTGCAACGCCTTGATCTCCTGGCGCACTTCTTCACGCGCCTCCAGGGTCAGTTCGGAATCCGCTCTGAACACCGCCAGTTCATTACGCGCAGTCTCCAGCTCTGCATCCAGGGTCTTAACCTCACCACGCAGTCGGCGATTGGATTCCGAGGCATCCAGAGCGCCGCCGGCACCCAGCCAGCCGCCCAGCAAGAACAGCAACACCGCGACGACAAGCGCAACCGACACCCACAACCGCCGCTGCTTCTTCTGTTGAGACGGGCTGATCGGCATCAGCATCACATCATCAATGCCCGCCCGGCTTTTCGGTTTCTTCGCCATGGTTACGGCGCCAACGGAACCACTGCCAGCCCCGCCCCCTCATCCAGACCAAACATGATATTCATGGCCTGCACAGCCTGGCCGGAAGCCCCTTTCACCAGGTTATCAATCACCGACAGCACCACAATCACGTTCTCTCCCCGCGGTTGATGCAGAGCCAGCCGACAGATATTGGCCCCCTTCACGAAACGGGTTTCCGGGTGGCTGCCCAGCGGCATCACGTCCACAAAGGGCTCATCGACATAACGGGCCTCAAACGCCGCCTGAATGTCTTCCAGTGGCGGCGCCGATTCGTTGAGCTGACCGTAGAGAGTGGCATGAATACCACGGATCATGGGAATAAGATGTGGAACGAATGTAGCACTTACCGGCCCACCGGCAATATCGCCCAGCCCCTGCTCGATCTCCGGCAAATGCCGGTGACCGCTGGCGCCATAGGCCTTGTAGCTCTCACCCGCCTCCGCCAGCAACATGGGCACCTTGGCGCCTTTGCCGCCACCGCTGGCGCCACTGGCCGCGTTGGCGATCAGCTGATCGGGCTTGATCCAGCCCTTTTCCAGCAACGGCAGATAGCCCAGCTGAATCGAGGTGGGATAACAACCGGCGCAGGCCACCAACCGGGCATCACGGATTTTTTCCCGATTCACTTCAGGCAGACCATATACCGCATCCGCCAGCAACTCCGGGCAAGCATGGGGCTCGCCATACCATTCGCTCCAGAGCTCATGATCCCGCAGCCGGAAATCCGCCGACAGATCCACCACCCTCACGCCGGCATCCATCAACTCGGGCATCATCCGCATGGCCACGTTATGGGGCGTCGCAAAGAACACCACGTCACAGGCCGCCAGTCGCTTCACATCCGGCTCACTGAAGACCAGATCGGTACGGCCACGCAGGGACGGAAACAGGTCCGCCACCGCCACACCCGCTTCGCCACGGGAGGTAATCACATCCAGTTCAGCGTGGGGGTGGTTAACCAACAGGCGCAATAATTCGACCCCGGTATACCCGGTACCGCCGACCACACCTACTTTCAGCGGTGCACTGGTTTGTGCTGGCTGAGAAGACATATCCCACTCCTGAACTGCATTAATAAAAGGAAGTCCTGCATGATAGGGTCGCCATCGATCAGCGGCAAGAAAGTGCCACCCATAACGGCCTGAAAACCGCCTCGCCCACCCGGATGACGGTCAACCCGGCAACTGCCGCTCCGGCTCTTTCCCACCATCCTCCGACTCGGCTTTTTCATTGCCTCGTTCCGCCGGCTTGTCCTGGGGCTTTTCCAGCGCCATACCCTGACCATCAGAAAGGCGGTCAGCCAGGGAGTCATACAGGGGGCGAGCCCAGACGACCTTGGCCACCGCCGCGGACAGTAGCGCACCTGCCATCAGCGGCAGCAGGATATCGTGGCGGTTGCCGGTCAGCTCCATCACGATCACAAAGGACGTGATCGGCCGCTGTATCACCCCGGCCAGAAACGCCGCCATGGCCACCAGCGTCAGTCCCACCAGCGACGAGCCCGGGAAGAAACCACCCACCACGTTACCAATACCCGCACCAGCCGCCAGGCTGGGGGAGAACAGACCACCGGGAATGCCGGTAAAATAAGACACCAGGGTGGCCGACATCTTGGCCAGCGCGAAGGTCCAGTTCCCCGGCTGCTCACCACTCAGCAGGGTAGATGCCTGCTCGTAACCACTGCCGTAGGTGGCCCCGCCCGTAATCAACCCCAGAAACACCAATACCAGCGCGCACAGCACCACCACACGGTATGGATGCTCCTTGGCGTAGGGCGAAAGGAATTGGCTGCCCTTGATTAGCAACCGGCTAAAAAAGCCGCCCAGCAGACCACACACCAGCGCCGTCACCCCGATCGCTGCCCAGTCCCGGGTGATGTCCAGCGCCCCGTCCGGGTGTCCAAAAAAACTGTAGTGCCCCATTATCATCAGCACCACCACACCGGAAAGAATGATGGCCATGATCAGGGTACCGCTGGTGCGCTGCTCAAACGAGCCGGACAGCTCCTCGATGGCAAAGACAATCCCTGCCAGGGGCGCATTGAACGCCGCCGACACCCCTGCCGCGCCGCCCGCCACGATCAGGGAGTTGTCCACGTATTTCTGGTTAAGCCGCCCCACCCGGCCCACCGAATACATCATCGCCGCGCCCATGTGCACACTGGGGCCCTCGCGGCCAATACTGGCCCCGCATAGCAGCCCCAGACAGGTGAGCACAAACTTGCTGAGAATCACGCGCAAGGACAGGAAAGCAGGGCGCAACCAGTGATAGCGCTGCTTCAGCACTACCAACACCTGAGGAATACCACTGCCCTGGGACTCGGTGCCCAGCTGGCGCATCAACCAGACAATCACCACCATACCCACCGGGGTTATCAGCACCGGCAAGTATGGGGACTGGGCATGAATTTGCGTGAAAGTGTGGGACGCCAGCTCTGCCACCCAGGCAAACGCCACTACCAGCAGCCCCACCATGACGGCGCCAGACCAGAACACCGCGCGCAGCTTCCAGTCCTGCCAGGAACCCAGCTGCCGACGGCTCAGCCGCCGGGTGCGAAACAGGTAGTAACGCATCAGACGACTATGGCGTGGCCGCTTATTCACAGCGCTCCTTTACTTAGACAGCAGCAAGTGGACCGGAAAGAATACAGGTAAGTCTGTATAGTGTACGCCCACAGGAAACATCTCTCCAATGTCGCCAGCCATAACTCTCACCACCCATAAGAAGGGACAGCCCCATGCAGTTTGCGCTCGATTACTTTCTCTGGATCAAGGCCTTCCACTTGATCGCCATGATTTGCTGGTTTGCCGGCATGTTCTACCTGCCGCGCCTGTTCGTGTACCACGCCATGGCAGAGGATCAACCCAGCCGCGAACGCTTCAAGATCATGGAGCGCAAACTCTACCGGGGCATCATGAACCCCAGCATGATTGTCACTGTAGTCCTTGGCATGTGGATGTTCATGGCAAACATGGAAGCCTACAAAGGCAACGGCTGGATGCACGCCAAACTGGCGCTGGTGTTCCTGCTGATTGGCTACCACCACGTCTGCCTGTCCTACATGAAAAAGTTTGCCGCTGACGCCAACACCAAGAGCGACAAGTTCTACCGGATTTTCAATGAAATCCCGGTTGTCCTTCTGATCGCCATTGTTATTCTGGTGGTTGTTCGACCTTTCTAATTCCGGCCAAGGCCTGACGCTCAGCACAGATCAGCATCAGGCCTCCGGCATCCAGCATCAGGCGCTCGCCATGAAACCGAACATTCTTGTTATTGCCGGCCACGATCCCTCCGGGGGCGCGGGCATTCACGCCGACATTGAAGCCATCCAGGCGCTGGGCGGCTTCGCCTCCACCCTGATCACCGGCCTCACCGTACAGAACAGCCAGAACGTGCGCGGTTTCCAGCTCACTGACCCCGATTTGCTGCAACAGCAGGCCGACGCGCTGCTGGACGACATGGATTACCAGGCCATCAAGATCGGCATGACCGGCTCCATCGCCGTCATCGAGTTCATTACCCGGCTGCTCAAGCGGCTGCCCGGGGTCCCGGTGATTCTCGACCCGGTACTGGCCGCCGAAGCCGGCGGCAGCCTGGCGCAGGAATCCCTCGCCGAAGCCATGCTCGAAAAACTGGCACCGCTGTGCGACGTGATGACCCCCAACCTACCCGAAGCCCAGGCCCTGAGTGGGCAAACAGACGTCGCTGACTGCGGCCGAACCCTGGTCCAGCGCAGCGGCTGCGCCACCCTGGTCACCGGCACCCACGACGACACCGATCAGGTCATCAACCACCTGTTCACCGACGTTGGCGAAGAACAATGGCGCTGGGACCGGTTGCCACACAGCTATCACGGCTCCGGCTGCACCCTGGCCTCCTCCATTGCCTGCCTGCGCGGCCGCGGCCAGTCGCTGGACAGCGCTGTCGCCAATGGCCAGGCCCACGTCGACCGTTTCCTGCGTGGCGCCTTCCAGCCCGGGCAAGGCCAATACGTACCCAACCGCCAGGCCTGAGCCCCCATGTCCCTCCACCGTTTCAACCGTCACTACCACCTCCACGGCCTCTACGCGATCACCGACCCGGTACTCACCCCGGACGAGCGCCTGCTGCCCGCCGCCGAAGCCGCCCTGCGCGGCGGCGCCCGGCTGCTGCAATACCGGGACAAAACCGCCAGCCCGGCTCAACGAGAATACCGGGCCGCCCAGCTTCGCCAGCTGTGTCATCAGTACCGAGCCCTGTTTATCGTCAATGATGACCCGGCCCTCGCCGCCCGCGTGAATGCCGATGGCGTGCACATCGGCCAAAGCGACGGCGGCATCAAAGCGGCCCGTGATCAGCTGGGCGACTCACGGATTATTGGCGTCACCTGCCACGGCGATCTGGCACTGGCTGGCCAAGCTGCCGAAGCCGGCGCCGATTACCTAGCCATGGGCCGCTTCTTCACCTCGCAGACCAAACCCCAGGCGCCGCAGGCCTCACTGGCTGTGCTACGCCAGGCCTGCCAGCAGTTTCATCAACCCGTGGTAGCCATCGGCGGAGTGAATCCGGATAATGCGCCGCAACTGATCGACGCTGGCGCCATGTCTGTGGCGGTCATTCATGCCCTGTTCAGGCACAGCGACACGGCCTCCATCGAAGCCGCAGCACGCCGCTTCAGCGCCTGCTTCCAGACCCACCCGGTCTGACCCATAGCGAACAGATTCAAGAGGACACACCATGAGCCGCAAGCACTCCGAACAGCTTTTCCGTCAGGCCCAGAAACACATTCCCGGCGGCGTGAATTCCCCGGTGCGGGCGTTCAAAAGCGTCGGCGGCACACCGGTGTTCTTCCATTCCGCCCGTGGCGCCTACCTGTTCGACGAAGACGACAATCAATACATCGATTACGTGGGCTCCTGGGGCCCGATGATCCTGGGCCATAACCACCCCCACGTGGTGGCTGCCGTGCAGGCAGCCGTACAGGAAGGGCTGAGCTTCGGCGCCCCCACCGCCACGGAAGTCGCCATGGCCGACAAGGTCTGCGAACTGGTGCCTTCCATGGACATGGTGCGCATGGTCAACTCCGGCACCGAAGCCACCATGAGCGCCATTCGCCTGGCCCGTGGCTACACCGGTCGCAACAAGATCATCAAATTTGAAGGTTGCTACCACGGGCACGTAGACAGCCTGCTGGTGAAAGCCGGCTCCGGCGCCATCGCTATTCCCGGCTCCCCGGGGGTACCGGAAGCCGTCACCGCGGACACCCTGGTGCTGAACTACAACGATGCCGCCAGCGTCACCCAGGCTTTCGAAGAACACGGCGACGACATCGCCGCCATCATCGTGGAGCCGGTGGCCGGCAACATGAACTGCGTCCCTGCCACCGAGAATTTCCTGCAGACCCTGCGCCAGCAGTGCGACAACAACGGCGCGGTACTGATTTTCGATGAAGTCATGAGCGGCTTCCGGGTAGCACTGGGCGGCGCCCAGGGCCATTACGGCATCACCCCGGACATGACCACCCTGGGCAAGATTGTCGGTGGGGGCATGCCGGTGGGGGCCTTTGGCGGCAAGCAGGCCATCATGGAACATCTGGCCCCGCTCGGGCCGGTCTACCAGGCCGGCACCCTGTCCGGGAATCCGGTGGCCATGGCCGCAGGCCTGGCGACGCTGAACCTGATCAGCGAACCCGGCTTCCACGACGCGCTGACGGAAAAAACCACCCGCCTGCTGGAAGGTCTGACGGCCGCCGCCCATGCGCAAGGAGTGTCATTCACTACCGCACAGGCCGGCGCCATGTTCGGGCTGTTCTTCACCGACCAGAATCGTATCAGCAGCTTTGCGGAAGTCATGGCCTGCGACAGCGAGCGCTTCAACCGCTTCTTCCACGCCATGCTGGACCAGGGCATCTACCTGGCGCCCAGCGCGTTCGAAGCGGGCTTCGTGTCAGCGGCGCACAGCGATGAGGATATCGATGCCACCATCGCCGCCGCACGAAAGGCATTCGGCAAGCTCTAAGCTCCCTACCGTAGGAGCGGCGCTTGAGCCGCGAATCCGGGCCTTGGCGAGGAAAACAAACACCGTGCCGGCGCACGGTTCGCGGCTCAAGCGCCGCTCCTACGGCAGCATCAACGTGGAGGTCAGTCGCGCATCAAGACGGCCTGCTTGCCGCCGGTGAGCTTCAGCAAATCCCCCGGCGCCATGGCGATTTCCAGCCCGCGCCGGCCGGCGCTCATGTAGATAATCTCGAGGGATTGCGCGCTGCCATCCAGATATAACGGCAACCGTTTCTTCTGCCCCAGCGGGCTAATGCCGCCCAGCACATAACCGGTTAATCGTTGCGCCTTGTCCGCCGGGCACATCTGCGCCTTCTTGCCACCGTGGGCACGGGCCAGACACTTCAGGTCCAGCTGGTGGGCCACTGGCACCATGGCCACCACCGGCACGTCATCCACCAGCGCCATCAGCGTCTTGAACACTTGCTCCACCGGCAGGTCCAAGGCCTCCGCCGCCTCCAGCCCGTAGCTTTGCGCTTTCGGGTCGTGTTCGTAGCTATGCAGCGTAAACGCTACCTTGCCGCGCTTGGCCGCCTGCACCGCCGGCGTCATGCCTTGCGCGACTCCGGGTCACGCAGCGTCGCCGCCCGCTCGCGAGCGCTCTTTGCCCCGGCGGCATTGCCTTGCCGGTCCCGCGCGGTGGCCACCAATTCCCACAAACCGGCCTGATACTCCGGATGGTCCGGCGCCAGACGCAGGGCCTTCAGGGCAAAGCCTTCCGCACCACGGGCGTCACCTTCGGTCAGGCGCAGGTCCGCCAGCTGCTTGTACAACCAGGAGGAATCCGGGGCAATATTCAGCGCCCGCTCCAGATACCGTTCCGCACGGGAATTATCCCCTTGCTGGCGCGCCTGCTCGGCACTGGTCAACAAACTCAGCGCCGGAGACCCCTCCAGCTCCTGGCTGGCTGTCATCGGTTCCTGCGGCTCGTCGACCACGGGTTTCACCGCACACCCCACCATCACGGCACTGATTAGCACCAATCGAACCAGCCTTTGCATAAATAACATCCTGACCCCTATTTCCTTGATCGCAGGTTGATTGAGAGAATCACCGCAAACCGCATGGCGCTTAATCAAACAGACCCTTGAACCATCCTTTGATGCCCTTGCCGGTTTGTTTCACTGTGCCACAACCATCGCTGTCTTCGGGAATCGACGCGGCCAGCATGGGGTAGCGGCGGGCATTGCCACAACCTTCTGCACTGACACGGCGGCCGTCTTCATTCATCCATACCCATTCCACGCTGGGCGGCGGGTTTTGTGACAGGCTGCGCTGGGGCAGCTTGCCCATCAAATTCGCCCACACTGGCAGGGCACCGCTGGAGCCGGTAATCCCCGCGTTTTTGTTGTCGTCACGGCCCACCCAGACCACCGCCAAATGATTGGCCGAGAATCCGGCAAACCAGGCATCGCGGAAGTCATCACTGGTACCCGTCTTACCGGCTACTCTCAGGTCCGACGGCAGCGCCGCACGAGCGGCGCGGGCAGTGCCTTCTTCCACCACCTGCTGCATGGCCCACTGGGTCAAGAAGGCGGGGCCGGCCTCCACTACTTCATCGGTGCTCACCGGGTAACGGGCCAGCGGCTTGCCATCCTTGTCCAGCACATCAGTAATGGAGCGCAGTCGGGTACTGAAGCCACCGGTGGCCAGCGGCTGATACATCATCGCCACTTCAAACGGGGTCAATTCCAGGCTCCCCAACAGGATACTCGGGTACAGCGGAATATTGCGGGTAACCCCCAGGGTCTTCATGGTGTCGGCCACCTTATCCAGCCCCACATCCAGGCCCAGTCGTGCAGTGGCCTGGTTACGGGACAGCGCCAGCACATCCACCATGGGCATGGCGCCCTTGGCCGTCTTGTCGAAATTCTGTGGCGCCCACACGCTGCCATTGGGCAGCTTCACCTGAATCGGCCCGTCTTCCACCAGCGTGGCCAGGGAATAGGTTTTCGGCTGTTGAACCGCCGACAACACCACCGCGGGTTTCGCCAGAGACCCCATGGGCCGCTGGGCATCCAGCGCCCGGTTGAAACCCGCCTGCCGCGAATCCCGGTTGCTTACCAGCGCCAGCACATCGCCCTGGGCCGGCGCCACCACCACCACAGCACCGTTGAGCTTTTTCACCTGTTTCGGATCGCGATGATTGAGATGCTCTTTCAGCGCCCCCTCCGAAGCCAGCTGCGCCAGCACATCCAGAGTGGAATGGATGTGCAGGCCTTCGTCGCTGAGCACTTCCGGCGGGTAATCCCGCGCCAACTGACGGCGCACCAGATCGATAAACGCAGGGAATGCATACAGTGCCGACGCGCCACGCGGCACCACTTCCAGCGGCCGGGCACTGAACTTGTCGTAGTCCGCACTGGACAAGGCACCTTCGTCACGGGCCACTTTCAATACGGTATTGCGACGTTCCATGGCCCGCTCCGGGCGGCGGCGCGGGTCGTACCAGCTGGGTCCTTTCAGCAAGGCCACCAGGGTCGCCAGCTGATGGGGCTCCAGCTCTTCCAGCGGCCGACCGAACAGGAACTGGGCCCCCAGGCCCATCCCATGAATGGCACGGGCGCCGTCCTGGCCGAGATACACCTCATTGAGGTAGGCCTCGAGAATCTGGTCCTTGCTGTAATGCAGCTCCAGCAGCAAGGCCATGGGCATTTCCATCAGCTTGCGGGACAGGGTCCGGTCGGAGCTGAGCCAGAAATTCTTCACCAGCTGCTGGGTCAGGGTACTGCCCCCCTGCACCAGCCCGCCGGCCTTGATGTTGGCCAGCATGGCGCGGCTCAGGCCACGCAGGGAAATGCCATGGTGGTCGTAGAAGCTGCGGTCTTCGGTGGCAATCAGCATATCCACCAGCAACGGCGGCACTTTATCCAGCGGCACCAGCACCCGATCTTCCGCGTGCTGGGGGTGAATGCTGCCGATCTGCAATGGTTCCAGGCGGGCCAGGCGATCGCCGCCGGCCTCCAGGCTGCGAATCTGCCCACCGGACAAGGACAGCCGGATACGCTCGGACTGCTCGCCACCGTCACTGTCGTTGAAACCGCGGGTGTGAATCAGCAGGGAGTTGCCCTGCACCGCAAAGCTGCCCGGCGTGCTGGCGCGCGCATCGCGCCGGTAACGCATCAGGTCCAGCAGCTTGAGCATGCCCTCACGGGACAGCACCCGGCCTTCATACAGTTCCACTGGCCGGGCATACACCCGCGCCGGCAGCTGCCAGGCATGGGAATCAAACCGTTCGCGCACCAGCGCATCCAGGTACGCCATGCCGGCAGCCCCAAGCACCAGGCACACCAGCCCTGCCTTGGCAATGAATGACCAACTGAACCAGCGCCGACGCTGGGCGGAGGGCTTCTTTTTTCTACTGGGTTGCCGCCGCGATTTTGCAGGGGACTTTTTCGCTTTTTTCGCCATGGGCCGGAGTATAGAGAAAAGTGTGGGTACTTTATGAGTGTGGGGTGAGAAATATGTTCCCGGGGTCAAAATGACCGGGCCAGAGCAGGCAGCCCTCCCGCCACTGGCGTACAAATTTTGCATGCAGCGCCCGGCAGCCCATAATAGCCGCCCCTGCAATTCGCCTCGGAGCTTCCATGACAAAGAAATATGACGTTTACGCCCTCGGTAATGCCCTGGTAGACACGGAAATCGAGGTCAGCGACGCCTTTTTGCAGCGCATGGAAGTAGGCAAGGGCCTGATGACACTGGTGGATGAAGCCCGTCAGGCAGAATTGATCGAAGCGCTGGCCAACGAAGCCGAGCCCCGCAAACAGACCAGCGGCGGCTCCGCCTGCAACACGGTAGTCGCCACCCGTTACTTCGGCGGCAACAGTTACTACGCCTGCAAAGTGGCCGACGACGCCACCGGCACCATTTTCGTCGACGACCTGACCGCCGCCGGCGTGGATACCAACATGAACGGCCCGCGGGATGCAGGTGTTTCAGGCAAATGCCTGGTCATGCTGACCCCGGATGCCGAGCGCACCATGAACACCTACCTGGGCATCTCCAGCCAGGTCTCCGATGCGGAACTGGACGAAGCCGCCATCGCCGCCAGCCAGTACGTGTATCTGGAAGGCTATCTGGTCAGCGGCGACAGCTCTCGGGCCGCCGCCATCAAACTCCGCCAGCTGGCCGAAAAGAACGGCGTGAAAACCTCGCTGACCTTCTCCGACCCCGCCATGGTGCAGTTTTTCAAAGACGGCCTGAATGAAATGCTCGGCGAGCGTGTGGACCTGCTGTTCTGCAACGAAGCCGAAGCCACCAGCTTCACCGACACCGACAACGTGGACGCCGCCCTGGAAGCGCTCAAGCCCCGCTGCGGCTCCGCCGTCATTACTCTCGGGGCGGACGGCGCCCTGGTCTGGGATGGTGAACAGACGCACCGCATCGACCCGGTCCCGGTGAAAGCCATCGACAGTAACGGTGCCGGCGACATGTTTGCAGGCGCCTTCCTGTATGCCATTACCCACGGCCACGACTTTGCCGCTGCCGGCAAACTCGCCTCCGCCGCCGCCGCGCGGCTGGTCAGCGAATTTGGCCCGCGCCTCGCGGCAGAGGTTCACCAGGAACTTCGCAACGCCATTCTGGGCGAATAACCGCAGGACGGACCTTTCTTCCCGACGACACAGCATCACGGAAACACCAAGACCATGGAACACATCTGCAACGTGAACGACATCGAGCACGAGAGTGCACGGGAATTTCAGAAAGACGGCCAGCCGATTGTCGTCGCCAAGTTCGATGGGCAGATTCACGCCTATATCAACTGGTGCCCACACCTGGGCATCGAACTGAACTTCATGCCCGATGAATTCATGGACGGCGACAGCCAGTTCATCATGTGCGCCAACCACGGCGCCCTGTTCGAAGTGGAGACCGGCCATTGCCTGTCCGGCCCCTGCAGCGGCGACAAGCTGATTCCCGTACCGCTGGAAGTACGCGGCGAGGAAGTCTGGCTCGGCGAGGTTCCCCAACCCGCATGAATACAGAAAGCAGCCACCCCTTTGATTTACTGACCCCGGACTACATGCTGGATGCCGTCGATGCCGCCGGCTTTCTCAGCGATGGCCGGCTGCTGCAGCTGAACAGTTTTGAGAACCGGGTGTATCAGGTGGGCCAGGAAGACGGCCCGCCGGTGATCGTGAAGTTCTACCGCCCGCACCGCTGGAGCGATGAACAAATCCTCGAAGAACATGCTTTCAGCCTGTTTCTGGCGGACCGGGACCTGCCGGTGGTCGCCCCCATCGAAAAGAACGCCACCAGCCTGTTCCATTGCGACGACTTTGCTTTCGCCGTGTTTCGCCGCGCCGGTGGCCACGCCCCGGAGCTGGCCAACGACAATCATCTGGAGCAACTGGGGCGCACCCTGGCCCGCTGGCACACCTGTGGCAGCGACCGCCCCTATCAGACGCGCCCGACCCTGCAGATCGTCGACGACATCCGCACCGCCAGCACCTTTCTCGCCAACGATGTGGTGGACCTGAACTACCGGGGGCAATATCGGGATGTGACCGGCCAGATACTGGAAAAAGTGGAGCAGCAACTGGGCCAGAGCGAATTTCCCTTATTAAACGTGCACGGCGATTGCCACACCGGCAATATCCTGTGGCGCGACAACAGCCCCCACTTCGTGGACCTGGACGACAGCCTGCGCGCACCGGCCATGCAAGACATCTGGATGCTGCTGTCCGGTGAACACGACGAACAGCAGCACCAACTAAGAGTGCTTGCCCGCGGCTACGACACCTTCCTGCCATTTCCCTGGAACCAGACCAGCCTGATCGAGCCGCTACGCCTGCGGCGCATCATCAACTACGACGCCTGGCTGGCCAAACGCTGGGACGACCCGGCCTTTCCCCCCGCCTTCCCGTGGTTCGAATCCATGCATTACTGGGGCAACCAGGTGACCTTATTGCAACAGCAGCTGCGCAGTTTGCAGGCCCCTCTGTAGAGGAAAACGCTTTTCTGCAGGAGCGTCGCTCGCGGCGCGACAGGGCTGGCTCCGTGTTTTCTAAAGCCGCTGCTGTAGGAGTTCCTCTTGAGGGACGACCCCGAGCCCAGGCGAGGGAAAAGGCGAGGCAGGGGTGCCCGCTCGATCACTCTGGAGGCGCCCCGGTTCACAGCAACGACGCTGCTGTACCTACAGGCGTTTTCCACGCTAACGCGTGGTTCGTCCCTCGAGAGGAACTCCTACAACGCAATCGGCAAGGGTTTTTCCAGTTCGAAACCCTCGGCGGATAACGCCACCTTCCAGGCCAGCACCTCCACTCCCTTCTCTATCGCCTCGCGCAACAACAACCCATAGCGCACATCGATTTCGTCCGCCGGGCGCGCGGCGGTGGCGCCGCTGTGTTGAACGCAAAAGAACAGCACCGCGCGCTTTCCCGACGCGACCACCGCCATCAACGTCTGCAAATGCTTCTGCCCCCGCTCAGTGACCGAATCCGGAAAGGCGATAACGCCGTCGTCCTCATCCTCCGGGCCGGGACCCAGGGTGACGTTTTTCACTTCAATAAAGGTATGTGGGTCGGCCCGCTCGCCCAGTGCCAGGTCAAAGCGACTGTCCCCGTATTTCACCTCCCGCTCCACGCCACTGGCCGGATCCAGCGCAGGAATCTGCCCAGCCCGCACCGCTTCTTCCACCAACGCATTGGGCCGCGCGGTATTGACTCCGGCCCAATGGCCATAGGCCACCTGCAAGGCTTCCAGAGTGTGGCGGTATTTGCGTTTGGGGTTGCCGCTGTCGGAAATCAGCGCCTGCTGCGGCTCGCCCAGCACGCAATTTTTCATGGACCCGGTATTCGGGCAATGCACGGTAATCTCGCTGCCATCGGCGCGGACCACATCCGCCATGAACCGCTTGTAGCGACGCAATAGCGTCACCGCTTCCAGTGGGGGATCAAAGATCACAGGGACTCCAGATAGTGTTCCAGGCGGTGCAACGCATCGGTCAAGCGCGCCTCACTGCAGGTATAGGCCATGCGTACAAAGCGCCGGTGATCGTGGCCTTCACCAAAATCCAATCCCGGCGTCATGGCAACCTTGGCCTTTTCCAGCAGGTCGGCACAAAAGGCAAAACTGTCGTCGGTGTAATCACTCACATCCGCGTAGACATAAAAAGCCCCATCCGCCCGGGAGACTACCGGCAGCTTCAGGTGCGCCAGGCCGTTGAGCAAACACTGGCGCCGCCGCGCCAGCAACTGATGGCGCTGCTCCAGAATCGTCAGTGTCGGCTCTTGCAGCGCTGCCAACGCCCCATGCTGCGCCGGAGTGGATGGCGCCAGAAACAAATTCTGGGCCAGCCGCTCGATGGCAGGCACCAGCGGCTCGGGTGCCACCAGCCAGCCCAACCGCCAACCGGTCATGCAGAAATACTTGCTGAAACTGTTGATCACCAGCACCGGGGCCGGACCCGCCAGCACCGATGTGGCGGGCTGGGTGTAACACAGCCCCTGATAGATCTCGTCCACCAGCAGGATGCCGCCCTTGTCTACGGCGCCGCGGGCCAGCTGCTGCAAGGCCTCTACCGACAGCATATTGCCGGTGGGGTTGTCCGGGCTCGCGACCATGGCCACCCGGGTATTGCTTTGCCAGGCATCCAGAAACACCACCGGGTCCACATTGAAATGGGCATCCGCCTGCAGCGCTACCGGTTGTGGCTCGCCGCCGACCAACCGCACGAACTGCCGGTTACAAGGATAGCCGGGATCGGTGATCAACACGCCGTCGCCGGGATTGAGCAGCGCCGCCAGCGCCAGCTGCAAGGCCCCGGAGGCTCCAGGCGTTACTACCACCTGAGCAGGGCTGACCTGGGCGTCAAAGCGATTCTGGTAATCCTCGGCGATGGCTTCGCGCAGGGCGGGCAAACCCGCCGCCGGCGTATAGCCGGTATGACCGTGCGTTACCGCATCCTGAATGGCCGCAAGCACGGGTTCGGGAGTATCAAAATCCGGCTCGCCCACCTCCAGGTGAATCACATCGTGACCTTGAGCAGACAAGGCTTGGGCACGCTCCAGTAACGCCATCACATGAAACGGCGGAATGCGTCGGGCGAAGTCGGACAGACTGACTGTCATGATCATGCTCCCTCGAAAATGCGTGACTTACGGTATAACAACCGCGCTCCTTCATCTGCTACCTCGTGCCGGGCCCACACAGCAGGGCAAAACAGAGGAAAAGGCGGCCTGTCACAAGATTCCCCTTTTCTGTTGCGCCTGCATGGCTATAATCGGCCAGATTTTCACCAGCAGTGGTCAGAAAATGTCCAGCGCCCCGCTGATTGGTGACAACCCTTGCCCAGACGGGGTAAGGTCGAAGATTACATTATGCCCGGGTCTGACGATATCAGCCCGGCACCCAAGGATTGCGGGTTACCGATAGAGAGTCGCGAAGATGCTAAGGGAGTTAATCAACATGGCCACCGGCAAGAAAAAAGCCCCCAAGAAGGCGGCTAAAAAACAAACCTCCGGTTCTGCTTCCAGCAGCAAGAAAGCGTCGGCATCAGCAAAGGCTGCGCCCAAAAAAACCGCAGCTAAAAAGGCCGCACCAGCTGCCAAGAAGGCCGTAGCGAAGAAGCCCGCCGCCAAAAAGACCCCGGCCAAGCCGGCCGCAAAAGCCGCCACCCAAAAGGCACCTGCCAAGAAGGCTGTCGCCAAGAAAGCGGCAATCAAGAAAGCACCGGCAAAGAAGGCCACTGCCGCCAAAACCACCGCGAAGAAAGCCCCGGTTAAAAAGGCCGCTGCCAAACCTGCAACGAAAGTTGCACCTAAAAAAGCAGCGCCCAAAAAGGCGGTAGCGAAGAAGCCTGCAGCCAGCAAAACGGCCAGCAAGACAACCGCTACGCCCAAGGCAACACCCCCCAAGAAAGTGGCCGCCAAGAAAGCCGCTGCACCAAAGGCGCCTGCTAAAACTGCGGCCAGCAAGCCGCAGTCCAAGCCAGCACCCAAGACTGCTGCGAAAAAAGCCGCCGCCAAAAAGGCCGCAGCAGCCCCAAGAACCAAATTACCGGCCTCAGGCAAGGCCACCGCAGCGGCCCGTGCGGCCGCAGCGAAAGCAACCGCAGGTTCTGCACGGACTGCAACTGCCGGCAAAAGGACTTCGCCGAGCCGTTCCCCCTCTTCTGCTCAGGTAAATCCGAAAGTGAAAAAGAAAAGCACCAGTTCCTCCGCATCACAGGCCCAGGTTCATGGCTTCACGCCTTACCAGCCCGGTCCTGACGAGGAATACATGAACGAAAAGCAACGCGAACACTTCCGCAATATCCTGCTGGCCTGGCGCCAGGAACTGATGGAAGAAGCGGACCGCACCATGCACCACCTGCAGGACGAGCAGGCCAACCTGCCCGACCCGGCAGACCGCGCCACCCAGGAAGAAGAATTCGCTCTGGAACTGCGCACCCGCGACCGTGAGCGCAAACTGCTCAAGAAAATCGAGAAAACCCTCGATCTGGTGGGCAAGGACGATTACGGCTTCTGCGAAGCCTGCGGCGTAGAAATCGGCATCCGCCGCCTGGAAGCCCGCCCTACCGCGGAAATGTGCATCGACTGCAAAGAGCTCGCTGAAATCAAGGAAAAGCAGCTGGCAGGGTAAAGGCCGTTAATAATTAATAATGAAGAGTTAACAGCTCGCGGTCGCGGGCTGTTGATTCTGCCAACCAAGGGGGCCGCGCCAATGCTTATTGCGCGGCTTCCTGCGTTTCAGCACCCAGCACAACCTCTCGCGCAGCTATTAATTATTAACTATTCACTATTAATTGCCTTATGACCTATCGAGGACGTTTCGCTCCCACCCCCTCTGGCCCGTTGCACTTCGGCTCGTTGGTGGCGGCCCTGGCCAGTTGGCTGGAGGCCCGTCATCAAGGGGGGCAGTGGCTGGTTCGCATTGATGACCTGGACCCGCCCCGGGAAGCCCCCGGTGCCGCTGATCATATCCTGATGCAACTGGAAGCCTTCGGGCTGCACTGGGACGAAACCGTGCGCTACCAGAGCCAGCGCAGCGAAGCCTACCAGGCGGCAATGACACAATTGCTCGATACTGGCCACGCCTTTCATTGCCGCATGACCCGCAAACAACTGGCCATCCTGGACCACTGTCACCCGGGCATCGACGCGGCCGTTCCCGCCGCCTCTGACACCGCCATTCGCCTGCATGTACCAGACCGTCAGCTTTGTTACCCGGACGGCATTCAAGGGCAAGTCTGCAATAACCTCCACCGCGATGGCGGTGCCTTCGTGATTCGTCGCCGCGACGGCCTGTTCGGCTACCAGCTTGCCTGCGCTCTGGACGATGCGGACGACAACATTACCCATGTGCTGCGCGGTGCCGACCTGCTCGATTCCACCTTGCGCCAGTGCTGGCTGCTGGAATGCCTGGGCCGCCCTGCACCCCGCTACGCTCACCTGCCGGTCATCCTGGATGGCCGCGCCACCAAGCTATCAAAATCCGCCGGCAGCGATGCGCTCGCCCCGGACCAGGCCAGCCACCTGCTGGGTGCAGCGTTCCTCGGTATGGGCTTAACCGTGCCCGAGGCACTGTCAGGCGCGCCGGTCACTGAGCTGCTGAACTGGGGCATTAGTCATTACAGCGAACACCGCTGGCCACCCGGGCAGACACAACCGTTACCGGCAATCCTCACGTAGAGTGGCTCGGGGGGTTCCCCCCGCCTGCCACGCTTATGACCGCAATGACAGCCCCCGCGTCTGGCCGCGCTTTTACAGTGAATCGGTGCTGACGTATGCTCTTCGACCAGAGGGCCTTAACCACCTATGTATACTGATCGCCTGCTTATTATTTTTATTCTCGGCACCTACTTGCTGTCCCCGGCCATTATTGACTGGTGGAGCGAAGGCGGCCGCGCCTGGTATCGCCCCTACCTGATCTGGCTGGGCCTGATCGCGCTGAGCTACTGGATTGCCAAGAGCAAGGATGTCGATGGTCTATAGTGTCAGCGACCTCATCCTGATTGCCTGTGGCTACCTGTTCTTTTTATTCATGGTGGCCTGGATTACCGAGCGCGGCTGGTTGCCGGCGCGCTGGGTACGTCACCCGGCCGTTTATGTTTTCTCTCTGGGCGTCTATGCCAGTGCCTGGGCGGTGTACGGCTCGGTGGGTTATGCCTACCAGTACGGCTATAACTTCCTGTCCTATTTTCTTGGCATCTCCGGCGTCTTTCTGCTCGCGCCAATTCTGCTTGCGCCGATACTTCGGCTCACCACCACCTACCAGTTAAGCTCACTGGCCGATCTGTTTGCGTTCCGCTACCGCAGTCGCCTGGCCGGGGCCATGACCACCATCATCATGCTCATCGGCGTGCTGCCGTTGCTGGCACTGCAATTGAAAGCGGTGGCGGAATCCATCCAGATTCTCAGCGGCACCTCCGACCCTCGCGACCTGGCCGCCGGCTTCTGCCTGATGATGGTAATCTTCGCCATCCTGTTCGGCGCCCGCCACGCCACCGCCCGGGAAAAGCACGAAGGGCTGGTGGTGGCCATCGCCATGGAATCACTGATCAAATTGCTGGCCTTCGGCGCGGTGGCCCTGCTGGGCCTGTATGGCGTGTTTGATGGCCCGGAAAGTCTGGGCAACTGGCTGGACGAGCACCCGGAAATGCTGTCACGGCTGTACTACCCACTGCAGGATGGCACCTGGCATTCCATGATCATGGCGTTTTTCGTCTCCGCCGTGGTGCTGCCACACATGTTCTACATGGCGTTCACCGAAAACCTGAACCCCCGCGCCCTGATCACTGCCAGCTGGGCGCTGCCGCTGATGTTCCTGGTCATGGCACTGTGCGTGCCGGTGATACTGTGGGCCGCCGCCGCCAGCAACGCCCCCACCTCGCCGGACTACTATGCGCTGGGCATTGGTATGGTCACCGGCGGACACGGCGCCATCCTCGGTTATATCGCCGGCCTGGCCGGCGCCAGCGGCATGCTGATTGTGGCCACTCTGGCCCTGTCCGGCATGTGCCTGAACCACCTGGTCCTGCCAGCCAGCCCACTGCATCAGGGCCAGAACCTGTACCGCAATCTGCTCTGGACCCGGCGCATTCTGATCGCCGCGATCCTCGCTCTGGCCTATCTGTTCTACCGTTTCACCGGCACCGAGCACACCCTGGTAGAGCTGGGCGTACTCTCGTTCGTGGCCACACTGCAATTTGTTCCCGGCCTGATTGGCGCCCTGTTCTGGCCCTCCGGCAACCGCAACGGCCTGTTCGCCGGTCTGGTCGTGGGCTTCCTGCTGTGGCTACTGCTACTGCTACTGCCGATCACCTACCCGCAATGGCAATTCCAGGGGTTGATGGAATTGCTGGGCATGCGCTTTCAGACCGGCGCCAGCCAATGGCACCACGTGGCCATTGCCTCGGTCACGGCCAACACTCTGATCTACGCCATCGTTTCCATTGTTACGCCCATGTCCCGGGCCGAACAGAACGCCGCGGAAGCCTGCGCGGTGGACAGCTTGCGCCGCCCTTACCGCTGGGAACTGGAAGCCAAAAGCGTGGACGATTTCATTGATGCACTGACTCAGCCCCTGGGGCCCATCACTGCCACCCGGGAAGTGGAAATGGCGTTGCGTGATTTGCGCCTTCCGCGAACCGAAACCCGACCCTATGCTCTGCGGCGTTTGCGTGACCAGCTGGAAACCAACCTGTCCGGCCTCCTTGGCCCCTCGGTCTCGCACCAGTTGATGGACGATCATCTGCCTTACTTGCCCGAAGAAGAACAAAGCTCCAGCGAAGACATCCAGTTTATCGAGTCGCGGCTGGAACAATACCGTGACCGACTCTCCGGGCTGGCCGCAGAACTGGATGGCCTGCGGCGCTTCCACCGCCAGACCTTGCTGGAACTGCCCATGGGCGTTATTTCCCTGGGCGCAGACCGGGAAATCATTGGCTGGAACCGGGCCATGGAAGAGCTGACCGGCATCACCGCCGCCGACACCATCGGCTCCCGGCTCGCGGACCTGGACCCACCATGGGGACAATTCCTGACCCAGTTCAGCCACGACGACAACCCTCACCAGCCGCAACAGTCGCTGGACGTGGACCAGCAAACCCGCTGGCTCAGCCTGCATAAATCTGAAGTGCTGGGTACTGGCACATCGGAACAGGCAGGCGGTCAGGTCGTGGTGATCGAAGACATTACCGAGCTACGCCACATGGAAGCCCACCTGGCACACAACGAACGGCTTGCCTCCATCGGCCGGCTGGCCGCCGGAGTTGCTCACGAAATTGGCAACCCGGTGACCGCCATTGCCTGCCTGGCGCAAAACCTGGACAGTGAAACCGATGCGGAAGAACAACTGGAATCCAGCCAGCAGATCCTTGAGCAGACGCGGCGCATCACCCGCATCGTGGAATCACTGGTTACCTTCAGCCACTCCGGCGGCATCAAACATAGCCAGCACGTGCCGGTGAATATTCGTGATACCGTTGACGAAGCCATCTCCCTGTTGCTGCTCGACCCGGACCACCGCCAGCAGCCTTTCGGCAACCAATGCGAGCCACAACACTGGGTACAGGGCGACCCGCAACGCTTGCTGCAGGTTTTCATTAACTTGCTGGGCAATGCCGCCGATGCCAGCGTCGACAAACAGCCAGTGATTGTTCGCTGCGAATCCGTCGACGAAATGCTCGATGTGATTGTGGAAGACCAGGGACACGGCATCCCGAATGAACTGCGCGACGCCCTGTTCGAACCCTTCGTCACCAGTAAGCCACCGGGCCGGGGAACAGGCCTTGGGTTGGCGCTGGTTTACAGTATTATCGAAGAACACTTGGGGGCGATTCGGGTAGAAAGCCCGATCACCGACCAGGGCGGCACCCGGTTTATTATTCGGCTTCCCATGCACGCCCCCACCTCCGGTGTGTAAGGCGCCACTGCAAGACAGGACAGGATCAAGTCATTCATGAGTCACATTCTGATTGTTGAAGATGAGCCGGTTATTCGCGGCGCCCTGCGCAAACTGCTGGTGCGCCACGAACACTCGGTTGAAGAAGCGGAATCCGTGGAACAGGCCCGCGAATACAGCCTCAATCAGTTCGACCTGATCATCAGCGACTTGCGTCTGCCCGGCGCCCCCGGCACCAGCCTCATCGCCACCGCCGGCAATACACCGGTGCTGATCATGACCAGCTATGCCAGCCTGCGCTCCGCCGTGGACGCCATGCGCCAGGGCGCCGTGGATTACATTCCCAAACCTTTCGACCACGACGAAATGTTGCTCGCCGTGGACCGGGTATTGAAAGAAGGCCGCCTGAATCGGGGCAACCGGGCCCTGCGCCGAGACCTGGAACGCAGCTTTCCGGTTCGCAACATGATCGGTAACAGCGAGGCCATGGAAGAGCTGAAACACCGCATCAGCCGGGTGGGACCAACCAACACCCCGGTGTTGATCATGGGCGAAGCCGGCACCGGCAAGGAGCTCACCGCCCGCGCCCTGCATGAACACAGCGAGCGCACCAACGGTCCGCTGGTCTCCGTACAATGCGCGGCGCTCCCCAAGGCACTGCAACTCACGGAACTGTTCGGTGATGACGACCAGCCCGGCCGCATTGAGGAAGCCGACGGCGGCACCCTGTTTCTGGATGAAGTTGGCGAGCTGGCCGGCGAAGTACAAAGCCGTCTGCTAACCCTGCTGACCCACCACGAAATTCACCGCCAGGGCTCCCTGTCTCCCCGCCGGGTAGACGTGCGCATTCTGGCCAGCAGCCAGCTGGACCTGCCCGGCCGGGTCGCCGACGGCAGCTTCCGACAGGATCTCTACTACCGCCTTAACGTCATGGAACTGACCCTGCCCCCGCTCAACAGCCGACAGGAAGACCTGGAGCCCCTGGCCAATGCCCTGCTGGCCCGGGGCTGCGAAAAGCTCAACCGCCCAGACCTGCACTTCACCCCGGAAGCCCTTCAGGCCATGCGCAGCTATAGCTGGCCCGGCAACGTGCGTGAACTGGATAACGTGATTGAGCGGGCGATTATCCTCACTGAAGAAGACGGCATCGGCCCGGCCCAGCTGGGGCTGAACCCCAACCGCACCCCCCAGCGGGTCAGCCGGGCCAGCCTGGACCCCAGCGAAGATTTGTCACTGGAAGATTATTTCACCCGATTCGTGATGGAAAACCAGGACAGCATGACCGAGACCGAACTGGCGCAAAAGCTGGGGATCAGCCGCAAAAGCCTTTGGGAGCGGCGCCAGCGACTGGGCATACCCCGCAAAAAGGCCAGTGCACGCCGTTGAATAAGAACGGAACTCCGTTTGCCATTGACCCGGAAATCCAATCCGCGCGTCATTAGAGTCAAACGCAAAAACGTTAATTCGGGACACCAAAACCGGGAACAGGACCCGGAATAACCCAAAAGCGCCTCAAGTGTTACCGCTCTACACAGGAAAGTAACACAAGCGTTACCCTGCTCAGGCAAATTCTAAGGGTGTTTTTATAAAATAACTGCAAGGCCATGATTTAAAACACAATTTAGGCGTGTTGCATTGGCAGGGGTGGACGGGCACTATGAATCCCACGCCAGCAAACAACAAAAACAGCGGCGTAAAAGGCTCAAACAATAACAACAAGAAAGAAGAACAATAATTTCACGAGCCAATGCAGTGCTGCTGCAACTGATGATTGCAGCGACAAGGCAGAAAACAACACAAACAATAATAACAACAGAATCAGCGCAAAATGTGGGAGTCACAACTTCGGTTGTGGCTCCTTTTTACTTTCTGGCCAAGCATTTTACTCCACTTCGCAGGCCCCTGCCGGCCCTTCCGGGCCAAAGACATCTCAACTGGCGAAAAAAAGTGCTACTATCGCCGCCTTATTGCTCATTTCGAGGCCGAATTTTTCGCATGCCCTGCAAGCTTCTGGAACATATGACACGCTGGTTCACTCCGGGTTCCCCAAAATCGTCCGGACCGATAGAACCGCGTGTGATTCCCCGCGACCAACACCCGATCTCCCGCAAGCAAGTTTCCCGAGCAGCACTTGATGTGCTCTACGGATTGCACAAAGGCGGGTTCGAGGCCTATCTGGTGGGTGGCTGCCTGCGCGACATTCTCTGCGGCCGGGAGCCCAAGGATTTCGACGTGAGCACCAACGCCACGCCGGAACAGGTCAATCGCCTGTTCAAGCGCAGCCGCATTATCGGCCGCCGCTTCCAGATCGTACACGTGCGCTTTGGCCGTGAAGTCATCGAGGTTTCCACCTTCCGGGCCAAGGCCAGCGACGACAACCAGGACCAGAACAAGCATCATGCCCACGAAGAAACCGGGCTGGTACTGCGCGACAACACCTGGGGCAGCATCGAGGAAGACGCCCTGCGCCGAGACTTCACCATTAATGCGCTGTACTACAATATTGCCGACTTCACCCTGCATGACTTTGTCGGCAGCATGGGCGATATCGACCAGGAAGTGATCCGCCTGATCGGCAACCCGGAACAACGCTTCCGCGAAGATCCGGTGCGCATGCTGCGTGCGGCCCGTTTCGCCGCCAAGCTGGGCTTCCACATCGAAGAAGCCACCGCCCACCGCATTCCCGACATGGCCGAGCTGCTCCTGCAGGTCCCCGCCGCCCGGTTGTTTGATGAAGTGCTCAAGCTATTCCTCAGCGGCCATGCCCGCGCGTCCTATGAGCAACTACAGGAACTGGGACTGTTTCGTTTCCTGTTTCCGGAAACCCAGCAAGCCCTGGAAGGCGATCAGGGCGAAACCTGGGAAGCCATGCTGCTGGCCGCCATGGATAACACCGATCGCCGCCTGTTAATGGATAAGCCCGTCACCCCCGCCTTTATTTATGCGGTACTGCTGTGGCCGGTGATTCAGCAACGTTTCGGCGGCTACCTGTCCAGCGGACTACCGCCAGCCCAGGCACTGCACAAATCCGCCACCCGCGCCCTCAACCAGCAAATCAAGCACACCGCCATCCCCCGTCGCTTCTCCACCGTGATGCGAGAAATGTGGGAATTGCAGTTGCGCCTGGACAAACGGGCCGGGCGCCGCGCGGACGCCATGATGGAACACCCGCGCTTCCGTGCCGCCTACGATTTCCTGCTGCTGCGTGAGCAGAGCGGAGAGATCAAGGCCGGACTGGGCGACTGGTGGACCCGCTATCAGGAAGAAGACGAAAGTGGCCGCCGGGACATGATCAGCCATCTGGGCAACCAGGGTGGAGGTGGCAACAAGCGCCGTCGCCGTCGGCGCCGCCCGAAACCGTCCACCGATAATTGATGCAGGCGTTCATCGGCCTTGGCAGCAATCTGGATCAACCGGTTCAAAGGCTGACCAGTGCATTGCTGGCCATGGCCCGGCTGCCGGGCCTTTCCCTGATCCACCATTCTCGCCTTTACAGCAGCGCACCCATCGGCCCACAGGATCAGCCGGACTACGTCAACGCTGTCGCCGAGCTGCACAGCACACTGACACCTCTCGCCCTGCTGCGCAGCCTGCAGGCACTGGAGCTGGCCGCCGGCCGGCAACGCCTGCGCCACTGGGGTGAACGCACCCTGGACCTGGATATTTTGCTGATCGATGATCAGCTTATCGACACCCCGGACCTTCAGGTACCTCACCCCCAGATGAGCTGCCGTGCCTTTGTTCTGCACCCACTGCTGGAAATCGCACCGCACTGCCACTTGCCCGACGGCACCGCACTGGGTAGCTTTCTCAGTCAGGTAGCTGAACAAACGCTTTCACCGCTGGCAGAACTGGACCGCGATGCACTCATTGAACGAAAAGACTCTCACTGAACGGATTGAACAACGCCGCACCGCCGGCACCCTGCCCCGCTTCATCGCCGTGGAAGGCCCCATCGGCGCGGGAAAAACCAGCCTTGCCAAGCGCCTGGCCATGACCTTTGGTTATGACTTGCTGCTGGAACAGGCCGATGACAATCCATTCCTGCCCCGTTTCTATCAGGACCCGGCTCGTTACGCCCTGCAAACCGAGCTGTTCTTCCTGTTTCAGCGCGCCGACCAGCTGCGCCAGATCCAGCAACAGGATCTGTTTGCCGGGCCACGGATCGCGGACTTCCTGATCGATAAAAACCGGCTGTTTGCCCAGGTCACCCTGGACGAAGACGAATTCGAGCTGTACCGCAACGTGGACGACCACCTGACCGTGGACGCTCCCCGGCCGGACCTGGTGATTTACCTGCAAGCACCACCCCAGGTACTACGCCAGCGCATCGGCCATCGGGGCAATGATTTCGAACAAGGCATCGCCAGCGATTATCTGGATAAACTCAGCAACGCCTATACCGAATTCTTCCATTTTTACGACCGCGCCCCACTGCTCATCGTCAACGCAGCGGAAATCGACCTGGTCAACCACGACCGGGACTACCAGCAACTGATCAGTGAGTTGCTGGACATCCGCTCCGGTCGCCACTATTTTAACCCCCGGCCACTAGTGCGCTGAGTTAAAAGTTTAAAGTTGAAAGTTCAAGAGCGCGGACAAACGCATCGCCACACGAGTGACGCGCTGCCCGCGAAACTGTTGGCATGACCGCGGGCACAGCTTGTCCGCAGAGACAGACTGGACCGCGTTTCAACTTTACACTTTCAACTTTCAACTGAATTTCCCTGGGAGGATTCCCATGTCCATCACCATTCGCACCCTGCAAAAACGCAAACAGGACGGTGGCAAGTTTTCTGTGCTCACCGCCTACGATGCCTGTTTCTCGCGACTGATTTCCGAAGCCGGCGTGGAAGCCATTCTGGTCGGCGACTCCCTGGGCAATGTCATTCAGGGCCAGACCAGCACCGTCCCGGTGACCCTGCAACAGATGGTCTACCACACCGAATGCGTGGCCCGCGGCAATCAGGGCAGCCTGATCATTGCCGATATTCCCTTTATGGGCGCCGCCACCCTGGAGCGCACCCTGGAAGCCGCCACCGCACTGATGCAGGCTGGCGCCAACATGGTTAAACTGGAAGGCAGCGCCTGGCTGGCCGACGCCATCGAGATCCTTAACCGCAACGGCATTCCTGTCTGCGCCCACCTGGGCCTGACCCCGCAAGCGGTAAATTCTCTGGGTGGTTACCGGGTGCAAGGTAAAGACGATGACGGCGCCGCCGAACTGCTCGACGCTGCCAGGATTCTGGACCAGGCTGGCGCCGCCCTGTTTGTACTGGAATGCGTGCCGCGTGCGCTCAGCGCACAAATTACCCGCGACATCGCCGCCCCGGTAATCGGTATCGGCGCCGCCCCGGAATGTGACGGCCAGGTACTGGTCATGCACGACATGCTCGGCATCAGCCCAGGCAAACCCGCTCGCTTCGTGCGCAATTTCATGGCGGACACCGGAGACATGCGCAGCGCCTTCAAGGCCTATGACGCCGCGGTTAAAGACGGCAGTTTCCCGGCCGACGAGCACTGTTTTTAAAAAACCGCAACACGCCACACGCTTCACGCCCCAACACGGCGTAGCGGACTTTTGGTTGTGCAAGGTCGAAGCCGCGCCCATAGCTCAAACGCGGCCCTGACACTTTGTAACGCAACAAGCCAAGCGACGCGTTGCAAGCCTGTTGCGTGTTGCGTCTCAGCGAGGATTTCCATGCAAACCGTTCATTCCGTCGCCCAGGTGCGTGAATATGTCCGCGGCTGGCACAACAAGGGCCAGACTGTGGGTTTTGTCCCCACCATGGGCAACCTGCACGACGGCCATATCAGTCTGATTCGCGAGGCCCGCGCCCGCTGCGACGTGGTGGTAGTGTCGATCTTTGTGAACCCCACCCAGTTTGGCCCCAACGAAGACTTCGACCGCTACCCACGCACCCTGGAAGCCGATGCGGCGGCACTGGTGGAGGCCGGCACCGACCTGCTGTTTGCGCCATCCGTCGAGGAAATGTACCCACTCGGCCAGAACCAGACCTGGGTCGACGTGGATCAGCTGGGCGACTACCTGTGTGGCGCCAGCCGCGAAGGCCACTTTCGGGGTGTCACCACTGTGGTCTCCAAGCTGCTGAACATCGTACAACCGGACGTGGCGGTATTCGGCGAAAAGGATTTTCAGCAGCTGGCCATTCTGCGGCGCATGTGTGAGGAACTGCTGTTCCCGGTGAAGATCGTCGGCGCCGCCACCAGCCGGGAAACAGACGGCCTGGCCCGCAGTTCACGCAATGGTTTTCTGAGCGACAGTGAGCGCACACTAGCCCCCAAACTTTATGCACACCTGCAACAGCTGAAAGCCGACATCGACGCTGGCGAGCGGGACTACCGAGCACTGGAAAGCCGCATCAGTCAGTCCCTCAATGCAGCCGGCTTCAGTGTCGATTATTTAACCATCGTCAACACCAGAACCCTTGCCCCGGCCGGCCCACAGGACACTGACCTGGTTGCCGCCGTGGCGGCTAAATTAGGGTCAACCCGATTGATCGACAATATATCTCTGGCCGTTGTGCGTGACCGGTGATTCATGCATACTTCCGGCCCCTTGAAGTGCCTGCATGCCTACCATACGGCGTTTACAGCAGGTTTCGGGTCGCTTGAGAGGTAACCAACATGCAGTGCACCATGCTGAAAGCAAAACTCCATCAGGCTCGTGTCACCCACGCGGAACTCGAGTACGAAGGCTCCTGCGCCATTGATGGCGATTTGATGGACATGGCGGGTATCCTGGAATACGAACAGATCCAGATCTACAACATTGATAACGGTGAGCGTTTCGAAACCTACGCAATCCGTGGCGAAGCGGGCTCCAAAATCATCTCCGTCAACGGTGCTGCCGCTCATAAGGCCCAGCCGGGTGACCGTGTGATCATTTGCGCTTACGCCAACTACTCCAGCGCGGAGCTGATCAACTTCAAACCCAGCCTGATTTATATCGCTGAAGGCAATGAAGTGAAAGGCACCAGCAATGCGATTCCGGTTCAGGTTGCCTGATCCCGAATTCGCTCTGAATGTTTGATAAAACGCCGGCGCTGCCGGCGTTTTTTTTGCCTGCCTCTTGCCTCCTCACACCCTGTCTTCAACGCCGTTTTTGTCCGCTTGGGCATTGGTCATTGCGCAACACTTTGTTTACTCTTGAGACACGACGTCTACCCCGCTGACCGCCCTATAAGACCATGGTGGAATACACCCAGGCAGGCGCAGCCATAATAATGATGGAAATTGGCAGGCAGTATCCCAAGGAGGCCCTAATGTCCCAAGTACATATTCACCCTGTTCCCGCCGAGTATAAAAAACAGACCCTGATGGACCGCGACACCTACGACCGCTGGTACGCCCAGTCCATCAATGATCCAGACACCTTCTGGGCCGAGCGCGCCGAACAGCTTCTGGACTGGAAGACCCCTTGGGACACCGTCAGCGAATGGGACTTCAGCGAAGGCCGGGCAGCCTGGTTCAAAGGTGCCACCCTGAACGCCTGTTACAACTGTGTTGACCGCCACTTACCTGAGCGCGCCAGTCAAACAGCGATTATCTGGGAAGGTGACGAGCCCGATCAGGACAAACACATCAGCTATCAAGAGCTGTTCGAGGAAGTCAGCAAATTTGGCAATGTGCTCAAGGATCGCGGCGTAAAAAAAGGCGACCGTGTCGTCATCTATATGCCCATGATCCCCGAAGCCGCCTACGCCATGCTGGCCTGCGCCCGTATCGGCGCCATTCATTCCGTGGTGTTCGGCGGCTTTTCACCGGAAGCCCTGAAAGACCGGATCCTCAATGCTGAGGCCTGCGCGCTGATTACCGCCGATGAGGGGGTCCGCGGCGGCAAGGCAATCCCACTGAAAGTGAATGCGGACAAGGCGCTGGACGGCGTCGACTGCGTTCATACCTGCCTGACAGTGAAACGCACCGGCGGCGACGTGGCATGGCACGCGCCGCGTGATGTCTGGTACCACGAGGCCATGGCCAACGCCGCCAACGATTGCGAACCCGAGTGGGTCGACGCTGAAGACCCGCTGTTCACCCTGTACACCTCCGGTTCTACCGGCAAACCCAAAGGGGTGGTGCACACCACCGCCGGCTACCTGCTCAACAGCGCCCTGACCCACAAGTACGTGTTCGATTACCAGGATGGCGACATCTACTGGTGCACCGCCGATGTGGGCTGGATCACCGGGCACAGCTATATCGTCTACGGCCCGCTGGCCAACGGCGCCACCACCCTGATGTTCGAAGGCGTACCCACCTACCCGGACGCGTCACGCTGCTGGCAGGTAGTGGACAAACACAAGGTCAATATTTTCTACACGGCCCCCACCGCCATTCGCGCCCTGATGGGGCTGGGCGATGCCCCGGTGGAGCAAACTTCCCGCGCCAGCCTGAAGCTGCTGGGCACCGTGGGCGAACCCATCAACCCGGAAGCCTGGGAGTGGTACTACAAAGTAGTGGGCGATTCCCGCTGCCCGATTGTGGATACCTGGTGGCAGACTGAAACCGGCGCCATCATGATTGCCCCCCTGCCCGGCGCCGTAGATCTGAAAGCCGGCTCAGCCACCCTGCCCATGTTCGGCGTGCAACCGGCCCTGATGGACCCGGACGGCAAGCAACTGGACGGTGCAGCTTCCGGCAATCTGGTGATCAAGGCCAGCTGGCCCAGCCAGATCCGCACGGTCTATGGCGACCACCAGCGCCTGATCGACACCTACTTCAGCGCCTACAAGGACTGCTATTTCACCGGTGACGGCGCCCGCCGTGACGAGGATGGCTACTACTGGATTACCGGTCGGGTGGACGACGTGCTCAACGTGTCCGGGCACCGTTTGGGCACCGCCGAAATCGAATCTGCCCTGGTGCTCCACCCCAGCATTTCAGAAGCCGCCGTGGTCGGTTACCAGCATGACGTCAAAGGCCAGGGCATCTACGCGTATGTCTCGTTGATGGCCGGGAAGGAAGGCAGCGAGGAACTGGTTCAGGCCCTGCGTGACCTGGTCACTCAGGAAATAGGCCCCATCGCCAAACCCGACCTGATTCACTTTGCTCCGGGCCTGCCGAAAACCCGCTCCGGCAAGATCATGCGCCGCATTCTGCGCAAGATCGCCGCCGACGAACTGGACAGCCTGGGCGACACCTCCACCCTGGCCGACCCCAGCGTGGTGGACCAGCTCATCGAGACCCGCCAGAACAAATAAACCCCAGCAGCAACAAGAAACGGCGCAGCGGACCAATCACCTCCTGCGCCGTTTTCATTTCCCCCACCACAAAGGCAGACAAGTTAATCAATCAGGGTGAAACCTGGCGCTCTCCGGCCCTCATTGTTCCTCTTCCGGATTACGGTCGCTGAGATTGTTGCGCATGATTTCCAGCACCCGCTGCAATGCCTCCACATCCTCAACCGTAAGGCCATCCAGTGCCCGTTGACGGGTTTGCGCGGCTTTGCCCCGCAGTGACTCCAACGCAGGCGTTGCCGCCTCGGTAAGGAACAACAGGCAGCGACGCCGGTCTCCTGGATCGGCACGGCGCAGCACCAGCCCTTCTTCCTCCAGCCGATCCAGCTGGCGAGCCAAAGAAATCGGCGCCACATCCAGCAGCTCCGCCAAAGCGGCCTGATGAATGCCCTCGTGTCGCGCCAAGTGCCACAGTACTTGCCAGCGTGCCCGCGACAGGCCCGCGCTTCGCGCTCGCCGGTCAAAGTCCCGACGCATCATTCGTGCCACGTCATGCAGCACCATGCCCACGGTGGTGTCCTTGGCCATGACAAATCCTTTATTTGATCCACTCTATTGTAAGCGAGCTTACTACCCCTTCAGCTACGCTGCACTCGTGGGCCAGACGTCAGCAGCTCGACTTTACGGCCAGACCATCACCGCTTGCGCCAGCGGATCGCAATGCCCGTCTTTCTTTCGGGCACAAAAAAAGGGCCGGCAAATGCCGACCCTTTTTAAGAAGCAGAAAGAAGAAATTAATCTTCCTTGGCTTCCTTCATGGACAGCTTGATACGACCACGCTGATCCACGTCGAGGACTTTCACCTTGATAATCTCGCCTTCATTCACGTAGTCAGTCACTTTCTCTACGCGCTCTTCAGCGATCTGGGAGATGTGCAGCAGGCCTTCGGTACCGGGCATGATCGCCACAAACGCACCGAAATCAACAACGCGAGTCACCTTGCCTTCGTAGATCACACCCACTTCAGCTTCAGCGGTGATCTCTTCTACGCGACGTACAGCTTCATCCGCTTTTTCACGGGTTTCACCGTAGATCTTCACGCTGCCATCGTCTTCGATATCAATGGTACAGCCGGTTTCTTCGGTAAGGGCACGAATCGTTGCGCCACCTTTACCAATCACATCACGGATCTTGTCCGGGTTGATCTTCAGGGTCAGCAGTGTCGGCGCATTGTCAGACACTTCAGAGCGAGACTCTGAAATCGCCTTGCTCATTTCACCCAGGATATGCAGACGGCCGGCGTTTGCCTGGTTCAGAGCCTTCTCCATGATCTCTTCGGTGATACCTTCGATCTTGATATCCATCTGCAGAGCAGTCACACCACGTGCGGTACCCGCCACCTTGAAGTCCATGTCGCCGAGGTGATCTTCATCACCGAGGATATCGGACAGGACCGCATAGCGACCGTCTTCTTCCTTCACCAGCCCCATGGCAATACCGGCCACCGGCGCGGTCAGCGGCACACCCGCGTCCATCAACGCCATGGAGGTACCACACACGGACGCCATGGAAGACGAACCGTTGGACTCGGTGATCTCGGAAACCACACGAACCGTGTAAGGGAAATCCTGCACGCTCGGTACAACCGCTTCCACACCACGACGTGCCAAACGGCCATGGCCGATTTCACGACGCTTCGGAGAACCAATAAAGCCGGTTTCGCCCACACAGTACGGAGGGAAGTTGTACTGCAGCATGAAGTGATCCTGGCGGGACCCTTCCAGTGCATCGATAAACTGGGCATCACGCATGCCACCCAGAGTCGCGGTCACGATAGCCTGGGTTTCACCACGGGTGAACAACGCAGAACCGTGAGTCTTGGAGAGGGTGCCGACCTGACAATCGATCGCACGAACCGCATCCAGAGCACGGCCATCGATACGCGGCTTGCCGGATACCACGGCTTCACGCACCACGCTCTTCTCAATCTTGCCGAACAGTTCTTTCACTTCGCCGGCTTCAGGAGCACCTTCTTCGCCAGTGGCAAAGGCCTCAACACACGCATCGCGCAGCTCGCCAACCTTGGCGTAACGGGCCATCTTCTCGGTGATGGTGTAAGCCTCACCCAGTGCCGCGGCGAACTTGTCCTTGATGGCCGCTTTCAGGGTTTCGTTCTGCTCGGCCGGTTTCCAGTCCCAGGTTTCCGTGCCCACTTCGGCAGCGAACTCCTTGATGCCCTGGATCAGCGGCTGCATTTCCATATGACCGAACAATACCGCACCCAGCATCTGATCTTCAGACAGCTCCTGCGCTTCGGATTCCACCATCAGGACCGCAGGCTCAGTGCCGGCAACAACCAGATCCAGTGCAGATTCGGCCAGCTCGGAGTAGCTCGGGTTAAGAATGTACATGCCATCCTTGTAACCAACCCGTGCAGCGCCGATAGGACCATTGAACGGAATACCGGAAATGGACAGCGCCGCAGAGGTACCGATCAGGGCAGCGATATCCGGATCACGGTTCTTGTCAGAGGACATCACCGTAGCCACAACCTGTACTTCGTTCATGAAGCCTTTGGGGAACAGGGGGCGAATCGGGCGATCGATCAGGCGACAGGTCAGCGTTTCTTTTTCGCTGGGGCGGCCTTCTCGCTTCAGGAAGCCACCGGGGATGCGGCCGGTTGCGTAGGTCTTTTCCTGATAGTTAACGGTCAGGGGAAAGAAGTTCTGCCCTGGGTTGGCTTCTTTTCTGCCCACTACGGTGACCAGCACCTCGGTGTCACCGATACGGACCATGACCGCGGCAGTTGCCTGGCGGGCAATCTGCCCGGTTTCCAGGGTGACGGTGTCACGGCCAAACTGAATTTGCTTGGTGATTTTATTAAACATATCTCGTCTCTTCTCTCTTCTTCACGACAGTCTTCGAGGCCCATGCCTCTAATAAACAACTTTCTAAACAATCTTCTCTCGTTCGCGCATCATAACCAGAAACGCATCACGCATCACGCATCACGCCCCCACTCTGCCAGGTAGCGGACCCTGCAACCATCCCGACACCGCCTTGTGAACGGGACATGATTTATTGCCTGCCCCAAAACAACAGAAGCCCGGCAAATGCCGAGCTTCTGTTGTGGTTACCCGATCTGCAGCCTGTTAGCGACGCAGACCCAGCTTTTCGATCAGCTGGAGGTAACGGGTGCGGTCTTTCTTGGCCAGGTAGTCCAGCAGCTTACGACGCTGGTTTACCATGCGGATCAGACCACGACGGCTGTGGTGATCCTTCTTGTGGCCTTTGAAGTGATCCTGCAGACCATTGATGTTGGCGCTCAGCAGAGCCACCTGGACTTCCGGGGAGCCGGTGTCGTTCTCTTTGCGGCCATGCTCTTTCAGGATCTCGGCTTTCTGTTCAGCGGTTAACGCCATGTTGCTTCTCCAATATGCTCAATTAAGGTCACGGCCAGCCATGCATATTTATAGCTGCCGTCATTAATCAGGCCAGTCTCCTCAGGAGGCTCCGCCTGCGATCAGACGACGGGGGGCAATCCGCCCGTCTTCCAATACTTCTCCGACACCCAGAAACTCACCGCTGGATGCCTGATAAACGCTGACCCAGCCGTCCAGAGGACGGTCTGAGGCCATCACTGGCTGCCCCTGCTGCAGGTAATAAGCAGCATTGTCACCCAATTCAACGCGCGGCCAGTCTGCCACGCTGGTAGATAAAGGCAAGAGCAGCTCGTCGATTGCCTCGAACCCGCCGGTTTCCTTGATCTTGCCCAGCTGCTCCAGAGTCAGCATGCGCTCCGACGGATAAGGCCCGGCCGACAGACGGTGCAGCGCCGTTACATGGCCACCACAGCCCAATATCGCACCGGTATCTTCCACCAGAGAGCGTACATAGGTGCCCTTGGAGCAATCCACCTCGAATTCCACCTCATCACCATCGATGCGCAAAATTCGCAGGTCGTAAATGGTCACCGGCCGCGGCTTGCGCTCCACGGTCTTGCCCTCGCGGGCCAGCTTGTACAGCGGCACACCCTCGTGCTTGATGGCCGAATACATGCTGGGGATCTGTTCGATATCGCCCTTGAACGACAGCAAAGCAGCCTCGATCTGGTCTGGCGACGCGGTCACGTCGGTGGTTTCCACCACATCACCGTCGGCGTCACCGGTTTCCGTAGTCACACCCAGCTTGGCAGTGACCCGGTAACTCTTGTCGGATTCCAGCAAAAACTGGCTGAACTTGGTGGCTTCACCAAAACAAATCGGCAACATGCCGGTGGCCAGCGGATCCAGACTACCGGTATGCCCCGCCTTGGCAGCGGCAAACATTTTCTTGGCCATTTGCAGCGCGCCGTTACTGCTCACGCCAGACGATTTATCCAATAACAGGATGCCGTTGAGATCACGGCCTCTGGGACGACGCTTTGCCACCTGACAGCTCCGAGTTACTCGTTGTTTCCGGTTTCGTCGTCTTCCGGACGCAGCACCCGGTCTTCGGCACGGGCATCATCAATCAACTGCGACAGATGTGCCGCCCGCTCCGGGGTCATGTCGTAATGGAAACGCAATTTGGGGGTAGTGCGGGTATTGAGGCTCTTGGCCAGGCTACTGCGCAGGAAGCCGCTGGCCTTGACCAGCGCTTCTTCGGCTTCCGCGCCGGCTTCCTCGCCCTGCCCCAGCAAGGTGAAGTACACCTCGGCATAGGACAGGTCCCGGGAAACCGTCACATCCTGAATCGTCGCCAGATTGACCCGCGGGTCTTTCATTTCAAACTGCAGCAACCGCGACAGTTCACGCTGAATCTGATCAGCAATACGGTCGGTGCGGTTAAAGCCCTGGGGGCGGCGATGACGGCTCATAAAAGGGTTCGGGCACACTCCTTTACAGGAAGCGCGCCACCTCCTTCACTTCGAAGACTTCGATCTTGTCGCCTTCTTTCACGTCGTTGTAGCTCTTCACCGCGATGCCACACTCCATGCCGTTACGCACTTCAGGCACATCGTCCTTGAAGCGACGCAGGGATTCCAGCTCGCCTTCGAAGACCACTACATCGTCACGCAGAACGCGGATCGGACGGTTCCGGTACAACGTACCTTCCACCACCATACAGCCGGCAACAGCACCGAACTTGGAAGAACGGAACACGTCGCGCACCTGAGCCACACCAAGGATCTCTTCGCGTTTTTCCGGCGCCAGCAAACCACTCATGGCCTGCTTCACATCGTCAATCAGCTCATAAATCACGCTGTAGTAGCGCAGGTCGATGCCTTCCTGCTCGCAGGTTTTCTTGGCCTTGGAATCTGCACGAACGTTAAAGCCCAGCAACACACCTTCACTGGTCATGGCCAGGTTAACGTCGGATTCGTTGATCGCACCAACGCCGCTGGAGACCAGATTCACCTTCACTTCATCGGTGCCCAGATCATTCAGGGCACTGGTCAGCGCTTCCAGTGAACCGCGCACATCGGTCTTCAACACGATGTTGACGGTCTTGGTTTCTGCGCTGCCCATATTTTCAAACAGGTTTTCCAGTTTGGATGCCTGTTGACGCTTGAGCTTGAGCTCACGGTCACGTTCCTGACGGAATTCGGCCACTTCCCGCGCCTTACGCTCGTCGGTCACAACCTGGATCTGTTCACCGGCTTCCGGTGCGCCATTCAGGCCCAACACTTCCAGCGGAATAGACGGGCCGGCTTTTTTGATTGGCTTGCCATTCTCATCGATCATCGCCCGCACACGGCCAAAGTGAGCACCGGCCAGCAGCATGTCACCGATCTGCAGCTCACCACCCTGAACCAGGATGGACGCAACGGTACCGCGACCTTTCTCGATACGGGACTCGATGACCACACCAGTGGCTGAACCAGACGCCTGAGCCTGCAGCTCCAGCAATTCAGATTGCAGCAGAATGGCATCCAGCAGATCATCGATGCCTTGGCCAGTATGGGCCGACACATTAATGAACTGGTACTCGCCACCCCACTCTTCCGGGATCACATCCTTGGTCGCCATCTCGTTACGCACGCGATCAGGATCCGCCTGTTCTTTATCGATCTTGTTGACCGCAATAATGATCGGCGCACCGGATGCTTTCGCGTGGTTGATCGCTTCTTCGGTTTGCGGCATCAGGCCGTCATCGGCCGCCACCACAATCACCACGATATCGGTGGCTTTGGCACCACGGGCACGCATGGCGGTAAAGGCCGCGTGACCGGGAGTATCGAGGAAGGTAATCATGCCCTTCTCGTGCTCGACGTGGTACGCACCAATGTGCTGGGTAATGCCGCCCGCTTCACCGCTTGCCACCTTGGCTTTACGGATATAGTCCAGCAGGGAAGTCTTACCGTGGTCCACGTGGCCCATGATGGTAACAACAGGCGCACGGTGCTCGGAATCCACGCTGTCACGGGTAACCAGATCCGCGGCCAGATGATCTTCAAGCAGCTCTTCCTGCCCTTTGCTGGCAATGGGCTTGTGCCCCATCTCTTCCACCAGCAGGAAGGCGGTTTCCTGATCGATCGGCTGATTAACCGTGACCATCTCGCCCATCTTCATCAGGGACTTGATCAGCGACTTGGCCTTGACGTTCATACGCTGGGCCAGGTCGGTCACAGTAATAGTATCTGGAACTTCGACTTCGTAGATTTTCTTCTCCGTCGGCGTTTTAAAGCCATGCTGCTTGTTCATGGAGCTCTTCATCTTGCCGTGCACAACACCCGCAACCTTGGGTTTGCGACGACGACGGCGAGACTGACGCTCTTCACGCTGATAGCTGGCTTCCTGGGCAGCATTAACGATGGACGAACCCTTGTCCTTTTCGTCTTCCGCAGCAGGCTTTTTCTCTTCCTGCTCGCCACGTTTTTCCAGTTCCGCAGCAATGCGGGCCGCTTCTTCGGCCGTGCGGCGAGCAGCTTCTTCTTCCGCTTTCTTGCGAGCTTCCGCTTCCTGTTTGCGCTTGGCTTCGTCAGCTTCACGCTGCTTGCGCTCGGCTTCTTCGCGCTTGGCTTTTTCTTCCGGCGTTTCTTCCTTGGCGGGTTTCTTGGTTGCAGAAACCTTTGGCACAGAAACGCGCTTACTCTTTTCTTCCGCCGCTTTTTCGCCGGCAGCCTTGCGTTCCTGCTCAGCTTTGGCGCGGGCTTCGTCTTCCTTCAACCGTGCCGCTTCATCATCCGCAGCACGTTTCGCGGCCTCTTCTGCCGCGCGTTTCTCTTCTTCCGCAGCACGCGCAGCTTCTTCAGCCGCCAGGCGTTCTGCTTCTTCACGCTCTTCCGCTTCCAACACATCGCGTTTCACGTAGGTGCGTTTCTTGCGCACCTCCACGTTCACGGTCTTGGACTTGCCGGCAGCGCCGGTGGTCTTGATGGTGCTGGTGGATTTACGCTTCAGCGTAATTTTCTTTCCACTGCTTTCGTCCTGGGCACCATGAGACTTGCGCAGATGCGCCAGTAGCTGCTGCTTCTGTTCATCGGAGACCACTTCGCTGGCATCGCCATGGGGCAACCCTGCGTCTTTCATCTGCGTGAGCAGCTTCTCGACGGGCGTCCCTACGATGTCGGCCAGTTTCTTTACGGTCGTTTCTGCCATGTCAGCAACACTCTCCTGTCCGTCTCTGATGGTGCCTGCTTGATCAGCCTGAAAAGGGGCAGTTATGCCCCGGCTTCGTCTTCGCCTTCAAACCAGGGCGCCCGTGCAGTCATGATCAACTCGGCTGCACGCTCTTCGCTCAGGCCTTCAATTTCCAGCAGGTCATCCACCGCCTGTTCGGCGAGGTCTTCCATCGTGACAATGCCACGGGAAGCCAATTCAACGGCCAGCTCACGGTCCATACCTTCCATGCTCAGAAGGTCTTCCGCAGGCTCGGCCTGTTCAAACTTCTCTTCAGAGACCAGGGCTTTGGTCAGCAGCGCGTCTTTGGCGCGCTGGCGCAACAGCTCCACGATCTCTTCATCAAATCCGTCAATGGCCAGCATCTCTTCCTCGGGCACATAGGCCACTTCTTCGAGGGTAGAGAAACCTTCATCAACCAGCACGCCCGCCACATCTTCGTCCACGTCCAGCTCATTGATGAACGTCTGCAGGGCCTGCTCCGCTTCTTCTTCCTGTTTGGTCTCAGCGTCATCAATGGTCATGACGTTGAGCTCCCAACCGGTCAGCTCGGAGGCCAAACGAATGTTCTGCCCGCTGCGACCAATGGCCTGGGCCAGTGCGGATTCGTCTTCCACGGCAATATCCATGGAATGACTTTCTTCATCCATCACGATGGAGGCCACTTCCGCCGGCTGCATGGCGTTAATCACCAACTGCGCCGGGTTGTCGTCCCACAGGACGATATCGATACGCTCACCCGCCAGTTCGTTGGACACCGCCTGAACACGCGCGCCGCGCATACCCACACAAGCACCCACCGGATCGATGCGCTGATCGTTGGTCTTCACGGCAATCTTGGCGCGGGAGCCGGGATCACGGGCGGCGCCCTTGATCTCGATCAGCTCTTCACCGATCTCCGGCACTTCAATCTTGAACAATTCGATCAGCATGTCCGGGCAAGCACGGCTGGCGAACAGCTGCGGGCCACGGTTTTCTTCATTCACGCCCAACAGATAGGCACGAATGCGATCGTTCTGGCGAACGGCTTCACGCGGGATCATGTGCTCGCGGGTAATCAGCGCTTCGGCATTACCACCGAGATCCAGAATAATGGAATCGCGGCTGGCTTTTTTCACTGTGCCGCTGACCAGATCACCGATGCGATCACGGTATTCTTCAACAATCTGACGGCGCTCGGCTTCACGTACCTTCTGTACGATAACCTGCTTGGCAGTCTGTGCAGCGATACGACCAAAGGCTTCGGATTCGACTTCCTCTTCCCAGATATCACCGATCTGCAGCGACGTATCCTGCTCGTGCGCTTCATCCAGGGTCAGCTGCTTGCCAAATTCGTAGAGCTCCTCGTCCGGCACCACGTGCCACACACGGAAACTCCTGGCATTGCCGGACACCCGGTCAATATCCACACGAATCTCTACGTCTTCTTGCTTGAAACGTTTCTTGGTGGCCGCCGCGAGCGCCAGTTCAATGGCCTCGAAGATTACGTCCCGGCTTACACCTTTCTCGTTTGATACTGTTTCCGCTACCAGCAGGATCTCTTTGTTCATGGCCAGGCCTTTACAAAGACTAAAGTTCTTCAGGGCGTGCTCAGTCGAAGCGAGGCTGCAACCGGGCACGATCTACCTGACTGTAAGGAACACGCAAGGTTTCGCCATCCAGCTCAACCACCAGCGTATCGCCATCCACGGCCACAATGGCCGCCGTCATTTTGCGCTTGCCGCTTACCGGCGCCAGCAGCTTGAGCTGGACATCTTCACCGATGTAATCGACATACTGCGCAATTTCGAACATGGGCCGATCCATGCCCGGTGAAGACACCTCAAGGTTGTATTCACCGTTAATCGGATCTTCCACATCCAGCACGCCGCTGACTTCGTGACTCACGGCCGCGCAATTATCTACCGAGATACCGTCTGCATGGTCAATAAACACACGCAAAACAGCCCCGCGCCCCTGGATGTATTCAACACCCCAGAGCACGAAGCCCAGATCTTCCACTACCGGAGCCAGCAGCTCCGTTAATTGTTCCGTGCGTTTTGACATAAAACTTTCCGACGGTACAAACAAAAAATGGGCCCGAGGATGTCACAGCGATTGCAGCTTTGCTGCACAACGACCGTGTATCCACCGCCCATTCCCACTAACCGGGTCGGTTTGCGGATAACAAAAAGCCCCTGCTAGAGGGGCTTTTTGTCCGCTTTGAACCAGAGGTGTTTTTCTGGTTCATCTAAGTGGTAGCGGGGGCAGGATTTGAACCTACGACCTTCGGGTTATGAGCCCGACGAGCTACCAGACTGCTCCACCCCGCATCAAAATCGAGCGCAAATAGTACTTAGAGGCGCTCACTCTGTCAAGGCATTATCGAAAAAGTATTTATTTTTCGAAGCCTTAGCACCAGGAAAAGCCACAGAACCTGATGCCGACCAGCGCAAAGGCTGATCCTGAAAAAAAAGCGGCCAACTCGCCGATTTTTTTCACACGTTTCACTGACAACACTCACCAGCAAAACGTTCCCTAATTGGTGCCGAAGGCCGGACTTGAACCGGCACGAGCGAAGCTCACTACCCCCTCAAGATAGCGTGTCTACCAATTCCACCACTTCGGCAAAGAACGCT
>NZ_PBSH01000040.1 GCF_002726155.1 Alcanivorax sp. | reverse complement strand
GTGGGTGATTTGCCAGCGGGTGATAACGCCAATGCACAGTTCTGTGTGCAAGTGAACTAAGCAAGCCCCTCCCGGGCTCTTCCTCTTCCCCTGTGCGGGGAAGGGGGAGAGCTTTCTCAGGCGCTGTGCGCAACGTCTGAGAAAGCTCTAAAAACATGGCCGCTGGGGCGGCCCAAAAAAAGGTGCTCAAGCACCGCGTGGGAACGACAGGAAATCGTGAATTGAATCGGATCGGGGTTTGGACAATCAGCGTAATGACGCTGCTGGCGATTGCCAGCGGCGCCATTGCGGCTGCCACCCCGGCCGGTACGGTGCTGCGTAACCAGGCCCAGGTCCGTTACCTGAACCCGCTTACCGGGCAGGTGGTCACGCAGAGTTCCAATGTGTCCCAACTTGTTGTGGCGCCATACCGTGATGTGCTGCTGGGTAACAACAATGCGTTGACAGTGGCCGCCGGCCAGCGCGTTAACCTGCCCCATGTTCTGACCAATACCGGCAATGTGGACGATGACTACAGCCTGACGGCGGTGAACAGTGCCGGCGATGATGGTGACCTGTTGAATTTGCGTCTGTATGAAGATGTGAACGGCAACGGTGTGGTCGATGCCGGTGAACCGGAAATTACGGCGCCGGTGAGCTTGCCTGCCGGCGCGTCACTTTCCCTCGTGGTGGCTGGCACGGTGACGTCCGGGCAAGGTCAGAACGATGTGCTGAGAGTGTCGGTACTGGCCGAGTCGCAAACGGATGCTGATGTGTCCGACTCACGGCAAGACAGTGTCACGGTGGCCTCTGGCGCCTTCCTGAATCTGACCAAGTCGAGCAGCCAGAGCTGTGATAACCCTGCCCAGGAAGGGCAATCGCTGGACTACAGCATCAGCTATACCAATACCGGCAGCAGCGCCCCCGCAGAAAGGCGCTTCCTGATCAGTGGTCAGGCGGAACAGGGCGTTATGCTGGAAGATGCCTTGCCGGCGAACGTGCAGTTACGCCCGGGCAGCGCTACCGGTATCTCGCCAATTCAATCTGTCGCGGTGGTGCACCGTTCCGGCGATGCGGATGATGAATGGATCCGCTTTGATCAGTGGTCACCGTCCACGCCAGTGGACCGCTTTGGCGTTTTGGTTCCCGCGTCGGCCATGGAATCCAATGAGTCCGGCGGCTTTACCTTCGGTGTTCAGGTCGGCACCGGGTTGACCAGCAATACACGGATTTACAACCAGGCGGTTGTTGATACCGATGGCGATGGCGCGGACGACTTTTCCAGTAATACGGTGTGCAACACCCTGGCGGGTTCGGTTCGTCCGACGCTGGTATTCGAGCGCCCCACGCCACAGGTGTCCGGTTCCGGGCAGGCGCCGCGGCACAGCGAGGACAGCGACTTCCAGCTAGCGGATATGTATGCGCTGTTGCCCGCTGAAAACAATCAGGTACTCACCGATGGCGTCTACCTGCGCTTGAACGCCTCACAGCTGAACCTGTCCCCGACCCAACGGGATTTCCTGGAGCGAGGACCCTCCGGTGAGCGCCTCATTATTGTGACCGTGGAATCGGCCCTGACCGGCGACACCCTGCGCGTTGTCATGAGTGAGACGACACCGGATTCCGGTGTATTCCGCAGTATTCGCCCGTTTGTGCTTAGCAATGATGAAAACGGTTACGGCCGCCAGTGCCCCTCCTCCGCGAGCACGGCCCAGGCGCAGGAATTCAATAGTAATACCACCACAAGTCAGGTGCTGGATGAGGCCTGTGCGTTGCGCAGTGAGGCCCGCGATACGTTGACCGCCCGTTTTCAGATGCCGATTTATGGTCCCACCGGCAATGTTGAGCGTTATGAGGTGGTGTCCGATGTGGCCGCGGTGGACCCGGCCGGGACCGTCTTTGACTCGAGCAACGGCAACCCGGTGGGTGGTGCGCAGGTGATTCTGTACCAGTCCCGGCAAACCTTGTCGGCCAGTGGCGCGGGCAGCTGTGCGGATCTGGCGCAAAGCGACTATGAAGTGGGGACAGACCCTTTCACCGGTGAGAGCCTGGATGGTGAAAATACCAATACCGCCAACGTGGATAACACCTCTGTGCTGGGCGATTACCAGTACCCCTTTGCTACCCCGGGCCACTGCTACTACCTGGATGTATTGCCACCGGCGGGCTATACCTTCCCGTCAGTGGTGTCTCCTGCTGCAGCGGGCAGCTTCTATTCGGATGTGAATGACAGCTCCTACGGCCTGGAAGGTTACCAGGCGCCGGTGGGGCGCAAAGCTGCGCGGGTGGCGGGCAGTAACAACGGGGCGTTCCTGTTGGGTACCTCGAATGTGTTTGTGAATATTCCGCTGGACCCGAGCGCCAATACTGCTGCAGGGATTCTGGTGCTGGACAAGAATGTGGAGAAGGACAGCGCTGCGGTGGGTGATGTGTTGGCCTACAGCATCAACCTGACCAACAACCACACCGATGCGCTTTACGCTGGCAGGATTATCGATCAGCTGCCCTATGGTTTTCGCTACATCAATGACAGCGCCTGGCTGGACGTGGGCGGGCAGCGCATCGAAATGCCAGATCCGGCGGGCCGTCCTGGTCCACAGCTGACCTTCCGCCTGGAGCGCGAGCGCAGTAATGGCTCTGTAGTGGCACTGCCACTGCAGGCGGGTGAAACGGTGACACTGCATTACGGTTTGCGGTTGTCGGCCGCCGCGGTGGACAGTGACGGCATCAACCGGGCCACGGCCCAGGCCAACACGGCTTCCGGTTTTACCTACCGTTCCAACCAGGACGAAGCCGAAGTGGAGATCCGCAACGAAGGCGTGCTGTCAGACAAGGCCATGCTGTTCGGTAAAGTCTATGTGGATGCGGACTGTAATAACCTGCAGAACGATGGCGAGTGGCCCATTGGTGGCGTGAAGCTGTACCTGCAAGACGGTACCTGGGTGATTACCGACGAGAACGGCCAGTACAGCGTTTATGGCCTGAACCCGGGTTTGCATACCATCAAGGTGGACCCGCTGACCTTGCCGGCTGGTGTCAAACTCAAGCCTATCGATAACCGTCACGCGGCAGACCCGGAAAGCCGGTTTGTGGATTTGCGTTCCGGTGAATATCACCGTGCGGACTTTGCCGCCGTTTGTCCCACCGGCGATGAGGCGAAAGCACTGGCGGAACAACTCAAAGCCCGCAATGCCTCCATGAACGGTGACTGGATGCTGGATGAAGCCGCTCGCTTTGATCCCCTGCGTCAGCAAACCATCAATCCGGTTTTGCGTCAGGCCGACGGCAGTGGTGATTTGGGCAGCGGTGTCTATACCCAGACCGGGGATGACGGACTCACCGATGCCTGGGAAAAGGTCTCCCAGTCCCAGGGCGAAAAAACCGACACCGCTGCGGTACTGCCGGCCAACCCGCAAGCCACCATGCAGAACACCAAGGAAGCGGCGGCCAGCATTACTCGTGAGCAGGCGGAGCAGGGTGCCTGGTTGTGGCCTCGCGGGGGCGTCAGCCGTGATGGTCGTTTCCAGGTAGTGGTACGTGCCGGGGTGGATCCGGTACTGAGCGTGAATGGCAAGACGGTAGCCAAGGCGCAGCTGGGCGAACAGGTGGTCAACAAGCGCGAGCGCGCTCAGGTTGTTACCTGGTACGGCGTTACCCTGGATGAAGGGGAAAACACGCTGGTAGTCAGCACCCGGGACATGTTCGGTAACGAGCGGGTGATGGCAGAAAAAACCGTGGTGCGCCCGGCTGCACCGCAGTCTATCACCCTGGAAACCGAATCCGATACGCTGCCCGCAGACGGTGGGCGCTCAACCCTGGGTGTGCGTGTTCGTCTCAATGATGCCAAAGGCAACCCGGCATTGGGCAGCCACTTTGTGACACTGGAAACCGATCGCGGCCAGTGGCTGGAAGAGGATTTGCAGAGCGGTACACCGGGACATCAAATCAAACTGGTGGACGGGGTGGCGCTGGCTCATCTGCGCAGCACGGAATACACCGGGCCGGTGCGTCTGCGCGCCACTCTGGACCGTTTCAGTGACAGCATCCAGATTGAGCAGATCGCCCCTCTTCGTCCGTTGCTGGCAACCGGTTTTTTACAGGTGCAAAGCCGCGCCGGTGGGTTGCGCGACAACGGTAATGCGCCCACGGATGTGGCCGACGAATTTGAAGACGGTGTGGACGGTCGGGCTGCCGTATTTATGAAAGGTCAGGTCCGCGGCGATGCCCACCTGACGCTGGCCTACGACACCGACAAGGATCTGGATACCGAAGACGAAGTGCGCCGTGATTTGAACCCGGCAGATTACTATCCGATCCCCGGTGATGCCTCTGTGCGCGGCTACGATGCCCGCAGTCGCAGCAAACTGTATGCGAAACTGGAAAAAGACCGCAGCAGCATCATGTGGGGGGACTACCTCACCGATCCGCAGAACGATTTCTACGACCTGGGCCGGACCCAGCGCACCCTGACCGGGTTGAACGGGGTTTACGACAACGGCCGTGCCCGCTTCCAGGTGTTCGCTGCCCGCCCGGATATGGAGCAGGTGACAGAAGAGCTGCCGGGTAATGGTACGGCGCTGCTGTTTACCTTGAGCAACGACCCGGCCCGCGACAGTGAAACCGTGGAAATTATTGTCCGTGACCGCAACAACCCGGGGCTGGTCATCGAAACCACGCCGCTGACCCGTTACGTGGATTATTCGGTGAACTATTTTACCGGTGATATTCGCTTCCACGATGTGGTGCCCACGGTGGATGACAGCCTGAATCCGGTGTTTGTTCGCGTGAGCTATAACGTGGAAGGCGATGCCGAAGAATACAATGTACTCGGCGCGCGCCTGAACTACGACCTGACCGATCAGCTACAGCTGGGCGTTAGCCGCACCCAGGATGACCATGAAACGGAAGGCTTCGACCTGACCAGCGTTTCCGCGCAATACAAGCTGGACGAGAATACCCGCATCAATGTGTCTTCAGGCTCCATGGCCCATGAAAACAATGACCCGGAAGGGCGCGCCTACAGCATTAATGGTGAGCGTTTGTGGGTGGATGGCTCGCGTACCGAATTGCGCTGGGCGCGCGCGGAGGCGGGGTTTGATAACCCGTCGGCGGGTATCAGTGCCGCTCGTGAAGAAATGCGTTTGGGCCACGAACAGATGCTGGCCCGGGATTTCTCCGTGGAAGTGGAAGGCATCCGGTCCAAGCAGCTGGACGGCTCCGAAGAGCAGAACAGCCTGGGCGTGATCGGGGAAAAACGTATCGGCGCCACCGCCTTGCGCGGCGGGGTGCGCGGTATCGAGCAGAAAGATGCCCAGGGCAGTGAAGATTTCGGCACCTATATTCTCGGCGCTGATCGGGGCTTTAACCTGTTGGGCAAACCCTTCCAGATCGGCGCGGAATATGAGCAGGCCTTCAACGATACCAGTCGCCGCCGTATCGCGGCCGACGCGGACATGCAGCTCACCGAGAAAACCAGCCTCTACAGCCGTTACGAAATCATCAACAGTCTGAATGGTATCAATACGCTGGATGATGATGTGGAAACGCAGCAGTTCACCACCGGTGTGCGTTCCGCGGTCACCCGCAATACGGATGTGTATTCCGAGTACCGTTTGCGCGGTGCCGTGGATGGCCGTGATGTAGCAGCCGCCAATGGTGTGAAGTCGGATATTGAAATTGAACCGGGGCTCACCGTGTCGCCGTCCATGGAGTGGATTCAGACACTGGACGGACAAACCAATCAGGACGCCACGGCCCTGTCCGTGGGGGCAGAAGACAAGCGCAATGAAAACCGTCGTACCCTGGGCCGGGTGGAAACCCGCTTTGGCGATGATCGTGAGTACTACGGTCTGAGTGCGGCCAATATCTGGCGAGTGAATACCGACTGGTCTGCGGTGGTGCGTGATGACCTGCGCCTGCAGTATTTCGATACGGAAGCCAAGGAAGGCGACAACATTGTCACCCTGGGGATGGCCCGCCGTCCGCGTCGGGATAACCGTCACCACATGTTGTTCATGTACAAATGGAAAGAAGAGTGGGGCGGTAGTGGCGGCAGTGATCGCACTGTGCATTTGTTCTCCACACACCATAACTATCAGGCCCATGACGACTGGATTTTCTCTGGTCGCCTGGGCGCCAAATGGCAACAAACCGAGCTGGGCAATCTGGATGTGGAATCGGATGCCTATGTGGCGGATGGCCGGATTATCTGGGATATCACCCGCCGTTTTGATCTGGATTTGCATGGTGGTGCGATTACCACGGAAGGCGTTAAAGAGCGCCGTTACAGCTACGGCTTTACCGTCAATGCACTGGTGCGCCGTAATCTGCGCATGGGCGTGGGCTATAACTTCACCGGTTTCCGTGACGATGACCTGGACCCGGAAGGCTATAACGCGGAAGGCGTGTTTGTAGGACTGGAATACAAATTCGATGAAGATGACCTGAGCTGGCTGGGCAGTAAAGCCGCCGGGCAGCGCAGTTATCTGGGAGATGCGCGATGAACATGATGAAAGCGCGGCTGGCGTTACTGGTCCTGGCGAGCATGGCAGTAATGGCCGGATGTGCCAGCACCGAGTCTCTGTATGCACAGTATGATGAGCTGTGTCCGGTGGAAGCCAGGGTAACGAGCACCGGCCTGGTGACGGTCACCGGGATTGCTGCTGGCGGCGGAGCAGGCCTGATGGCAGGTGAAAGTCGTACCCAGGTTTGGGAACCGGCGGTGTATTTTGGTTTTGATCAGAGCCAGATGGCCGAGGCTGAGGTGCGCCGGCTGGACAGTAATTTGGCGGTGCTGAAACAGTACCCGACCCTGCAGGTGAGTGTGCAGGCGTTTACCGATGAAAAAGGGGCAGCAAGTTATAACCAGAAACTGGCGGCTCGCCGCCTGGACCAGGTGGTGCAGTACCTGCGAGATGGGGGTATCAGTAATGGCCGCATCAAACGCGTCGCATTGGGTGAAGAACTACCTATTTTGTCAAATGCCAGTAACGAACAACGGGTCATCAACCGCCGTGTTGAGTTGATGCCGCTGGATGCGCAGAGCCGCCCGCTGGTATTGCGGGCTGACTTTGCCGGCAGTGGCGGCGATGAATTTGTGCCGCCGGCGCCAGTCAAGTAAAGGGGAGTTGGAGTGAATAAACTGCAACGTACAGGGCTGATGGTGCTGCTGATGCTGGGGGGCGGTGTTCAGGCGGCCACGCCTGCGGCAGGCACCGTGATCAAGAACCAGGCGTCGGCGAGTTACCGGGCCTGTCTGGATGATGGCTGTACGGAGCAGGCGGAAGCACAACGGGTGACCTCCAACCTGGTGCAGACACTGGTGCAGAACGTACCGGGCATTGAACTGGTCAGTGATCAGGGCAAGCCGGCGCTGCCAGGTGGGCTGGTGTACTTCTCCCATGTATTGACCAATACCGGTAATGGTCGCGACCAGTATCAGTTGTGTATTACCAATGTGGATAGCGACATTGATGCCTGGGCCGTTTACGCCGACGGTAACGGCGATGGCCAACCGGATGCGGGCGGCGCCTTGTTTACCCAGTCTGACGCAGATGACTGCTGGGATAATCTGACCCCGGACATGATTTCCGGCGAAACCTTCTCGCTGGTGGTAGAAGCGGAATTGTCGGCGGGAACGGTGGCGGGCCAGCAGCCGTCATTGCAGGTTCGTGCGCGCAGTGATGCGGATAACACCCTGCTGGCCATCAATACGGATGAAGCGGATGTCATCGATGGCCCGGTGATTGAAGTGGTCAAGTCATTGAGCCAGCGGGAGGGCCGCTCCCCGGACGGGCCAATCACCGTCACTCTGGATTACCGTAACCCATCGGACCAGGCGGCCACGGATATCGTCATTGAAGATGTGCTGCCCACCGTCTCCGTGGATGGGGTGTCAGCAGGCATGACCTATGTGCCGGATTCCGCTCGCTGGACCTTTACCGGCAACACCCCACTCACCGACGATGGCGATGATGGTGATCAGGGCAATGCCCCTAACCTGATCCGCTATTGTGCCTACGATACAGATGCGGCCGAACCGGATTGTCAGGACCGGGTTCAAGCGGTCGTGGCGCAATTGCCGCCGGGCGGTGTGGGTACTCTCACGTTCGAGGTTACCCTGGATGCGGGCCTGAGTGCCGGCGACCGGGTTCGCAATACCGGCCGTTTCCGCTACTCCAACGAAGCCGGCGATACGGATTTCGGTACGCCGTCTCCGTTCAGTACCAATGCGGTGAGCTACCTTGTTATCGACCGGGCGCTGGCGCCAGCGGTGGTGGCCAACAACAGTGAGAATGACAGCATTACCGGTAGCGATGACGTGAGCGATACCGGTAACCGTGTCGAGATTGCCAGTGCCGGGCAGGGTGGCACCGTGCTGTTCAATAACGTGATCTGGAATACCGGCGATGGCGAAGACCGTTTCGATATCACACTGGACGCCGTTAACGACCGTTCCGGGGCAGCGTTAAGCGAGCCCTTCCCCCAGGGCACTGTCTTCCAGTTGCTCAAGGCCGATGGTGCAACCCCGTTGGTGGATACCGATGGCAACGGGGTGCCCGACACCGGCCCGATCCCTCTGGTCGACCCGGGTGGCCAGTGCCCATCCCGCTTTGTCCGCGATGCAGGCAATGGTGTGTGCGGCGTACGCGTTGTTCTACAGGTGATTCTGCCGCCCAATGCATTGGGTGGCCCCTTTCAGGTCACCAAGGTCGCCAGTTCCGTTACTGACCCTCAGGTCCGTAATGCGGTGACCGATACACTCATCAGTATTGCGACAAACAGTGTGGACCTGACCAACGATCAGCCGGTTAACGGCAGTGCTCCGGGTGAAGGGCCAGGACCGGAAGCGACGCCGGTGCGCAGCCTGTCAGTCGCCCCGGGTAATCATGGCACCTTTGTGTTGTATGTGAATAACACCGGGCCGCGGCAGGACAGCTACGACCTGCACGCCAGCAACAGCAATTTCAGTCCGGGGCAATTGCCTGCGGGGTGGAGCGTGACCTTCTACCGTGATGGTGGATCGGCAGATTGCAGCGCCAATGGCGTTGCCATTACCAATACCGGGCTGGTGCCGGCAGGTAGCCAGCGGCTGGTGTGTGCCCAGGTCACGGTGCCGGAATCGGCTAGCGGAGGCGATACCTTGCCGCTGTACCTGCGAGCCTTGTCGCCGACCAGTAATGCCGGCGACATCAAACTGGATCAGGTGGTCGTAGTGGCGGGACCGGCACTTTCCCTGCAGCCGGACCAGACCGGGCAAGTGGCGCCGGGCAGCAGCGTGCTTTATAGCCATCAGCTCACCAACACCGGTAATGTGGATTTGGCCAATGTGCTGCTCAGCGGCACGCCTGACAGCGCCAGTGACAATGGCTGGTCGATTACCCTCTACGAGGACAGCAACGGCAATGGGCAATGGGATACGGCGGATACCCTGATTGTCGATGGCACTCCTCTGCAGACTGCCGGGGCAGATGGTGTGCTTGCTGTGGGTGAGAGCCTGTCCGTGTTCGCCCGGGTTTTTGCCCCGGCCACGGCAGCGTACGGCATTACCAACCTCAAGACGCTCACTGTTACGGCACAAGGTGCCGGGCAGACGGTGACCGACACGGCGACGGATTCCACCACGACCAGCAATACCGATGTGGCCGTGACCAAAGAGCAGGCACTGGATGCCGACTGTGATGGCGTGCCGGATGGCCCGGGCAGTTGTACTGCGGATGGCTGTTTTGTCTATACCCGATTTACGGCAACACCTGGCGAGCAGTGCGTGATTTATCGCCTGACGGCAGCCAATACCGGCGCGCAGAGCATGTATGAAGTGACCATTAATGATCGCACCCAGCCGTTCACAACCATGCTGTCTGCTGCCACCCGTTGCCAGCTTCCCTCGGGGGATTGCAGCGCCGATGTGGTTGCACCTGCCGAAGCGGGTACCGGTGATGTGTCGGTCAATGTGGGCGAATTGAAAGCGGGTGAAACCGCCGTTCTTATTTTCGGGTTACGGGTGGAGTAAAACGATGCAGACAACCGAACCGAAAAAAAATAAAGGCAAACTGGTTGCAGGGTTGCTGGCAATGCAGGTTTTTATTGCCATGCTCTTTATCGGCTTGTGCCTGGTGAGTGGGGCCGCAGAAGCTATTAGTCTGCCGCTGAATGGTTCGCGGACAATTCTTAGCGGCAGTGACTGTTCTCAGGCGACATACCGGTTTGGTACATCCGCAAGCTACGACGGTCAGGCGCTGGATGTTCTGGTTCAGGTGCTGCAGGAAGACAATGAGCAGGCCGGGAGCTTCCAGTGTCTGGGAGTGGAAGAGGGCGTGTTGTTTGCCAGTTTGCGAGACAAGGATAGCGGCGAAAATATTGCCTACCAGGATTTGCGGTTAACGGTGGTTCGTCAGGGAACCACCACGCCTGTTGTTGTGGACCGGCTGATCGTTACCGGGTTCGATCTCGACCGAAACTCGGACAACTCTCGCACAGGCAGTGATGACCTTTACTTCAACACCGGTGAAAAAACGCGTTCCTATGTGTCCGTTAACACGGATACCACCGTTTCTTCATCGGCGTCTGGCGGCTATAACACGCGCATAAAAGGGCGGGATACTGATTGCACCGACGGTGCCACAACCGTCGAGCCCGAGTGCCGTGCCAGTGTGGTGTTTTCGGAAACATCCAATGCGTCTTTTCGGGTTCAGAATGATAATGCGTACGGAACAGAAAGCTCGTCGAGTACCGCCCGGCGTGTTTCCTATTTGTCTCTGCGTGTTGACGATTTCGATGATGTGGTGGACGGCAATACGGATTACGGCGATGCCCCTTCGCCCTATGTGGCTGCCCGACAGGCTGTAAGCAGTTTTCTGGGGTTGGGTGCCGGTCTGGTGCCGGACCATGAAAGTGCGCAGCAAGCCAGTGCGGGCGCGGACGGTGATGACCTTGATGGGGCGGGGGGCGCGGTTGTCAACTTTGACGATGAAGATGGCGTTACCCTGGGCGGAAGCGCTCTGAATGATCAATCCATCTTTCCGGGGCAGCAAAGCGAACTGTCGGTGACCACATACGGTTCGGGTTACCTGAACGTCTGGTTCGACTGGAACCGGGATGGGGATTTCAACGATGCCGGCGAGCGGATGGTATCCAATCGCCAGATCACCAATAACGGCGAAACATCCAGCGGCAATAATTCCTCCAATTTTGTTACGGTCACGCCGGTGACCATTAATGTGCCGGGTTCTGCTGCGTCCGGTGTGACCTATGCGCGTTTTAAATTTACCGAGTCAACCAATCCCGGGATAGGCAACAACGCGGGAAATGGTGAGGTGGAAGATTACCGCTTGAATGTCACGTCACAAACCTGTGATGCCGCAATCAGTGCGAACCTGTCGCTCAGTGGCAGTGCCACGCGAAATACCTCTAGTAATGAAATTACCCTGACCCAGGATAGTGGCAATCAGTCCGGCTCTGCCTGGTCACAGAATCGCATTAGTCTGCTTTCCCCCTTTACGGTGGAATTTTCCATCTACTTGGGGACAAAAGACGCCAGTGGCGCGGACGGGATTGCCTTTGCCTTCCAGAATGACGATGCCGGCAGCAGTGCGACCGGTGTGTTTGGTGGTGCCTTGGGGGTGGGCGGTTTGGATCCGGCCGTGGCGGTGGAATTTGATACCTATAGCAACGGTGGGGGGTACGGCGATATCGCCAATGACCATACCGTTATTTATGACCCGGTTAACTATACCAGCAACAACGGTGGAGGAAGCCTGCTAAGTCCCGTGGTGGATTTGGGCAATATTGAGGATGGAGGCTGGCACACGGTGTCACTGGATTGGGATCCGGTATCTAACCAGCTTCAGTATCGCTTTGATGGCTCTCTTGTGGCTGTTGTGAATCGGGACTTCACCACTCTGGATTTTGCCGGCGACCCGAATGTGTTCTTCGGCTTTACCGGTTCCACCGGCGGTTCCAGCAACCTGCAGAAAGTGTGTGTGATCGACGCCCCTCCTCAGGTGTTGGTTGACTACGGCGATGCGCCTGCCAGTTACCAGAGTCCGTCTCATGTTCTGGTTGATGGCATTCATCTTGGCGTCGATGTCTCAGAGGACGTGGGCGGATACGCGGATCCCAATGCCGATGCCGACACCTTTGATGACGGGGTGACCTTTCCTTCCGTGCTGCCGAGCATCAACCCGATTTCGGTCAGCGTGGAAGGTGATGGTGGTTATCTGCAGGCCTGGGTGGACTGGAACCAGGATGGGGATTTTGATGATGCCGGAGAGCAAATTGCTGAGGATCTTCAGGACACGGATGGCGATGGACAGATCGACATTGTTGCCAGTGCGGCAACGGGCACCGTGGATGCCAATGATGTGATCACCCGTTTCCGCTGGTCAACCACGCCCTCCATTGATCCCTATGAAGGTGCGGATGATGGCGAAGTGGAGGACTACCAGGTGTCTACCCGGGCGGTGGTGAACTGCCCACAGGGTTCCGAGGCTACCGGCGGTGGTATTGCCAGTGGCGGTGCCGGCGATTTTCGTGATGCGATTTACTGGCTGGACTGGTCCTGTGGTGCCCGTAATAACTATCAGGCCGGAGACATTATTCGCAAAAGCTGGGTGTTTGGTCCGGTGGAAATCCGCGCCACGCTGGACAATCTGACCAACACCATCAATGTCTATAACACGGGTAGCTGGTCCGGCGACCGCCTGGATGATCTTTATCAGGGCGTGAATCCTATCGGGCTGTCCAACAGCAATGGGACGGCGCCTGCATTCGATATTGATTGGCAGGTTTACCTCAATGGTCAGCGGGTGCCGGCCGACATTATCGCGGCTGATGCGGAAGACACCGATCAGAACGAAAGCCTCACTTGGGAAACCGATGGCGAGCCGTGGGAAATCTTCTCGGTGTCGCCTGCGTCGGATTTAAAGGTGCGCTTTGAAAATGCCAACCAGCGTATGGTGCTGACCACCGGCGACTTGCCTATTGGGACCGGCACGGTTCTGGGGTTGACCGAGGATGCCCGCCGCACCTCTCATATCGTTAATGGCTCTGGTGTCCAGGCGGTGGCGTTCGGGGTTTTTCTGCAGGTGGATCATGGTGATATTGCCGGTGGTTACCCGCAAAGCGGCGGCCATGTGTCGCGCAGGGATGCCACCGGTGGCAGCAAACCCCAGACGGATACGGATGTGAATACACTCACCGTAGCCACCTTGCAGCCTGCCGTTCCTTACCTGGGCGATACCGGTCCGGACCCGGAAGATGCCGACCAGAACTCGGCCAACGCGGATGCGGATGGTCCGGAAGAAGACGGTGTCAGTTTTTCCGCATTGATCCCCGGCGGTAACGCGATGATTTCGATCACGCTGACAGAGCAGACCGCAGGCACCAATTTCGTGCAAGGCTGGATTGACTGGAATCGGGATAACGATTTTGACGATGCCAGTGAGCAGGTCGCTCTGAATGTGCGCGACAACGATACCCAGGACAGTAACGCGGCCAACGGTGCCATTGACCTGAGCGTATTCGTCCCGCCCGGTGCCTTTATCGGTGATACCTATGCCCGCTTCCGTCTGTCCAGCACGCCGGACGTGGCCGCTGGTGGTCAGGTGGTGTTCGATGGTGAGGTAGAGGATTACAAGGTCACCGTGGCCTCGGCCAATACCGCGGGCACGCTCTCGGGCTGGGTGTTTGAAGATAATGGTATCGGGGCGGTGGCACACGATGGTGACAAGGGGGATGACGAACCCGGGTTGGCCAATCTGCCTGTGCGTCTTTACCACGATGCGGATGACGATGGTGTGTGCGCACAGACGGATACCGTGCTGGCGGAGACCACCACGGACGGCGATGGGGCCTGGGCGTTGATCCCGCCGTTAGCGGATGTGGGCAAGAGCGCCTGCCTGCTGGTGCAGACCCCCAATGGCTACCAGTCCATCAGCGAAAATGCGGGCACCGGCGGTGCCAGCCTTGCAGTCGGCGCCGCCGATGACGACACCATGACCTTGTCGGTGCCGCCCAGTGGCACGGTGTGGAGTGACATCCTGTTTGGGGATGTGGGGTTGCCGGTACTGGAGCCGGATCGCCAGGGAGTTGTGGATGCGGGCAACAGCCTGTTCTATGACCACCGTTTTACTGCTCGCACCGCCGGCACCGTGGATTTTACTTTCGGGGCGGCTGACACCGTGCCCGCTGCCCCGGCCTGGACGGATACGCTCTATCGGGACAGTAACTGTAATGGTGTTCTGGACGGTGGTGAGGCCGCTCAGCCGGTCACCGGTGTTGCTGTGCAGGCTGGCGATAGCCTGTGTCTGCTGGTGAAAGTTTTCGCCCCGGCGGATGCGCCACTGGAGGCGTTGCATACCCGGCCGTTGCAAGCGACCCAAAGCTTCACCGGCACCGCGCTGCAGGCCGGGGTGCAGGTGCGCGACACCACCCGCCTTGCTGCCGGTAAATTGTTACTGCAGAAGCAGGTGCGCAACATTGGCCCGGACGGGGTGCAGGGAACGGCGGATGATGTGGACAGCAGCGATGGCACGGCCAACCAGGCTGCCCCCGGGGATGTATTGCGGTATCGATTGGTGTTCTCCAACCAGGGCGTACGGGCACTGACCGAGGTGACCGTTAACGACAGCACGCCAGCGTTCAGTGCCCTGAATGCGGCGGCGGCCTGTCCGGCTGCGCTGCCGGCGGATTTGTCCGGTTGTAGCCTGAGTGCACCGGATGGTAGCAATGGGCCGGGTTATGAAGGGGCCCTGCAGTGGCTGTTTTCCGGGCAGTTATTGCCCGGGAATCAAGGGGTTGTCAGCTATGATGTGCGGGTGAGTCCATAGCGGCCTGGCGCTGTTCGATCCATCCGCCGGTAACCTATCTGCCACGGGGAGACCGTGGTAGAATGCCGCAACCGGGCGCGCAGGCTCCCGGTTTTTTTGTGGCTGTCTGGCAGGAACAATGGATTTCAGTTTATTGATCAAGGCGCTATGTCTGGTGTTGATCATAGAAGGCCTTCCGCTGTTTCTGGCGCCGATGCGTGCGCGTCAGGCAGCACTTCAGGTGGCGCGTCTGGATAGTCGCCTGCTGCGAATTATGGGGCTGGTGCTCATGGTATTGGGTGCGGGCCTGTTATTACTGATGCGGTCGTAAATGATGAATCAGGAAGAACAGTGGCTACTGCCCGACGGGGTAGATGAAGTCCTCCCGGGTCGCGCCCGGGCCATCGAGCAACTGCGTCGCCAGACACTGGATCTGTACCAGCGCTGGGGCTATGAACTGGTTTTCCCGCCACTGATCGAGTTTATGGAATCCCTGCTGAATGGCGGCGGCCGTGACCTCGAGCGGGAAACCTTCAAGATTACCGATCAGCTCACCGGTCGCCTGATGGGGGTCCGTGCGGATATTACTCCGCAGGTGGCGCGCATGGATGCCCACAGCCTGCGCCGCAATGCGCCTTCCCGCCTTTGTTACTGCTCCAGCGCCCTGCGCACTCGCCCGGTGGTGGCCGGTGGCACGCGCCTGCCTTATCAGCTGGGCGTGGAGTTGTTCGGTCATTCTGGCACCGACAGTGACCTGGAAGTGATCTCGTTGCTGCTGGAAACGCTGACGTTGTCAGGTGTGGACCAGCATGTGGTGCTGGATCTGGGGCACGTGGGGTTGTTCCGTGGCCTGCTCGACAGCTGTGATTTGAGCGATAGCGAGCAGAACCAGCTGGAAGATATTTACGTCCGCAAGGCGCGGGTGGAACTGGATACCTTTATTGCCAGCCACGATATGCCTGCGGCGGCGGGTAAAGCCTTGGCGGCCTTGCCATGGTTGGCGGGGGGCGTGGACGTGCTGACCGAAGCGCGGGCGCTGCTGTCGCCTTTCCCGGACGCGCTGGCGGCTCTGGATGAGCTGGCCGTGCTGGTTGACGTCCTGGGTGCTCGCGGTGTGCAGTTGCACCTGGATCTGGGTGAACTGCGCGGCTACCACTACCACACCGGTTGTGTGTTTGCGGCGTACCTGCCCGGTGAGAGTGAGCCGGTGGCCAAGGGCGGCCGTTACGATCACATTGGTGAAGTCTTTGGCCGGGCCCGTCCAGCCACTGGTTTCAGTGCAGATTTGAAGATGCTGGCGGAACGGGCAGAATCTGCCGCTCTTACCGGTATTCTGGCGGAAGGTTCGCTGCAGGACGCGACCTTTGCCGCTACGGTTTCCGCGTTGCGTGAGCAGGGTGAGCGCGTAGTGCTGGCCTTGCCCGGCGCAGATAATGATCCGGCCGAGCTGGGGTGCCAGTGTCGTCTGGTCGCCCAGGCGGATGGCTGGGTTGTGACCGACCTTTAAACCGAATTTCCTTTTTCCTGAACAGATGGCAGCAAGCAATCATGGGTAAGAACGTAGTCATTCTCGGCACCCAGTGGGGTGATGAAGGCAAAGGCAAGATCGTCGATCTGCTGACCGATCAGGCCTCATTGGTGGCCCGCTTTCAGGGCGGCCATAACGCCGGCCATACCCTGGTGATCGATGGCAAGAAGACGGTCCTGCACCTGATTCCGTCAGGCATTCTTCGTGAAGATGTGCAGTGCCTGATCGGTAACGGCGTGGTGCTTTCTCTGGAGGCTTTGCTCAAGGAAATCGGTGGCCTGGAAGATCAGGGTGTACCGGTACGCGAGCGCCTGCGTTTGTCGGCGGCCTGCCCGCTGATCCTGCCTGTGCATGTGGCTCTGGACCAGGCCCGCGAAGCGGCCCGGGGCAACAAGAAAATCGGCACCACTGGCCGCGGCATCGGCCCTGCCTATGAAGACAAGGTGGCTCGTCGTGGCCTGCGCTTGGGCGATGTATATCAGCGCGAGTTGTTTGCCGCCAAGCTGGGCGAAGTGATGGATTACCACAACTTCGTTCTGCGCAGCTACTACAATGCCGAGCCGGTGGATTTCCAGAAGACCCTGGATGAGACCCTGCAGCTGGGCGAAGACGTTCGCAGCATGGTCACCGATGTGACTGCCGTGTTGCACGGTGCCCGCGAACGCGGCGAAAACATCATGTTCGAGGGCGCCCAGGGCACCCTGCTGGATATCGACCACGGTACCTACCCGTACGTGACCAGCTCCAACACCACTGCCGGTGGTACTGCCACCGGTACCGGGTTCGGCCCGCTATACCTAGACTACGTGCTGGGTATCACCAAGGCCTACACCACCCGGGTGGGCAGCGGCCCGTTCCCTACCGAGCTGTTTGACGAAAATGGCCGTTACCTGGCCGAGAAAGGTCACGAATTTGGTTCCACCACCGGCCGCGCCCGTCGTTGTGGCTGGTTCGATGCGGTGGCGCTGAAGCGCTCTATCCAGATCAACTCCATTACCGGCCTGTGCCTGACCAAGCTTGATGTGCTGGACGGCCTGGAAGAAATCAACATCTGCGTGGGCTATCAGGATGCGGCCGGCAACTCGCTGGAGTGCGCCTGGGATGCGGACAGCTACGAAGAAGTGAAGCCGGTTTACGAAAGCCTGCCGGGCTGGACTGAATCCACCCTGGGCGTGAAGTCGGAAGATGATCTGCCGGCCAACGCAAAGGCTTACCTGCAGCGCATCGAAGAAATTACCGGCGCGCCCATCGACATTATTTCCACTGGCCCGGACCGGGTGGAAACCATCATCAAGCGGCACCCGTTCGCCTGATCTTTATTCTGTTCCGCCATCGATGCCTGTAGGGGTCGATGGTGGAGCTGTTTACGTTTATTTTCCCTCCCGCTCCGCTCTGATTCTTCCTCTCTAATCATTGTCTTTTGATAGACATATCCGTGCATTGAAAATGACACGGTCTGTACCCCTTTCTGTCATTCGTTCTGCCTAACCTCGTGTGCGTACTTTTACCGACTCAGTAGCTGGAGTGTCCGGCTGCAGGCAGGCAACGAAAACAGAAACAGGGAGAATAGAGATGGGGCACCATCCCGTAGAAGACAGTAACCGTTCCGATAACACCTCCATTAATTTTGTGCTGGAGCAGCACGTTTCCCGTCGCCAGATTCTGCGCGGCGGCGCCACTGCTGCCACTGTGGTGGCTGGTGCCAGCCTGGTGGCCTGTGGCGGGGACAGTAATAATCGCAGCAATGGTGGTGATACGGGGGGCGAGATGCCTGCCGAGCTGGGTTTTGCTTCAGTGCCGCGGTCATTAGAGGATCGTGTGGTGCTGCCTGACGGCTATCAGGCCAGTGTCCTGATCGCGAAGGGGGATGCGTTGTTTTCAGGTGTTACGGATTATCAGAACGATGGCAGCGGTGAAGATTTCGACAAGCGTTCTGGTGATGAGCATGACGGCATGGAGTACTTCGGTTTGGGCGCCGACGGCACCTGGGATCCGAATGCGTCAGAGCGTGGTGTGCTGTGCATGAACCACGAGAACCTGGAAGATAACACGCTGCACGAGAATGGCGTGACGGAGGCCGCCGATAACGGTGGTGCCCGTCCGCAAGTTGAAATTGACAGGGAAATTCTCGCCCACGGCGTGGCGTGCCTGGAAGTGATCAAGCAGGACGGTCAGTGGAGTTACGTAAAAGACTCAGTGTTCAACCGTCGAGTTACCGGCGCCACGGAAGCTGTTATCTCAGGGCCTTGCGCGGGTCTGGATGCACTGAAAACCAAGCTGAGCCCTGCCGGTGACAAGGGGTTCGGCACCCTTAATAACTGTGCCAGCGGTCGTACTCCTTGGGGCACCTACCTGACCTGCGAAGAAAACTGGTTTTCATATTTCAATCGCAACGACGCGGCGGATGCACGCAGTGCCACCGAGAACGACCTGTTTGCACGCTATGGTATGGGGTTGGTGAGCAAAGGGTTCTCGTATCGGGAATGGGACACCGTCGCCGGCGATATGTACCAGCGTTTCAATATCAGTGCAACGGGGGCGGCGGCCACCGATGATTTCCGCAATGAGCCGAACACCTTTGGCTATATCGTGGAAGTTGATCCTTTTGACACAGCCAGCAAACCGGTTAAGCGGACGGCGATGGGGCGTTTTGCCCATGAAGGGGCGATCTTCGCTCCCGCCGAAGCCGGCAAGCCGGTGGTGTATTACATGGGCGATGATTCCCGCAACGAATATCTCTACAAGTTTGTCAGTGCGGCCAATTGGGATCCCGCTGATGCGGGCATGGGTACGGCTGCTGGCAACAAGTATCTGGATGACGGCACGCTGTATGTGGCGGTCTTCAATAATGATGGCACCGGCGAATGGAAAGAGCTTAGCTTTGGGGTGAATGGGCTGGATGCAATGAATCCGCTTTATCCTTTCTCCAGCCAGGGGGATGTGATTCTGGCGACTCGCCTTGCCGCGGATCACGTTGGTGCGACCAAAATGGACCGCCCGGAATGGGCGGCGGTTAACCCAATGAATGGAGAATGCTACCTGACGCTAACCAATAATAGTGGTAGCAACCGCACCCCTGACACCGTTGATGGCGCCAACCCTCGCACCTATGGCGGCTCGGGCGGTAATCCCAACGGACATATTATCCGCTGGCGCGAAGAAGGCGGCGATCATGGTGCCACCAGCTTCGATTGGGATGTGTTTCTGTTCGGCGCTCCTGCCGACAAGGATGCTCAGAGTATTAACCTGTCCGGCTTGACCGCAGACAATGATTTCTCCAGCCCGGATGGTTTGTACTTCGATCAACGCGGCCTGCTGTGGATTCAGACCGATGACGGTGCCTACCGCGATACGGTGAACAACCAGATGCTGGTGGCTATACCGGGTGAAGTGGGTGACGGGGGCATGCTGACGTTCACCAATGACTTCGGTGACGAGGAAAATACGACGTTTGTTGGTAAAGACGCGTCGGCGGTGAGCCTTCGCCGTTTTCTGGTCGGCCCGAAAGGTTGTGAAATTACCGGTATCACTATGACTCCCGATGCTCGCAGCTTGTTCATTAACGTCCAGCACCCAGGAGAAGGGGGCTCTGCAGGCAATTTCAATACAGATGTGAGCACCTGGCCAAACCCGAATGGCAATGCCTTGGCCCTGGGTAATGGCGCCAGTCGACCCCGCTCCGCTACGATCGTGATCACCCGTGAAGATAATGGTGAAATCGCTTTGTAGGTTGCAACCGCGAGACTAAAGCCGCCCACACTCTTGTTGGCGGCTTTTCTTGTTGTGGGGCCTGCTTTCTGAAAAGCAAAAGGTGTCACCAAGATAGCGTCATGTTGTCATCGCTAAGTCATCGAAAACCATGACAATGCAAAGCATATCCCATCAGAAAAATTCAGGTGAAAATTCATGCTTTCCGGTATTGGTATCTGGCAACTTCTTATCGTTCTGGCCATCGTTATTATGCTGTTTGGTACCAAGCGTATCCGCAGCCTTGGTTCTGATCTGGGGGGGGCTTTCAAGGGCTTCCGTGATGCGGTAAAGGATGGCGAAAAAAACTTGAAAACTGAGCAGGATGATCAGGCGGCACTGGTATCCAGTGATATGGAAAAACAAAAAGACGCGGTGCGGAGCTGACAGCCATGCTCGACTTCGGTTTCATGGAGATACTGCTGATCTGTGTGATCGCGCTGGTCGTGCTGGGACCGGAAAAGCTGCCGAGATTGGTGCGAACCCTGGGGCAATGGGTGGGCCGGGGCCGTGGAATGGTAAAAAAAATGCAGCAGCAGCTGGAGAGCGAAGCGCGCAATCTTGATATGAAAGAACGCCGTGAAAAAATCCAGCGCGAGCTTGCATTGTTGCAACACGAGTCTGCCGAGCAGGATGAAAGAGCGAAACGGCTACCGGCGAAAAAAGTGGAATCCGCATGAGCACCATGCCGTTGACCCGGCACTTGCTGGAGTTGCGCCAGCGACTACTGCGTTCAGTGGTTGCCATTGTGCTGGTTTTTATTCCCTTGTTCATGTTTGCCGGGGAAATTTACACCAGCCTGGCGCAGCCCCTGATGCAGGCGCTGCCTGAGGGTGGCAGCATGATTGCCACCGATGTGACCGGGCCGTTTCTGGTGCCATTCAAGTTGGCGTTATACCTGAGCATGTTGCTGGCGATGCCGTTTCTGTTGCACCAGTGTTGGAGTTTCGTGTCGCCGGGGCTCTATCGTCGCGAAAAAAAATTTGCGCGACCGTTATTTGTTTCCAGTGTGTTGTTGTTCTATCTCGGCGCATTCTTTGCCTGGTTCGTGGTAATGCCTTTGTTATTCGCTTTCTTTGTTTCGGTTGCCCCGGAAGGGGTTGCCGTGATGACGGACATCGGTGCCTGGCTTGGTTTTACCATGACTTTCGTGATGGCGTTCGGGATGGCGTTTGAGTTGCCGGTTGTTGTCGTGCTGCTTGTGGCCTCCGGTATTACTACGCCGGCGGCGTTGTCAGGGGCTCGGTCCTACATTGTGGTGGGCTGCTTTGTTGCCGGCATGTTGCTTACGCCACCGGATGTTATCTCGCAGAGCTTATTGGCTCTTCCTATGTGGTTCCTTTTTGAAATGGGCTTGGTCTGTTCTCGGTGGGTGCAGCCAATGACCAATGATGGCGAGGCGCTATCCTGATGTTTGTCGGCGCAGCAAGGGTTGCGGGTGCCATGCGTGTTGGATGGGTTTTGCTGGCGTGGGGATTGCTGGGGGGTGCGGCATCCCTTCAGGCGAATTGCCTGCCCGGTGAGGGTTCGGTTGTGCATGCCCGATATCAGGTTAGTGCCGGGGACGGGCGTTATCTGGTGCAGATGGTATTACCCTCAGCTCGCCCGGACTGGTTGGTGTCGTTGCAGGGGAATGAAGAGGCCATAGCGCCTCCTATGGTGGTGTATCCTCAACATGAAGTACCGCAGGCTCCTGTGCTGTTCGATCAGTTATTAAAAGCAAGGGGGCAGGGGCGGGGCCGAGAGATGCTTGAGCGGGCCGGTTTCCAGCTCAAAGACGGTGCTGCAGGCGTTGTGTTGGGCTGCCCGGTGCAAGTCTTTGTCCGCGCTTCAGGGGAGGATGTGTTGTGGGTGCCGGCTGCGAGTCTGCCGGTGCGACTGTCGACCGGGCAAGCCGGAGGCGGGGATGTTCAGTGGCAGCTATCGTATCTTGAGCGCCGCTCCGCCCGGTGAGGAGCGGCTGCCGATAGCTGGTGGTCTGCCTTGCAGCGGTTATTTGCGGCGGGTAATCAGAATCAGTGCCACGGTGACACCGACCACGGCGATGGGGAAAAACAGCAGGTAGCGTTTGCGGCGGGCTTCTTTTTCCCGGTGAGCATCGGCCTGCTGAATGGCCGGGTGGACGGATTCGGTGGTTTGCACCGTATTATCCGGTTTGGCGTAGGTGGCCACGGGAGCGAGGGCCAGGCCACAGGCCAGCACAAGTGCAGCGATCACGGGGCGAAGGAGTGTCATATGGACCTGCGCTATCAGTGATTGGGGGTTGGGCCGGGGCTGAAACGAAAAAGGGCCCCCGTTTGGGAGCCCTCTTTCTTAATTGGTGCCGAGGAGAGGACTTGAACCTCCACGCCCTTGCGAGCACTAGCACCTGAAGCTAGCGTGTCTACCAATTTCACCACCTCGGCTTCGCTATGCGTGGGCTAAATTTATTAGCCGTTCATCGCGAAAGCGGGTGCATTCTAGTATATGATGGGCCAATGTCAAATTCCTTTTCGAAAAAATCTTCGATGACCTCAAAAAAACGCTATAGCGATCCCCATGCCGACCGAGAGGCGGAAAAATACGAGAACCCCGTTCCCAGCCGGGAGCTGATTCTGGATGTGCTCAATGATCAGGGTAAACCCCTGTCGTTTGAGCTGCTGGCACAGCTGCTGGAGGTGGATGAAGAGGGGGAAGTCGGGCTCGATCGCCGCATCAAGGCTATGCTCCGTGATGCCCAGCTGGTTCAGAATCGCAACGGCAAAGTGGGTGTGGTGTCCAAAATGGACCTGATCGCCGGCCGGGTGCAGGGCCACAAAGATGGCTTTGGTTTCCTGATTCCAGACGACAAGACCCAGGGTGACCTGTTTCTCGCACCCCGGCAGATGGAAAACGTCATGGACGGGGACCGGGTGCTGGTCAGCAATGCGGGCTACAACCGTTTTGGCAAGAAAGAAGCCCGTATTGTCGAAATCACCGAACGTGTTGCCACAGAAGTGGTGGGCCGCTATTCCCGGGAAGCGGGGATCAGCTTTATTGAGCCGGAAAATCGCCGCATCACCAAAGAAGTCTTGATTGAGGACAAGAACGGCATCAAGCCGAACCCCGGCGACCATGTCCGCGCCACCATTACCCAGTACCCCAGCCGCGACCACCATGTACTGGTGCGCCTGGAAGAGATTATTGCCACCCCGGACGAAGCCGGCATGGAAGTTGAGGTGGCCCTGCGCCGCTTCGAGATTCCCCATGTCTGGCCGGAAGGAGTGGAAGCCGCCGCTGAGAAATTTGGCGACAAGGTGCCCCATAAGCCCAAGGCCCATCGGGTGGATCTGCGTGATTTGCCGTTGGTCACCATTGATGATGAGACCGCCCGGGATTTTGATGATGCGGTCTATGTAGAGCGTCGTCCCCGTGGGGGCTGGCGCCTGATCGTGGCCATCGCCGATGTGAGTCATTATGTGCATCCCGGCTCCGAACTGGATCAGGAAGCGGCCAATCGCGGTAATTCCGTGTATTTCCCCAATCGGGTGATCCCGATGTTGCCGGAGGCGCTGTCCAACGGATTATGTTCCCTGAACCCCCATGTGGACCGTCTGTGTCTGTACTGCGACATGAAGATTTCCGCCAACGGGCGCCTCACCCGGTTTATTTTCCGTGAAGGGGTGATGCGCTCGCGGCACCGTCTGACCTACAACAAGGTCGGCGCGATCATTGAAGAGCCGGAGTCCGAACTGGCGCAAGAGACTGTGGCCAGCCTGGATGATGAGTCTCTGGACATGATCTGGTCGTTCCACGAAATGTTCTTGGCCCTGCGCCGTCGCCGTGAAGAGCGCGGTGCCATCGACTTCGATAGCGATGACACCCGCATCATTTACGACGAAAACAAGAAGATCGAAGCGATTGTGCCGGTGCAGCGCAATGTGGCGCACATCATGATTGAGGAGGCCATGCTGGCCGCCAATATCTGTTCCGCCAAATTGCTGGAAAAAGCCGGTGTGCCGGCGCTTTACCGGAACCACGAGCCGCCCAAGGAAGAGCGCCTGAGCAAGTTGCAGCAATTCCTGGGTGGGCTGGGCTTGAGTATCGCCTGGTCGGAAGGGGCGGCACCAAAGCCTTATGTATTCCAGGACCTGCGCGAAGAGATTCTGGAGCGCCCGGATCGCAACGTGATCCAGACAATGATGTTGCGCACCATGAGCCAAGCCAAGTACGAGGCCGAGAACAAAGGCCACTTTGGTCTGGCCTACAAGGCGTACACCCATTTCACCTCGCCGATCCGTCGTTATCCGGATCTGCTGGTGCACCGGGCTATCCGGTTCCTGATCCGCAGTAACGGCGAGCCGAATCACGTGGATAATCCGGGGAGTTTGCCGGAGATCCCACGCGAGAAAATCCTGCCTTACAGCCAGGCGGACATGGTGGCGATTGGTGAGCAGTGCTCCATGACCGAGCGCCGCGCGGATGAAGCTACCCGCGATGTGGTGTCCTGGCTTAAATGTCAGTTCATGGAGGCGCATCTGGGGCAGGTGTTTGAAGGCACCATCAGTGGCGTGGCCAGTTTCGGGCTATTTGTACAGCTCAATGACCTGCACATCGATGGTCTGGTGCATGTGGCCAATCTGGACAGCGATTACTACCACTTCGATGAAGTGAGTCTGACCCTTACCGGTGAAAGCAGTGGTCGTCAGTTTGGCTTGGGTGATGCTGTCACGGTCTGCGTGGCGGCGGTGCACACTGAGGACCGCAAGATTGACCTGCAGCTGGAATCCTTTACCCCCAGCGGTAAAGGTCGCCCCAAAGCCGGCAGCAAGAAAAAGCCGTCCGGCAGAGGCAAGGGCGGGCGCTCGGGGAGTGCTGCAAAGGCGGACTCGGGCACGTCCGAGCGGGAAAAGCTGGCCAAGGGCGATATTTCCAAACCCAAGACCAAGCGCAAGGGGCCGCCCCGCGGCAAGAAAGCCGCGCGCCGTAGTAAAAAGAGCTAGCCCGCAGGAGCGGCACTTGAGCTGAATGGGTTGCCTTAATGGCAATGATTCGCCGCTTAAGCGCCGCTCCTGTGTTTTGATTTCACCTCCACTGCGTATCGCGTGTTTGCGTGGTGCGTCCAGCGTGCAGGCGTCGTTATGAATAAACCCTTGATGTATTCCGGCTTTCACGCGGTGGAGGCCTTGTTGCGGCATCGCCCGGAGGCGGTGTTGGAACTGTTTGTACAAGACACCCGGGTAGACCGGGATGACCCGCGCCTTGCCGCCATGATACAAGCGGCAAAGGACTTCGGGATTGCCGTGCAGCGGGCTCGCCGCGAGGTGCTGGAAAAGCACGCGGGGCCGCAGCATCAGGGTATCGTGGCGCGGGCCCGCCCTCGTCGGCCGGCGGACGAAAGTGCCCTGCTGCAGTGGCTGGACGGCAAGCCGGCCAGCCCGCTGTTGCTGATTCTGGAGAATGTCACCGACCCGCATAACCTGGGTGCCTGCCTGCGTAGTGCGGATGCGGCCGGGGTTCAGGCGGTGATCGTGCCGCGCCGCAATGCGGCAGGGCTGACGCCGGTGGCGTGTCGCACCGCGGTGGGCGCGGCGGAGAGCCTGGCCTATTACGAAATCGGTAATCTGGCCAGTTTGCTGGATCAGTTGCGTGATCGCGGCGTGTGGGTGGTGGGCACGGCTCTGGAAGAGCGAAGTGAGTCCTTGTTTACCTTTCGGCCCCCGGAATCACTGGCAATTGTCATGGGGGCCGAGGGTAGTGGGCTGAAGCGTCTGACCCGTGACAAGTGCGACCAGCTGCTGGAAATCCCCATGGCCGGAGAGGTGCAGAGCCTCAATGTGTCGGTGGCCACTGGTGTGATGTTGTTTCAGGTGAGGGCTCAGCGTAGCTGAGAATGGCTGACGAAATGCTGACGGTTAAGTTCGGGCGGCGGCAAGTTCGCCCGGCTGGCGGCCATTTCCCGTTGTAGGCGGGCATTCTCCTCCAGTAATTCCTCAGGGATCTCTTCTTTGGCCGGGTCTGCCGGCACGGGGCGTTCGCCGATCAATGCCTTCTCTGACAGCTGCTGTTGCGGCAATGGCGGCAGCGGAAAACTCAGGTGGGTGGTGCGGTCGTAGCGAATGGGTTCCTGGTAGTTCGGTTGTTTGTAGCCCTGCGCATTGTGCAGGGCGGTGTCCAGGTCTTCCGGGCCGGTAACATGGTGCCAGTTTGGCTGCGGCGCTGGTGCAGGAGGTGCAATGGACTCCCCCCGGGCGAGTTTGGCCTCCAGTTCGCTTTTGTGGCGCTGCCAGGCGAGCAGGTCGGTCACGAACCGGTCCTGACGCGTGTAGTCGCGAATTTCCGGCCTCGGTCCCAGCGCGCGGGCCAGCGCCTCCTGCGGTGATCCCACGTCCTGGGCGGCCAGTGCTTGTCCGTTCAGGGCCAGCATCATGACACTGATCAGCATAATGAAGGTAGGCAGCACGCACCCGGCCATGGTTACCTCAATCTCCCCTCTGCGGTGCCTTCTATACGTAAGGTTTCGCCGCTGTTATCCAGATACAGGAGCAGATTGCCGCTGCGATACACGCCGCTGAATTGCTGCTGAGTGTTGGCAATAAACGCTGCGCGGCTGGCTTGGCGCTCCTGCTTGGGAAGCAGCTCATAACTGAACTGGACCTCTTGTTGCTGTGCTTCGCCGCCATCATTGATGCCGTCGAGCTGCATGCCAACAATGGTCATGGGCAGGAATAGTGGTGTATCAGAGCCTGCGTTCGCCAGCAGGGTACGGATGCGTTCGCTGGCCAGGGAGTCGCCGCCGAGAGGGGGCAGCACAAAACTTTTCGAGGTGGAGCGGTTATACCAGGTGCGATTGCGCTGGTAATCGATCTGCTCCAGTTTGCCGGTGCGTGCCAAGGCGCTGGACAGGGTTTCCGGTTCGTCAATGACGGTCGGGTCGCTGCTGGCCATGGGCTGGGGCTGGTAGTCGTCGGGGCAGGCGTTGCGGTGGGCCGCCTGGTCTCGCTGGGCCTGCTTGTATTTCATGATCTGCAGCAGGAAATTGCTGTAATCCGGGTAGTCTTCCAGTAGCGGTTTGTCCGGCACCGCCACCGGGCTGCCACAGGGGGGCGGTGGCTCCTGGGCGTGAACTGGAGTCAGCAATAAAAAACCGCACAGGCCGGTGGCCAGGGCTCGGATGTACATTGTCGTATCCCATTGTTGTTGTTTTCCCCTGTCTTTTCAGGGGCTTGGGGTTGACGACGCTTTTTGTAAGCGTTTGTAGCGTTTTGTTTTATTTGAGCATACGTCCGTCGCCGGCAGATGGCAATGGATATGCCTTGAGGTTGCCCCCTGCAATGGGATAGAATCGCGCGCTTCCTGCGTCTCCCCCGGTTTCTCGGGGCGGGGATGCAGGTCTCCTTGCTTCACCGTGCGTTGATCATGATCACGGCGGGAAGCTGAATTGGCGCCGTGAGGCGTCGCAACCGTAAGGAGCTAACATGCGTCATTACGAAGTTGTGTTCCTGGTTCACCCGGACCAGAGCGAACAGGTCTCTGCCATGGTCGAGCGCTACAGCGCGATCGTGACCGATGGCAAAGGCACTATCCACCGTGTTGAAGATTGGGGCCGTCGTCAGCTGGCTTACCCGATCAACAAGATCCACAAAGCTCACTATGTGATGCTGAACATCGAATGTGACGGCGAGACCCTGGGCGAGCTGGAAAACACTTTCCGCTTTAACGATGCCGTAATCCGTCACCTCGTAATTCGTCGCGACAACGCCGTAACCGAGCCGTCGCCGCTGGCGAAGAACGACGAGAAGGAAGGGGCTGCCAGCTAATTTTGGAAAGCAACCACTGCGAACTCACTGGTGTGATCGTCACCTTGGAAAAGGTGGCCCTGACTCCAGCCGGAGTGCCCCGTCAGCGAGTCTGGCTGGAACATCGCTCCCGGCAACTGGAAGACGGACATCCCCGTGAAGTCCAGGCCCGCATCGCCGTGATTCTGGCGGGTGGGATGACCCAACAGGCCCAGGGCCTGAAAGAGGGTCAGCGAATCAAGGTAACCGGATGCCTCAGTCGCGCCGGTTACAAGGGAGACGCCCGGGACCGTTTGCAATTGCTTGCCCAAACGCTGCAAAGCCTTAACTAAGGATTCGACAGGAGATTATCCAATGGCCCGTTTTTATCGCCGCCGCAAGTTCTGCCGCTTTACCGCGGAAGGTGTTGAGTACATCGATTACAAGGATCTCGACACCCTGAAAGCCTACATCACCGAGACTGGCAAGATCGTGCCCAGCCGTATTACCGGCACCAAGGCACGCTACCAGCGTCAGCTGGCCTCTGCTATCAAGCAGGCTCGCTTCCTGGCGCTGCTGCCGTACTCTGACAGCCACGACAATTAAGCCGAGGGGACCATCATGCAAGTGATCCTGCTGGAAACGATCAAGAACCTGGGCGATTTGGGCGCAGTTGTAGACGTACGTTCCGGTTACGGCCGTAACTTCCTGATCCCGCAAGGCAAAGCGCTGCCTGCCACCAAAGCCAACCTGGCGGAAGTGGAACAGCGTCGTGCCGAGCTGGAAAAGCACGCTGCAGAGCAGCTGGGTGCTGCCCAGGAACGCGCCGAGAAGCTGAACGAAGCCGCAGTTTCCATCGCCGCCAAAGCGGGCGACGAAGGCAAGCTGTTCGGTTCTGTGGGTACCCGCGACATCGCGGAAGCCATTTCCTCTTCCACTGGCGTGGACGTGGAAAAAGCAGAAGTGAAGCTGCCCCACGGTGCACTGCGCACCACCGGTGAGTTCGAAATCGACCTGGCGTTGCACGCCGAGGTAACTGTGACCATCAAACTGGCTGTGGTTCCTGCCGAGTAATCGACAGAACTGACAACCGGTTTGCCCCTGCGGGGGTGCGGTGACAGAATCAGGGCATTGTCCGAAAGGGCAGTGCCCTTTTTCGTTAAAGTGATTTTGAGTTTCGAGAAGCGAGTATCGAGTTACGAAAGGCCGGGTTTCGGTGCTTTTCGGTACTCGCTTCTCGAAACTCGTTACTGATTTTCTGGTCTTGTGGAAGCCACCATGAACGAACCTATGTCGCTGGACAAACACCTGCCTGAGAACCTGCGTATTCCTCCCAATTCGGTGGAGGCGGAGCAGGCGGTACTGGGCGGTTTGCTACTCAATAACAGCGCCTGGGATGATGTGGCCGAGCGAGTGGGCGCGCGGGATTTCTACCGCAAGGAGCACCGCCTGATTTTCGACGTGATTGCCCAGCTGGTGGAAGAGGAAAACCCCAGTGACCTGGTCACCGTCTCCCAGGCGCTCAATAACCTGGGGCAGCTCGAATCCATTGGCGGCATGACCTATCTGTCGGAACTGGCCCGTAACACGCCCAGTGCGGCCAACATTACCGCCTATTCGGATATCGTCCGTGAGCGCAGCATCCTGCGGCAGTTGATCAATGTGTCGCACAAGGTGGCGGATAGCGCGTTTAATACCGAAGGGCGTAAATCCCTGGAAATTCTCGATGAGGCCGAGTCCTCCATTTTCGAGATTGCCGAGCAACAGAAAAAAGGGGATGGCCCGCAGAATATCAAGTCGGTGCTGAAAAAGGCGGTGGACCGCATTGATGAGCTGTACAAAACCAAGAGCTCACTCACTGGCCTGACCTCCGGTTTTGAAGAGCTGGATAAAATGACTGGTGGCTTGCAGCCCGCCGACATGATCGTAGTCGCCGGCCGACCCTCCATGGGTAAGACCACCTTCGCCATGAACCTGTGCGAAAACGTGGCGATCAAGAGTAACAAACCTGTCCTGGTGTTCTCCATGGAGATGCCGGCGGAATCCATCGTCATGCGGATGCTTTCTTCACTGGGGCGCATCAATCAGGGCGCCATCCGCTCCGGTAATCTGGAAAAGGATGACTGGCCGCGTATCACCTCTGCCATTCACATGCTCAGTGAGCAGCGCTTTTTTATCGACGACACGCCGGCACTGAGTCCGCTGGAAATGCGCGCCCGTGCCCGCCGGGTGGCCCGCGAATGTGGCGGCGAACTGGGGCTGATCATGGTCGATTACCTGCAGCTGATGCAGGTGCCGGGGGTGGAAAACCGGGTCAACGAAATCTCGGAAATTTCCCGCTCCCTGAAAGGGATCGCCAAGGAGCTGAATTGCCCGGTGCTGGCCCTGTCACAGCTTAACCGTTCCTTGGAACAACGGCCCAACAAGCGCCCGGTAATGTCGGATTTGCGTGAATCCGGGGCGATTGAGCAGGATGCGGATTTGATCGTCTTCCTTTATCGGGATGAGGTGTACAACAAGGACAGTAACGAACGCGGTGTGGCCGAGATCATTATCGGCAAGCAGCGTAATGGTCCTATCGGCACCGTGCGGCTGGCCTTCCGCGGCGAGTTCACCCGCTTCGATGACCTGGCTCCGGAATACTATGCCCAGCTGGCGGCAGGGGATGAATAGTGATGCAGCACGCTTCACGCAACATGCAACACGCAAGCGCACCTGAATAGGTAAAAGCCGAGCATGGGTATCCAGGTATTTTCGTTAACGCAGCGTGCTTTATTTTTTGCGTGGCTGCGTGATGCGTGCAAGCGTGGGAGCCTGCTCTAATGCGAGGCACCCGAATCGAAATTCGCCCTTCTGCGCTGGCTCATAATGCGCGCCTGGCCCGGCAGCTGGCTGATGGGGCTGAGGTGTTTGCCATGGTCAAGGCCAACGGCTACGGGCACGGCCTGTTGAGGGCGGCGGATGCCATGCACGACAACGTGTCGGGCCTGGGGGTGGCGCTGGTGGAAGAGGCGCGTGCGCTGCGAGAACACGGCATGACCTTGCCGATACTTGTGGCCGAAGGCTTCTTCGATGCCGAAGAGCTGAAGGAGGCGGAGCGGCTATCCCTTGAAGTGGTGGTGCACTCGCTGTGGCAAGTGGATTTGCTGCTGGCCAGCCCTTGCCCGGTTCGCATCTGGTTGAAAGTGAACACGGGCATGAACCGTCTTGGTTTTCGTCCGGACATCGCCCTGCAGGCAGCGGCGCAATTGCGGGCAGGGGGAATGGCACCGGTGGGTGTTATGAGCCATTTCGCCTGTGCGGATGTGAGTCGGGATACGTATTCCGAGAAACAGTTGCTGGTCGCCGGGCAGATAGCGGAGCAGTTGATGTTGCCGTTGTCGGCGTCCAATTCGGCAGCGCTACTGCGTTACCCTCAGAGCCGCGCGCAGCGAGTGCGCCCTGGCATCATGCTGTACGGCTCGTCTCCCTTCGACTGGCAAACGGCCAGCGAACTGGGCTTGGCGGTCAGCCACCGGTTCACCGCCCGTTTGATCGCCATTAATACCGTGGAGGCCGGTGAAAGCGTGGGCTACGGCGCAACCTGGACTGCCGCCGAACCCTGTCAGGTCGGTGTGGTGGCTGTGGGCTATGGCGATGGTTACCCGCGCCATGCCCCCAGTGGCACTCCGGTGGCGGTGAACGGGGCTGTCACGGAATTGGTGGGCCGCGTTTCCATGGATATGCTTACCGTTGACGTGACCGGGCTTGATGCCCGCGTGGGCGACGAAGTGGAGCTGTGGGGCGATGTGGTGGATGTGGATGACGTGGCCCGCGCCTGTGGCACCATCAGTTATGAACTATTCTGTCAGATTACCGATCGGCCAGAGCGCATTGTCGTTTAATCCGAAGGCCGCTGTAGGAGCACCGCTTGAGGTGCGAACAAAACAGTTACGAGTTGCGAGAAGCGAGTTTCGAAAACCAAACCTGTCAGGCTCGGCAGATTAAGGTTGCGCTTTTTTCTACTTGTAACTCGCTAACGCTCGTATTCGCACCTAAAGCGGTGTTATTTTCGCTGCGCTCACCCTTTGGGGCCGCACTCCGTGCGTTACTCCGCTGCGCTACGTTCCTGCAGCAGCTTTGTAGATAGCAATACACGAGAAGGACTTGTTTGTGGCCAAGAAAAAAATCGCGTTTGTATGCACGGATTGCGGAGCGGATTTTCCCAAATGGCAAGGGCAGTGTCCGGCATGCAATGCCTGGAATACCTTGCAGGAATTCGTTCACGATCCCGCCACGCCCTCGTCAAAAGGAGCGGGCAGCCGCGGCGGTTTTTCCGGGCAACTGTCAGAGGTGCAGAATCTCAACGATATTGTTCTGGAGGAAACGCCGCGCATCAGTTCCGGCATGGGCGAGCTGGATCGCGTGCTGGGTGGTGGGTTGGTGCCCGGCTCGGCCATTCTGATTGGTGGGCACCCCGGCGCAGGCAAATCCACCTTGTTATTGCAGACATTGTGCAAACTCTCGGACAGCCAAAGCTGCTTGTATATCACCGGTGAGGAATCCCTGTCCCAGGTGGCCATGCGTGCAGACCGGTTGAAGCTGCCCAAGGAAAAGCTTCGCCTGGCGGCGGAAACGGATGTGGAGCAGATTCTGGAACTGGCTCGTAAGGAAATGCCGCGCATCCTGGTGGTGGATTCCATCCAGGTCATGTTTCTGGCGGCGTTGCAGTCCGCACCGGGCAGTGTGGCCCAGGTGCGCGAATGTGCCGCCGCCCTGACCCGTTTTGCCAAACAGACAGGTACCGTGCTGCTGCTGGTGGGGCACGTGACCAAGGACGGTACCCTGGCAGGCCCTAAGGTGCTCGAGCATATGATTGATTGCTCACTGATGCTGGAAGGTTCTACGGATTCCCGCTTTCGTACCTTGCGTGGCCTGAAGAATCGTTTCGGTGCGGTGAACGAGCTGGGTGTGTTCGCCATGACCGGCGAGGGCCTGAAAGAAGTGAAGAACCCGTCTGCTATTTTCCTCAACAGGGCGGATGAGATTGCCTCGGGCTCGCTGGTTACCGTGGTCTGGGAAGGTACACGGCCGTTGCTGGTAGAGCTGCAGGCGTTGGTGGACGCCTCTCATTTTGGGAACCCCAGGCGCATCTGTGTGGGGCTGGAGGGAAACCGGTTGGCTATGTTGCTGGCCGTTCTGCATCGTCATGGCGGTATTCAGGTGGGCGATCAGGATGTGTTCATGAATGTGGTTGGCGGGGTGAAAGTCACCGAAACCGCCGCGGACCTGGCCCAGGTGCTGGCTATTGTGTCCAGCTTCCGGGACCGGGCGCTGGAGCGTGAGCTGGTGGTGTTTGGTGAGGTGGGGTTGTCCGGTGAAATTCGACCCGTTCCTCAAGGGCAGGAACGGCTTTACGAAGCGGTGAAGCACGGCTTCAAAAAAGCCATTGTGCCCAAAGCGAACCTGCCCAGAAAACTGCCCGACGGCGTGGAGATTATCGGCGTGAGCAATGTGGCTGAGGCGCTGGAGTACCTGTAATCAGTTGACAGTTGATAGTGGACAGTTGGCAGCTCGCGAACTGAGCGTTGTCGTTGTTTTAGATGGTTGAGGCCGCGTCCAGAGTCTCGGCGCGGGATTAAACACCTGATGAAATGACGGCGCTACACCCGCGCCGCTGTTAACTATCAACTGTGATCCGGGTGGAGGGTCAGGCGATCGCCCTGGGCCCAGCACCAGGCATCGACTACATCGAAGAACAGGCTGATGGCGTTGACCATGAATACCGCAAGGGTGAAACCCCATAGTGCCGGTGCCAGGTGATCGTCGCCCCAGCGCCCGGCCAGCTGCCCCAGCAGGGCGATTTCCAGTGGAATCCAGGCCAGCAGGTGCACCAGTGACATGTCTTTGTTCATGCCGCGGTGGTGCCACATCAGGGGCAGGTTTACGGCGAGAACCAGAAACAGAGCCAGCGTGATGGCCTGGCCGGAGAAGGTGTCCAGAAAGAACAGGCTGGCCCCGTTGAGTGGCATCAGAATGAGGAAGACCCAGCCCTGCAGCCAGTGAGGCAAGTTGCGAAACGACAGCCAGATACTGTGCAGGCGATGTATCGCGGTTGCGTGATAGGCGTCCATGCCATGTCCCTCCTGAGCCTGGTTGGATTACTGCGTATTCAGTGACCAGTCATAAGGTAAAAACTGCACCTCCATGTCCTCGCCGTCCAGTGCCTTTTGGCGATTGGCGGGTATGCCCAGCGTGTCCGAGTATTGCAGAAGGTAATGGGACAGGCTGCCGGCGGCGCCTTCAAAATCGTCTTCATACCAGTCGAAAATCTTCGAGACTTCCAGGGTGTCCTGTTCGCTGTTGTAGCGATTGCGCTGTTTGTCGCTGAGAAATTGCGTCGTGCTTTCCTCCAGCTGGGCTTCCAGCTGCTCACCGGTGTAGGCGGTGGCGCGAAGGGCAGGGCAGCCGATGGAGGCGCAGTTCACAGCGAAATGAATACGCGGGTCCATCAGGTCTGGATTGCCACGAATCATTTCATGTTCCAGTTCATCCAGCGTCCGGGACTCCCCCAGCAAGGAAAAGAATGCCTTGTCCCAGGGGCTGGAAAAGAGCGTGCCGATATCACGAATGGAGTCAGGCTGGTTTTCCTGAAGGATTAACTCAACCGTAAAGGCGTTGTAGGCATTGATCAGGAACGCGAGTTTTTCATCGCGTTCGAAGCTGTTGAACTCACCTTGAGTGGCCGCGGAAAGGCTATCCAGATACGATTGCAGAGCCTCACGGTTCGCGGCGATCCCGTCATAGTCCACGACAGTGGCAACACCGCCGCGTTGCGGTTGCACATGCTGATGAAGCAATGTGTTCCAGCGGCTGTGGTCAAACGCGATGACCTGGCTGCTTAGCAGAAGCAGGCTGATCACCAGTGCGGACATCCATTGACGCATGTGAGGCTCCTTGTGGTCTTCAGCTTTCAGTTAAGCATGGAAGGGTGACAACAGGGCGTCAACGTGCCTGTTGTCGTGCCAGCTTGCGGCGTTGGGCCTGCAGGCGTAACTGGCGTTTCTGCCACCACATGTAGGTGCCAGTGATAAAGAACAGCAGGGGCGTCAGCCCGCTGATCAGTACGATGATGCGCCCCGGCATGCCCAGGGCATCACCATTATGGAGTGGGAATTGCCAGATCATGAACTGGCTTCCGGCGGCCACATTGGGGGCGTCCCATACCGCCAGTACCTCGCCACTGTATTGGTCTACCCAGATACGACTGGCACCGTAATGCTGCCAGGGTTCTCCGTCCCGGTTGAACGCCAGCGAGTAGCTGCCGGTTTCGTTGCGGGGAAAATCCAGGCGAATCAGCGGGGCTTGTGGGAAAACGGTGCGGGCGATATCCAGTGATTGCTGAGGAGAAAGGGATGGGGCCCCGGGAGTGTCAGGGAGCGTTGACGAAGGCGAAGGCCGTTTTTCCAGAGGCAGAACCGTATCCACCAGTGCCGCTACTTGTGTCGGGAATATCAGGGTGACACCGGAAAAGGCGACCACCAGCAGTACAGGGAGAAAATAGATGCCGATGACCTGGTGCAGGTCAAAGTGCAATCGATAGGTGCCCGCGCCCCGTTTTATGGTCAGGTTACGGCGCCACTTTCCCTTGCGCTTGCCGGTGGGCCACCACAGATAAACACCGGTCAGGCAGAATCCCAGCAGGCACAGGCCGAGCACACCGACTACAATCTCGCCAATCTCGCCGGACAGCAGGGTGTAATGCAGGCTGTAGATCCAGGTCATCAGGTAATCGCCCCAGGTGCGAATCGCAAGCACCTCGCCGGTATAGGGGGAGACGCTGACCTGAATCGGGCCGGGTTCGCCCGGTGGAGCAAAAAAGCGCAGGGTGTGGGGGCTGCCGGGGGCCTGTGCCGGCTCGATACGCAATGCTTTGCGGCCCAGCTCGGCTTCGGCGTTGGCGACGATGTCGTTAAGGGGAAGCGTGCTTTTCCCCTGAGTCATCAGTTGCGGATTGAGCGACTCGTCCAGCCCCTCATGGAAGACCAGCAAACTGCCGCTGAGGCCGATAACCACCAGCAACAGTCCGGTGATCAGGCCGGTGTATTTGTGCAAAGTGAAAAGCAGGTTGCGCATAAAGTATCAGGCTCGGAAATAAAACGGGCAGCCATTGGCTGCCCGTTAGCTAGCTGGGCGACTTACTAGAAGTCCAGATTGTAGCCCAGAGTGACGGTACGACCACGGCCCTTGAAGTTCTGGTCATCACGGGTGGTGGCTGTTTGCGAGAAGTAGCTGAAGTAATCCTCGTTAAGCAGGTTTTCGATGCCGGCAGTGACTTGGCCTTTGGGCAGCGCGTATCCCAGAGACAGGTCAACCAGTTGGTAGGAGCTGAAGTCGTTCGTGTCGCCTTCGAAATCCTTGTTGAAGTAGTGAGTCCCCTGAAGCTGGGTATCCAGCTTGCTGGTCCATTTGGCATGCCAGCGCAGCTGAATGCTGTCAGGGGCGATATTGCGGCCATCCAGACGGGTGTCTACGGTGCCGTCATCATCACTGTCGAACTTGCCGCTGATGTGGGCATAAGTGGCGTTCAGGTAGTGCACCGGATTGATTTGCCATCCTGCGTCGGCCTCGATGCCCTGGATTTCGGTTCGCTCACGGCTGACTTCGAAGATGCCGCCGTTATTTTGCAGTCGTTGGCCCAGGTCGGAATCGGAGCTGAAATGGCTGAGCTCAAAGTGGGCGCCGCCGTTATGCAGGCGGATACCGATTTCGGTGTTGTCGGTCACAATGGGTTGCAGATCGAGGAAGTCTTCCACGCTCTGGTTGGCCTGGTTGATGCCTCGCAGAACACGGCCCACATCGGGCATGCCGAACCCTTCAGAGTAGTTGGCAAACAACTGCGCGTTCTCGGTGGCCTGGAAGACCAGGCCGTAATTGAGCAGGGTTTCGTCAAAATCCGGGCTGCCGCCTTCGACTTGCTGGCTGCCGTAGGAGGCCAGGGTGGTGAAATCGTCCACGTTCAGTTTCGCGTATTCATAGCGCACTCCGGCATTCAGGGTCAGTTGTTGCATGGGGCTGACTTCTGCCTGCAGGAAGGGCGCGATGTTGCGGAACTGGGTTTCCGGTACCCATTCGCGATTGGTCTGTGCCAGGATCTGGGTGGTTTCGTCCTGCAGCAGGTCCAGGCCGGTGGTCAGCTTCAGGCGGTTATTAAACATGCCGTCACGGGACAGGGTCAGTTTGCCGCCAATCTTGTCGGATTCGTTCTGGGACTGGTCGTAGACATTGGTCCCATAGGCCGGATCCTGGAAGGTAGCGAAGACCCCACCGCCGTAACGGGCCTTGAAGCTCTGGCTATAAAGCTGGGCAATAAAGTGATTCCCGGCAAGATTGCTGTGGGTGTAGTTCAGCCCGACGGTCAGTACTTCATTCATGGCGGGATCGCCTTGCGGGTCACCTTTTCGTGATGTGGTGGGGATGCCGTTAACCCAGTTGCCGTCCACCGCTTCGTAGTCATGTTTCCCTTCCAGGGAAAAACGGTTAATGCTGAGCTCTACGTTTTGTTCATCGCTGATCCAGTACCCCAGCTTGAGGAAGATGTCATGACTTTCGCTGTTCATGATGTCCCCTTGGGTGTTGTCCACTCCAATGAGCTCGCTTTCAGCGTCGTAGAACATGCCGCGATCGGTGTAGCTAAGGCCCAGAAGATAATCCCAGTTCCCTTTGATGCCATCGGCGCGATAATCCACTTTGTATCCGAGGCTGTTGGAATGGATGTCATTGGTGGGCGCGGTCATTTTTACGCCGACATGCTGATTCAGGGTGCCGGATTCCGGGCGACGGGTAACAAAGTTAATGATCCCGCCTGTGGCTCCCAGCCCGTGTTCGGCGCTGGCGCCATAAATCACCTCGATGCGTTCAACCATGGACAGGTCAATGGTGTAGCCATCACGTGACCCGTCGCGCAGGGGGTTGGATTGCGGAATGCCGTCGATGAGAAAGAGAGGATTGCGTCCCCGGAATGTTTCCCCTGAGTTGCTAAGCTTTTGACGGCTGGGTGTGTATGACGGAATCAGGTTGCTGAGTACCTGGGACTGATCAGAAGTGATGCGCAATTGCTCATCAATTTCGTCGCGGGTAATGACGGTAACTTTTTGGGAGGTCTTGCCAACTTCGCTATTGGCGCGAGTGGCGGAAACCGTAATGGCCCCCAGTTCGTTAGCGTCCGACTCCGCGATGGCAAGTGGTGAAGCAGCAAGCGTGAACAATGAGACAGGCAAGCCAATAAAGTAAGTACGGAGCACGGGGGCTCTCCTTATTGTAAGCAATGTAAATTCAGGCGTTGAAAGCTAAGGTTGGCGGGAATGATTGTCAATATCGTTTTGGTGGCGCCGGCAGCGTGGTTCTTTTAATGGGGAGGGCACGGGCTGCGGTAGAGCCCGTGCCGATGAGGCTAGAAATCTACGCTATACCCCAGGGTGTAGGTGCGACCACGCCCCTTGAAGTTGTACTCGTCACTCACGCGGGCGGCCTGGGAGTAGTAGGTGAAGTAATCTTCATCCGTCAGGTTCTCAATACCCAGATCCAGTTTACCCGCGGGCAGTTTGTAACTGAGCATGGCGTCGACCAGGCTGTAGCCGTCAAAATCCAGATCCGGGTCATCAAAGCCCCGGCTGAAGAAGTGGCTGACTTGCAGGTAGGATGAGACGGTGCTGTTCCAGCCGGCATTCCAGCTCATCTGTACCGTGTCGGGTGCAATGCTCAGGCCGCTCAGTTCGGTATCGACAACGCCGTTGCCATCGGTGTCCGATTCACCATCCTCATGGGAATAGGACAGTTTGACGCGGTGGGCGTCGTTAATCTGCATGTGCCCGGACACTTCCACGCCCTGAATTTCGGTTTTCTCCCGGCTGCCTTCGAAGGTGCCGGTGGCGCTGTTGAAGGTGAGGCGCTCGCCCAGATCCGAGTTGGACTCGTAGTAGCTCACTTCAAACCCGTAGCGTGCCCAGTTGAAGCGCCCACCAATTTCCTGGTTGTCGGTAACGATAGGCTGTAGATCCAGCAGGGTATCTACGTCCTGCCCGGGGGTGTTGATGCCACGCAATACGCGGCCCACATCGGGCATACCAAACCCTTCCGAGTAGCTGCCGTAGAGCTGTGCCCAGCTTGTTAGCTGGTATACCAGCCCGGCGTTGTACAGGGTTTCGCTGAAGTCCGGATTGCCGCCTTCCACGACCACGTTGTCATTAACCACGTTGGTCCGGTCGATGGTGGAGTAAGTGTCTACTTTCAGCTCGGCTTTTTCATAGCGGGCACCGGCATTCAGGTTGAGTTTGTCGGTGAGCTTGAAGCGGCCTTGCAGGAAGGGCGCGTAGTTGCGGTACTGGGTTTCCGGCACATAAGTGCGACCGGTATGCACCAGATCCTGGTTGGTTTCGTCCTGCAGCAGATCCAGACCGGTGGTGATGCCCAGTCGGTCGTTGAGCAGGCCGTTGCGGGTCAGGGTGAATTTGGCGCCAACCTTGTCCGATTCATTGCGGGTCTGGTCGAGCTGATCATTCCCGGCACTGTCCACGTAAGGGAAGAACGGGGTGGTGGCAAACTGGGCGCGGAACTGCTGGCTGTACAATTGCACGTCCGCCTTGTTGCCAAACCAGTCTGCATGGCTGTAGGAGAAGCTGGCGGTGGTCACCTTGTTGAAGCCCGGGTCGCCTACAGGGTCGCCTGGGCGCGCTCGGGTGGGGATGCCTTCATCCCGATTGCCGGGTACCGGCACATAATCGCCTTCGCCTTCCAACTCGAAGTGATTGAGCATCAGTTCAACGTTCTGGTTGTCGTCAATCCAGTAGCCGACCCGGCCCATCACGTCAAAACTGGTAGAGTTCTGCAGTTCGCCGGGGTAGGCGATGCCGACAAGCTGGTCGTCACCGTCATAGAAAACGCCACGCTTTTGCTGGCTGATAGCGCCCAGGTAATCCCAGTCGCCTTTCTGGCCACTGATGCTGTAGTCCACTTTGTGGCCCTGACCATCGGAATCAAAATCATCGTCAGACGTCAGGCTGACGGAGGCTTCCTGATTGATGGTGCCGGTGTCGGCACGGCGAGTAATGTAGTTGATGATACCGCCGGTGGCGCCCAGCCCATGCTCGGCACTGGCGCCATAAATGACTTCGATGCGCTCCACCATGGACAGGTCGATCGTATAGCTGTCGCGGGCACTGTCTCGTAGCGGGTTGCTTTGCGGTACCCCATCAATCATGAACAACGGTGAGCGGCCACGGAAGCTTTCCCCTGCATTGGAAAGCTTCTGGCGGCTGGGGGAATAGGAGGGAATCAGGTTGCTGAGCACTTGGCCCGGATCGCTACTGATGGCCAGCTGCTCTTCGATTTCTTCACGGGTGATGATGAGGACCTTCTGCGGTGTCTCATCAACTGTGGAGTGAGCCCGGGTTGCAGAGACGGTAATCTGGCCCAGTTCATGGCTGCCAGAGGCGTCTTCGGCCAAGGCAAATGGGGAACACGCAAGGGACAGAAGCGATATAGGCAAGCCATAACGGCAAAAGCGAAGCACGGCGCTCTCCTTGTAAATATCTTGGAGGTAGGACGGCCGTGCACCGTAATGATAATGAGAATAATTGTCAATTGTGTGGCGGTGATTAGCGCCGGATTTCGTGGAGACGCTCTACCCAGCGCAACAATCCCTCTGGCTTGCGGGCTTTTTTCCACTCTCCGGCGGCAAACTTGTTGGCTTCTGCCATGGTCGGGTAGATATGGATGGTGCCGAGTATCTTGTTCAGACCCAGCTTGTACTTCATGGCCAGTACGTATTCGGCAATCAGTTCGCCGGCGTGCTGGCCAACAATGGTGACGCCAAGAATCCGGTCGCTGCCCTGGGCAGTAAGTACTTTTACAAACCCCAGGTCGGCACTTTCGGCGATGGCCCGATCCAGGTCGTCGATGCCGTAGCGGGTGACCTCATACTCAATACCCTGCTCGTTGGCTTCCTGTTCATTCAGCCCGACCCGGGCTACCTCCGGATCGGTAAAGGTGCACCAGGGGATCACCCGGTAATCCACCTTGAACTTTTTGGCAAAACCAAACAGCGCATTGACCGAGGCATACCATGCCTGGTGCGAGGCAGTATGGGTAAACTGGTAAGGGCCAGCCACATCACCGCAGGCATAAATGTTCGGGAAGCGGCTTTGAAGGTGATCGTTGACGGTGATGGTGCCGTTGTCATTGGTGGGCAGTTTCAATGTTTCCAGTCCCAGTCCGGCGGTGTTGGCCTTGCGGCCCACGGCCAGCAGCAGCGTATCGAAAGCGATCCGCTTTTCTTGCCCGTCACCGCTGACATACAGCACTTTTTCACCGTCTTCCCGGGTGAAGCGTACGGTAGTGTGGTCGACCAGTACCGTTACCCCGCTTTCTTGCAGGGCGGTAGTAACCAGGGCTGCAGCGTCTTCATCTTCGCGGGGCATCAAGCGTGGGCCTTTCTGGACTTGCGTCACCTGGCTGCCCAGGCGAGCAAAGGTTTGCGACAGCTCACAGCCAATGGGGCCGCCACCCAGCACCACAAGGCGCTGGGGTTGTTCTTCAATGCTCCACAGCGTGTCGGAGGTGAGGGCCTCCATATCTTCAATGCCGGGCACTGGCGGAATAAATGGCTGGGCACCGGTGGCGATAATAATACTGCGTGCGGTCAGCCGTTCGCGGTGATCGCCGTTACGGATTTCCACTTCCCATGGTGAGACAAAGGTGGCCTCTCCGTAACGGCAGTCTACACCCAGTTCGCTGTAACGCTCCACAGAATCATGGGGTTCGATTTTATTGATAATGGTGTGAACTCTTTCCATTAGTGTGCGGAAACGGAAATCGTTGCGAATGCTGTCGAAGCCGAATTTCTCCGCCTGCTTTTCATAAAAAGCCACACGGGCACTCTTGATCAAAGCCTTGGACGGCACGCAGCCAGTGTTCAGGCAGTCGCCGCCCATTTTGTGTTTTTCGATCAGGGTCACTTTGGCTTTAACCGTGGCGGCGATGTAGGCGCTCACCAGGCCGCCGGAGCCTGCGCCAATAACGATCAGGTTGCGGTCGAACTGTTTCGGTTTCTTCCAGCCTTTATAGACTTTTCGTGACTGCAGGCGAGCCATAATCGCTTTGGCGATCCAGGGGAATATACCGAGCAACACAAAGGCGCCGATCAGCTCTACAGACAGCAACCCTTTGAGGCTGTCGATCTGGCCAAGCTGGGTGCCGGCGTTCACATAGACCGCCGTGCCGGCCAGCATGCCAACCTGGCTGACCCAGTAAAAGGTCCGCGCTTTGAGTGGGGTTAAGCCCATGACCAGGTTGATGATAAAAAAGGGAACAACAGGCACCAGACGCAACGTGAAAAGATAAAATGCGCCTTCTTTTTTGACTCCCTCGTTAAGTTTTTTCAGTCGCTCACCAAAGCGGTTTTGTACTGCGTCGTGGAACAGGAAGCGGGACGCAAGGAACGCCAGGGTGGCACCGGCTGAGGAGGCAAAGGAGACCAGTGCCAGGGCAATCCAGAAACCGAACAGGGCGCCGGCGGCCAGTGTCATAATGGCGGCGCCGGGCAGGCTGAGTGCCGTGACAATGACATACAGCAAGAAAAAGCCGCCAAGGATCAGTGCAGGGTTGCCCTGATACAGGGCATCAAAAGCACTTTGCTGCTCCTTGATATAACCGAGGCTGAAATACTGGCCCAGATCAAACACAAAGTAGCTGGCAATCAGCGCGGCGAGGATGGCAAAAAGTAGGCCTTTCTTGATGCTCATGTCAGGTCCTGTTGGTGGTACATGGATGAATAAAAAAGAAACAATAGTTTGTACGGTTTTGATGTTCGGACGGACGGAATATTACGGTGCAGCGATCAGTGATCAACAGCAGGCGCCAGTCGAATCGTTATTTCCTGCCTTGGCAAATGGCACGTTCAGCCCGCAGCCTTCGAAGATACCGTAATGGGTTGCAAAGTTGCCGATAAATTCAAAGTGTTCAACGAAGCGGCTTTTCTCCAGCATCAGCCAGGTGTTGCCACAAACCGGGAAGACTTTTCCGGCCTCAATGACGTGATGGTCGTCCAGTACAAAGCGGTCTGGGCTGTTTTTAAGGCTGCCTTTGTAGATGACTGCCTGACCGTAATCCTCGCAGGCTGGTTCCAGCGTATCGATATTGAAAAGCCGGTAGGTGGCCGAATAAAAGCGGATGTTGCCCAGCGTTTTTTCGATGGTCGGATTTTCAATGGTTAATGGACGGGATTCCACCAGTCTCGGGTCGGCAAAACCGCAGCGTTTGCTAAGGTTGATGAAGTCATTCCAGTACAGGGCGCCAGATAGGCACTCTCCGTACAAGACCGGGTCGTTGGCCAGAGAGGCAGGAATACGACGGTCTGCATAAACATCGGAAAAAAAGAACTCGCCGCCGGGTTTTAGCAGGCGTTTTACGTCGGTGATGACCTTGGTCTTGTCGGTGCTCAGGTTGATGACACAGTTGGAGATGACGATATCGAAGTAGCCGTCCTGCAAGTCCAGTTGGTCGAGTTCTTCGATATAGCCTTTCAAAAAAAGCACATTGCTGTTGGCGTAACCAAAAGCGTCACGGTGATAGTCGAGGTGGCGATTGGCTACCGCCAATTGTTCGTCGGTCATGTCCACGCCAACCACCTCGCCGTGCTCCCCAACCAGTGCTGAAAGCAGATAGACGTCACGGCCGGAGCCAGAGCCCAGATCCAGAATACGCATCCCTTCCAGTTGCTCGGGGGCAACCAGACCGCAGCCATAGTAGCGACTAACCACTTCATCATGGAGTTGTGCAAGCAAGGGCTTAAGGTGTTCCGGCGGCGCTTGATCACAGCAGGCATTGGTCTGCAGGTCTGCACTGGAATGCAGTTGTTTGCCGTAATAATCCTGCACGTCTTCACGCATTGCTGACTCTCCTGAGTATCAAGCTGTTAGGGTAATAATAGGATGCAGCAAATCGCTGCAGGTTACAGTGCTGATGGAATCTTTCGTGTGTTTGGGAGTAATGAGACCAATAAGACGCTCATCAATGTAATAGTTCCATGAGTGTTGCATCAAAGTGCCGCGGGTAACGTGAAGACAGCGGGCAGCCAGGAAGGAGAAAGCCGTGCAGTTTGTATTGAGGTGGTTGGGAGGGGCTGTGATTGTGCTCTTTCTGGTGGGGTGCGGAGAGTCTGGCAGTACGTTAACCGTTACCGGTTCCAGCACGATTGCGCCGCTGATGGCGGAGTTGGCGGAACGCTATGAAACTGAAACCGGCGTGCAGGTGGATGTGCAGAGTGGCGGGTCCGGGCGGGGTATTGGCGATGTTCGCCAGGGGCTGGCGGATCTGGGCATGGTGAGCCGCGCGCTGAAAGCGGATGAACAGGATCTGGATGGGCACCTGATCGGGCGCGATGGTATTGCCATTATCGTTCATCGCGACAATCCGGTAGTGGCGCTCAATGATGACCAGATTCGCGCCATCTACACCGGCAAGGTGCAGCGCTGGGACGCTGGATCAACCGAAGGCAGGCCCATTACCGTTGTTCACAAGGCGCAGGGGCGATCCACCCAGGAGCTTTTCCTCGCCCATTTTCAACTGGAAAACAGCCAGGTCCGGCCGGACCGGGTGATTGGCGAAAATCAGCAGGGCATCAAGGCGGTGGCGGGGGATCCTTTTGCCATTGGCTATGTGTCCATCGGTACAGCGATTTATGAAGCTGACAATGGCACGGCTATCCGGTTGCTGCCGCTGGAAGGAAAGCCTGCGTCCCTGGACGCACTGGCGCAGGGAGGTTACCCCCTGGTCCGCGAGTTGAATCTGGTGACCCATGGCGAGATATCGCAACCGGTGGCCGACTTTCTGGCCTTTGTAACCCGTACAGACATGGCGGATGTCTACCATGATTACTACTTCCTCCCTGCCGCTGAGTGATCGCCTGCTGGGGCTGGCGCTGCGCCTGTGCGGGTTGCTGGCGGCACTGGTGCTCGGCGGTATTGTGGTGGTGCTACTGGTGCGGGCATTGCCGTTTCTGATCAATGAAGGCGCGGGGATATGGCAAAGCACCTGGCAGCCTGGGCAGGGCGAATACGGAATGGCGCCGATGATTGCCGGGTCGCTTTTCGTCAGTGTGCTGGCATTGGTGCTGGCAGCTCCGGTGGCGGTCTTGCTGGCCGCCTGGCTGCGCTATTTTGCGCCTCGGCTGCGCCGCCCGGTGCTGGCCGGTGTGGAGCTGATGGCCGGCATCCCCTCTGTGGTGTATGGGCTGTGGGGCATGTTGGTGCTGGTGCCCTGGATCAATCAGTGGGTACCGCCTGGGGCTTCCTGGTTGGCCGGTTCGCTGGTGCTGGCGCTGATGATTGTGCCGTTGGCGTTGTTGGTGACGGACGCAGCGCTTGGGCAGTTACCGTTGCGCTATCAGCGCGCCGGTGAGGCGTTGGCGTTGTCCCGGGTGGGGATGCTGCGGCGGGTGCTGTTGCCCCGCGCGGCGCCCGGGATTGTGGGCGGTGTGGTGTTGCAGTTCGGGCGGGCGCTGGGGGAAACCATGGCGGTGCTGATGGTGTGTGGCAATGTGGTGCAATGGCCGGATTCGGTGTTTGCCCCAGTGCGCACGCTGACTGCCAATATCGCTCTGGAGATGGCTTACGCCACCGGTGACCACCGCGTGGCGCTGTTTGCCAGTGGCTTGCTGCTGATTGCCGTGACCGGGCTGTTATTGATGGCCAGTTGGCGATTGCGAGGAGTCTCCCATGGCTGATCGTATGGCCTGGCTGACCGGTTGGGTGTTACTTGCACTGGTGATGGTGCCGGTGGCGTTGATGGTGATGGCGCTCTGGCAGCAAAGTGCCGATGTGCTGAGTATGGGGTTTCTGTTGGAGGACCCGGGCCGGGCCGGTCGCAGTGGCGGTATTGCTGCGCTGTTGATCAGCACCGGGTGGATTCTGGCCTTGTGTCTGCTGGTAGCCGTGCCGGTGGGCCTTGGCTGCGCGCTGTATTTGAGCGAATCGCTGCCGGCGGATAGCCGCCGCGCGCAATGGCTGGGTGGGGTGCTGGATATGTTGGCGGCGGTGCCATCGATTGTCTACGGGCTGTTTGGTTACCAGTTTTTTGCCATCACGCTGGGCTTGGGGTTTTCCATTCTCAGTGGCGCCCTGGCCCTGTCACTAATGGTCTTGCCGCTGATGATTCGTAGTGCCGAACAGGCCATGCGTGCGGTGCCAATGGGGTATCGCCAGGCCCGGGATGCGCTGGCGCTGAGTCGTTGGGGCTGGGTACGCCGGATTCTGCTGCCCTGCGCGGCGCCGGGTATTGCGGTGGGCATTATTCTCAGTGCCGGGCGGGCGCTGGCGGAAACGGCGGTGCTGTTGTTTACCGCCGGCTACGTGCTGCGCCGTCCTGACTCCCTGTTTGATTCCGGGCGAACCCTGAGTGTGCATATTTACGATTTGGCCATGAATGTGCCCGGTGGCATGCCACGGGCAGCGGCCACAGCAGTGGTGTTGGTGGCCCTGCTGGTAGTGCTGAATCTGTTGGTGCGGCGAGTGCTGCGCCAGCCCATGACAGAGGCTTTGGTATGAGTGATCGGCTATGAGTGAGCAACGAACGCACCGGGCGCCGTCGCTGGTGCTGGAATCCGTGTCTGTCGCTTATGGTGAGCAAGTGGCGATCAGTGATGCGTCCTTGCAGGTGCAGCCGGGTGAGTTGATGGCGCTGGTGGGCCCCAGTGGCTGCGGCAAGAGCAGTCTTCTTGGGTCCATTAATCGCATGAGCGATGGGGTCAGCGGCTGTCGGGTGGGCGGCCGAATATGGCTTGATGGGGAGGATGTTCGGCAACGCCACGACCTGACGGTGTTGCGTCGGCAGGTGGGCATGGTGTTTCAGCAGCCCAATCCCTTTCCGCTATCCATCATCGACAACTTGCTGTTCCCATTGGCGGAGCACCGTGTTCCCCGGGGCCAGCGGCGTGCCCGTGCTGAACAGGCGCTGCGCGATGTTGGGCTGTGGGAAGAGGTGAAGGAGCGACTTTCCCAGCCAGCGTTGGGGTTGTCCGGTGGGCAGCAGCAGCGATTATGTATTGCCCGGGCCCTGGTGCTGGAGCCGCAAGTGTTGTTGCTGGATGAGCCTTGTTCCGCGCTGGATCCGGTTTCCTCCCGGGTGGTTGAGGCGTTGATTCGTTCGCTGAAAGGGCGCTATACGATCCTGATGGTGACCCACAATCTGGCCCAGGCCCGGCGTCTGGCGGATAGCGTGACGGTCTGTTGGCTGGAGGGGCAGTGTGGTTGTGTGGTGGAATCCAACGGCTGCGAACAGGTCTTCGAGAATCCTGCGCACCCGATTACCGCGGCTTATTGTGCGGGGGAGGCAGGCTAGTCTCTGAACCCCGCTTGCATGAAAGGCTTTCGCCGCATAGTGCCTCTGCGCAGTATTAGCCTGCGCAGAGGGGAGTGCCTTTATGCTTTGCTTTTGCGGCCATCAATGCTGAGCAGGGTGTCCTGATCGCGCAGCACATACAGGGCAACGCAGGCGGCCAGCATGGGCCAGGCGGCGAAGAACAGCAGGTGATTGAACGGGTCCAGGTATTGCTGCCAGGAAGAGAAGGTGGAGCCGGCATGCATGAGCAGGATGATGCCGTAGCTGTAGCGACGCAGGGCGCCGGCAGCAAAGGCTAATACGACGATAAGTTGCAGGCAGGCCAGTATGGTGAGGACGGAGCCTTCGAGCCCTTCCATTCCATAAAATTTGGCGAAAATCTTGCTGGTGTGGCCGGGATTGATGAATTTGTCCAGGGTCCACATCAGCATGACGATAAAGACACCGAGCCGTAACAATAACAATGAGAGAGCGAGTTTTCGTTCCATAATCAGCCTGAGGGTTGGGGTTGAGACGCCGCAATGGCAATTGCAATCACTGTTACAGGGACCTCGACACCGTGTCAGCGTTCCTGTGGGGCGTTGAGCTTGTCCAGAATTTCCCGGGTACGAGCATCATCGAGGCTATCCGGGTTGCGGGGTAGCGTGTTCAGCAGCGCACGTAACTGGCGCACATAACGACGACAGTGGTGGCACATCAGCAGATGCAGGCGCAGGGCAAAGCGCTCCCGCCTGGTCAGCGGGGCGCCGTCCACGAGGGCGTCAGCTTTTACGACGACGTGTTTGCACTTCAACATTCGCCTGTCTCCTGAAAATGATCCACCAGTTCGAACAGCCTTGCGCGGGCCCGGTGTAACAGCACACGGACATTCGATGCACTCACGTCCAGCATGTTACAGATGTCATCGAAATCCATGCCTTGCAGGTCTCGCAGTTCCAGCACCAGGCGCTGATTGTCCGGCATTTTTCCCAGGGTCTTTTCCATGCAGTGGCGTAGCTCGTCGCGGGTGAGCAGGGCATCCGGGCCGCTCAGGTCCCAGTGCTGTGGCGGGTGGTCCCAGTGCCCGCCGTCACGAAAGCGGTGGGCCAGGGCATCTTGCTCATCGGTGGGATCAAACTGAATTTCCCGGCCGCCTTTGCGCAGCATCATCCGTGCCTGGTTGATGACGATGCGGGTAAGCCAGGTGCGCAGCAGGCTGCGGCCTTCGAACTTGCCGATAGCGCGGTGGGCGGCGATCCAGCCATCCTGCACGGCTTCTTCAGCATCAGCTGCTGACAGCATGGTGCGGGCCGTGGCCAGCAACATGTTGTGGTGGCCTTTAACCAGTTGGCCAAAGGCTGCCCGGTCTCCCTGGCGCAGGCGTTCAATGAATTCCGGGCTTTCCAGGGTCGGGTCCAAGGTGTCAGGTCTCCGGGGTCAGCAGGCTGGCGGGGTCATCTTCGCCGTCGTCGCCCTGATGCAGCATGACAATGCGGCGAAGATGCTGCATGTCATCCACAGATGGGCGATCAAACATGATGCCGATCTCCAAGCCTTCCTGGCGTTGCATTTTTGCCGGAAGGGTCAGTGTGATATCGGAATCTTCCAGGGTAATGATCAGGATAACCCGGGACGCAGCGGGCAGCGTGAGCGGGGTGCTGCTGTTGAGTCGTGCGCCCATGACGGAAATGTCGTCCAGTGACACGGGGTGGTTATCCTGCTGGAAAACCAGGGTGGCTTCCCCGTCGAAGTCCACCCGATTGGCCCGCCGTCTTTCGTTCATGCTGTCGTCCCTGTTGCGTCCCCGTACCGGCTCGCCTTTCCTGTGCCGGCGTTATCCTGTGCGAATCAGACTTCGATTCGCTTGTACTTCATGCGCTTGGGCTGCAGGGCTGCATCGCCCAGCTGCTTGCGTTTGTATTCTTCATACTCGGTGTAGGAGCCTTCGAACCATTCTACCCGGGCATCCCCCTCGAAAGAGAGAATGTGGGTGGCGACGCGGTCCAGGAACCAGCGATCGTGCGAAATCACGATGGCGCAGCCGGGGAACGCCAGCAGGGCCTCTTCCAGTGCGCGCAGGGTTTCCACGTCCAGGTCGTTGGTGGGCTCATCGAGCAGCAGTACGTTGGCGCCCTGCTTGAGCAGCTTGGCCAGGTGTAAACGGTTACGTTCACCGCCGGACAGGTCGCCGACACGCTTCTGTTGATCGCCGCCTTTGAAATTGAACCGGCCCAGATAAGCGCGGCTGGGCACTTCATAGTTGCCGATACGCAGGATGTCGTTGCCGTCGGACACTTCTTCCCAGACCGTCTTGTTGCTGTCCAGGTCTTCACGGCTCTGGTCCACGTAGGCCATCTGCACAGTGTCACCAGTGACGATCTCGCCGCTGTCCGGGGTTTCCTGGCCGGCCAGCATGCGGAACAGGGTGGTTTTACCGGCACCGTTGGGGCCGATGATGCCGACGATAGCACCACGGGGGATCTGGAAATCCAGATCTTCGTAGAGCAGCTTGTGGTCGAATTGCTTGGCCACATTCTTGATTTCAAAAACCTGCTCGCCAAGACGCTCACCCGGCGGGATGTACAATTCCTGGGTTTCGTTGCGTTTCTGGAATTCCTGGCTGGCCAGCTCTTCGAACGCAGACACACGGGCCTTGTTCTTGGCGCGGCGGCCTTTCGGGTTCTGGCGTACCCATTCCAGTTCCTTCTCCACCGTTTTGCGGTGGGCCGACTCGCTCTTCGCTTCCTGTTCCAGACGCTGTTCTTTCTGCTCCAGCCAGGAGGAATAGTTGCCCTGCCAGGGAATGCCTTCGCCGCGATCCAGTTCCAGAATCCACTCACAGGAATTATCCAGGAAGTAGCGATCGTGGGTTACCGCCACCACGGTGCCGGGGAATTCGTGCAGGAAACGCTCCAGCCAGGCCACGGACTCTGCGTCCAGGTGGTTAGTCGGCTCATCCAGCAGCAGCATGTCCGGCGCGCTCATTACCAGCCGGCACAGAGCGACCCGGCGACGTTCACCGCCGGACAGGGTTTTTACGCTGGCATCCCAGGGCGGCAGGCGCAGGGCGTCGGCGGCGATTTCCAGTTTGCGCTCAAGGTTGTGGGCGTCGCTGGCTTCGATAATGTCTTCCAGCTTGGCCTGTTCGGCGGCCAGCTTGTCGAAATCCGCGTCTTCTGCCGCATAGGCTTCGTAGACTTCTTCCAGGCGCTGCTGGGCGTTACGGATATCTGCCACCGCTTCTTCGACGATCTCGCGGACATTCTTTTCCGGGTCCAGCTCCGGTTCCTGGGGCAGGTAACCGATATTGGTGCCCGGCTGCGGCCGTGCCTCACCCAGATAATCCTTGTCCACGCCGGCCATGATGCGCAGCAGTGTGGATTTACCGGAGCCGTTCAGGCCCAGTACGCCGATCTTGGCGCCAGGAAAGAACGACAGGGAGATGTTCTTCAGAATGTGTTTCTTGGGCGGGACAACCTTGCCCACCTTGTCCATGGTGAAGATGTACTGGCTCATAAACTCCGACCGCAGTCTGTATTAATGTGCGGGGCGCGCGGTGCAGGTTGGCTGCAGGCCCCGGCAGAGGGTACTTTGATTGGCGCCTAAGCTAACGGAAAGCGGCCGTGAGTGAAAGTGCGGGCCCCCTGATAGGGCGACGTAAGGCCGGATTGGCGCCAGAAAACCGGTGCCTGACGCCATGAGACGACTGGCCGGTTTCCATGAGCGGACTTCAAGTGCCATTGGCCCCGGATTTGGTTAGAATACGCGCCCCTGAATCCACCAATGACTCCGTAGGGTAGCCCATGTTCCCGAAATCCATGTCCATCGCCGAGTTTGATCCTGAAATCCAGGCCGCTATCAAGGCTGAGGAAGTCCGCCAGGAAGAGCACATCGAGCTGATTGCCTCTGAAAACTATGCCTCGCCAAGGGTCATGGAAGCCCAGGGCTCCGTACTGACCAACAAGTACGCCGAAGGCTACCCGGGCAAGCGTTACTATGGCGGTTGCGAGAATGTGGATGTGGTCGAGCAACTGGCCATTGATCGCGCTTGCGAACTGTTTGGTGCCGACTGGGCCAACGTGCAGCCGCACTCCGGTTCTCAGGCCAATGGCGCGGTTTACATGGCCATGCTGAAGGCTGGCGACACCGTGCTGGGCATGAGCCTGGATGCGGGTGGTCACCTGACCCACGGCGCCAAGCCGAACTTCTCCGGCAAGACTTACAACGCTATCCAGTACGGCCTGGACAACGAGACTGGCCTGATCGATTACGAGCAGGTGGCCTCCCTGGCCCGTGAGCACAAGCCGAAGATGATCGTGGCGGGTTTCTCTGCCTACTCCCAGGTTGTCGACTGGCAGCGTTTCCGTGACATCGCCGACGAAGTGGGCGCGATCCTGCTGGTGGACATGGCTCACGTAGCCGGTCTGGTTGCTGCGGGTGTTTACCCGAGCCCGGTGGGTATTGCCGACATCACCACCACCACCACCCACAAGACTCTGGGTGGTCCCCGTGGCGGCCTGATCATGGGCAAGGCCAACGAAGACATTCAGAAGAAGATCAACTCTGCCGTGTTCCCCGGTGGCCAGGGTGGCCCGCTGGAGCACGTGATTGCCGCCAAGGCAATCTGCTTCAAGGAAGCCATGCAGGGTGATTTCAAAGGCTACCAGCAGCAGGTAGTGAAGAACGCCCAGGCCATGGCCGGGGTGTTCATCGAGCGTGGTTTTGACGTGGTGTCCAATGGCACTGAAAACCACCTGTTCCTGCTCAGCCTGATCAAGCAGGACATCACCGGTAAAGATGCCGACGCCGCCCTGGGCCGCGCCAACATCACCGTCAACAAGAATGCCGTGCCCAACGACCCGCGTTCCCCGTTCGTGACGTCCGGCCTGCGTATCGGCTCCCCGTCCATTACCCGTCGCGGCTTTGATGAAGCCGACGCCAAGGCGCTGGCCGGCTGGATCTGTGACATCCTCGATAACATGGGTGACGAATCAGTGATCGAGACCGTGAAGGGTAAGGTCAAAGAAATCTGTGCGCGTTTGCCGGTTTATGAGCGTTGAGTTGAAAGTGGCAAGTTGAAAGTTGCAACGCGGGTTATGCCGCAGTGAATTTCAGCCGGAGAAGCCGCGTACCCGTGAGGGGCGCGGCTTCGTCGTTTCCGTGGTCATGGCGCGCAATCCTTTTCAACCTTACACTTTCAACTTGAAATTGATCTTCGGAGTTCTCCATGTACTGCCCGTTTTGTTCTGCTCAGGACACCAAGGTGATCGACTCCCGTCTGGTTGCGGATGGGGTGCAGATTCGGCGGCGTCGTGAGTGTTTGAGTTGTACCGAGCGCTTTACTACCTTCGAAACGGCAGAATTGGTGATGCCGCGATTGGTAAAGACCGATGGCACCCGCCAACCCTTCGATGAAGCCAAGTTGCGGGCGGGTATGCTGCGGGCGCTGGAGAAGCGGCCGGTGAGCATGGAAGACCTGGAGGCCGCAATCAGCCGGATTTGTCACCGTCTGCGTGCCACCGGCGAGCGTGAGCTTCCGGCTCGGGAGTTAGGCGAATTCGTGATGGAAGAGCTGCAACAGCTGGACGATGTGGCCTATGTGCGCTTTGCATCGGTGTACCGCAGCTTCCAGGATATTTCCGAGTTTTCCGCTGAAGTGGATCGCTTGAAAAAAGCTGGCGGCAAGCCCGGTGAGAAGCTGGAAGACCTGAAGGAATCATGAGCTTTTCTGCTACCGACTATCAGTTTATGAGCCGGGCGCTGCAACTGGCGCGCCATGGCCTGTACACCACGGACCCGAATCCGCGGGTCGGCTGTGTGCTGGTGCGTGAAGGCGCGGTGGTCGGTGAGGGTTTTCATGCTCGTGCCGGCGAGCCTCATGCCGAGCGCCATGCGCTGGCGGCGGCGGGTGACCGGGCGCAAGGGGCCACCGCTTATGTCACCCTGGAGCCTTGCTCTCACACCGGTCGTACCGGCCCCTGCGCGGATGCGCTGGTCGATGCCGGCGTGGTGCGCGTGGTAGCGGCGATGCAGGACCCTAACCCGCAGGTGGCAGGGCAGGGGCTGCAACGGCTGGCAGATGCGGGCATTGCGGTGGCGTCGGGCTTGCTGGAAACACAAGCACGGGCGTTGAATCCGGGGTTTATTGCCCGGATGACCCGCCAGCGGCCCTATATCCGCATCAAGATTGCCGCCAGTGTGGATGGCCGCACCGCCATGGCCAGTGGCGAGTCCCAGTGGATTACCGGCCCGGCGGCGCGGGAAGATGTGCAGCGTCTGCGGGCACGCAGTTCGGCGGTGATCACCGGCGTGGGGACCGTGCTGGCGGACCGGCCTTCCTATACGGTGCGCCCGGCACAATGGACACTGGCGGACTATCATTGCCGCCCAGATGAACACAGTCAGGCGGGCCGCGACTGGGTGCGCCAGCCTGTGCGGGTAATTCTGGACAGAACTCTGCGCACGCCCCCGGATGTGCCGGTGGTGAGTGCGCCGGGGCATTGCCTGCTGGTGGCTGGGGAACAGCACCCGGGGCGCCAGAATGCGCTGGAATCCGCCGGAGCTGAGGTCATGCACTTGCCGGCCTCTGGCTCCGGGATCGACCTGCAGCAGTTGTTGATCGAATTGAACCGGCGCGAATGTAATGAAGTGCTGGTAGAATGTGGCGCCACGCTGGCCGGTGCTTTTGTCCGTGAGGGCCTGTTCGACGAAATTATCGTCTATATGGCACCGACCCTGCTGGGCTCATCGGCCCGCCCGTTACTGGGGTTGCCCCAGCTGGCCAGCATGAGCGAGAAAGTGGCGCTGCGTTGGCAGGATGTGCGCCAGATCGGCGATGACCTGCGTTTGACGCTGGTTCCTGCCTGATTAACGCCGCTGCTGACGTCCGAATTCAAGAGGTTTTCCATGTTTACCGGCATTATCGAATCCATGGGCAAGGTGGCCGCCATGACCCCGAAAGGCGGCGATGTGACCTTGCTGATCAAGAGCGAAGGGCTGGACTTTTCCGATGTGCAGCTGGGCGACTCCATCGCAGTGAACGGCGTATGCCTTACCGCCACCGCGTTGCCTGGTGGTGCCTTTGAGGCGGATGTATCCGGGGAAACCCTGTCGCTGACCTCGCTGGCGCAAATCAGCGTGGGCAGCACGGTGAACCTGGAAAAAGCCCTGACTCCGTCCTCCCGACTGGGTGGCCACCTGGTCAGCGGTCATGTGGATGGCCTGGGCAAGATTGTCGAGATGAAGCAGGATGCCCGTTCGGTGCGTATCGATATCGAGGCACCGGCGGAGCTGGCCAAGTACATTGCCCACAAGGGTTCAATCACCGTCGATGGCATCAGCCTGACGGTGAACAGTGTGGCCGGAGCGGTGTTTTCCCTGAACATTATTCCGCACACCCAGGAGGTAACCACCATCGGCCAATGGCAGGTGGGGACGCCAGTGAACCTGGAAGTTGATATCATAGCCCGCTATCTGGAACGTCTGCTCCTGGGAGAGAAGGCCGCCGAGCCCACTTCCGAGGGGATTTCCATGGCGTTCCTGGCGGAAAACGGGTTTTTGAAATAACGCTGCAGGCATTACGCAGACACGCATCATGCAGGCGTGTCGCGTGTTGCGTGCCAGCCTGAAGGCGGTTTTATGCAACTCAACAGTATTGAAGAACTGATCGAAGATATCCGTCAGGGAAAGATGGTTATTCTGATGGACGATGAGGATAGGGAGAACGAAGGCGACTTGGTGATGGCGGCGGAGCATGTGACTGCTGAAGCCATCAACTTCATGGCCAAGTACGGCCGTGGCTTGATCTGCATGCCCATGTCCCGCGAGCGCTGTGAGTTGCTGGATCTGCCGTTGATGGTGCAGAGCAATGGCAGTGGTTTTGGCACCAAGTTCACGGTGTCTATTGAAGCCCGCGAAGGGGTGACCACCGGGATCTCTGCCGCCGACCGTGCCCGCACCGTGCAGGCGGCCGTAGCCCGCAATGCCCGCGCCTATGACATTGTTCAGCCGGGTCACATCTTCCCGCTGATGGCGGAGCCGGGTGGCGTGCTGCGCCGTGCCGGTCACACCGAAGCGTCCTGCGATCTGGCGGCGCTGGCCGGTTGTGAGCCGTCCGGGGTGATCTGCGAAGTGATGAACGAAGATGGCTCCATGGCGCGCCGGGAAGACCTGGAAGTGTTCGCTGCAGAGCACGAATTGAAGATCGGCACCATCGCCGACCTGATCCAGTATCGCGCCCTGAACGAACAGACCATCGAGCAGGTGTCCGACCACGAGCTGGATACCTGGTACGGCGATTTTCGCCTGGTGGCGTTCCGCGACACCGTGGACGGCTTGACCCACGTGGCGCTGGTGAAAGGTGACATCAGTGAAGACGAAGAAGTGACAGTACGGGTACACCAGGTAGATCCGCTGCGTGACCTGATGAGCGCCAAGATGAATGGCCGTACCGGGTGGAACATGCACCGGGTTCTGGAAACCGTCTCCCAGTCGGATGCCGGGGTGGTCATTATTCTGGGGCAGGATTACGCCTCCAACGATATCGTGGAGCGCCTGGATGCCTTCTTCGGTGGCACCGCAGGCAAGCCCAAGGGCGAATCCCGTGCCTACCGGAACATTGGCACAGGCTCCCAGATTCTGAAGGCGTTGGGCGTACGCAAAATGCGTTTGCTCAGCTCCCCCATGAAGTTCAATGCACTGAGTGGTTTCGACCTGGAAATCACCGAGTACGTGGACGCGGATAGTTGAATGAGACGCCCGATGCCTGACGCCTCAGGCCTGACGCATTCGATCTCAGCGTTGGGCATCGGGCTTCCGGCGTCAGGCAGCTAATCGAAACCACTGGAAGTTCCTGGTTTGCCAGGTGCGACCAGCGATCAGGACAAGACACATGCAAAACATCAAGACTCTCGAAGGTACCCTGAGCAACGTCGGTGGCCGTTACGGTATTGTAGTGGCGCGCTTTAACAGCTTTGTGGTGGAGGCCCTGCTGGACGGTGCTGTTGATGCATTGGTGCGTCACGGAGTAAGCCGTGACGATATCGAAATTATCCGGGTGCCAGGTGCCTGGGAAATGCCGGTGGCCGTGAAAAAGGTTATCGAGAAGCGTAGTTACGATGCGGTGATTGCGTTGGGCGCGGTTATCCGCGGCGGTACCGCCCACTTCGAGTTCGTGGCCGGTGAAGCCGCCAAAGGGATTGCTTCCGTTCAGAACAGCACCGGCATCCCGGTGGCGTTCGGCGTGTTGACCGTGGACACCATTGAGCAAGCCATCGAACGTTCTGGCACCAAGGCCGGCAACAAGGGCGCGGAAGCGGCTCTGTGCGCACTGGAAATGGTTTCGCTGTTTAAAGCCTTGTAAGAGTACGCTTGAGGCAGAACGCCTGACGCCGGACACCGCCCTCTTTCCAGCCCTTCCCATTGATTGGTGAGGCGCAGGGAGAGGGCCGCTTTTATTTGTTGAGAACACTATGAGCCAAAGCAGCCCCAGTGCCCGTCGCAAGGCGCGGCGTTTCACTCTTCAGGCCCTGTACCAATGGCAGCTGGCCGGCGCGGCAGTGAGCGATATTGAAGCCCAGTTTTTGGCGAACCAGGATTTTGCCAAGGTAGATCGTGAGTATTTTCATGATTTGCTGCACGGCGTGCTGGGGCAGGTTAAAGCCCTGGATGAACTGCTCACGCCGTATCTGGATCGGCGGGTGGAGGAGTTGTCGCAGGTGGAAAAAGCGATTCTGCGACTGGGCGCTTTCGAGTTGAAAGAGCGCCAGGATGTGCCCTACCGGGTGGTTATCAATGAAGGCATCGAGCTGGCCAAGGTGTTTGGCGCGGAAGATTCCTTCAAATACGTTAACGGGGTGCTCGACAAGCTGGCCCGCCAGCTGCGTTACGCGGAAGCGTCGGAACGCCGTCCCCGTGACTGATATCTCCTGATAACGTTGGCTTACCGTGCGTTCTGGCGGCAAGCCGCGTTATGCTTCTGTTATGACTGATCCCGCCGATTTCTCGCAACCGTCAGTGCAGCCCGCGCCTGCTCCCCTGGATGAATTCGCCCTGATTCGGCGGTATTTCCATCACCGTCAGGGCGAGTCCGTGGTGTTGGGGCCCGGGGATGATGGCGCCTTGCTGGTGCCTCCCGCCGGCCAACAGTTGGTGATGACCCAGGATACCAGTTTGGTGGATCGGCACTTTCCGGCAGATATGGCGCCGGCGGATGTGGGCTACCGCTGTCTGGCGGTGAATCTTTCTGACCTGGCCGCCATGGGTGCAAATCCGCTCTGGTTTCTGCTTTCGCTGACCCTGCCGGAAGTAAATGAAGACTGGCTGGCTGAGTTTTCCCGGGGGCTGTTTGAACTGGCGGATCAGGCGGGAATCAGCCTGGTAGGCGGCGATATTACCCGTGGCCCGCTGGCGGTTTCCATTCAGGCCACCGGCTCCGTGCCGCCGGGGCTGGCGTTGCGGCGCGACGGGGCCCGGGTGGGGGACCAGATTTGCCTGGGGGGCGTCACCGGGGCCGGGCTGCTGGGGCTGGAGCAGTGGCAAGCCGGCCAGCGTCACGGGCCTGCCATCGGGCATTTCCGGCGCCCCCGCCCGCAATGGGAGCTGGGCATGGCCCTGCGCGGCCAGGCCAGTGCTTGTATCGATATATCCGATGGGGTGCTGGCGGATCTGAGCCATATCCTGCAGGCATCGGGGGGGCTGGGAGCGTGTCTTGATGAAGCGGCCTTGCCGGACGATCCTCCCGTGCTGGCCGGTTGCAGTGCGGATAAGCAGCGGGCCTTGCAGCTGCAGGGCGGCGATGACTATCTGCTATTGTTTACCCTGCCGGCCGCGCAATCGATGCCCGGAGGGTGCTATTGCCTGGGGCAGGTGGACGCCCAGCCAGGTATTCGTTTGCGTCAGAGAAACGGGGCGGTGGGTGCCCTGACAGTGGCCGGCTGGCAGCATTTTTAACGAGAGACGCCTGCACGCAGCACGCAACAAGCGGCACGCTAACAAGACAAAAATCACAGAGATTGCCGAGACAGAGCCTGAGAGGAATACCATGGAATTTCAACGCCCCAGTATGCGTAACCCGGTGCATTTCCTGGCCTTTGGCTTCGGCTCCGGGCTGGCTCCGATCGCGCCGGGCACTTTTGGCACAGTGGCGGCCATGCCAATCTGGTGGCTGTGTGCCCAGCTACCCCTGTGGGGCTACCTGGCGGTGACGGCTGCGGTGATCGCCGTGGGGCCCTATCTGTGCGGCAAGACCTCTGACGATATGCACGTGCACGATCACCCGGGGATTGTCTGGGACGAGATCGCCGGCCTGCTGATTACCATGATTGCTGTGCCGATCACTCCCTGGGGGGCGTTGGCCGGCTTTGTGGCGTTCCGGGTGTTCGATATCATCAAGCCCTGGCCGATCGGCTGGCTGGATCGCCGGGTGGCCGGAGGCCTGGGAATCATGGTCGATGACTTGCTGGCAGGGGTCTATGCCGCGGCCGTGGTGCAATTACTGCTCTGGCAATTTCCTGTCATCTTTACCTGATATCGTTTTGTCACTACCGCTGGCGCCAAAGGGATGGCGCTTCTGAAGGTTAACTTTTAACCTGCAGGGAGATTCATTCGCAAAGGATTTGCAATGTCAGACACGGATCCGCGCTCACGACGGGTGGTGGTGCCCGGGGTGCGCTGGTTGCGCTTTCCTCGACGCCTTGAAGGTGAATACCGGGAGTATCAGTGCCAGGAAGCGGTGGAAAGCTTCCGGGTTAATGCCTTCTATATCCTGCTGCTCTACATGCTGTTGATAACCGGCATTTACGCGTTGGCGCCGGAGCAGGTCCGGGGCTGGTGGTTGTCCACCTATATCTGGGTGGGGATCATCGTGTTGGTGGCTGGCTTGCTTGCCCAGGTGCGGGCACTGGACCGTTATTTCCCTCTCTATGCCGGCATTGGCAGTTTTCTCGCTGTGGCCGTATCCGTGGCCATTCCCGGTTTTATGCGCGACAGCGGTTCCATCCAGCTGGCCCACGTCTCGGTGATTTATGCCCTCGTTATTGTCTACGCCATGGTTGGCCTGCGTTTTACCGTGGCGTCGCTGGCCGGTTGGGGCGGCGGGTTGGTGGGCGCGCTGATCGCGGAAAAGCTGGGGCAGGGGCTGGACTGGCAAGTCCTGCACCGTACCTATACCGGGATCAGCTTGCTGGGCATGTTCTTGTGCTATTCCACGGAAGTGCGCGACCGGCTGCTTTTTTTCAACCAACGCCAACTACTGCGCCAGCAGCGTCGCACCCAGGCACTGGCAGAGCGCCTGCACCGGTTGAGCCGGGAAGACAGCCTCACGGGCCTGGCCAACCGGCGTTTTTTTGATGAGGCCTTCGACAGAGAGTGGCGCCGCTGCAAACGCAGCCGACAGCCACTGACCGTGATGTTGGTGGATGTGGATCGGTTCAAGGCCTACAACGACCATTACGGACACCTGCAAGGGGATCTCTGCCTGCAGAAACTGGCGGCCGAGTTTCGCCGCTATAGCCGCCGCGGAGGGGATCTGGTGGCGCGCTTTGGTGGGGAGGAGTTCGTGTTGTTGTACCCGGAAACCGATGAGGTAGAAGCGCAGCAGCTGGCCTCCCGGCTCTGCCGGTCGGTGCGTTCACTGGCCATTCCCCATGCGGACAATCCGGAGATGCAGGAGGTGACCGTCAGTGTTGGGGCCGCGATGATGATACCCGGTGACCGCCACAGCGCGGGGGACTTGTTGGAAGCGGCGGATCGCGCTTTGTATCTGGCCAAACAAGGGGGACGGGACGACTGGCGGATGTATGAAGCGCCGCCGCCGGTGCGGTTGGTCAAGGAGCGTAAAAATGACGAAGGGGAGCGGTAATCGCTCCCCTTTGTCATTCTGTGTCAGCGCTGTTTGTCTGGGCGGTTAACGCTCGAGAGCTTCGCGCAGGGTCTGCTGACGGCTCAGGCGTTCGCGGATCTGGCGTTCAATGCCGTCAGCATCCAGCCCTGCTTCGGCCAGTAACACGTCCCGCTTGCCGTGGTGAATAAAGTGATCCGGCAGCGCCAGGTTGAGCACATCCGCCACCACACCTTCCGCGTGCAACAGTTCATTCACGGCAGAGCCGGCGCCCCCCATTTGCTGATGGTCTTCTGCAGTGACCAGTAGTGCGTGCCCGGCGGTGGCCTTGAGAATGGCGTCCCGGTCCAGGGGTTTCACCCAGCGCATATCCAGCACGGTGGCATTGAGTGCGTTGGCCGCTTCAAGCGCGGCCGGCACCAGTGCGCCAAAGGCCAGGATGGCAACTTGCTGGCCGTCGCGCAGGGTGCGGGCCTGGCCGATGGGCAGTGCGGTCATGGTGTCTTCGATGGTGGCACCGGTGCCGGTGCCGCGCGGGTAGCGCACGGCTGCGGGCCCTTCGTGCAGGTAGGCTGAGTAGAGCAACTGGCGGCACTCGTTTTCATCCGAAGGGGCCGCGATGATCATGTTCGGGACAGTGCGCAGGTAGGCAAGATCGAATACACCCCCATGGGTGGCGCCGTCTTCGCCCACCAGGCCGGCCCGGTCCAGACCGAAGGTCACGTCCAGTTCCTGCAGCGCTACATCGTGGATCAGCTGATCATAGCCGCGCTGCAGGAAGGTGGAATAAATGGCCACCACCGGTTTTTGATTCTCACAGGCCAGGCCGCCCGCCAGAGTAACTGCGTGTTGCTCACAAATGGCCACGTCATGGTAGCGATCCGGGAAGCGGCGGCTGAATTCCACCATGCCGGACCCTTCGCACATGGCCGGTGTGATGCCAACCAGACGTGGATCCTGCTCGGCCATGTCGCACAGCCACTGGCCGAAGATGTCCTGGTACTTGGGCAGCTTGGGTTTGCTGGGAACGGCCACCTGGACCTTGGGTTTGGGTTCGATCTTGTTGATGGCGTGGTAGCCCACCGGGTCGGCTTCAGCCGGTGCAAAACCTTTGCCCTTGGTGGTGTAGATATGCAACAGCTGCGGCCCTTCCAGGTCGCGCAGGTTGCCCAGGGTGCGGACCAGTTCGTCCACATTGTGGCCGTCGATAGGGCCGATGTAGTTGAAGCCGATGGCCTCGAACAGCATGTCCGGGCTGACCATGTTCTTCATGCTTTCTTCGGTGCGGCGAATAAAATCCCAGGCCGCCGGCATGGTGGAGAGGACCTTCTTGCCGCCTTCGCGCAGGGCGATGTAGCTCTTGCTGGCCCAGATCCGGGCGAAGTAGTTGGATAGCCCGCCCACATTGTGGGAAATCGACATATTGTTGTCGTTGAGGATCACCAGCAGATTGGAGCGCGTATGCGCTGCGTGGCTCATGGCTTCAAAGGCCTGGCCTGCCGTCATGGCACCGTCACCGATGATAGCCACGGCACGGCGGTCACTGCCGGCCATTTCCGCGCCCAGCGCCATGCCCAGTGCCGCGCTGATGGAAGTGGACGAGTGGCCCACACCGAAGGTGTCGTATTCGGATTCGCTGCGCTTGGGGAAGCCGGACAGACCGCCCGCCTGGCGGATGCTGGTGAGCGATTCCCGGCGCCCGGTAAGAATCTTGTGGGGGTAGCACTGGTGGCCCACATCCCAGACCAGTTTGTCGTCCGGCGTGTGATACAGGTAATGCAGGGCGACAGTCAGCTCTACCACCCCGAGGCCTGCGCCGAAATGCCCGCCACACTGACCTACCGCGTAGAGCAGATATTCACGTAATTCATCGACCACGCGCTCCAGTTGGGAGGCGGGCAGCTGCCGCAGGTCCGCAGGGCTGCTCAGGGTGTCCAGCAGCGGGGTATCGGGTCGCGTCAGCGGAATTTGTGTAAACGTCTTGGGCATAGGGTCATGCAGCCTGATGAGTGCAGGCCAGATAATGGCCAGTGGTCGTCAGTGGAACGCGGAGTAATCAGGGCGTACCGCCTTCCGCCTGAACCGCTAGTATAACTGTCTGGGGGGGTGGTCGTCAGTGCTGGATCAGTGATTCCGGGTAATGATGTATTGCGCTAATTGTTGCAGCGGCAGGGCGCGTGGGCCATAGCCGGCCAGGACTTGTTGCGCCTGGTCACACAGTTGCCGGGCGCGTTGCTGGCTTTGTTCCAGGCCGAGCAGGGATGGGAAGGTGCTCTTTTGCAGCTTTTCATCGGAGCCGGAAGGTTTGCCGAGCTGTTCGGTGGCGGCTGTGATATCGAGGATGTCGTCCTGAATCTGGAATGCCAGGCCAATGGCATCGCCAAAGTCGGTCAGGTTGCTGAGCAAGGCGGGATCGTCGTTTTCTGCCGCAAAGTACCCCAGCTGCAGGCTGGCGGTGATCAGGCGGCCGGTTTTCAGGTAGTGCATTTCTTCCAGCGCCGCCACGGTCTGTTGCTGGCCCTGGGCGAGCATGTCCTGCATCTGGCCGGCGGCCATGCCGTCTACGCCTGCTGCCTGGCACAGGTGTTGAATCAGGGCGATGCGGCTATCACTGCGGTAATCGCCATGGCAGGCCAGCAACTCGAAAGCGCGGGTGTGCAGGGTGTCGCCAGCGAGGATGGCGGTGGCTTCGTCGAAGGCCTTGTGGCAGGTGGCCTGGCCCCGGCGCAGGTCGTCGTCGTCCATGGCGGGCAGGTCATCGTGAACCAGGGAATAGGCATGGATCAGCTCCACCGCCACGGCGGGCACATCGGCCTGGGCCGGGCTGGCACCTGCCAGCTGGGCGGCGCCGTAAACCAGTAGTGGGCGAATGCGTTTACCGCCGCTGAGTGCGGCGTAGCGCATGGCCTGGCTGAGCCGGGAAGCGGCACTCTGGGCAGGCAGGTAGTGGTCCAGGGCCTGTTCCAGGCGGGCCTTGGCTGTCTCGGTCAGCTGGTCCAGCGCGACGAAATCGCCGGGCGTGGCCTTGCGGGTTGTCTCATTGCTCATTGTCACCACCGGTGAAGGGGGCAGGCTCGGCGCGGTCGTTCTGCTCCAGCAGAATACGTACTTTCTGTTCAGCCTGTTGCAGGGCCTGTTGGCATTCCCGGGACAGGCGCACTCCTTCCTCAAAGGCTTTGAGGGAATCTTCCAGGGTCAGCTCACCGGATTCCATCCGTTCCACCAGGGCTTCCAGGCTGTCCAGCGAGGTTTCCAGCGCGGGGGCTGCGTTTTTTGCCATGAGCGTCTCCTCGGATCCGTCACCGGGACCCCGTCTTTGCTGTGTCTGCCCCTGCTGCGGGCTATGCTGGCGGCAACAGTAATGCAGCGGCTGTGGTGAATCAATTCCGGGTTACGAGCCGGCAGGGAGGATGGATCCGAGCCGGGGCAACCGTTCAACTGATTTGATCTATTCTAAGTGATTGATATAAAAAGGGTAAGGCGGGACAGGAAAAGAGGCTGGGAGGATTGATTCCAAATGGTTCTAACCAGGGGCTTCCGCCCGGTTGCTGCGGCTGATTATATTGAAAGGCCCGCCGGAGCTCGCAGGCTGCTTCTTCCTCTGATCTCCTAAGCTATGGCGTTTCGCTTGCGTCAACCGGCGGGGATTCTGATTGAGCACGCTTCATGCTGCGCGCAACACGCATCATGCGCTAGAACCCTGCGAATGTTTTCCAGGTAAAACCAAACAGGCCGCGCCGAGGTTTCGAGCGCGGCCTGTTTGGTTTTCGGTGTGCATTACAATCAAACGCGTTGTTGCGTCCAGCGTGATGCATGCTGTCGGTTCTTAAAAATCAAACCGCATGCCCACGGTGAATACCTGACCGTCGCTTTCCACCTGATAGCCCGCCAACGGGTTGAAGCTTTCGGAGTTGGGGGTGTAGATGGCGTAACCCAGTTCTTCGTAGAAGTATTCCGCAAAGAATTTGAGGTTTTCGGTGTGGCGGTAGTCCAGCCCGACCTGGGCAGAATCCCCCTGGAAGAACGCATCCCCCTCGTCGGATTCCTCACCGTGGGCAACCATGGCGCGCAGGGTGTACTTGTTCCAGCTGTAGGAACCCAGCAGGTTGTAGGTCACCGGATCATCGTCCTGAAGGGTGTCATCGTTGCTGAGCAGCTGTTCTACCTTGGCAGCAAAGCGCCAGTTACCCGGCGACCAGGCTGCGGAAATGCCGGCTTGGTCGGCATGCTTGGCGGAATCTTGCTCGCTGTCCTGGTAGCCGATACCAAAGGCCAGTTCGTCGTTAACTGCATAGGACAGTGCGTACTGCATGGTGTCCAGGTAACTGGTGCCCTGCTGGTCGGTCAGGTCGACACCGGAAACGGTGGCCGTGAACCCGCCCATGTTGGGGGTGGTGTAAGTGAGTGCGTCGCGGCGAAAAGTGGCCTGTGTGGCATAGCCGGAATAGAAAGAGCTGAAGAAATCCAGCGGGTAGGCCACGTTGTTGTAGTACGCCAGCCACTGGGTACCAACGCGCACGCTACCAAAGCGATCGTGGGCCACGGTAATGTCGGCGACCCGTGGCTTGTTGTTGCCTTTGTAGCTTTCCTGGAAAAAGGTCGGGTCTTCCGCTTGCAGGCGGGCGGAGTTAATCGGGAATTCCACCGTGGCAGAAATATCAAAATGTTCGAAATCATTATAGTTGGCGTTGACGCCCAAGCGGGAGTACGCGTCCCGTAGCCCGGTGTAGGAATCGTCTTCGCCGGGTTGCGCCTGATCGACAGAAACGGCTTCCGTCTGGATGCGCAGGGAGCCGTAGGGGGTGACCTCCAGATCCGCCTGGGCAGGCAGGGCGGCAAAGCCAGCCAGCAGGGCTGTCGATAATGGCAAAATACGTTGCTGTTTCATCAGTTTCTCTCCCTCATTTTTTATCGCAAAAAACGTGCGGCCTGGCGCGAGTGAAGCGACAGGCCTATGAATTGTGGGGTGGTGTAAGGCGAAATATTGCGTATTCGCGTTTCGGTGTCGGCAGCGTGTCGCGCAGTGCACACGACGCAATAAGGGAAGGAAAAGCACACACAGCATACGGTGGGTGCGTGGAGATGGAACACTTGGTAAGCCAGAGAAAAGGCGGCAGACTTTCTCGGCAGTGTACCCTCTTGTGCCTTCCCGATAAGGCGTTGACGGCGTTAACCATGCAGGAAAAAGCATGCTAATGCCGTGTCGATGGCGCTCGCGAATGATGCTTTTTTCATTGCGTTCCCTCACGTTGTCAGGGGCGCCTGCTATCGCATTTCCGGCGTGCGGGTGTCCCCGAGTAGCGTCCATTCTTGCGCAAATTGTTATTTACCGTGGCAAATGAACACCGTTATTGCAAGAGAAGCCGGATGTTTTGTGGTGTGGTTCGACGTGGGGAAGAAAGAAGGTTGAATGCATTTTTGCCCGCAATTACGCGTATTCGGCAGCGCTTCAGTAGCCTAGAATGCGCGCCATGAAATTGATTCTGGCCCCTATGGAAGGACTGGCGGATTTTTGGGTTCGCCAGGCACTGACGGATGTGGGCGACTACGACTGGTGTGTCAGTGAGTTTGTCCGTGTCAGCGGGCTGCTGTTGCCGCCCAAGGTGTTTTATCGCTGGTGCCCCGAGTTAAAACTTGGCGCGCGCACCCGGGCGGGCACGCCTGTGCATCTTCAGTTACTGGGCTCCGAACCTGATTGCATGGCAGAAAATGCGGTGCGTGCAGTGACGCTTGGAGCGCCAGCGATTGATCTGAATTTTGGTTGCCCGGCGAAAACGGTGAACCGTCATCGTGGCGGTGCGGTGTTGCTGGATGAACCGGAGGTAGTCCATGCGGTGACGGCCGCTGTGCGCGAAGCTGTGCCGGCCCATGTGCCGGTGTCGGTGAAAATGCGCCTGGGTAATGAAGATGATGCCCGGGCGCTGGATAATGCCCGTGCAGTGGTTGACGCCGGAGCTGCCTGGTTGACGGTACACGGGCGTACCAAGCGCCAGGGGTATAAGCCGCCGGCATTCTGGGATCGTATCGGCCACATCCGTGAGGTGGTATCGATTCCGGTGATTGCCAATGGTGAGATCTGGACTGCGGACGATGCCGCCCGCGCTCGCCAGGAAAGCGGCTGTGATGATCTGATGCTCGGGCGTGGCGCGGTGGCCAACCCGCGCCTGGTCTCCGTGTTGCGGCACGGTGGGGAGACCGGCTGGGATGCGATCTTGCCGATCCTGCAACAGTTCTGGGTGGATGTGGCAGGTACCGGCACCGATGCGCAATTGGCCGGGCGCATTAAGCAATGGCTGAGTTACTTGCGTCGGCGCTGGCCGCAGGCGGCGCAATTGCTGGAGCAGCTGAAACGCGAAACCCGGCCTGAGGTTATTGCCCGGATACTGACGGACTTTGTGCCCCGGGGGTTAACGTAAACGGCTGAAAGGGCGGCAGCACCCAAAAGTCGCCGTCGTGTCTGTCCGCCAGTGCATGAAACGAGTTATGCATGTTGTCCAGTCCCCAGGGAAGAGGTTTCACGTCTGGTGTCAGCTCACTGAAAAAATCATCCCAGTGCACCGGTATCACCGTGTGTGCGCCTACCGCGATGGCGGTTTCTTCCATGAACGTCTGCTGATAACGATCGGATTGTTTGCCCAGGCTAGCACTGGCGAGCAGGGCATAGTCTGCCTGGTAACCCGTCAGCGCCCCGGGGACCGCTCCGGAACTTCCCTGAATCAACAGCGATCCGGCGGGATGGGTAATGACCACGGCGTAGCTTTGTCCTTCCTCCCAGGCTCCTACTCTTGCGGGCGGGGTAACCGGTTTGGCGATGTCTCCTTTGCCAGTCATGGCTTCCACTGGCGCGGGCAGTGGCACATGGCTGGCCGGGACAAAGTGCACGGTAAATTGCCCAAACGAATACGGCTGATGGGGGACGATGGTGGTGATGCGGGAATCCGGCAGGCCGCCGCCCTTGCCCACCATGGCGGTAGACGAGGAGCCCAGCAATTGTGCGCCGGTACGTTTTGCCACCTCCGCCACATCCATGGCGTGATCAAAATGAGAGTGCAGCACCAGCTGGGCGTCCAGTGAGGTAATGCCTGCCTGTGCCAGGGCGTGCTCAATGCGCTGTGAATTCGGTGCTATCCGGGTGAACAGCAATTGCGGGATGGAAACCCGTGAGAAATACCCATCGGTGAGCAGATGGGTGTGGCCGTCGCTGATCAGGATAGTGCTGGTGCCCAGGTAGGTGAGCGTGACCGAGCCCTTTTCCGGGACTGATTGCGTGGGTGCCACAGGCCAACGTGTCAGGTCGGGAGAAAGCGTGAGCAGCAATGAACCGCTGAGAATCACAAGCAGAAACGCGGCCAACAGCCATCGCGCTATTTTCATTATCTATCCATGATTGTTTTTATCGACTCGAAAATTCCCTGTCTGAGCCATGGGGCTCAACGAACAGACCCGCGAGTTTAACGGAAAACCGCCGATATCACAGGCCGGGGGTGCCTTTTTCCGGGCAGCTCGCTTTCCCATGCGCTCCGGCCTGCCATTACGCGGCTGTGCCCTGGCCGACTTCGACTAAAGTCATACTGTGCTGCCATGGCCCTTTGGCTAGTCTGGGTACCGAGCCTATCCCTTGTCTGCCTGAAAAGAGGGTGGCCTGATTTCCTGATTACGCAGAGGGACGAGTAATGAAAGAAGAAAACGCCCGCGCCTACTGGGCCGCTAACCTGCGATTGATTTTTACCTACGTTGCTATCTGGTTCGTTGTCTCTTATGGCTGCGGCATATTGCTGGTAGATGAACTCAATCAAATCCAATTCTTCGGTTTCAAGCTGGGCTTCTGGTTTGCGCAGCAGGGAGCGATCTATGTGTTCCTGGTGCTGATCATCAAGTACGCGCACTCCATGAACAAGCTGGACCGTAAATTTGATGTCCACGAAGACTAACCGCTGAAAAGCAGATAAAGAGACCGATAAAGAGAGACATCCTATGGATATTCAGACACTCACTTATCTCTTTGTAGGCGGTTCGTTTGCGCTCTACATCGGGATTGCGATCTGGTCACGGGCCGGGTCGACCAAGGATTTTTATGTGGCTGGTGGCGGGGTTTCCCCGATCGCCAATGGGGCCGCCACCGCTGCCGACTGGATGTCAGCGGCTTCGTTCATTTCCATGGCCGGGATTATCGCTTACTCCGGTTACGATGCCTCGGTGTACCTGATGGGGTGGACAGGCGGGTATGTGCTGTTGGCTATGCTGCTGGCACCTTACCTGCGCAAGTTCGGTAAATTTACCGTGCCGGACTTTATTGGTGACCGTTACTACTCCAACGTAGCCAGAACGGTGGCAGTGATCTGTGTGATCTTCGTGTCCTTTACCTATGTGGCCGGGCAGATGCGCGGCACGGGTATTGTGTTCGCCCGCTTCCTGGAAGTGGACGTGAACGTGGGCGTGGTGATCGGCATGGCCATCGTCTTTTTCTATGCTGTTCTTGGTGGCATGAAAGGGATTACTTATACCCAGGTAGCGCAATACTGTGTATTGATTTTTGCTTTTCTGGTGCCGGCGGTTTTCCTGTCTATCATGATGACCGGCCACGTTCTTCCGCAAACCGGGTTTGGTGCTACGGTGCTGGATTCCGCCGGTGGTGATAGTGGCGTCTATTTGCTGCAAAAGCTGGATCAGGTGGTGACGGATCTTGGCTTTACTGAATACACAGAAGGCTCCAAATCCACCATTGATGTGTTCTTTATTGCGGCGGCATTGATGTGCGGTACCGCGGGCCTGCCCCACGTAATCGTGCGCTTCTTTACCGTGCCACGAGTAAAAGATGCTCGTATCAGTGCCGGCTGGGCGTTGTTTTTCATCGCCTTGCTGTACACCTCCGCACCGGCAGTAGGTGCGTTCGCACGGCTTAACCTGATCGACACCGTAAATGAAACCCAATACACCGAACTGCCGGAATGGTTCTATAACTGGGAAAACTCCGGGCTGATCGGTTGGGTAGACAAGAATGGTGATGGTGCTGTGCAGATGCGTGCCGGTGCGCCTTTCGAAGGCAAGCCCACCTACGCCGGCAGCCGTGAAGAGGCCAAAGGTAGCTATGGTGAGCGGGTGTTGACCAATGCGCCGACGGATAACACCTCTGAAGTGTATATCGATCGCGATATTATCGTGCTGGCCAACCCTGAAATCGGCAATTTGCCGGGCTGGGTGATTGCGCTGGTGGCGGCCGGTGGCGTGGCGGCAGCATTGTCCACGGCAGCAGGGCTGTTGTTGGTGATATCCAGTGCTATCTCCCATGACTTGTTGAAGAAAACCCTGATGCCGGATATCAGTGAGAAGCAGGAGTTACTGGCGGCTCGCGGGGCGGCAGTGGTGGCTATCGTTATTGCCGGTTACTTCGGGATAAACCCACCCGGCTTTGTCGCCCAGGTGGTGGCATTTGCCTTCGGCCTTGCCGCTGCCAGCTTCTTCCCGGTGATCCTCATGGGCATCTTCTACAAGCGGATGAACAAGGAAGGGGCCATCGCCGGGATGCTGGTTGGTCTGGTCTTTACCTTCAGCTACATCGTGTTCTTCAAGTTCATCTCGCCAGAGCTGAACACCGCGGAACATTGGTGGCTGGGTGTGTCCCCTGAAGGTATCGGGACCCTGGGTATGGTGCTCAACTTTGTGGTGGCCTTCTCGGTCTCCCGTGTGACTGCACCGCCTCCGGAGCATATCCAGCATATTGTGGAAGACATCCGTATTCCGCGAGGTGCCGGTGAAGCCTCCGCACACTAAGTACGGGTAAAACAGGAACCGGTGCGGGATAGTTCCCCGCACCGGTTTTTGCGTTTAATAATGGCAACAAAGACGCAATGGCGGGGTGAACCGAATGATTGAACAGGAACTGAACCAGTACCCGTTCAGCCAGCTGAGTGAAGCCGGGCGCCGCCGTTTGCAGGAAGGAACCGATCTGGCCTATTACGAGCCAGATGACATTATTCTCGATGCGGCCAGTACCAGCGATTCTGTCTTTCTTGTGCACAAGGGCAGTGTGGCAGAACTGGACGTGAACGCGCCGGATAGCCGTCGGCAGGTGGGAGTGTATGCCGCCGGGGATCTGTTCGGGGCGATTAGTGTGCTGAACGGCCAGAGCCGCTACCGGTTTCGGGCCGAACAGCAAACCCTGTGTTACCTGATCCCCGCAGGCATGTTTCGCGAACTGTGTGCAAGCGAGGCCGAATTTGGCCGTTATTTTAGCCAGCGCCTGGCGGAGAAAAACCAGCGCCTGGCAGAACGCCGGGAAGGGGGCGTGACGCTGGCGGGCTTTATGCTGGCACGGGTGGACGCGTGCATGCGTGAGCCCCTGATTATGCCGGAACAGGCCACCGTGCGTGATGCCGTGACCGCGCTGAAACAACACGGCGTGGACAGCGTGCTAATACAGCATCAACAGCATTACGCCATTGTCACCAAGACGGATTTGTTGACCGCGCTGGTGATGAGCAATCAATCGCCGGATACCCGTCTGGCTGAGGTGGCAGAAACCGAGTTGGTTACTGCCCGTCCGGGCGATTACCTGTTCGCAGCCTTGACCCGCATGACCCGGCACAAGGTGGCGCGGGTGGTGGTCATGGAAAATGGCGTTGCAGTGGGCGTAGTGGAGCTCACCGATGTGCTTAGTTTCTTTTCCAGTCGTTCCTATGTGGTTGGGTTGGAAATCGAAAAAGCGGATACGCTGGAGGCGCTGCAACTGGCCAGCGCTCGACTGCCTGACCTAGTGGATACCTTGATGGCGCAGGGCGTAAAAATGCGGTTTGCCATGGATTTGCTGGCCGCCCTCAATGGTCGCCTGATGAGTAAAGCCTTCGAAATGGTGGTGCCCGCCGACCAGCAGCGTGCCTGCCTGATGGTCATGGGCAGCGAAGGGCGGGGTGAGCAAATACTGAAAACCGACCAGGATAACGGCCTGATTTTGGGCGACCATCAGCAATGGCCCGGTTGTGATCAGGAGATGCAGCGCCTTACCCGCACGCTGCTGTCGTTGGGTTACCCTCCCTGTCCGGGTAACGTAATGGTTTCCAATTCGCAGTGGACCGGGCCGGTGTCGCGTTGGCAGCAGCGCGTGCATGACTGGGCCGCTGATCCGGGCGGGAAAGGCCTGCTGAACTTGACAATCCTCACCGATGCCCACGCAGTAGCCGGTGATGCCGGGCTGCTGGAAGCCGTGCGCGATACCCTGTTTTCACGGTGCAGCGATGATCAGTTGCTTCTGGCCCACTTTGCCCGCCCGGTCCTGCAGTTTTCCACTCCACTGAATCTGTTTGGGTCGCTGAAGAAAGCCCAGCATGGTATCGATATAAAGAAGGGCGCCCTGTTTCCCTTGGTGCATGGTGTTCGGGCCATGGCCTTGCAGTGCCGAATCCGGGAAACCTCAACCCTGGCGAGGCTGGACAAGCTGGTCGCCGCAGGGGCGCTGGAGCCCGGCTTTGCCGAAGATCTGGGCGAGGCCATGGAGCTTTTCAGTGAACTGCGCTTGACTCGACAGCTGGCCAAATTGCAGGGCGAAGACGATGCCGTGGAAGATAATCATATCGTGGTGCAACAGCTGTCTTCACTGGAAAGAGATCTGTTACGCGACGCGTTGCATCTGGTTAGCGATTTTAAACAACGGTTGTCGCGCCGTTTTCATTTGGAATATTGAGCATGCGCGGTGAGTCATGGTGGAAAAATATGTGGCCGCAATGGTCCAGATCCAAATGGCGTCGTCTCCGTGATCGCTATCGCCATGGGCTAGGCCCCTATGCACACCTGTTTGCCGCCTATGCTGGGGATCAGGTCGTTGCCATCGATTGCGAAACCACGGGTCTGGACAGTCGCACCGCAGAACTGGTCTCCATTGCGGCGGTGGTCATAAAAGATGGACGGGTACTCAGTAGCCAGAGTCTGGATGTGAAGCTGATGCCGCCGGACAGCCTCAAGGAGGATACGATTCGCATCCACCGGTTGCGTCCGGTGGATCTGGAAGGCGGTGAAAGTGTGCGCGACGCGCTGGATGCCTTGCTGGCATTCATTGGTAATCGCCCGCTGGTGGGTTGGTGTGTGGCTTTTGATGTGGCCATGATTAATCGCTATTTGCGTCCGTTAATGGGGTTCGATTTACCCAATGACACCATCGAGTTGTCGGCCTTGTATCAGAAAAAGATGCGCTATTGGCAACCAGAGATGACTCCGGATCTGCGCTTTGATGCCATGGCAGGTGCCTTGCAGGTGCCGGTGATGGAGCGGCACACCGCCCGGGGAGATGCGGTCACCAGTGCGCTGATGTACCTGCAACTACAGAAATCTACTTTGAATTAACGACGGCCGATAAAAAGGAAGGAAGTGCTGATGTTCTATGCAGAAAAAATAGCGCTGATAGCGGGCCTCTGCCTGGTTCTATACGCCTATTTTCGCTACTGGCGCCGTACCGGCGATGGTCAGGGGCTGGTCATGTTCTGGCGCCGGGCCATGGCACTCAATGTGGTGGAGTTTAAATTGCAGCGTGGCGGCATAGCTCTGCTACTGGTAGCGGTGGTGCTACGCTTTGCCCAGGCGCTGCTATAAGCTCAACAAGAGTCGCAACAGGCAGCATGCTCGACGCAACAGGTAAATGCGCGAAGCGCGCTTGCTGAATTCGGCGGGTTCAGTCACCAACGGGGAGAGGCGGTGTTTTCATTGTGGCAATTGGGTGCGTTGGCGCTGGCTTATGTGTTGGTGTTGTTCGTTATCGCCTGGTGGGGCGACCGCGCTGCCCGGCAGGGCCGCAAGACCTTCCACAATGCCTGGGTGTACAGCCTGGGGCTGGGTGTCTATTGCACCTCATGGACTTTCTACGGCGCCGTTGGTGAAGCCGCCCAGAATGGCTGGAACTATCTGCCGATTTATCTGGGGCCGATCATTACCGTATTGCTGGGCGGTTCACTGATCTACAAGATGGTGTCGGTGGCCCAGCAGCAACACATTACCTCCATTGCCGATTTCCTGGCCGCCCGTTACGGGAAATCCCGCCGGCTTGCTGTGCTGGTCACCCTGGTGGCCATTGTCGGGGTGCTGCCCTACATCGCCTTACAGTTAAAAGCCGTCACCCTGTCGTTTGATTATGTGCTGGAGGCGTCTGCGCCGGGCCAGGTGGATACGGCGCTGGTGGTCGCTGCGCTGATGGCTATTTTTACCTTGCTGTTCGGTACCCGACATATCGATACCACCGAACACCAATCCGGCTTGATGCTGGCGGTGAGTTTTGAATCCTTTATCAAGGTTGTGGCGTTTGTCGGGCTGGGCTTGTATTGCCTGTATGCCATTTTTGATGGCCCGGTGGATATGTGGCAGCAGCTGAGCGAGCGCAGCGATGTCATGCAGAGTTTTGAACCGACCCTGTTTTCGCAAAGTTTCGTCACTTCGTTATTGCTTTCCATGGTGGCGATTCTCTGTCTGCCCCGTCAGTTCCATGCCGGTGTGGTAGAAAACAATGACCTGCGCCATTTGCGCACCACACGCTGGTTGTTTCCGTTGTACCTGGCGCTGTTTGCGATTTTTGTTCTGCCGATTGTGATTGCCGGCGTGATTACCCAGCCCTACCTGATCGGTCATGCGGACACCTACATGCTGTCACTGCCCATGGCTCAGGGCAGCCATGGCATGTTGATGCTGTCGTTTATTGGCGGGATTGCGGCGGCCACTGGCATGGTGATTGTCTCCACCATGGCGCTGGCCATTATGTTGACCAACGAAGTGCTGCTGCCCATGTGGTTGCAGTCGCGGCTCAATGAAAAGGATCAGCTGTCGGATCTCAGCACGCAACTGCGCTTTCTGCGCCGGGCCAGCATTCTGGTACTGCTGGGGCTGGCGTTTGCCTTCCATACGCTGATCGACCGGTTCGACGGCCTTGCCAGTATCGGGCTGCTGTCGTTTGCCGCAGTGGCCCAGTTCGCCCCATCACTGATCGGTGCCCTGTACTGGCGCAATGGCCATAAGCAGGGCGCGTTCATCGGCTTGGCGCTGGGGTTTGTGGTGTGGTTTTACTGCCTGCTGACACCGGTGATTTTGCCCGTGGAGTGGGTGACCGTGCTCAATACCCAGGGGCTGTTCGGCCTGGGGCTGCTACGTCCCCATGCCATGTTCGGTATCGAAGGGCTGGAGCCGCTGACCCACGGGGTGTTCTGGTCTGTGTCGGTGAATTTGGCCGCGTTTATCTACTATTCCCGCCGGGCCAACCATGATGCCCTGGATGAAGCCCAGGCCGCCCGGTTTGTGGATATGCCCACGGACTGGTGGCGCGAAGGCATGGGCCACCCCTCCATTACCACTATCGAGTTGCTGGAAGTCTGCAAGCGCGGGTTGGGGCATCCACGGGCGGAACCCCTGTTCTTCGATTACATGCGCCGGCGTGGAGTGTCGGAAGAATTGGAATTGCCGGCGCCCCTGCATTTGGTGCGATATGTGGAACGGTTGCTGGCGGGCACCATGGGGGCGTCCACCGCCCGCATTGTGATGAGCTCGTTGCTGCGCAAACAGAATGGCCGCCACGATGATGTGGTGCGGATGATGGACGAAGCCTCTGAGCTGATTCAGTTCAACCATCAGCTGCTGCGCACCACCATTGAAACCATTAGTCAGGGCATCTGTGTGGTGGACCGGGATATGCAGGTGGTGGCCTGGAATCAGGCCTACGTAAAGCTGTTTGATTATCCGGACGGGTTGATTCGGTTGGGGCGCTCCATCGCCGACGTGTATCGCTATAACGCTGAACGGGGTTATTACGACGGCGAAAATATGGAAGAAAACGTGACGCGACGGGTGCAATTGCTGCGCGAAGGCTATGCCCACCAGTTCGAGCGGGAGCTGCCCAATGGCATCGTGGTGGAAGTGCGTGGTACTCCCATGGTGGGCGGCGGTTTTGTCAGCACGTATATGGACATCACCGAGCGCAAGCACGATGAAAAAGCGCTGCGCCAGATCAATGAAAATCTGGAGCAGATGGTCTCGGAACGCACCCGGAAACTGTCAGAGTTGAATGCTAAGCTGGCACAGGCCAATGAAGGGAAAACCCGGTTCCTGGCGGCCGCCGGCCATGACTTGATGCAGCCTTTGAATGCCGCGCAGTTGTTTACTTCATCGTTGCGTCAGCAGTTGCGTAGCCAGGAAAAGGGGCAGTTCGACCATGAGGTGCAGGTACTCGGACATATCGACAGTTCCCTGCAAGCGGCCGAACAGATTATTTCTGCGTTGCTGGAAATCAGCAAACTGGATACCGGCACCATGGCGACGCACATCCACCCTTTGCGTTTGTCGTCATTGATGACGCCGCTGAGTCAGGAGTTTTCTGCGCTGGCCAGCGCGCAAGGGCTGACGTTGCGAGCGGTATCGTGCAGTGCGGTGGTGGACAGCGATGAAGTGTTATTGCGGCGGGTATTGCAGAACCTGCTGTCCAATGCGGTTCGATATACGGATTCCGGGCGCATCCTGTTCGGTGCGCGCCGGCTGCACAATGCCGTGCGCATTGATGTGTGGGATACCGGGCCGGGGATTCCCGGTGATCAGCATGAACAGATCTTCCGGGAGTTTCATCGCCTGCCTCAGCTGCATAATCGTGAGGTAAAAGGTCTGGGGTTGGGGCTGGCCATAGCCGACCGGATTTGTCGTTTGCTGGGCCATGCGTTAACCGTCCGCTCCTGGCCGGATAAAGGCACCGTCTTCAGCGTAACGCTGCCGCTATCGACAGGGGACGTGCCACCATTGCTGCAGGATGAACCGTTGCGTGAGCGCCGGGATATCCAGGGCGTGCGTGTTTTCTGTGTGGATAATGATTCCGCGCTGTTGGCGAGCCTGGTGGCGGCCCTGCAAACCCTGGGTTGCGAGGTGGTCGCAGCCAGCGGCCTGCAGGAAGCACAGGAGAAGGCGGCGCAAAGCTGGGTACCGGATGTATTGCTGGTGGATTTCCAGTTGGATCATGAAGACGGGTTTGATGTGATTGAAGCGCTGGATCATTGCTGGGAAGACGTTATTCCCGCCGTGTTGATGACCGCAGACCGGCGCCCGGAAGTGCGCGCCAGAGCCGAAGAGCAAGGCGTCGGGTTCCTGCAAAAACCGATTTCCGAAGCCATCCTGCAGCGAACGCTGGAAGGGCTTTTGTAAGCTGCGGGCAGCTGGGAAATTTCGACCCGGATAGTTATTTTATCGCGGCAGGAGCGTCGCTGGTGAAGCGATAGCCTCAGTTGCAAGTAACGAGAAGCGAGAAGCGAAAATCACCGGGCTTTCCCTCTGGTTACGGTTTGTATTTCGAAACTCGTTTCTCGCAACTCGACACTCTGGCCTGGCGCGCCCCCAACACTTCTGCAGCAAGTCGCTCTCCATCAAGCTTTTGCGGGTTAGTCCAGGCCGGGGGGCTCGATGGCGAGGTCTTTGAGGGCCAGCACCGCCTGGGTGCGGTTGCGTACACCCAGCTTGCGAAAAATGGCCGTCATATGGGCTTTTACCGTGGCCTCCGACACATCCAGCTCGTAGGCAATCACCTTGTTCTGCATACCTTCCATCAGCATGCCCATGACCCGGAACTGCTGGGGGGTGAGGCTGGTGATCCGCTCGCTCATGGCGGAATGGTCTGGCAGCGTTGGGGGCATGGCTCGGCGGGCTTTTTCCGGTAACCAGCGTTCGCCGTCCATGATCTTGCGCATGGCATCGGTCATGGTGTCCACGGAAGTGGATTTGGGAATAAAGCCGTCGGCCCCAAAGTGAATGGCGCGCTGGATCACGTCCACGTCTTCGGTGGCTGAAATCACCACCACCGGGACTTTCCGGTATTGCTCACGCAGGTACACCAGGCCGGAAAAACCGTGGGTGCCGGGCATGTGTAAATCCAGAAGAATGACATCGAAGGGAATGGCTTGCTGGCCCAGCACTTCCAGAGTGGCGAGGGAGTCGGCTTCATGGATGGTGGCACCGGCAAAGCTGGCCTCTACGGCCTGTATCAGGGCCGCACGGAACAGGGGGTGATCATCGGCAATCAGTATGGTTGTCATGGCTCTGATTTAAGCATGTTGCGTGCGAAGAGCCCAAAAAAAGATGGGAATGAAAAAAAGATGCTGCCCGGGGAGGGCAGCATGGAGAAAGGAAACACAGAGAACATCCATGTTTCATCAGCGTATGCGGTTTTAAACGGCTTCTGTATCAACGGTTCAGCCGGGTTTCAACCAGGTTGGCGACCACTGCCGGGTCGGCCAGGGTTGAGATGTCGCCCAGGCTGTCGTGTTCGTTGGCCGCTACCTTGCGCAGGATACGGCGCATGATTTTGCCGGAGCGGGTTTTCGGCAGCCCGTGAGTAAAATGGATCAGGTCCGGGGTGGCAATGGGGCCGATTTCCCGGCGTACCCATTGGCGTAATTCGTCGTGCAGCGCATCGCTGGTGTGCTCGCCGTCGTTCAGCGTTACATACACATAAATGCCCTGGCCCTTGATGGTATGGGGGTAACCGACGACGGCGGCTTCGCATACCTTGGGGTGGGAAACCAGGGCGCTTTCCACTTCCGCGGTGCCCATGCGGTGGCCGGACACATTAATGACATCGTCTACGCGCCCGGTAATCCAGTAGTAGCCGTCTTCGTCACGACGTGCGCCGTCACCGGTGCAGTAATAACCGGGGAAGCTGGAAAAGTAGGTTTGGACAAATCGCTGATGGTCGCCCCACAGGGTGCGGGCCTGGCCGGGCCAGCTATCGGCGATAACCAGATTGCCTTCTGCTGCGCCGTGCAGCAGCGTGCCGTCGTTATCCACCAGCGCCGGCTGGACACCGAAAAAGGGCAACGTGGCAGCGCCGGGTTTGGCCTCAATGGCACCGGGTAGAGGACAAATCATGATGCCGCCGGTTTCTGTCTGCCACCAGGTGTCGACCACGGCGGCCTGGCTGTTACCCAGCTGGTCATGGAACCATTGCCAGGCGGCCGGATTGATAGGCTCGCCGGCCGTGGCCAGGATGCGCAGGCTGTCGCGTTGACTGTTGGCACAGCAATGATCGCCACCGGCCATTAATGCGCGGATGGCGGTGGGGGCGGTATAGAGAATGTCCACGTTGTAGCGGTCAATAATGTCACCAACACGTTGGTCATCCGGGTAGTTGGGTACCCCTTCGAACATGACACAGGTGGCGCCGTTGGCCAGTGGGCCATAAACCAGATAGGTGTGGCCGGTAATCCAGCCCACATCGGCGGTACACCAGTACACCTGCCCCGGGTGGTAATCGAAGGCCAGCTGGTGGGTCAGAGAGGCATAGACCATATAGCCGCCTGTGGTGTGCATTACGCCCTTTGGCTGCCCGGTGGAGCCGGACGTATAAAGGATGAATAGCGGGTCTTCCGCATTCATGGGTTCTGCTGGGCATTCAGCGTCACTGAGTGACAGCTGCTCATGGAAATCCAGGTCACGTTGTGCAAACCAGTGGCTGTCACAGCCAACATGGTTGACTACTAGAACGGTTTCCACGCTGCCGGTGCCGTCCTGTTCCAGGGCCGCATCCACGTTGTCTTTAAGCGGAACGATCTTGCCGCCACGGCGCCCGCCATCTGCGGTAATCACCATTTTGGCACCGCAATCGGCGATGCGGCCGGCCAGTGCATCCGGCGAAAAACCAGCGAACACCACCGAGTGAATGGCGCCGATACGGGCGCAGGCGAGCATGGCGAATACCGCTTCGGGGATCATGGGCATGTAAATCATCACCCGATCACCTTTGCCAATGTCCTGCTGTTTGAGGGTGTTGGCCAGCTTGCCGACGTGTTGGTGTAGCTGCTGATAGGTAATCTGCCGGCGATCCTGGTCCGGAGAGTCCGGTTCCCACAGTAGTGCAATGCCGTCTCTGTTAGTGGCCAGGTGGCGGTCAATACAATTTTCTGCGGCATTCAGCTCGCCATCATGAAACCAGCGAATGTGCAGGTCATCGGGGCTGAAATGGGTGTCGCGAATCTGTTGGGGGAAGTGCTGCCAGTCGATGCGCTGTGCCTGACGGCGCCAGAAGCCAACGCTGTCATCCAGACTCTGTTGGTACAACGCATGGTAATCATTGCCGTCAATCCAGCAGCGGTCTTTCAATGCCTCTTTAACCGGCATACGCAGGCCCGTTTCCATGGGACTTCCCTCACTTGAAAAGTGCTCACCAGAAAAGTGGAGCAGAAATGAAGTCAAGAGTGTGCAAAAACAGGAGGCCGTGCTGAATTAGACCTTGGTATTAGAGGCGCAATACGCAACACGCTCCAGGCAACAAGGAAAACCGCCAAGGCATGGCTTCAGGGTTATCCCTCTTTTGTGGGCAGCGATGCTCGCATCGTGCGGTATTCCGTCGGCAGAAACCTTGTTGTCTCTCTCGCTTTTTTTGTCAGGCATCTTGCATTGGGGCTTTGGCGTTTAATCACCTTCGACCTATGGCTAATAGAGTGTTGGTACAACGCTCAGCAAGCTGTCAAGCGAAGTCACTTTCGTGTTGATGACAACAAGAGGACAGGGCCATGACAGCAAGAAAAGCCACGTATCTGTGCAGTGCCTTGGTGTTGGCGCAGGCAGGCATTGCCGGCGCAGATACTACGCTGGAGGAACGTATCATTGTGCTTGAAGAGCGCATGGATGGGGTGAAAAGCGGTAATACACAAATTGATTTCGGCGGTTTCATCAAAGCCGATACCATGTTGAGTAAATACAGTGACGGTGATTTGGCGGGTGGTTCTATTGGGCGTGATTTTATGGTGCCGTCCACCATTCCTGTTGGTGGTGGGGCTAGCTCGG
>NZ_PBSH01000039.1 GCF_002726155.1 Alcanivorax sp. | reverse complement strand
TGGCGCCACCATGCTCTCCACCCGCGACAACTTCCTCTACCACGAGATGATGTCGCACCCGGTGCTGTTCAGCCACGCCAACCCCAAGCGCGTCATCATTATTGGTGGCGGCGACTGCGGCACCCTGCGTGAAGTGCTGCGGCATCCGAGCGTGGAAAAAGCCACCCAGATCGACATCGACGAAATGGTCACCCGCTACTCCGAGAAATACTTCCCGGAACTGTGCGAGTCCAACGGCGACAGCCGCGCCGAACTGCTGTTCGAAGACGGCGTGCAATACATGCGCGACTGTGAAGACGGCAGCGTGGACGTGATCATCGTGGATTCCACCGACCCTGTGGGCCCGGCAGAAGGCCTGTTCAAGGCCGACTTCTTCCGCGATTGCCACCGCGTGCTGGCCGAGGGCGGCATCATCGTGCAGCAATCCGAATCCCCGCTGCTGCACAGCGATACCATCATCAAGGACCTGCACGCCAACATGCGCGAAGCGGGCTTCACCACCACCCAGACCCTGCCCTTCCCGCAGCCGGTATATCCCAGCGGCTGGTGGAGCTGCACCCTGGCGGGCAAGAACACGGATGTAAGCGAATTCCGGGAAACGGACGCTATCGGGAAAGGGTTTGATACGCGATATTATTCAGCGGCGATTCATAAGGGGGCGTTGGTGATGCCGCCGTTTATGGAGAAGGCGATTAAGGGCTAAGAAGCTAAGAAGCTACGAGCTACGAGCTACGAGCTACGAGCTACGAAAAAAGAATGCCCTTGTCTTCGTTGGAAGCAAGGGCATTCTTCATTAAAAAAGCTTTTGAGAAATGGGAGACCTGACTCTAATCATCCGAAAGGCGAGAAATCTCTTAGCTGTAACTTTCCGAACCAATCCAATCTAGAACCACTAAAGCCCTACTTTTCAAATCTTGTCGACCGCTTTTGATAATAGTATTTAGCGTATAAGTACACTTTCTCAACTTCTGTCTAAGATGCTTATCTTTTTGCGAATCGTTCAATTTTTCAAACTTTTCTTTCATTTTTTCCATAAAATTGAGAGATTCTTTATAATTTCCAGCTTTCGACAAATCATCAGCTCGTCTATATAAAACCTGAATTTCTGTATCGATATACATTTTCACCAAGTGTGAATAAGCATCATTTATTCCTTCAGATATTGAGTCCAGTATCTTCTGTGTTTCATCAAAATCATGCTGAAAAAGAAGCCCCCTTGCTAGAGCAAGAGAAACCTCAACCGAATCGGGATCCGATTTACTCGCAAGCCTAAACTGCTCAACAGCCTCATCCAAACTTTCTTCAGAATACAATAGAAATTTTCCAAACCAGTAATGAAGTTGAGACGTCGCTGGAGAAAGAATAATAGCCAGCTTATATTGCTCTCTAGCATCAGAATAATTTCCACTTTTCTGATAAAAATAAGCCATAAATCTAGCAACCTCAAAATAATCAGGGGCCAGCCTCTGAGCCTCCTGTAGAATCTCAAAGGCAACATCGTGCTCCCCATTCGATATATGATTTTGCGCATCATATAACTTCCTAGCTATAACTCTATCCGACTTATCTCTAAACTTAATATTTCTAGGTGAATATTTGTTCCCTGTTCTTCGACTCATTTGATCTTCAAACATAGAATTAAGCTTATTTCTTTTTCCTCTTATTTCTCTCTGAAAACTCTGCGATGGCTTATGATGCTTCCCTAGATAAGCTCGAGCCAATTCCGAAAGCTGATAGGTCGTTTTTACACTTGCTCCTTTTGTAACAGATGCCTGAGAGAGCATATTTGTTGCCATTAACTCTTGGATTGCTTTTTGAGCCTGTATAGCTTCAAAGTCATTTAGGTACGTCAGCTCAGGTATATCCCGAAGCCCTGGAGAACACTGCATGGAGCTGGTCAATTTTTGCGCATCAGGAGAAAGATACTCGTAAACATTGGACATGCAAAATTCCAAAAAATCGTCAGAATTCTGAAGAACAGTTTCTGGACTCATTCCTGTCTGCACCGAGCTAACGAACCATTTTATATAACTCGGATTTCGATGCATTCTGTTGACATAGAGACGAAGCGTAGCCTCTTTCAACTTAGACAAAGCATCTACACCTCTTATTTTCGCCACTGACCGCAAAAGTTGAGAGGCATAAGACTCTTCAATACCCTGAAGTTTAATAGGATACTCATAAGCCCCCAAACCTATTCTAGATGTAATGATAATCTTACTACCCTGAGGAAGAGCACCAACAAATTCTCGAATATTTTCATCCAAAATTGTTTCTAGGTTATCGATAAACAAAGCAATTTTGAATGTCGCCAGATACTCAACAACCTCATTGAGGTTGCTTTTATCGAAATCATCCCCAACAACCTTTCTACCAATTTCATGAATAACACCAATAGAGCTATCAATTGCCCCTTTTATTTCCCTTATTTCGTTTAGAGTTATTTGTGTGGTTTTAGATGTAACCCACACAACAGCGTCAAAAGGAGAGCTTTTATCTATTAACTCATAAGCCACCTTGAGAGCCAAGGCTGACTTCCCAATACCCCCTTCACCAACAATTGATATTACGGGAAACCCACCTAAACATAGCTGCTTAACCTTCTCGACTTCATCATCGCGACCAATCAATCCAGTCTCATCAAAATCAGGTATAGGAAGGTTGTTATTTATAGATGCATCATCATCCAAGTTAACGATATCCAAAGACAGCACAAAGCTAGGGTCTTTATCAAGCCTTTTAAGAGTACCCTCAATGCCGGGCCACGAAACAGAATCGTCTAGCTTTAACAGCTTATTGCAAAACTCACTTATTATTGGAAGATCATCAAAATTCAAAGGGCGTATATGCATAACCCTATTCCTTATAGATATAATAATCTCCAGATCTTTTGTTACTGACCTTATTAATTTTGAAATATGCTCAGGGAAGCGGGATTTATTAGAGTTGATTGTCTGAAAAGTATCCCCGAGATCAAAATAATCAATTAAGTCATTTAGCCCTATATCGCTAAAAAGCTCACCAATATCCTTTTCAATTCTTCCCTTTGCTCTTTCAAACAAAGCTTGATCGATAATATTTTCGTCAAATAAATGGGTCTTCACTAAAGAGCGAAAATCTTCCTCAATTGCTGCAACCAAAGCGTAAATTGTCATTCTCGTTAAATTAAACGCCATTTCATTTCCTTTCTGATCAAACAATGCATATCAAGCTAGCTCAGCAGGGCTGCCAGCACATATTTCTCTAGCACAGAGGAAGCGGAATATTTTTACGGAAACCAGCCGCAGGCCAGCACAAAGATAAACAGACAGGCATCCCTTCCCCCGATTCGCTTTCGCAGGCCATGCCACCTTGGCTGACCGGTTGTTATTTGTGATCCAGTTCCGAATCTACACAATGCACCCGCACAAATAAATGCACATGGGGAAAAGTCTGTTTACGGCTGGCCCTCGGCCTTGTCGGCGGCGGCGAAGTGGGCCATTTGGTCGGCGTGGGCCTTGATAAAGGCCGGGCGGGCGGTGGCGCGGGTGATGTAGGCCCGGCAGGCCGGGTGATCTGACAGGCCGTCGAAGCGGTCTACCAGGCGCAGTACGTCGACCATAAGAATGTCTGCGACAGAGAAAGTATCGGTGAGCCATTCACGACCGGTGAGTGTGGTTTCCATCTGCTGGAGCCGGGCGGCGAGGAAAGCATCCAGGTGTTGCCGGCCCGGGGTTGGCTGGTTATCGCCGGCGAACTGGTAGAGGGACCAGGGCAGGCTGGCGGCTTCCACGGAATTGAGGGCGGCGAACAGCCAACTGATGACCGCGCTGCGGGCGTTCGGGTCGGTGGGCATCAGCGATTCACTGCGTTCTGCCAGATGCAGAAGGATAGCACCGCTTTCGAACAGCAAGAGATCGCCATCGGTGAGCCAAGGCACCTGCCCGAAGGGCTGATGCGCAAAGTGATCGGCGCCCCGTTCGTGGAACGGAACACTCTGCACCCGATACGGCAACCCGGCCTCTTCCAGCGCCCAGCGCACGCGCAGATCTCGCACGTAACCCCGTGGCATGTCGGGCACCCAGTCATAAGTGGTAAGGGCAAGATCCGTCATAGCGCGCTCCCTCGCGTTAGTCTCTTTTCAAGACCCTGAATCTACACAATATTGGGGCGTGACGACACGAAGCCCAAGTAATCGCCAGCGCTCTGCGCATTGCCAACTCAAGACACGTACAGTATCCTGTACGCATTGATAGCCCCGCGCAGGAGTACATTTTATGGATGCAATCAGCTATACGGCAGCCAGGGCCAAACTGGCAAAAACCATGGAGCAAGTCTGTGAAGACCACTCTCCCGTTATTATCACCAGGAGCAAAGCGCCTTCCGTGGTAATGATGTCCTTGGAGGATTACGACTCTCTCCAGGAAACCGCTTACCTGTTACGCGCCCCGAAAAATGCGAGACGTTTGCTTGAGTCAGTGGCAGAGCTTGAAAATGATGGCGGCCAGGAACGGGACCTCATTGAATGAAGCTCACGTTTTCCGAACACGCCTGGGAGGACTACCTTTACTGGCAAAAGACAGACAAGAAAGTCATTCGGAGAATCAATCTACTGATCAAGGAAATCCAGCGCACCCCCTTTGAGGGAATCGGGAAACCTGAGCCACTCAAGCACAGCCTCTCAGGTTATTGGTCCCGCCGGATCACTGATGAGCATCGCATCGTTTACAAGGTGACAGAATGCTCGCTCCTGGTGGCCCAGCTTCGCTACCACTATTAAGAGCAACAGCTCCGCAACCATAAGCGAGCACTTCTTTTCCCTGTAGCTTGCAGCTATTTTTTCACTTCTTCCTCAACAAAATCCAGCCGGTCCTGCCCGAAGAACATTTCATTGCCCACAAACATGGTCGGCGCGCCGAACACGCCGCGCTTGATGGCAGCTTCGGTATTCACCTTGAGCTGCTCTTTCACTTCGCCGCTGGCGGCTTTGTCCAGCCAGGCTTGCGCATCCAGCCCTGCCTCGTTGAGCACGCGGGTGATTTCGTTCGCGTCTGACAGGTTGCACGGCTCGCGCCACATGGCGTTGTAGAGGGCGGTGATCACGGCATCCTGTTCCGGGGTGCCGATGGCGGCGGTGATGATGCGCATGGGGGTGATGGTGTTCACCGGGAAGTGCGGGTTCATGGTGAGCGGCACCTGGTAGCGCGCGGAGTAACGGGCCAGGTCGCGCATCATGTACATGCCTTTGGCGGGAATGGTGCCGGGGGCTTTATTGCCAATGGCCTTGAAGATACCGCCCAGCAAGACGGGGACGTAGACCAGTTCAGCGCCGGTGCGCTCGCACAGGGCGGGGAGTTGGCTCCAGGCCAGGTACGCGGTGGGGCTGCCCACGTCGAAGAGAAATTCGATTTTTTTGCTCATTGGTTTTGTCCTTTCTGATTGTCATGTAGGAGCGACGCTTGAGTCGCGAAGCCGGCGGTGGAATTCGCGACTCGAGCGTCGTTTTCGCTGCGCTCACCCCTTTCGGGGCCGCCCTGCGGGCGTTGCTTCGCTGCGCTACGCTCCTACGGCGGGTTCTGTTTCAGCGTGTTGCGTGTTGCGTGTCGCGTGTTGCGTTCTTTAAAACGTCTCCATCCACGGGCGCAGGTCGATTTCGTGGGTCCAGGCGTCGCGGGGTTGTTGGTGGAGCATCCAGTAGGTGTCGGCGATGTGTTCCGGGTTGAGAATGCCATCCTGTTCTTTCTGGGCATACTTGGCCGGGAAGTTGTCGCGGATAAAGGCGGTGTCGATGGCACCATCGATGATCGGGTGCACCACATGAATCCCTTCCGGCCCCAGCTCCCGCGCCATGCTTTGCGCCAACGCGCGCAGCGCAAACTTGGCACCGGAAAAGGCGGAGAAGCCCTTGCCGCCCCGCAGGGAGGCGGTGGCACCGGTGAAGATGATGGTGCCCTTGTTGCGCGGCACCATCACGCGGGCGGCTTCGCGGCCCGCCAGGAAACCGGCGAAGGCGGCCATCTCCCAGACCTTGCGGTACACCCGGGCAGTAGTTTCACGGATGGAGAAGAACACGTTGGCGCCGATGTTGAACACCACCACTTCCACCGGGCCGACCTCTTTTTCGATGGTGTCGAACAGCGCCACCATCTGCTCTTCGTCGCGGGCATCGCAGCCGAACGGACGGGCTTTGCCGCCGGCGGCTTCGATCTCCTGCACCAGCGGCGCCAGGGCGTCTTTACTGCGGCGGGTAACGCAGACGGTGTAGCCTTCGCGGGCAAAACGTTTGGCGATGGCGCCACCGGTGGCATCACCGGCACCGATTACCACTACGGCGGATTCTGGCATGGGGCCTCCTGTTCTTCATCAAGGCAAGAAGTAAGTTCCAATTAGGAACTGATAGTCGATTCTTTTTGGGAACCCGTCAAGCGGGTATGATCAGAAAATGTTCCCGGAGGTTTACTATGCGCTGGCAAGACATCGACCAACAGCCCTGCTCACTGGCCCGTTCACTGGCCATTATTGGCGATAACTGGACGTTGCTGGTGCTGCGTGACTGCTTTCTGGGTGTGCGCCGCTTTGATGACTTTCAACAGCGTCTCGGCGTCACACGCCACGTGCTCAGCGATCGTTTGCGCAAGCTCACCGATGGCGGCGTGCTGGAAAAAGTGGCCTACCAGGAACGCCCCCTGCGCCACGAATACCGGCTCACCACCATGGGCCGCGACCTCTACCCGGTGATTGCCCACCTGGCCCAGTGGGGCGACAAATACCTGGCCGACGAGGCCGGCCCCCCGCTGGTGCGCGTGCACCGCCAATGCGGCGAACCGCTGGAGGCCAAACTGCAATGTGGCCATTGCGGTGAGAACGTGGAGCCCAAGGACATTCGCCTGGAAGAAAACCCGCACTGGGCCGGGCAATTATTGCCGACCAAGGCGGGCTAGAGGCTTTGTCGGATTACGCCTTTTAGGCTAATTCGACCTACCCGACTACCAAACCACGCTTCAGGTAGGTCGTGTTCACCCAAGGGCACAGAGAGGCGTAGCCGTAACCCGACATTGAGCGTTGCGAGAAAGACTCAGTGCTCAGTACCGTTGAGCGCATGGAAGATGTGCTCCAACGCCGGGCCAAAGCAGCCATCGGCACCGTAATGGCCATGACTTGCCGGCCACTGCGCCTGCGCCAGGGACACACCCAGCGGCGGTGCCACTAACGCAGTGGCCGCAGCGGCGGCTTCATCATCACTGCGCTGATAAATGCTTTCCCCTTCCTTGATGGTTTCCAGCACGGTCAGTGAATGCAGCGTTTGCGGCTCCACGTCCAGCGGGTTATCCGACAGCACTACAAAGTCCGCCAGCTTGCCCACTTCGATGGAGCCTTTGCTGTCTTCTTCAAAGTGCTGATAGGCGGACCAGATTGTCATGGCCTTGAGTGCCGTCATCACGCTGACTTTCTGAGCGTCCCCCAGCACCTTGCCACTGCGGGTGGTGCGATTCACGGTGGCATCCAGTACGCGCATGGAGTTGGGCAGCGCTACCGGGGCATCGTGATGGGTGGTAAAGCGCATGCCCGCTTCCCGAACCCAGCCGGTGGGCGAAATGTTCTCCGCCCGTTCCGGGCCGAGCACGGAATCGCGGTGCCAATCCCCCCAGTAGAAAGTGTGCATGGGAAACAGGGAGGGGAAGATTCCCAGGGTTTTCAGTTCGGGAACCTGATCCTGGCGCAAGGTCTGGCCGTGAATCAGCACCGGGCGCACATCCACACCGGGCACGGCTGCTTCGGCTTTTTCCCAGCCCATGATCATCTGGTCGATGGCGCGGTCGCCGTTGGCGTGGGTCAGCGTTTGCCAGTGGTTTTCCAGGGCCTTGGTGTACACCTCCACCACTTTTTCATCCTTCACCACACCGTAACCGGCATAGTCATCGGCCTTGCCGTGGGGCGGCTTGTAGTAGGGTTTGGTTAGCCAGGCCGTTTTACCCTGGGGAGAACCGTCCAGGGTCAGCTTGATGCCACCGATGCGAAAATGGTTATGGTACTGCGGTGTGCTGTCCACGTTGTGGTAGAACGGCGGCACCATCAGTTCTTCCACCCCCTCATTGAGGATATCCGGGTAGGACACGATATCCGCTTTCAGCACGCCCGCCTGAGCGGCGCCCATGGCGACTTTCACATGCTGTGGTGAGCTGCGGCCATCCTGCAGGGTGGTGTAGCCGAAACGGGTGTACAGCCGCTCGCCTTCCTTGAGCATGGCCACGGCTTGCTCGCCGTTCATTTTCGGGAACAGTTTACCCAACGCCATAAAGAAGGCATTTTCTTCCAGCAAACCAGTGGGCTCGCCGGTTTTCGGGTCTTTAACGATAACGCCGCCGGGCGGGTTCGGGCTGTCGGTGGTGATGCCGATTTTTTTCAACGCCGCGCTGTTGAGCACCCCGAAGTGGGCGCTTTGATGCACGATCAATACCGGCGTATCAGCACTGACCTGATCCAGTTCTGCACGGCTGGGGTGGCGCTGCTCCGCCAGCTGGGAATCGTCATAACCGAAGCCATAAATAATCCCGAACTGTTTGTTCAGTTCCGAGGTTTTGGCAAACGCCTGCAAGGTAGAAACGAGATCGCCCACGCTGCTAATGCCACCATCCGGCGGCGGTAACAGGTTGGCGCTCATGGCCTGGAAGCCGACAAAAGACACATGGCCATGGGCGTCCACAAAACCGGGCAGCAACGTCTTGCCTTGCAAATCGTGCAGGGCCGTAACCTCACCCTGGTAGCGCATCACGGCGTCTTTATCGCCCACGGCCACAATACGACCGTCGCGTACAGCCACGGCCTCGGCGCGAGGCGCATCATCGTTAACGGTCACCACCGGCCCATTGAACCAGATGGCTTCGGCCGGAGGAGGCGGCGGCAGATCGGTCTGACACCCGAACAAGGCGGTTACTGCCAGGGCACCCGGCAGCCACTTGCTGATGGAATATTTCATTACTCTCCCTTTTTCATTTCTTATCAATTTTTCAAACGTTGTAGCGCCTTTCGACACTAGCAAGCCTGGGAGAGAAGCAATAAACGGAACCTTATAAAAATGTTTCAAAGCCGGAACGGCGTCGCGTTTGCGAGCACCGTTAGGGTGTGTCGGATTACGCCTTTCAGGCTCGCTGTGCCCTTGGGTAAACACGACCTACCAAAACTCCCTTTTAGGTAGGTCGTGTTTACCCAAGGGAACGGAGAGGCGTAGCCGTAACCCGACAGAGCACCTACAACGAAGGCGCGCTTAGCTGGATTTCGTTCTGCATGGTTTGCAGCTGGGCCAGCACTCGCTGGCGCAGCCAGCTGTGCGCCGGGTCCGCACTCTGGTCACGGTGCCAGTAAAGGTGCATTTCCAGCCCGGGTAATTCGCCGGGGAACGGTTTCAGCACCAGGCCCTGACGGCTCAATTGCCCGGCCAGGCTGGCGGGCATGGTGAGCAATAAATCGGTTTGCTGCACGGTGCTGAGCGCCGCCTGATAATGCTGACACCGCAGGCGGATATGACGCCGGTAGCCCTGCCGGGCCAAACCAAAATCTTCCAGCCCCGGCCCTTCGCGACGGGACGATACCAACACATGCTGGGCGGCCAGATAGTCAGGCAGATCCATGCCTTCGGCCAGCGGATGCGACTCACGCATCATTACCACCAGCGGGCCATGCAGCACTGCCTCATGTTCGATGGCTTCCGGCAGCGCCAGCATCACATCGCAGGCCAGATCCAGCCGGCCGCTGGCCAGCTCGGTGGCCATTTGCCGGCGGCTCACGGTGAGTGACTGCAACTTCACCCCCGGCGCTTCATCCATGAACTGGCTCATCAGCGCCGGCAGCAGCCGCCCTTCCAGCCCGTCACGCAGGCCCAGCACGAAGGTGCGCTCCGCCTCGCTGGCATCGAAACCACCCTCTTCGCTCAGGCAACGCTGGAACCCGCCCAGCGCGTGGCGCACAGGGCTGACCATGGCGCGCGCTCTGGCGGTGGGCACCATGCGGCTGCCTTGACGGACAAACAAGGGGTCATCCAGACGGTCGCGCAGCCGCCCCAGGGCATGGCTGACCGCCGGCTGGGTGAGGTTGAGCACCTTGGCCGCGCGAGTCAGCGAGCCCTCGGTGTAAATGGCATCGAAGACCACAAAGAGGTTTAGATCGAATCGCGAAACATGCATCAGATTTATCCAGAATTATTGCAATGATTCATTGGATTTATTGAAACGCGGTCTCTAGCATCGGTCAATGGGCATCTATCATTCATTTTTGTAATACAGACAAACTATGAGCACATCGGCAAACACCACCACATCTCCCCACGCGCAGCGGGTACTGATTACCGGCGGTGCCTCCGGGCTGGGCCGCGCCATGGCCGAAGCCTGGCTGCGCGATGGCGCACGCGTCCTGATCGGCGACGTGAACCAGGAGCGCGCGGCGGAAACCCTGGCGGCCCTGAAGGATCTGCCCGGGGAATTGCAGTACCAGTATCTGGATGTGCGCGATGCCGCCAGCTTCAACAATTCACGGGAATGGCTGGAACAGAACTGGGGTGGGCTGGATGTGCTGGTCAACAACGCCGGGGTGGCTGGCGCCGCCCGCATCGACCGCGGCGACATGGCCGACTGGGACTGGATTTTCGATATCAACGTGAAAGGCGTGGTGCGTGGCTGCAAGGTATTCGTGCCGATGATGAAGCGCCAGGGACATGGCCACATCGTCAACATTGCCTCCCTGGCCGGGCTGCTGAATGCGCCGGTAATGGGCAGCTATAACGTGACCAAGGCTGGCGTGATTTCCCTGTCCGAAACCCTGCGTTTCGAACTGGCGCCCTATGGCATTCATACCACCGTGGTCTGCCCCGGCTTTTTCCGCACCAATCTTCACGAGTCCATGCGCACCCCGGAACCGGGCATGATCGAAACCGTGGACAAACTGCTGTCCAGCGACGAGCTCAACGCCCAGCAGATTGCCGAGATGATCAAGCAGGCGGTGGCCAGGCAGCAGTTTTTCCTGCTGCCTCACAAGAGCGGCCGTCGCGCCTACTGGATGAAACGGTTCATGCCGTTCGTGTTCAACCGGATCATGCTGAAAGGCGCAGTACGCCTGCAGCGCAAACTGGAAAAAACCGAACAAAGAAAAGAGCACTAATTTATGCCGGTGATTTACCTTATTCGCCACGGACAGGCCAGCTTCGGCAAGGAAGATTACGACCAGCTTTCCGAGCCAGGCTGGGAACAGAGCCGTATTCTTGGCCGCGCCTTGCAGAACCAGTCACTGGGCTTTCCCCGAGCCATCTGCGGCACCATGCGCCGCCACCGGGAAACCGCGGAAGCCACGCTGGGCGAGCTGGGCCTGCCCAAAGAATGGCACACTGACACCGGCTTTAATGAGTACAACCACGAAGAGCTGCTCGCCGTGGACTGGCCCCTGGCCACCGACCGCCCCGCGCTCACCGCCTGGTTAGCGGAACAGGAACAACCCCGCAAGGTGTTCCAGGCGCGCTTTGAGCAGGCCCTGCGCCGCTGGCAGCGCGGCGAAGGCGACTACAGCGAAAGCTGGCCTGCCTTTCGTGAACGGGTGCTGGCCAGCACCTACAGCCTGGGCAACAGCCTGAGCAGCGGCGACAGCGCCCTGGTATTCACCTCCGGCGGCGCCATCAGCGTCATCATCCAACAGTTAATGGCTCTGGATTCGGAAGCGCTGATCACCTATAACCGCAACCTGATCAACACCAGTGTGACCCGCGTGCTTGTGAACGCTGGCAAGTTACGGCTAGTGTCAGTGAACGAACACCTGCACCTGCCCAGCGAACAGGTGACGTATAGATAGTTTCGAGTTTCGAGTTTCGAGTTTCGAGTTTCGAGTTTCGAGTTTCGAAGAGAAGAACCCACTCCAACTGAAAGCCAAAGGCTTTGCGTTAACGCTTTTGATTTTCGCAACTCGCTACTCGACACTCGCTTCTGAGTTGCTGCACTCAGACCCATGCCGCAAAGCCGCGCTTCTACCAACACCTTCTATGGAGAAATAATCATGCCCGTCCGCAAGAACATTCTAATCACCGGCGCCAGCTCCGGCCTTGGCGAAGGCATGGCGCGCCTGTTTGCGGCCATGGGTCGCAACCTGGCGCTGTGTGCCCGGCGCATGGATCGGCTGGAAACGTTGAAGGCCGAGCTGGAAGAAAAACATCCCGGCATCAAGGTGCTGATCAAGCCGCTGGACGTGAACGACTACGATCAGGTGTTTGCGGTATTCGACGCCTTCCGCACGGAACTGGCTGGCATCGACCGCATTATCATCAACGCCGGGATGGGCAAGGGCCAACCCCTGGGCACCGGGTATTTCTACGCCAACCGCCAGACCGCCGAAACCAACTTCGTGGCTGCGCTGGCACAAACCGAAGCCGCCATGGAAATTTTCCGCGCCCAGAACAGCGGCCATTTGGTAATGATTTCTTCCATCAGCGCCATGCGCGGCATGAAGAAAAACCTGACCACCTATGCGGCCACCAAGGCCGGCGTGGCCATGCTGGCAGAAGGCTTGCAGGTGGAACTGCAGAATTCACCGATCAAGGTTTCCACGATTTTTCCGGGTTTCATTCGCTCCGAGATTAACGAAAAAGTGAAGAACACCCCGTTTCTGGTAGACACCGAAACCGGTTGCAAGGCACTGGTGAAAGCCATCGAGAAAGAGCCGAAGAATGCGTCGGTGCCTGGATGGCCCTGGGGGCCGCTGGGGTTTGCTATGCGGAATTTACCGTTGGGGATGGTCGGGAAAATAATGTAAGAAGCAGCACGCTGCAATGAGGTTTGAGGTCAGCGAGAAAGAGGATATCGTCGATTATTAAACCCCAGCCTATCTATTAGGTCCCCTCTCCCTTGAGGGGAGAGGGACAGGGAGAGGGTGATACGGCGCTGAAGATTACCTCCAACACCTGATCTGTATTGTTCAAGATATCGTTATTCCAAAATCTGAGAACGCGAAAGCCTTCAGACTTTAACCAGGAATCACGCACCTGATCCGTTTCGCTTTCATTGTGCTGACCGCCGTCAGCTTCAACAATCAGCCTCGCCCCAAGATGAACGAAGTCAACAATGTAGGGCCCTATCGGTTGCTGGCGTCGGAATTTCTGTCCATTTAGCCGATGCGCGCGCAAGTGTTTCCATAGAATGCGTTCGGCATCTGTCATGCGAGTTCGCAAATCCTTTGCGAAGCGGTGACGGTAATCCATTACTCTGCCTTTTGAGCTTCTTGTGCGTTGTAGCCTCACCCTCTCCCTGTCCCTCTCCCCTCAAGGGAGAGGGGACCCTCTAGAAAGGGGAGAGAGGTTTGTGATGGTGCACTCTTTTCCTGCATCCTTGCAGATAAACCCATGCCTATGCATGGATCTCCACTCCATCAACACCCTATCAGTATGGGAGAAGATTTACCTTCACCCCTACTGCCACTTCATAATCGGCGCCCACTCTCGCCAGTCGTCTTCCGGTTGTTTGTACAAATCAAACCGCTCCCCCGCTTTCGCCAGCGGACCCGCTTCGGGCGGGGTGGCGAAGCTGATACCGCCACGGAGTAAATTTTCCAGGGAGCTGGCCTGCACTTCCGCGCCCTTGAACAAGCCGATGTCTACGGTCAGTCCGGAGCTGTTCCAGAAGCGGGTATTGCTGCGCACCAGTCTCGCGTATTTCGGCTCGATAATGGCCTGAATTTCCACAAAACGGCCATCCTGACTGAGTTCACTTTCGCCAATGGTGCCCACCTGCAAGTCGCGGTAATAAATCTTGCGTCCTTTTTTCAGTGACCCCAGATGGTCTGCCACCAGCGTCACTTTCAGCCCCAGATTCGGCTGTTGCTCCGGGGGCGTTTCCAGCCCTTCAAATTCCTTTTCGGGCTCGCCTTCGCCCGGCTCCACGGCAATATATTTGCCTGACACCAGGGTATCCAGATTCCGCGCACCGGCGATGCCCAGTTCCGGTTCCACAATCCAGAACCGGCTTTTCTCCCGGGCCAGTTTTTCCGCATCCCGGTTCAGGCTGGCATGAACACTCACCTGCTTGAGATCATCGCTCAGGACAATTTCATCCACGCTGCCCACGGGCACGCCCCGGTAGCGCAGATCCACCCCCGGCTTGATGCCTGAGCCATTTTCAAAGGTGATTTCGATCTGCACGTCACGCTGCAATAACTGGTCGTACAACAACCAGCCCGCCACCAGCAGGCTGACCAGAGGCACCAGCCAGATAGGGGAAGGCCAGCGGGAATGTTTCACTTCAGGCGTGTCCATGGTCCGCTCCGTCAGGGTCTTGAATCCATAATTGTTGGGGGGAGAAAGCGTGGGCCGACAACATGGTCAGCACCACCGCCAGGGCGAAAGCGAGAATACCCGGCCCCGGTTCCACCCGGGCCAGATTGCCGAATTCCACCACCGCCGCCAGCAGCGCCACTACAAAGACATCCAGCATGGACCAGCGACCAATCCAGTACACCAGCCGATAGGCACGGGTACTGATCCGTGGATTATTTTCGTGGGGAACCCGCCAGTAGATCACCGCCAGCACCAGCACCTTGAAGAACGGCACCAGCAGGCTGGCAATAAAAACAATAATGGCGATGCCGGGCATGCCGGCTTCGAACAGTTGCCAGATACCATCGGCAATGGTGCTGGCTTTGCCACGTCCGGTTTCAGTGACCGCCATGATCGGTAGCAGATTGGCCGGCACCAGCCAGACGACGGCGGCAATCAGCAACGACCAGGCCAGCGCTCGCTGCTGCCCCGGGGACACATCAGTCGCCATTGCGCGCCTCCAGTAACCGTTGCAGTTGATCCGGCTGTGCCAGGGTTTCCACAATCAACCGCAACAACACCGCTACCACCAGACAAAATAGCCCCGGCCCCGGGGTCACCGTGGCCATGTCACCCAGCTTGGTCATGGCGATAAGAATGCCGAGCAGAAAGATATCCGTCATGGCCCATTCCCGACTGTGCCGGTAAACCTTCATCCAAAAAGGGGCGGGCTGCCCTGTCGACGACGTATGATCGCGGGCAGCCCACAACAGGCGCCCTGCTGACAGCAGATTCAGCAACGGCATGATCACCAGCGTAAACAACAGCAGCACCCCGACAGGAAAGTAAACGCCCTCCATAAGCCGCAAGACGCAATCCAGCAAGCTCGCCTCACGGTCCAGGCCGAGGTTTTCCAGGCGCATCAGCGGCAAGATCAGCGCCGGCAGCCACAACACGGCGGTGGCCACGGTCAGCGCAAGCAGGGAGTCGGGCCGCAACGCCCAGGCACCACTCAGCTGGGAGTCACAACGGGGGCAACGCCAGGCGCCACGGGCACGGCGAGCAGGCACAGCAAGCTGCGTGCCGCAATCCGGGCACTGCAGTGCATCAGCAGACATCGGCTCCACTCTCCTGTGTTCCGGCACAGCCACCTCCTTGGAATAACCGTACCAGAATGACGGCAAAAGCGCCGAAAGAACGTGAAAGGGGCGGGAATTTTACGGAGTTTTAAAGAGATGCATCATGCTGCACGCTGCACGCAACAACGCGAGCAGGGTGATTCAGGTGTTGAAACGTAAGAGGCCGCGCTGAATATTACGGCGCGGCCTCTTAGGTTTATATCACCACAGTCCTTGATCGTGTTGTTGCGTGTTGCGTGAAGCGTCTCTTAATCCAAAGGCCCGGGGGTCTTTTTCCGTTTCACTGTGGCGAAGCCACCCTTGGTGTCCTGGGTGGGCGGCTTGGCATTGCGTTTGGGTCTGGCGGTTTTTTTCTTGGCACCGGATTTCTTGATGCCTTTTTTGGCATCTTCTTTCTTCTTCATTTTTTTCTTTTTATTGCCGGCGGCCTTGCCGTTGGACTTCAGGTTTTTCGGCCCCAGGAAGTTGCCACGCAAGGCTTCCACCAGACGGTATTCAAAGTTCTGGCGCAGGTAGCGTTGAATGCCGGCCATCAGGTTCCATTCGTGGGCGGCGATCAGGGAAATCGCGGTGCCTTCACCACCCACCCGACCGGTGCGCCCAATACGATGCACGTACTCGTCGCCACTGCGGGGCATGTCAAAGTTGATCACCAGATCCAGGTTATCCACGTGAATGCCACGGGCAGCCACGTCGGTGGCGACCAGCACTTTCACGGCACCGGCCTTGAGGCGATCCATGGCCAGCTTGCGGTCTTTCTGGTCTTTCTCGCCGTGCAGCACAAACACTTTCAGGTTGGAGGCCACCAGCACGCCGCCAAGCCGATCCGCCTGCTCGCGGGTGTTGGTGAATACCACAGCCTTCTCGTAGGACTCGTTGGCCAGCAGCCATTGCACCAGCCGCTCTTTGTGCTTCACGTCATCGGCGGTAATGATTTGCTGGCTGACGGACTCGTTCAGGTCGCGCACGGAATCGAGCACCAGCGATTTGGGGTCACGGAGTACGCTGCTAATCATGTTTTCCATGGCGTTACCGCCAGTGGTGGCAGAAAACAGCAGAGTCTGCCGCTCGGCGCGGCATTCCGCAGCCAGACGCAGCACGTCGTCGTTGAAGCCCATGTCGAGCATGCGATCGGACTCATCCAGCACCAGCATTTCCAGGTCCTGCAGGAGCAGGTTGCCCGCGTCCAGATGCTCGATAAGGCGCCCCGGCGTGCCAATCAGGATTTCCGGGTTCTTGCGCATTTTCGCGGCCTGCACCTTGAAGTCTTCACCGCCGGTCAACAGCTCTGCCTTGATAAAGGTGTAACGGCCCAGTGCCTCTACCTGCTTGAGGGTTTGCTGAGCCAGCTCGCGGGTAGGCAGCAGAATCAGGGCACGGGTGTCGGTGCGCGGGCGGGAATACTGGAGCAGCTGATGCAGCATTGGCAACAGGAACGCCGCCGTTTTACCGCTGCCGGTGCGGGCCACCACCCGTAAATCACGGCCTTCAAGCGCTGCCGGAATTGCTGCCGTCTGAACAGGGGTCGGGGTGGTAATTTCCAGCTCGCCAAGCGCCTTGATCAGGCGCTCGTGCAGGTTCAGGTCGGCAAACGAAGACATAACGGGCTAACTCCATGAATAAGGCGGCTATTGTAGCATCCGAGGGAGATTAAAGTGGAAAGTTAAAAGTTGAAACGCGGTGATCCGCACCTCTCAGCCGGAGGGGGTATCGCTTCGCGCTGGCAACATAGCTTGAACGCGCCCTCCGCCAACCAACCCACCAACAGCCCAGCTCGCGCCTTTCAACTTTTAACTTTGAACTTTCAACTCAGTCGCCTATCCGCGCAAAACGGGGTTGCACTTTGCCGTCGCGGTCCACTGTCTCGGTGAACATGGTCAATGGGCGCACCCACAGGGCCTGATCCCCGTAGAGCGGGTGGTAAACCACCACGGTTTCACCGGTCTCGGAATGGGTCGCCAAGCCAAGCACCTGGTACTCGTTACCCTTGAAATGCCGGTAGCGACCGGGTTGTAACTCGCTCATGGTAAATCTCCTGGCAACGGGCTGCGTGGCAGGCGCTCGGCAATGGCCGCCAGCACCAGTGGATTCCAGGGTAGCCCTACGTGGGTCCCCTGCACTTCCACATTTTCTGTCATCGGCCCTTCCTCTTCCTGGCTGCACTGCCAGGCTACGATGCCGTCCTCGCGGGTAAAGATGGCCGTGCACGGCACCGGCGGCGCCGCTATTCGTTGATTGAACGCATCCCGGTCCGCCGGCGGCCGGTTCGGGTTGAACAGATTGAAGAGCGTGGAGACATTGTTGGCCTCCGGGTCGCCATTGATGGGGCTACCCAGGGTGAATACCTGACTCACCTGGTCCGGGAAGGCCCGCGCCAGCTCCCGGGCAAACACCCCGCCCAGGCTCCAGCCCACCAGGGCCACGGGTTGCCCGTGGCGGGTATTGATCGCCTGCAACTGGGAAACTAACAGGTTTTTACGTTTGCTGTTCATGCCCAGATTAGTGCCCTGGGCCCAGCCGTAAACGTTATAGCCCAGCTTGCTCAATGCCCTGCGCAGTGGCCGCGTACTGGCATCGCTGGCGCCAAAACCTGGCACAACAAGCACTGGCTGGCCCTTGCCCAGCGGCAGCTGCCGATGGCCGAGCCCACGCAGCAGATAGCGCCCATAGGCCCACGCGGCGCGGCTTTCACCCAGCAGCAACTTGATGGATGGTGGTGCGATCGTTGTTGTCATCACTGGCCCTCCGGCCTTTTTCCTGGCGCCTGCAGCAGGCCGGTTTATTAACCTGCCGGCAACGGCGCATTTGCAACAATGGTAACCTGTCAGGAAGGGGCGCGGATGGCTGACTGGCGACAGCCTGCAGCCAGAGAGTCAATGATTTGCCGGGGAACGGTCTGCGGCGAATACAGTCATACCCTGCCAACAAGGGTGCACACGGCACCCCGTTTACGAATACGGCTTTCACGATCAAGGAGTGCCCATGAAAAAAGGACTCATCGCTTTTATTACCGCCTCACTGCTGAGCAGCACTGGCTTGGCCATGGCCAAATCTCCGGACAGCCCCAAAGTGTTTGGCTGGGTGGAAAAATCCACCTTGATGCCCTGGGGGGTGGAATTGAAGACCAAGCTTGATAGTGGCGCACTCACTTCCTCCCTGCATGCCACGGATGTGGAGGTTTATGAAAAGGATGGTGAGGACTGGGTGCGCTTTACCGTGGATGTGATGGACGAAGCCACCGGCAAGAAAGCGGAGAAAACCTTCGAAAAACCCCGTTACCGCAAGGTGCTGATTCGCGGGGCCGGTGGCACGGAACGTCGCCCGGTAGTGCTGATGAAGGTGTGCATGGGCAACACCGTGTATGAAGAGCAGTTCACCCTGAACGACCGTTCGGACATGATCTATCCAATCCTGCTGGGTCGCCGCACCATTTCCCACCTGGGCTATCTGGACGTGACCCAGACCTTCCAGCATTCACCGCAATGCGATGAAAACTCACCGGTGAAGATGGACAAGGATCAGCAGGACGATGAGGATATCAACGACTAACGCAAGATGCCTCACGCCTGACGCACCACGCAACAACGCGGGTTAACCCTCTTGGGGCTTGAAAGACTGTGCCCGCGCTGACACCTTCAGCGCGGGCACAGCTTTACTGAAAAAGATAACACCCTTCGCATTCTTACGTGATGAGTGCTACGTGATGCATGCAGCGTGAAGCGTCTCTTTAAACTTCAAAATAGCCGTACAGGCTGTCCAGCGCTTCGCGCAGCACTGTGCCTTGCAGGCTGATACGGGCCTGCAATTCGGCGACCGCATCGTCCGCATCCAGCGCATCGATGTTTTCCTGCAATAGATCCAGCGGCTTGATGCGCTTGATCTCCAGCTTTTCGTTGATATCCAGTTCCAGCGAATCCTGCCACGCCAGATTGATACGGGTGGCGACCATGCCGGTTTCCAGGTGCGCGAGGATTTCTTCCTGCCCCAGATCCACGGCGGTGAACTTCACCGCCGCCCCTTCGTCCTTGACGCCTTTCAGTTCGCAACGGTCACCCAACGTGAAGCCTTCCGGCAACAGCTTGGTATCACGCAGCCAGTTACTGAAGCTGGTGTAGGGGGCCGAGTTCGGCGCTGGGTACGCCACAGGCAGAGAACCGATGGCTTTACGCAGGCAGGCGATCACTTCTTCACCGCGACTGGCGGAGGAAGAATCCACCATCACCCGCTTGCGTTCGGTGTCGATGAGCAACGAGGTGCGGCGTGAACGGGTAAACGCCCGCGGCATCAGCTCGAAGGTAATCTGCTCTTTCAGATCCGCCTTTTCCTTACGCCCCACCTTGCGACCTTCTTCCTGCTGGATGTGCTCCACTTTTTCATCCAGCAGCTCCTTGATCACCGGCCCGGGCAGCAGGCGAGCGGTTTCCTGGTAGGTGCAGAAAATAAACCCGTCAACCGCGTAGGCCATGGGGTCCTGCCCCTTGAGCGGCGGCACAAAGCCTTCCGTGCGTTCGGTCTGTGAACCGCACGGCTGGCAGCGGTTCTGGTCCAGAATTTCATCCAGTTCGGCCACGGAACAGGGGAAGGTTTCTTCGCCCACAAAGACAGTCAGGTTCTTGATCCACATAGAGTTTTCCAAAAGCAGGGGCAGTGAGAAAAGGCACTGCCGATAATGAGGGCGGCCAACGCCGGTCGGCCACAGTAGCGAAATGCCGGGGGCGGCTCAAGCAGGGAAACCGCTGAAGCCATGAATCAGGAAAAGAGAGCGCCGTGGAGAATCGAGCAAGGATTCAACGGGAACCCAACAGGGGGGTGCAAAGTCCCTGTAGTAGGGTTGCAGATTGTTTCCCGTCCCGGCGGCCACAAGCCAGCCGGGAGTCGTACGCTTTACAGGAGCAGACCATGAAAACGCTGACCTTCGATAATGGCGATACCCTGCCCATGCTGGGCCTGGGCACCTGGAAATCCGAACCCGGCGAGGTGTACAAGGCGGTGAAGAGCGCCATTGAAACGGGCTTCCGCCACATCGACTGCGCCCATATTTACAGCAACGAAGAGGAAATCGGCCAGGCCCTGAGCGATGTGTTTGCTGCCGGCACGGTAACGCGCGAAGAGCTGTGGATCACCTCGAAGCTGTGGAACAGTGATCATGCGCCGGACGACGTGCAGCCCGCACTGGAAACCACCCTGCGCAACCTGCAGCTGGATTATCTGGACCTTTACCTGATGCACTGGCCGGTAGCGCTGAAGCCTGGCGTGCCGTTCCCGAAATCCGCGGACGACATGGTGTCTCTCAAGGAGCTGCCAGTGGAAACCACTTGGGCGGCCATGGAAACACTGGTGGACAATAACCAGACGCGGCAGATCGGCGTGTCGAATTTCAGCGTGAAAAAGCTGCAGGATTTGATTGGCAAAGCACGCTACAAGCCCGCCATGAACCAGATTGAACTGCACCCCTATCTGCAACAGAACGACATGCTGGCCTTCTGCAAGGAACAGGGCATTGCGCTCACCGGCTATTCTCCACTGGGATCATTTGATCGCCCTGCGGGCATGAAAGCCGATGACGAGCCGGTGCTGCTCGAAGACCCGGTGATCCTGGAAATCGCCGACCGCCACGGCGCCTCCCCGGCACAGGTGCTGATCAGCTGGGCATTACACCGTGACACCGTGGTGATCCCCAAATCCGTGAACCCGGAGCGCCTGAAGCAAAATCTGGCCGCCGCCGAGCTGTCACTCAGTGACGCGGACATGGATGCCATCCGCACCCTGGACAAGCACCGTCGCTACGTGGACGGCGGCTTCTGGGCCCAACCGGGCAGCGATTACACCCTGGCCAATCTTTGGGATGAGTAAGCGCGCCCCCTAAAGAAAAGCCAGACTGTCCTGTAACGACATGGCCGATCCTGTCATCTACTGGTATTCCTTATACACACGTTGCTATCAGTACTGACAAGGATCGACCATGGATTACCTGCGCACCCCGGATTCCCGCTTCGAGCGACTGCTCGACTACCCCTTCGAACCGAACTACGTGGATGTGGGCGGGTTACGCATGCACTACGTGGATGAGGGACCCGCCGACGGCAAACCGGTGCTGATGCTGCATGGGGAGCCGTCCTGGTCGTACCTGTATCGGCACATGATTCCCATCTGTGCCGCCGCCGGCCATCGCGTGATCGCCCCGGATCTGATCGGCTTCGGCAAATCAGACAAGCCTACCGATATCAATGCCTACAGTTACCAGAGCCACATGGATTGGGTGAAATCGCTGCTTGATCAGCTGGATCTCACCGAGATCACGCTGGTCTGCCAGGATTGGGGGTCACTGATTGGCCTGCGCCTGGCTGCTGAAAACGAATCCCGCTTTCGCGCCATCGTCGTGGGCAACGGCATGCTGCCCACTGGCGATCAGCAGGCGCCAAAAGCGTTTCACCTGTGGAAGAACTTTGCGATCTACAGCCCTGTTCTGCCCATTTCCCGCATTCTGAATACCGCGACCTTCCGCAAACTGGGCCCGGACGAAATCCGCGCCTATGACGCACCGTTTCCCAACAGAAAATACAAGGCCGGGGCGCGGGCCTTTCCCAAGCTGGTGCCGGTGACACCGAACGATCCGGCCAGCGATGCCAACCGGGCGGCCTGGACAATTCTGGAGCAATGGAAAAAGCCCTTCCTGACCACCTTCAGCAACGGCGACCCGATTACCCGTGGCGGGGACAAGTACATGCAGGAACGGGTCCCCGGCGCGCAGGGGCAACCGCATCAAACATTGGTGGGCGGGCATTTCTTGCAAGAGGATTCCCCGATGCAGTTTGCCCAGGCCGTGAATGGCTTGCTTGAAAAAATGGGCTAACCCGGGAACGCAAATCTGATTCGTGGGAGCCCGCAGGTGGGCTCCCACACCTGACAACGGTCAGGCAGTTTGCAAACCGGGCTCGGCGCTGCTCACCCGGGCCTTCACGTCCATATTCGACAAAAACTGCCCGAAATTCCGCTCACGCCCCAACTCATCGTCAAACCCCTGAACACGGTCATAGGCCACCCGGCCGTTAATGATGGTGGCCGTCACGGCGTCATCGTTGCGCTTCACCAGGCGGTTCAGCGAGGTGCCTTCCAGCGGCGCCCAGGTGACTTCATCCAATTCATCGGTCAAGCCTTGCGGATTCACGATAACCACATCCGCCCGGCTACCCTGACGCAAGCTGCCCGCCTGCAAACCAAACCAGTCCGCCAGATCCGCGGTTACCGCATTCACGCCTTCTGCCACACTCATGAAGGGCAACCCGGCTTCGTCCGCATCACGAACATATTTCAGCAATCGCAGCGGGAAGTTGTACTGGGCGATAGATTCCAGATGCGCACCGGAATCGGCAAAGCCCACATGGGTATACGGGCTCGCCAGCAGCTTGTGCATGATCTCCGGCCGATGGTTGCCGTAATTGGTTTTCCAGCGCAGATCGCTGCGATATTGCACCGCCAAATCAAAGTAGGCGTCCACCGCATCCTTGCCTTCAACCGCACCGATTTCTTCAAAGTTTTTTCCGATCAGGGATGCATCCGGGCAATCCACCACCCAGCAATCACTGAAATCCCGGTGCCAGAGCCCTTTGGTGAACAAGGCATTAACGTGCTTTTTGAACAGTTTGCGAAAATCGGGATCATCCACCTTCGCGTACATGGCATCTTCATCCTTGTAATCACGCAGCAATTCACCGGATGAAAATTCCTCAAACGCATTCACATTCAGCCCACTGAGATGCAGGGTGAAGGGCGCCGGCAGTGTTTGCCAACGGAAATTGCCGCGCAATATTTTATTGGCAACAAAACCACTCAACCGCGTCACCACGTTAAGCCAGGGATTGGATTTGAGATCCAGAGCAGTGAGCATGGAACATTTCATGGGGCGACGAAAAAGACCGTGGGCTTGCCACAAGAACCGCACCACATTCACTTTTTTTACCGCGTCCGGAGCACCCTGCATTACCGCATTTCGGCGACGCAGAATCCGGAACAACCGTTTGAATTCGTTCCAGCGTGCATAGGTGGACGGCAAGGGCCGCGACCAGGCTCGATCTCCGTCTACTTTGTCCAGCCGTGTCGTCATCAGCGACATGCCAACACAGCCGGCATCCAGCGCTTCTTCCAGCAAGCGCTCCATGTCCTGCAATTCTTTTTCGCTGGGCTTTTCCGGGGAGGTCGCCCGCTCCAGGCCCATGACCGCCACACGAATATCGGAATGCCCCACAAAGGACCCCACATTCGGCCCCAGCGGCTGTTTGTCATAAAAACCCCGGTAGCCGGCAGCGTCACGCCATGTTTTTTTCTCTTCCAGAATCGGTAACACCGCTTCACGGGGCACCGCTTCCACCCGGGTAAAAAGGTCCGAGCAATCTTCCGGCTGGGCATTGATCATACTGATCGAGCAGGAACCGATCAGCACCGAGGTCACCCCGTGACGCACCGACTCTTTCAGTGACGGCGTGGCAATAACTTCCGCATCGTAATGGCTATGGGTTTCGATAAAGCCCGGCGTGACCCATTGTCCGGTGGCGTCATACACTTTGGGCGCCGCATGGTCAGGCAACGGCACATCACTGATGGTGACAACGCGCCCATCACGAATACCCAGATGCCGGATACTGCCGTCCCGGCAACTGCCATCAAAGAACTGCCCATGATTGATCACAATGTCGTAAACGTATTGCTGCATGATGCTCCGCCGCGATGTTGTTGTTGGATGGCACGGAAAATGGCGTACACAATTAACAACCATAGAGTGGGCACAGGAACAGCACCCGGCCATTACGCGACAGGAATTGGTTAATCAGGGACAAGACGTCAGGCTGTAGCCACCTCGAGCATGGCCGATGACCAGAATTCCACCCGGTTGCGCCCGCGTTGCTTGGCCAGGTAAAGCGCATCATCGGCACGGGATACCAGTTGGGATTCCGTGGCATGCTCGCCGGCAAGCGCAGTGACCACCCCGAAGCTGGCACTGACGGTGAGCGACTCCCCCACATCAAGCATCACCGGGGTGCCAACCAGGGCAACGCGACACCGCTCGATCACTTTTTTGGCTCCCTCGTGGCCGGTATCCGGCAACACCAGTACAAACTCTTCGCCACCAATACGCCCTATGCGATCCGTTTCGCGCAGGCATTCACGCAACAATTCTGCCACTCGCACCAGCACCGCATCCCCTGCCGCATGCCCGTGACGGTCGTTGATCTGTTTGAAATGATCCAGGTCCATGACACACACGGAAAGCGCTTCCCCGCTGCGCCGGGCACGCGCCATTTCATGGGCAAACTGGTCAAACAGGGCGCGCCGGTTCGACAGCCCCGTAAGCGGGTCCTGCACGGCCATGGCGCGCACCTGGGCTTCACGGTATACCCAGCGGCGCAGCAGCAGGGACACCAACGTCAGCACCCCCGCTACGAAAGGTACCGAAAAGGCGACAGTACTGGCGATCCAGTAGTAGGACAGGGAGCCCTTGGCCGCCGGATCGGAACGGAAATACAACGCGTAAATATCGTGACCTCGGGCTGCCAGCCAGGACAGCAACAACACCATCACGGTGCTCACGGTGAAACCCCAAATCACTGGACGGAAGCCAAACAGGATGAACCCCACCAGGGGCGAGCCGAGCAATACCATTCCCGTGATCGGGCTATAAAGCCCGAACATCAGGCCCAGCAACAGAAAGCTGACCCCAAAAAACTGCACAAAGCAGTGCACAAACAGCGGCGATTGGCGCCGGCTCTTACGTAATAGTGAAGCCCAGAAAATGAGCAGCAGATAGCCGCTCAAATTGAATAACAGCACCCAGGAAAGCTGCCCGGCCCCGGCCGGGGAAACGTACTGCGCGCCGAAGTCCGTAAAAAACGCGGTGACCAGATGCCAGACCAGATAGAAGGACATGTAGATGAACAGTAACACCGACAACAGCAGGCATTTTTCGCTGTCCTTCCAATCGAGCAACCGGTAAATCGCAGGGGATTTCGAAGCGACTTTTCGCATACACATCTGTGACCTGATTCACGTCCGTTTCGGAATTATGTCACCCTGAAAGCCGCAGCGGAGCCAGCACGAACCACGCTGGTGCAGCCATTGCTACCAATGGTCGGAAAGCGGCGATAAAGTGAGCATCGCCATCGCATTCGGAACGTTATCGCGGCCGCGACGAAGTCATACGCCTTTGCCCCCTTTACCTCAACCGGGGTTGAGGCCGTACTCTCCCTTTTTCTGTTGATGAACCCGGAGCCTGCCATGCCTCTTGATCTGGATGCCTACTGCCAACGCGTCGGTTACACCGGTGAACGCACGCCCACCCTGGCAACCCTGCGCGCCTTGCAACAATGCCACCTGCTGAATATCACTTTTGAAAACCTGAACCCGCTACTGGGCAAGCCGGTGCCTCTGGATCTGACCAGCCTGGAAGACAAGCTGATTCATCAAGGTCGTGGCGGTTACTGCTTCGAGAACAACGTGCTGTTTATGGCGGTGCTGACGGCGCTTGGCTTTACCGTGAGGGGCATTACCGCCCGGGTCTACTGGAACCAACCGGAGGACGCCCAGCCACCCCGCTCGCATATGTTGTTGCTGGTAACGGTCGACGATGAGGAATACTTGAGCGACGTAGGGTTTGGAGGCATGACACCGACAGCCCCGTTAAGGCTGCACAGTCAGGTAGCCCAAAGCACTCCGCTGGAAAATTTTCGTGTTCTTCCCCAGAACGATCACTACCGTATTGAAGTGCAGCTGGGCAGCGTTTGGCGACTGTTGTACCGGTTCGATCTGATGACGCAGTGGCCCATCGATTTCGAAATGGCCAACTGGTATGTGGCTTGCCATCCTGCGTCCAAATTCGTCAATAACCTGATTGCCGTGCGCACCGACGTGGAGTGCCGTCACACGCTCTTGAACGGGCTCTATACGGTACGCTACCCGGACGGGTGCAGTGACAAGCAAAACATAACCGACCCACAGGCGATGACTCGCCTGCTAGCCGATACTTTTCAGATTAATCTGCACGGGCTGGAGCAAGACCTGCAGACTACGCTGACCGATAAGACGCTGCTTTAACCGGTGCCTTTCCCCATGTTAGAACCGTACTGGCAAGGCGAATTTTGCAGGTCGGGTTCACCCAAGGGCACAGAGAGGCGTAGCCGTAACCCGACATCTGCCCGAACCAATAGCGAAAACGGTTAATGTCGGATTACGCCAGTAGGCTCTCTGTGCCCTTGGGTAAATTCGACCTACTTGGCAGCTTAAATTGGATGCGATTCATTCGGAGAAGGTATCGATGAATAACGCTTCCACCTTGTCTCTCGCCCAGGGTGTTTTGCGCAGAAACTTCAAGCTGGACTTCACTGACGGATCGCTGATAAAACAATTGATGCGAATGCGATCCCCCAGCTCGTCCCAGCCATAGTATTCAACCAGGCGCGTCACCACGGTTTCCAGGGTGATGCCATGCAACGGATTGTTCGGTTGGCTCATCTGCGTGGCCCTTCAGTCTGCTTTTGAAAGGACAAAACCGTCGCGGGGAAAATGCACTTGAATCTGCCCCACCACGGGATCATCGCGACGAACCACCAGCGTGCGGTCATCGCAATAACACAGTTCACCGAACACCGGCTCACGGCCATAATCTGACGGTGCCACTCGCACTGCCTTACCCAGCAAAGATGTCTGCTCCACCTGTTCGGGCAGGGCCCGCGGCGTAGCCTGGCGAGCGATCTCCAACGCCTCATCCGCACTGATATCCTTGCGTGTGCCCTGCCCGAAGGCTTGCATGCGGTTCATCCAGGCCTCCACTTTCGGATGGCTGCCCGCAATATTTCGCCCGGCCAGATCACGGCGAAACCAGAGGCTGTGATAGGCGGAAAAGTCACCGGCATTGGGCGCATCACCAAACAGGAAATGCCCGGTCAGCAGGGTTTCCATATGATCCAGATGCGCGGCCACCTTGCGACGCATCTCCCGTGGGCTGTCGGCTTTCACTTTCGACTTGCTGCCCATCTTGATCCGGTCCAGCAACAGGCGCCCCAGATCCAGCAGTGACGACTCTTTCAGCACCCGGCGCAACAGGGTGAAATTCCCGGCCGTGACAATGGAGGCCAGGAATATCTCCAGGTCCACCTCACGGACAAAGGCCTGCACCTCTTCACTGCAATTCTCCACCACCAGCTCGGGCTTGTTGCTCAGCCGGGCAATTTCGCGGCTGAGGGTGCGGGTATCACAAAAAACATCAGCGCCAATCTGCGCCACCGGAATTTTCCGGTAGCCGCTGGCCAGCGGCGCCAACTTGGGGCGCGGTGGCATTTCCGCCACAGTGACCGACTGCCATTGCAAGCCGGCATAACCCAACATGGCGCGGGCTTTCTCGGAAAACGGGGACAGCGTGTAGTGGTGCAGAATCAGTTCTGACATGAAAGCATCCTGAATTAAGTGATCCGTATGGCGGCAAGCCTCATATCCCCGCGCGACAAGGTCAAGCATCCATTGCCCTACCCCTGCGTTGGCAACCCTGTAATATACGCAACTCTTTGCTCTTTGAGCCCCTCACTGCCGACGGACCTGCAGATAATGAAATGGATTTACCGTTTATTGATTGCCGCCTTTATTGCTCTGGTTGTGGGGGGCGCCGTTTCCACCGCCCAGGACCACTGGCGCATGCATCAGGACGCCATGATCCGCATGCAGGAAAACCTGCTCAAGCAACAACAAAAGCAGCAGGAGCTCAGCAACCGTATTGCGCAGACCCGGGCCAAACCCACCCTCAGTGACCACGACCGCTGGTTGATTGCCCACCTGGAAAAGGCCCGTGCCGGCCTAGACAAGATACTGGTTACCCAGCAGTCGGGCGTCTCCCGGCTGCAACGCAGCTTCCTGCGTACCTGGGTCGGCAACCTGGTGCTGTTCATCGCGCTGGCCGGGCTGGGGCTCGGCATAGTGACGCGTTCCGGTAATGCCCTGAACAAGGAAGAGCAGCGCTGGCTGGCCAGCCGCCCGGAGGACATTCCCTCACTCAGGCTGGATCCCGGCGCGCACCGCAACGCGACGGCCCCTACCCGTAACGCCAGTAACTTTGTGACCGGGCGCATCCGGGCCGTGAAGGCTGACCGGCTACAGGTAAAGCGCAGCGGCATACTCAGCGCCATGGGCTTGAGCTTTATCATCGCCCCGCAAGGCGGGCTGATCGTGGAACTGTATTTCCTCTACGACGCGCTGATGGTTGCCCATACTCCGTTTCAACAACTGGAATGGGGCGGCATGATGCAAAGCCTGATGTTATCGATCCCATTCACCCTGGTGGGCCTGTACCTGCTGGCATCCAGCACCAGCCAGGCCAGCATCAATCGTCGCGAACAAATCATCACCCTGCCCGATGGCCCCCGTACCATTGCGTTCAGGGACGTGGAATCCATTCAGCTCAACCAGATACTGAGCACCGGCGAACGCAGCTACCTGAACAGCCAGATTCAGTTAAACCTGAATAACGGCGAGGTCCTGTCATTGCTCAGCCATGGCGGCAAGGAGCAGATCTATGTGGACCTGATCCGCACGGCCCTGTTTATGGACAAACCCGCAGTGCTGTCGCACCACTAGACGACCGGTCTAATTAGGTGATAAAGTGCCGCCCATGAATACGCAAACCGCTATCCGTCAGCCCGGCAAACACCGTGACACCCGCCAGCACCTGCTGGATACGGGCCGTGACATTCTGGCTGCCCGCGGTTTCAGTTCCGTCGGCTTGAGTGCCATCCTGCAAGCCGCCGGCGTGCCAAAAGGCTCGTTCTACCACTATTTCCAGTCCAAAGAACAATTTGGCCAGGCATTGCTGGAAGATTATTTTGCCAGCTACATTCAAGACCTGGATGCCCGCTTCGCCGATGACGGCACACCGGCCATCAGCCGACTGATGAGTTACTGGCAGGGCTGGCAGGAAAACTACTGCGGCCCGGCCGGCCTGCGCGACTGCCTGGTGGTCAAGCTGAGCGCGGAAGTCGCCGATCTGTCTGAAGCCATGCGCATCACTCTGCGCGACGGCACTGACCAGGTCATGGCGCGAATCGCCAACTGCATAGAGGCAGCCATCGCCGATGGCTCTCTGCCCCCGCAACCGGCACACCAAACGGCAGGCAACCTGTACCAGCTGTGGCTGGGCGCCAGCTTGCTCACCAAGCTGCATCGCAATGCCGCCCCCATGAACAACGCCATGATGCTGACCCATAGCCTGCTGGCGCGCTGACACCCACAGAACATGAATGCGGCCTGCTTTCGAGCGGGCTTTTTTACCACTCGACTCTAGACGACCGGTCTAATTTAAATACTTTACCGACCAAGGATACCGCAGCATGAATAACTTCGATTTCTACAACCCCACCCGCATCGCCTTTGGCGAAGGAAAGATAGCCGCCCTCGACACCCTGGTACCTAAAGACGCCAAGGTCCTGGTTCTGTTTGGCGGCGAAAGCGCTCGCCGCACTGGCACCCTGGATGAAGTGGAAGCCGCATTGGACGGCCGCCAGGTGCAACTGTTTGGTGGCATTGAACCCAACCCGAGTTTTGAAACCTTGATGGAAGCCGTCAGCGTGGTGCAGCGCGACGGCATCGATTACCTGCTGGCGGTGGGTGGCGGATCCGTCATCGACGGCACCAAGTTTGTCGCCGCGGCCTCCGTATTCGAGGGCGATGCCTGGGACATCCTGCTAAAGGGCGGCACCAATATTCATCGCGCATTGCCGTTCGGTTCAGTGCTGACCTTGCCTGCCACCGGTTCGGAAATGAACAAGGGCGCCGTGGTGACACGCAAATCGCTGCAAGCCAAATTGCCGTTTCACAGCGAGCAGGTGTTCCCGCAATTTTCCGTGCTGGATCCCACCAAGAGCTTCACCCTGCCCCCTCGGCAGGTGGCAAATGGTGTGGTTGATGCCTTTGTCCATATCGTCGAGCAATATCTCACCTACCCGGCCAATGCACCGGTACAGGACCGATTCGCCGAAGGCCTGCTGCAAACCCTGATCGAGATTGGCCCACAGGCCCTGGCGGATCCGGAAAATTATGATGTGCGCGCCAACCTGATGTGGGTCGCCACCCTGGCACTCAATGGCCTGATCGGCTCCGGCGTTCCCCAGGACTGGGCCACCCATATGCTGGGCCATGAACTCACTGCCCTGCATGGCCTGGACCATGCGCAGACCCTGGCCATTGTGCTCCCTGCCATGCTGACAGAACGCAAAGACGCCAAGCACGACAAACTGGTGCAGTACGCACAACGGGTCTGGTCCATCAATGAAGGCAGCGAGTCAGACCGGGCCGAGGCGGCAATCGAGAAAACCCGTGCTTTCTTCGAAAGCCTGGGCGTAAAGACCCGTCTCGGGGATTACCAATTGGCAGAGGAACATATCGAACCGCTGGTCAACAGCCTTGAAGCCCACGGCATGACCGCGCTGGGTGAACATAATGATGTCACCCCCGACGTGTGTCGCCGCGTGCTGCACGCCAGCCTTTAGCCAATGGCTGAACAGTCTTGCGACAACGCCATCCCGATTCCGGGGTGGCACTGCGATGATAGATAAGGAGAGCACCCCATGAATATTCTGATGATTCTCACTTCCCACGACCAACTGGGCGACACGGGCAACAAGACCGGTTTCTGGCTGGAAGAATTTGCCGCGCCCTACTACGTTTTCAAGGATGCAGGCGCCACCATCACACTGGCCTCCCCCAAAGGCGGCCAACCGCCGCTGGACCCAAAGAGCGATAGCCCCGACGCGCAAACCGCCGCCACCGATCGCTTCAACCAGGATACCGACGCCAAATCTGCACTGGCCAATACCAGGCCCTTGTCCGAACTGGATCCCCAGGCATTTGATGCCGTTTTCTATCCCGGCGGCCATGGTCCTCTCTGGGATCTGGCTGAAGATGCCACCTCCATTGCCTTGATTGAAGCCTTCAACAACAGCGGCAAACCCATCGGCGCGGTGTGTCACGCTCCCGCTGTCTTTCGCCACACCCGCCATAACGGCGAACCGCTGGTCAAAGGCCGCGCCGTCACCGGCTTCACCAATGGCGAGGAAGACGGTGTGCAACTCACCGACATCGTTCCCTTTCTGGTGGAAGACATGCTCAAGGCCAACGGCGGCGTTTATGAAAAAGGCGACGACTGGGCCAGCCATGTAGTCACCGACGGCAACCTGGTGACCGGGCAGAACCCCGCCTCATCAGAAGCAGGAGCAAAAGCCTTGCTGGCATTGCTTTCGTAGCAGGAAAATAAAAAAGGGCGCCAACAGGCGCCCTTTTTTATGGCGGTTTACGCCAGGCATCCGGCGTCGAGCGTTTGGCAAAGCGCCGGGTATGCGGGATAAACCAGGCCGATGGCGAGAAGCATGTTATTTACTCTAATCCGCGAAGCACCTTTTCTATTCGTAGCTCAGGTCTGTGGCCTTGCCGCGAAAGACCCGGTAGATAAAAAACGTATAACAAAGAATCATTGGTAGCGTAATCACCGTTCCCCAGAACGTGAACAACAACGATTCCGTCGCCGATGCGGCTTCCCAGATCGACAACCGCCCCAGCACAATATCCGGAAACAGGCTGTAAGCCAGCCCGATACTCGCCAGCACACACATCACAATCAACGACAGAAACGCCAACCAGCCATACCCGTTGTGCAGAATCCGGTTGCTGTTAAACACCCAGATCAATCCGGCATACGCCAGCCCTGTGGCAATCGGAATGGGCATCAGACCAATGGCGTTGGGCAGGGTGAACCATTTCTCTGCAATCGTGGCACTGACCAGCGGCGTGGCAATGGAGATCAGCAATAAAAATGCCCCCATTGGTAACACCGCTAGCCGCCCCCAATGCACCGCCTTTTTAAATAGCGCCCCTTCAGTCTTGATCAGTAACCAGGAGGCCCCCAGCATGATGTAGAGTGCCGGCAGAGCCAGCGCAATTAAAAAGGCGAACAAGGTGTTAGTGGCATCCCCGGTGAGACCGGTCACAAAAGCGCCCAGCATCCAGCCCTGGGACACCGAGGCTATCAGGGACCCCACGGCAAAAAGCATGTTCCATTTGGCCTTGTGCTTGTCCCCTGCCTTGACCCGGAAATCAAACGACACACCGCGCAGTATCAGCCCCATAAGCATCAGCGTCACGGGCAGATAGAGCGAGGTCAGCACCAACCCATGAGCTTGGGGAAAAGCGATCAGCAAGATACCCACGCCCAGCACGATCCAGGTTTCGTTGGCATCCCAGAACGGGCCGATGGCGGCCACCATGACATCCTTCTCGTCCTCATCGGCAAAGGGCAACAGCAAACCGATGCCCAGATCATACCCATCAAGCACCACATAAATCAGCAGCGCCAACCCCATGGCGCCGGCAAAGAACAGCGGAAGCCAGTATCCCAAATCCATCACGCCTCTCCTTGTGCTGATTCATCGTCGATCCTTTCCGCCTTCATGGCTCGCTGCTGAGGCGTCAGTGTCAGCGAACGCGCCGGTTTGGTCGCCATGTACCGCAACGCGGCTATGTAGGACACCAGCAAAAAGGCATAGAGCAGCACATAACCAAACAAGGTTCCCATCACCGTGGCACTACTGTGATCGGCCACCACCTCGGACGTGCGCAAAAGCCCGCTGACAATCCACGGCTGACGGCCGATCTCGGTCACGTACCAGCCCGCCAATACCGCAACCCAACCCGAGAAGGTCATCACTGACAAGGCTCGCAGCAACCAGATCTGGTTGTCCCGGTTTTCATCACGCCGCCGGAACAGGCGCCATGCTGCCCACCAGCCGACCAACACCATCAGCATGCCCACGCCCACCATGACCCGGAACGACCAGAACACCGGCGCCACCGGCGGAATATCGTCGCCGAATTCATTCAGGCCCTGGATTTCCCCGTTCCAGTCATGGGTCAGAATCAGGCTGGCTCCATGGGGAATGGTAATGGCCATGTGGTTGGTTTTTGCCTCTTCATCGGGGAAGCCAAACAGCGTCAGTGGAGCCCCTTTTTCGGTCTCCCATATGCCTTCCATGGCAGCAATCTTGGCGGGCTGATGCTCCAGCGTATTCAAACCATGCAAGTCACCAATCCAGACCTGAAGTGGCGCGAGCACCGCCGCCATCAATGCGCCGGTACGCATGACTTTCCAGGTCGCCGGACCGTCCACCTGACGTCTGGCTCGCCAGGCACTCACCCCCATGATCAGAAACGCCGCGGTTAACAGCGAAGCATTCAGCATGTGGGCCAGTCGATAGGGGAAAGACGGGTTGAAGATCGCCTCCCACCAGCTGTCTACAAAAAATACGCCGTCTTCAAGACGGAATCCGGTGGGGGTCTGCATCCAGGAATTCAGGCTGAGGATCCAGAATGCGGAGAAACTGGTCCCCACTGCCACCAGCGCACAGGACACCAGGTGAAGGCGGTTGGACACCCGATTTTTCCCGAACAACATGATGCCAAGAAATGAGGCTTCCAGAAAAAAGGCCGTCAGCACTTCATACCCCAGCAACGGGCCGGCGATATTCCCCGCCCGCTCCATGAACCCGGGCCAGTTAGTGCCGAACTGAAAACTCATGGTGATGCCCGACACCACCCCCAGGGCAAAACTGAGAGCAAAAATCTTCACCCAGAAAAAATAGGCATATTCCCAGGCCTTGTCACCGGAGAAGGTGTAGCGCAAACGAAAATAGAACAGCACCCAGCACAGGCCGATGGTGATAGTGGGAAACAGGATATGAAAGCTGATATTGGCGGCGAACTGCAGCCGGGCCAACAGGAACGGATCAAATTCCACCGGGGCGACTCCTTCCTTTCGTCCAGTGACGAAGTTTCATTCCTCCAGACAGTAGCACAGGGGGATGCAGGGTAAATGAGACAAAAGGTCCATGCAGGGCGCCACCGCACGTGAAGAAGACGACAAGAACCAACAGGTGTTAACACTTTGTATACACCCGCAACATTTCCCCGTCCTGTCCACAACACGTTATGCACAGCATCCACCAGGTTTAGCCAACAAAATGCACTTCATGAAACTGGCAATCCGTTTTTGGTCATGCCAGCAAGTTCACTTTCTGGAGAGCACACCATGAAAACAAGAATGGGGCTGGTAGCCCTGGCCACCGCAGCCATATTATCCCTGAGCGGCAATGCCATGGCACTGACCAAGCGAACCTTTTGCGTCTTCGACATCATCGGCGCCAATGGTGACACCTTTAACATCATGCGCGACTACAAGACTGCCGCTGTCGAGTGGGGCGTGGATGTAGAGCTGAAGCCCTACACCGATGAAAAAATTGCCTCTGAAGACCTGAAAGCCGGGCAATGTGATGCCGCCGTGCTAACCGGTATTCGTGGGCGTCAGTTCAACAGCTACACCGGCAGCATGGATTCCATTGGCGCCATCCCCAGCTACGATGCCATGAGAACAGTGATTGCGGTGATTGCCAGCAACAGCCCCAGCGTCAACCAGCATCTGGTTTCCGGCCCCTATGAAGTGGGCGGGGTTGCCCCGCTCGGCGCGGCCTTCCTGTTCCTGAAAGACAAGGAAATCGACACCGTTGAAGAACTGGCGGGCAAATCCATCGCGGTACTGGAATATGACAGCGCCCAGGCCAGCATGGCGTCCCGGGTCGGCATGTCGCCGGTCATGTCCGATATCACCAACTTCTCCACTCGTTTCAACAACGGTTCCGTGGATATCTGCTTTGCTCCGGTAATGGGTTACTCCGCGCTGGAACTGTACAAGGGCATGGCTCCGGATGGCGGTATCCTTGACTACGTACTGGGCCAGCTGAGCGCTCAGGTCATTCTTAAAAAGGATAAATTCCCGGAAGACTATGGCCAGAAATCCCGAGCCTTCATGTTCAGCCAGTTTGATCGCGCCATGAAGCTGATTGATAACGCCAGCAATGAGATTGCCGACCGCTGGTGGATTCGCATTCCCGAGAAAGACAAGCTGCGTTATGACGAAATGATGCGCGAAGCCCGCATCGAGCTGACCAAGAAAGGGGTCTACAGCAAAGACATGATGTCCCTGCTGCTCAAGGTTCGCTGCAAGCAGGATCCATCACGGGCGGAGTGTGTTAACCCGGTGGAATAACCGGCTTTTAACAGACGACTCCGATAAAACGCCGCCAGCATCCCTGGCGGCGTTTTCGTTTCACGCTGGCGCAAACGCCTCACCTTAAGGCCCCATTGCCCTGGCCGAACAGCAATTGAACGCCACCACAAAGCTGGGTAGGTTATTTAAGGAACCTCTGTAAAACTCCTTACATGCTCAGTCTTTCAGAGGTTCCTTAACGCACCGCCTGTGCGGCGCCCCACTTTCACTCTGAGCTGCAACGAGCCATGGCCCTGACTTCCGCGGATGTTCGCAACGCCGAACCACTCCAGAAAGACTACAAACTCCATGACGACAAAGGGCTCTACCTGTTGGTAGAAACCGATGGTAACCGTACCTGGAAACTCAGCTACCGTTTCGACGGCCGCAGCAAAGTCATCACCCTGGGGCCCTGCCCGGAAGTCACTCTTGCTTTCGCCCGCCAGCTTCGCGATGAAGCCCGGGAACTGATAGCCGACGGCATCGACCCGATCAGCCGTTGTGTAAAGCGGGAAGTGTTCAGCCCTTCGGTGGAAACCTTTGAAGCGGTGGCACAGGACTGGCTGGAACGAGTCTACCGATTTGAAGTGTCCGAAGAGCAATTCCGGCGCACCAAGCGGCAAATGGAAAACTACCTGATTGCCAGCATTGGCAAACGGGTCGTCAGTGAAGTGACTCCCGAAGACCTGAAATCCCTGGCGGCCGCTCTTGGCGCCGAGGGGCACCTGGACAGGGGCAAGCGTGTTCTGGGCATCGGCAAGCGAATCTACACCCATGCCCGTGATACCGGCGTGGCCGGCTACCAGCAAACCGGCGCCCTGCGCCGCCGCCTCACCGGCTCCGGCACTGAACCGGAGTTTTTGCTCAGCACCCGTGAGCAGATTTTCAATCTGGCCAGCGGCGTTCTCGGCCAGTGGAGCCGCACCACCACTACCGCCGCCCTCAAACTCACTGTGTGGTTGCTGGCCCGCCCCAGCGAGATCGTCAACGCCCGCTGGTCCGACATGGACCTGGACGCCGGCGAGTGGCGCATTCACCGCAAAAGCACTGAGAGCCCGACGGGTAGCAAGGTCATCACCGTGCCTCTGCCGCGCCAGGCGGTGGAACTGTTGCGGGAAATCGAGCCCATCACCGGCCGCCAGGAGTACATCTTTCCCGGCACCGGCAATCGCAAAAAACACCTAGGCGCCAACACCCTTTCCGCGGCACTGAAAAAAGTCACACGGACCACGCCGGTTTCCACCGACAACCTGCGCACCCTGGCCGCCACCGCACTGGGGGAGCTGGGCTATCAGGCAGAGCAGATTCAGTCCCAGCTGCTCAACCAGACCGGCGACGAACCGGCCGACCGGCAAGCCTACCTGGATAAACGCCGGGAGATGCTGCAGGCCTGGGCGGACTATCTGGACAATACCGCCATCGGCAAGGTCACCCGCCCACGCAGACTCTGATACCCTGTAGGCAGTCACATTCACTGCCATCTTTCAGGATATTGCATGCCAAGCCCGTTCGGCTTCCGTTTCGACAACACCTACCGCCGGCTTCCGCAGACTCTGTTTTCAGAGTGCTCGCCACAGCCGGTCAGTACACCGGCCTTTGCCCTGTTTAACGATGCGCTGGCCCGGGAGCTTGGGCTCGATAGCGAGGCTTTGTCGACGCACCCCGAATTTTTCAGTGGCAATGCATTACTGGAGGGCAGCGAGCCCATTGCCCAGGCGTATGCGGGCCACCAGTTTGGCAACCTGACCATGCTCGGCGATGGCCGCGCTGTACTGCTCGGTGAGCATGTGAGTGACAGCCGGCAACGCCGCGACATCCAGCTTAAAGGCGCCGGGCGCACCCCTTTTTCCCGAGGTGGCGACGGACGCGCGGCGCTGGGCCCCATGTTGCGCGAATACATAATCAGTGAAGCGCTACACGCCCTGAATATTCCGTCCACTCGCAGCCTGGCCGTCACCCACACCGGTGACCGGGTGCACCGGGACACACTGCTTCCCGGCGCCGTCCTGGCCCGGGTGGCAACATCCCATATTCGTGTGGGCACCTTCCAATACGCCGCTGGACAACCGGATCCCGCCCTGCTGGAACAACTGGTGGATTACACCATCGCGCGTCATTACCCGGAATTGCACGGAGCCGACAACAAGGCACTGGCCCTGTTCGACGCCGTGATGGATCGTCAGATAGATCTGGTGGTCAACTGGATGCGCGTGGGCTTTATTCACGGCGTACTCAACACCGATAACGTGACCCTGTCCGGCGAGAGTATCGATTTTGGCCCCTGTGCGTTTATGGACAATTTTGACCCGAACACGGTGTTCAGCTCCATCGATCGCCAGGGGCGTTATGCCTATGGGAACCAGCCCAGCATCACCCAGTGGAACCTGGGCCGCTTTGCGGAAACCCTGCTCGGCCTGATCCACGAGGACACGGACACCGCAATCGAAAAAGCCACCGCCTCGCTGAAGTCATTCAGTCAGCGTTACGAAGAAAAATGGCGCGCCATGATGAACAAGAAACTGGGATTGTTCGCAAGCGAAGCCGGGGACGACAAGCTGGTTGCCGATTTGCTCACCTGGATGCAGGCACAGAACGCGGACTACACCAATACGTTCCGCGACCTGATCAACGACGGCCTGCCTGACGGGGAGCAATACCAGAATGAAACCTTCCAGCAGTGGCACAAACAGTGGCGGGCGCGACTGGCTCGCAACAGCAAACCCCTGGCGTCATCACTGTGCCTGATGCGTAATCACAACCCGGCGGTGATCCCGCGCAATCATCTGGTGGAACAGGCATTGAATGCCGCCAGCGACGATAACGATCTGGCGCCAACCCGTGCCTTGTTAGAGGCGCTCGCCGAGCCTTATGCGGACCGGGACAGTGACGATCCTTATCGGCAATCAGCGGCACCCGGCGAGCAGGTGCTTCAGACCTTTTGCGGCACCTGAAAGAAACCGCGTCTTGGCATTCTGTCGGATTACGGCTGCGCCTAATTCGACCGATCTGAAGCTCAATGTCGGGTTACGCCACTACGCGGCTAACACGACCTACAAACGGGGCCGATGTGGTCACACGGTCGCTATTGTCTGTAGGTCGAATTCACCCAAGGGCACAGAGAGCCTGAAAGACGTAATCCGACACTCCGCGCTAAACGAACGCCCTCAGCCTTGCAGCTTGTCCATGGTCTTCAACTCAAAGTCACTGGCATCGTGACGCTCAAGCAGCTGGCTGGCCGGATCACCCCAGGCCCGGTTTACCATGCGGCCACGCTTCACTGCCGGGCGCTCGGCAATCTGGTTAGTCCAGCGCAACACATTGGTGTAGGTGTGAGCTTCGATAAACTCCGCCGCTTCATACACCTTGTTGGTGACCAGCGCGCCGTACCAAGGCCACACCGCCATATCCGCGATGGTGTATTCATCACCGGCCAGGTATGTGTTATCCGCCAGGCGACGATCCAGCACATCCAGCTGCCGCTTGATTTCCATGGTGTAGCGATCAATAGGGTATTGGTATTTTTCCGGTGCGTAAGCATAGAAGTGGCCAAAGCCGCCCCCCAGCATCGGCGCACTGCCCATTTGCCAGAATAACCAGTTCAGGGTTTCGGTACGGGCTGCCGGGTCCCGGGGTAAAAACTCACCGAACTTTTCCGCCAGATAAAGCAGAATGCTGCCGGATTCAAACACCCGCTGGGTCGGCTTCACACTGTGATCCATCAGGGCGGGAATCTTGGAGTTGGGGTTCACGTCCACAAAACCGCTACCAAACTGATCGCCATCCTGGATATTGATCAACCAGGCGTCATACTCAGCCCCCTGGTGACCTTTCTCAAGCAGCTCTTCGAGCATTACTGTGACCTTCACCCCGTTGGGCGTGGCCAGGGAATACACCTGCAAGGGGTGCTCACCGACCGGCAGTGTCTTGTCGTGTGTGGGGCCGGCAATGGGGCGATTAATGTTGGCAAACTTGCCACCGCTTTCCTTGTCCCATTTCCAGACCCGTGGCGGTGTGTAGGTATCGTCAGACATGTTGGCTCCAAACAGAATGAGTGCAGTTACGATGACAGTCACTATGGCCACCCGCCCCGGCGTGAACAAGGGCAATCAACCGATTGATTCCTTCAGCTGAATGAATCAATCCGCTTGTTGGGCCTTGCGTTGCTCGCGTAACGTTTTTTCCGCTTTCTTCGCATAGTCGGCACAATCCATCCGTGTCGACTGAGAGGCATCGGTATAATCCCAACCACTGGCACCGGGATGCGGCGTCAGCAACAGGTCGCAAGGTAATTGCTTCACGGTTTTGAAGGTACTGGTGAAAGCCTCAACGATATGGGGATAGCGCGGGTTATTCACCAGCTGATAGCCCGGCGCTGTCAGGCTGTCCACGTAGGCAATATCCACCTTTTCTCCGTCTCGCATGCTCTGCCAGGTCCAGGCCATGCTGCCAGGGGTATGGCCCGGAATAAAATGGACGGTGAGTGTGAGGTCGCCCAGTGAGACTTGTTCGCCGTCCTGAATCTGCCGATCCACCCGCACTGGCGGATAAAGGATATCGTCACCAAAATGAATATCGTGGGCGCCCCCGTCCGCCATCAGCATGGCCGTTTCTGCGTTGGCGACGAGCCGGGCGCCGGTGGCCCGTTTGATCGCCGCCAGTGAACCGGCATGGTCGCCGTGGCCATGGCTGACCAGAATCCACTTGAGGGTCTGCGGGGCCACCCCCACGGCCTCCATGTTGGCCAGCAGATGCTCGGCACTCTGGGGCATCCCGCCATCAATAAGGATGGCGCCCTCGCGGGTTTTCAGCAGCAGCGAGGTCAGCTCGTCGGTGCCTATCTGCCAGACGTTATCAGCAATCTGCAGCGGCGCCATGGGCTGCAGCCAGGCCTCCGGCACCGTGTAGGCTTCCAGCTGCGGCAACGGGGTTACCGGTTCGGCCTGGGCCACGCTGACCAGCAGCACCCCACATAACGTACTGCATCGAATGAATGTCATCGCTGTTCTCCCTGGAAAAACCCTTGGATGCGCTTGGCCGGGTTTGGTTCGCCAAGGCTTACCCTTGTTGCTGCTGAAGCCATACCAGCAGCCCCTGGCTGTTCAGGTTAATGTCAAACCCGAGCGCCTCCTGCAGTTCATCCTCCGACAGGGTGACGCCATGGTCGCGGGCCTTGGCAAACAGGTAATCCTGCATGGCCGATTCCAGCCGCTGCAGCAATGTAGCCTCATCACCCGGAGCGGCTTTTTCTGCCAGTGCCACGTAATCATCCACCATCGCCAGCAACCGTTCGCCGGGCTCCCGGGGGGCATCCATGGCCCCATAATGCGTCAGGAACATGCGCTCCGGGTTCAGCGCCAATAGCTTGCGAATAGACGCTTTCAATGCCTGCGGATCGAATTGCACCGGGGTGGTGGTAGGCAGGATGAACGGGCCTTTTTCCGTCGTCAGGGGCGGATAGGCCAGCCCAAAGGTGTCACCGGTAAAAATACCGGCAGACAGCGAATCATAAACACAGAAATGGTGGCGGGCATGGCCTGGCGTATCGTAAAAATCCAGACGACGGTCGCCGACCAGCACATGGTCCCCATCATGCATTTCTCGCACGCGCTGCGCGTCCACAGGAATAATATCCCCATAGACCTTTGCAAAGGCTTCTTCTCCATACACAGCGGTAGCGCCGGCCTTGAGCTTCGAGGGATCAATCATGTGCCGGGCGCCACGGGGATGAACCAGCAAGGTCGCCTCCGGCAACGCCTGCATCAAGCCACCCACACCGCCGGCATGATCAAGATGCACATGGGTCGGGATGACAAATTTGACCTGTCCGCGCTCGATGCCCCGCTGCGCCAGCAAGGCAAGAATAATCGGCACGGTATTGTGGGTGCCGGTCTCGATAATCGCGCACTCATCGCCACCTTGCAGCAGATAACAGGCCGCCAGCCCTTCACGCATCATGGCGGTGTCGATACGGGTAATATAATGGCCGATTTCGGCATAGGGCTGGGATGACATGGCGCGGCTCCTGGCGAATAAACAACAGCCACTGACTATAGTGGAGTTAGCGGCAAAGGTGCACTCGACACAAGTCCACGTTGACGCAAGAAGCATGATGGATGACGCATGACACATGTTTGATGTGTAGAGGCTGGCGTTATCCATGGCGCCACCTTGCTCGCCTCCCTAAACCAGCGCCAACGTCTCCCCCGTTAGACGGGATGCCAACTCGCTGGCCACAAACCTGGCACGAGCCGACAGTGGCCACTCCGCGCGATAAATCAGCCACAATGCATCGACCACACGCGGACCCATTTCCACTACCCGAATCGCCTCCCCTGGGGCATAGGCTTCACGGGCATAACGCGGAATCACGGTAAACCCAAAGCCACGCGCCACCGGCTCCAGAATCAAGCCGACCTGATTAACAAACCCCTTGCAGGCGATACTGCGAATACCCCGATTACCGGGAAACACCCGGCTTAGTAGACGCGATGCCATGGCGTGCCCATCCGGGTGATCAATGAAGCCCAGGCTTTCAAGGTCTTCCCAGCTGTTTACTGTGGCCGTGGCGGGCACCACCAGATCCAGCGGCTCATCGGCAAAGTGGCACGCCACCAGGCGCGGGTCATCCGGCTTGAGGGTAACCAGCCCCAACTCAAAGTGATTGTTGCGCACACCCTCCAGCACATCCTGATCCGGTGCAAAGCGATGGCGCACAGACAGCCCCGGATAAGAGGCCTGCAAATCCAGCAGCAGCGGATACAACGACAGGCCAATGCTGCCCGGGGTGATCAGGCTGATTTCACCCTGCCTGTCGTCCGCCCCTGACAACCGCAAATTCAAGCGTTTTTCCGCCTGCTCCATATCATCGCAATAGCCCAGCAACGCCTGGCCTGCCGGGGTCAATTCAACCTGACGGGGACGGCGAATCAGCAACGGCCCCAGCTGCGCTTCCAAATGATGGATATGCTGGCTGACCGCCGCCTGCGTCAGCCCCAGCTGGTCCGCCGTGCGCGTGAAGCTGCCACGCTCCGCCAGCACCATAAATGAACGCAACCATTGCGGATTTATCATAAGAAAACCTTATCAATACAATAAGCGGCACTCAGTTTAACTTATACCACGAGACCCATACGCTTTCCTCATGCTCGACAACAGCAATCACCATCAACCATGAGGAGCCCCCATGAGCCAGACTTACCCACGCAATTTTTCTCACATTGGTCTTTCCGTCACCGACCTGGACGCTGCCGTGCGTTTTTACACGGAGGTGCTCGGCTGGTATTTGATCATGCCCCCCACCACCATCAGCGAAGATGACAGCGCCGTCGGCGTCATGTGTACCGATGTGTTCGGTGCTGGCTGGTCGTCATTACGCATTGCCCACCTTTCCACTGGCGACCGTATCGGTGTGGAGATTTTTCAGTTCAACAATGCGGAAAAGCCGGAAAACAATTTTGAATACTGGAAAACCGGGGTCTTCCATTTCTGCGTGCAGGATCCGGACGTGGAAGGCCTGGCAGAGAAGATCGTTGCTGCCGGCGGCAAACAACGGATGCCCGTGCGAGAATATTTCCCAGGCGAAAAACCGTACCGCATGGTCTACATGGAAGACCCGTTCGGCAACATTCTGGAAATCTACAGCCACAGCTATGAGCTGACTTACTCGGCTGGGGCATACAGCTAGCGGGCATCCGGCGTCCAGCGGTTGCCAGGGCGGGGTAATGCGACAAGTTCTGAAGCTGGCTGATCACTCAATGCCGCGACAAACCTAAAAAATGTATCGCGGCATTGAGGGAGTGACATGAACGGAGCAGTGTCTTTCCCTCATACCGCATTGCACAGAGAGCCTGGTGCCTGACGAACACCTTGGCGTCAGTCCTTGGCCAGCTGCAGAAGATCCCGCGCATAGGCGTTGATATCAAACGGCGTCTCGCCATCCATGGTCAGCGCCACATGGCTGGCCAGTACATCCGCCATTTTCTCCAGCGCAGCATCATGATCCAGACCATTCTTCGTCAATGCCATCATCACCATCCCCGCCTCACGGGGGTGACCATCCGCAATCTGGTTTTCCACGGCTTCAACCATTGCCTTCTGGGCAAATTCGTCTTCAGCCTGCTCCATTTCATCCATACCGACTCTCGCTTTGATGAATTTTCATGCTGCCACAGGATCCGTGCCAGATTGGCTAACCAGTCTACCCTCGCTATACGCCACGGTATAACCTGCCTTTCCATCATCTCCGGCAACAAGGGACCTTCTTACATTGATCCGGGAAATAATCCCGCCCCATGAAAACAGCAACCGTCAATCACTAACCGCCAAATGTGGGCCCATCTTCTGCCTGGCCGGGACTTTCTGCATCAGGGAGAAACCGGGCGACCAGCACGGTATTGGTCGACCAGATTCCGGGCCTGTTCCCGCTCCGCCTGGATTATCGCTTTCCAGCCATTGAGCCTGGGAGTCAGCTTGGTAACACCGATAAAATAAGCCAGATCACGATAAGCTGCGTACTGCTCCTCGCTGTACCAGATATCCGCCGTGATATTCTGCGGAAAGGCATTGCGCTGGGCGGATTCACTGTCGTAATAGCGGGCCACATTGCAGGAGTAATGGGCCGCCCCCTCCCCCAGATCCGCCAGCGAAGTCAGGCAGGCCTGTTTGGGCGGCACGGCCAGATTGTCAGCCAGCCTGTTTTCATCAAGCGACAGCTTCACATAAATGATCTGGCTTGGCTCTTGCCAGGGAAAACCGGTTGCTGTCAGCTCAAACACACCGGCGCCCTGGCGCTGAATATAATCACCTGCCAGAGGGCACGCGTCTTCGGCACACTTCAGCTCGATCCCCAAATTGGCATCCAGGTTGGCCCGGATACGTTTGAGCGATTCGAATTCATAGTCGGGGTCATGCTCGGCATCCACCACTACAATCCGCCGGGTACCGCGCTCAATCAGGGAATACAGACCAAGGTTCTCGGCATGGCCGCCATCACTAATACGGAGTGTAGCGTGGTAATCCTCCGGCACGACGAACTTCAAGGGGAAACCACCCAACAGCTTGTAGGTCCAGAACCAGGCACTCCCCATAGGGCCTTCCTGGGTGGCCGGGTTGCGCATCTCATAGCCGAGATTCATGTTGGCTGCAGACACAAAAAAGTCTCCCAGCCCCCGCAACTGTCTGGCCCCCTCATCCACTGCCGCCCCGGATGTAGCCACCGCTTTCGAAAAGGAGATGGGGGCCAGCAGCTGTTGCTCTGGCTGGTAACTGGTATGGGCCGACCCCCATTGAACCGGTGAGAAGGTAAAGACACTTTTCTCCAGTGAGGCCATATCATAATTTTCGTCATCATCAATAAAACTGTACGGCCGGATCAGCTTGGTATTGATAATTGGCAGAGACAATGGCGGCACCGCTTGACCGGCATCGACCAGGGCATCCGCACAGCTGTTATAGGCCAGCGCAAACTCCCGCAGATGGCTAAAATGTAGCTCCTCTGTCTGGGATGCCTTGCGCCAAAACAGCACGCTGCCATTTTGGGCATTCATGAACTGATCCGGTTCATGCTCGAAATAGTCAACGTACTCGTCATGGTCGGCATTGGGTGCCAGGCCGTAAGCCCGCTCCAGCCCTTTTCTATAGGCATTGGTAAACACCGAACCATTGATCAGTCGCAGATTCAGAAAACCATCCGTAACCCAGTAGAAAGGCAACGACACCACATGGGATGCAACCAACCCACCGCTCTCGAGGGCCTGTACGGTACCATTACTGGAATAGTTGATAATGTCAGACTGGGCCGCGATATGGCGCTGATAGGCGTCATCCGCCAAGATGCTGCCATCAGTACGCGACAGAAAAAGCGGAGACAGATTGTCGACATTCTGCTCATCCTGGTGCTTGCTTGCCACCAGTTGGCAAAACGGCGTGGCCGCCACATCGGCGGAACCCGCCATGCCTTTCAATACGTTGGCGTAATAATCCCGGTTAGTAGCGGGAAGTTTTTCTGCCAGGCTTCCATCCAGATTTTCCGCGTACATGGTCCCGTAGAAACGCTGCGACATCAGCCAGTAGGAGGTATAGCCACCACCGGAAACCGATGAAATGGCATCCGCTTCTTCCAATAAACCACTGTGATTGAGCGCCTTCAAAACGCCCATGGAAAACGAAGCCGAACGGGCCCCACCTCCTGACAACGCGATCGAAAAGGCATCCCTGGGATAAGGGGTTGCAGACGCCGTGTCATCAAGACAGCGCTGCAAGGCATCGGTGCGACCGCCGCCCTCGTAGCTTTTTACACCAAAGCGCAGTAGCAGCTCCTGACAGAAACGGCTGCGCAAATAACCTTGTTGATCCTCTGCGGTGACCGCCTTGTCCCCGGACACGCCGGTGATCCGGGATAACCGGTCCGGTGTTTCATGTGTGGCGCAGCCGGATAAGACCGCATACAGCATTCCGCCCAGCAGGCAGGCCGTGAAGTTCCTTTTCATGGTGTCCTTCCCCGTTTTATATTTTTCTTACAGAAGTATGCTCCTCCTGAAGGCAGCAAATAAAGGTGGCAGACCAAGACGATTGAGAGGCGATCAGAGCCAAGAGCAACACCTGCGCCGAGAAGACAGCTAACTCGGTATGCCTCATGAGGAGTGCGCAGAGGACAATCCAGCGGGCACCACGGCTACGCAGGCAAGGCGCTGTCAGCAAACCACTGCAGGATAGCCTCACGCTGACGCTTACTGTGAGGGTGGGCCAACAACCCTTCCACCAGAAAGGTGCCCACTGTGGCCAGCATGGTCGCGCGCTCCTGCGCCACACCGTCCGCTTTCAGGGTATGGATCACCGCCGCCTCCACAAAGCGGTGAAACTGGTCATGCCATTCCCGGATCACCGCGGACTGTTCCAGCCGGGCATGCACCGTGGTGACCAGTTCGCGGCTCTGTTCGAATTCCCGCAACGCCCAGGCCATCTTGTCCTTCAAGGGTTCATCCACGATGGTCGGCAGGTGAACGAGGGTCTGCGACATCTGCCGGTTGAGTACAGCCACCAACAGTTCATCCTTGCTGGCGTAATACCAGTACAGGGTATTCGGGGCGACCCCAAGCTCCCTGGCAATACGGCTCATGGACGTACCATCGTAGCCCAGCGACAAGAACAGCCTGGCTGCTGTGCTCTCCAGTTCGTCCTGCTTTACCTTCAGATCAATATCGCGCTTATTCTTGGCCAAGGGGCCTTCTCCCACAGTCGGTCCGGTCATCTTGTATGGTATTCAAGAATGCTAGTCTTTGCTCTTGAATGCCATACAAGACAACTGGAGCCCGACCATGGATACCCTGCGACATAGCCCCCAGGACCTGACCTGTGACAGCCAGCGAACCGGTTTTTACTCTGGCGGGACCTGGTGTGCAGCCACCCTGCACCGGCCAGCGAAGGCCACGGCAGAAACACTGCCAGCTATCCTAATGCTGCACGGCTGGGGTGGGATTCAGGATGCGCTAACGGTGTCCTACTATGAGGAATTTACCCGCGCTGGCTACGCGGTGATGACCTTTGATTATCGCGGCTGGGGCGATAGTGCCGGCCTGCCCCGACACGTCATTTCCGCCCGCCAGCGGGTAGCCGACGGCGACGCCGCCCTGGCCTTCCTGAAAAGCCAGCCGGGCATCGATCCCCGTCGCATCGTGCTGTGGGGCTCGTCCTTTGGTGGCGGCCACGTGGTGGAGCTGGCCGCCGAACACCCGGAACTGGCCGGGGCCATTGCCCAGGTCCCCATGCTTGATGGCATGGCCGCGGTGCGCGCCGTCCCCTTGCCACGACTGCTACGCTTTGGGCTCTACGCCATGGCCGACCTGCTCAAGCCGGGCCAGCCTATCTATCTGCCTGTGGTCAGTGAGCCCGAAGCGTTTTCCTCCATGGACCGGGATGATGCCGGCAAGGCACTGCAACTGGCCGAAACCAGCATCGGTCGTCGCTACGACAACCGCGTGGCGGCCCGCTCCATGATGACCATGGGCCCCTACCGTCCTTTCAAGCGTCTCAAGAACATCCGCATTCCCACCCTGTTACTGGGCGCCAGCCAGGATTCTGTCGCCCCCTTTGTGGAAAGCGCCATCCGCGGCGTCAACAATCCCAACCTGACCATCGCCAGCATTGACGCCAACCACTTCGAGCCCTATTTCGAGCCGACATTCAGCGGCGTGATCCGCCAGCAACTGCTGTTTTTGGAAGGACTGAACGGTTTTGACAAACCGGCGCAAAGGAAGAGAGCCTGAACGTCATGGGCTGTTATTCTCCATTCTCTTACGGATGCGGGCCCCTTCTTTCCGTTTTTCCTTTTCTTTAATACATCCGTCCCGCCACGGGTTTCCCGTGGCAGACAATCTCCCCATTCTACCCTGCCACCACCTGTAACGAACACGGCTCCTGCGCATCGAAGCAATAACTGAACACGCGCAAAGGCTCGTTATGCGTTCATTTTTTTGTCTGGCTCTGCTGCTGCTTTCTGCACCGTTGTATGCCGACAGCACACCATTGATCCTGAACAGCGGCGAAAAGAAGGTGTCACTGATTGAGCTTTTCACCTCGGAAGGATGTAGCAGCTGCCCACCCGCTGATCGCTTCCTGGCCTCGCTGGGAGAGCAGGAAGAGGCGTTCACAACCTTTATCCCGCTGGCGTTTCATGTGGACTACTGGGATTACATCGGCTGGGCCGATCCCTATGCCAGCCCGGATTACAGTAACCGCCAGCGGCGCTATGCCCAGCTGCACGAATCCGGTCGCGTCTACACGCCCGGCTTCTTTATCAATGGCAAGGAATGGCGCGGCTTCTTCCAGCGCAACCGCCACTGGCAGCGCGCGCTGTCTCATGAAGAAGTGGGAAATTTGTCCATTCGCTATGCCAACCATACCCTCCACGCCACTTTCAACGGCACCCTGCCTGATAACGCCAACCTGAACGTGGCCTGGATTGGCTCCGGCCTGCAGTCCTCGATCCGTCGAGGCGAAAACAGGGGAAAAACCCTGAAGCATGATTTCGTGGTGCTGCACTGGAGTCATCAGCCAATGCCAACGGCCTCGCTAACCCTGCCACTTCCCGCTCCCCCCGATAAAGGGCAGAAACAAACAGGGCTGGTGGCCTGGATCCGTCAACTCACCGACCCACATCCCGTACAAGCTGTGGGCGGCTTTCTTTCGCAAAAAAATAATTCAACGTCTTTCCCGGAGTCACCATGATCACTATTCGACAAGCCCTGCTTGGCACATTGAAACGCTTTTCCTGTCTGCTTTTTCTTATGAGTGCCGGTGCTGCCGTTTCAGCAGCTCCCACGGCCATCAATACCCCGCTATCACGGGCACCGCTGGACGACACCAGTCACTTCGGCATCGGCGCCACCACCTCGATAACCGAACGCCCCTTTGTTGGCGTCGACAGCCAGGACGAAGGGCTTCCTTATTTCTCCATTCGTTATAAGCGCTTTAGCGTGGAAGGCCTTGATGCGGGGCTGGATCTTTTCAAAAACGATAACAGCGTCTTTGGGCTGCTGCTGACACCCCGCTTTTATGAAGTGAAATCCAGCTTTGCCGATGACGGTGAACTCAATGGCATTGATACCACCCGCCGTACCGTATTTGCCGGCGTATCCTATCAATACCAACATGCGCTGTTTCAGGTAGCCGCCAACGCCCTGAAAGACGTCGCCGGGGAAAGCGATGGCACAGAAGCAAATCTGACCGTCAGCCGGGGATTCAACTGGGGAGACTTCACCATCGCGCCCTCATTGGGGCTGGTATGGCAGGACGGCCGACTGGTCGAACATTTCTACGGTGTAGCGGATGACGAAACAGCGCCGGGGCGCCCCGCTTATGGCGAGCACAGTTCTTTGAACTATCAGGCGGCCCTGACCGGAATCTGGACGCCGGGAAAGCACTGGCATCTGTTGGCGGTGGTAAAAGAGGACTATCTCGGTGAGGGCATTACAGACAGCCCGATCATCGATGAGCGATCACTGACGTCAGTGGCAGTGGGCGCGGTATTTTATTTCTGGTGACAAGGCCGGGGAAGCCAGCATTAGCACTCAAGAAAACACCCGACAATGACACTACAGGCGGCGTCGCGACCATTGCATGAGCAAAGGGCGCGGGTCGCTCACCGGCCCCACCCATTGCACCGGTTCTGCGTCGGCCAGCGAGCCGGCACAAAGCATGCACTCGCCTTCCGGGGGTGCCGAACTTTCCACATAACGCACGGTATGCCGAGCGCCTCCGCGGTTGCTGGAATACTGCATTCTGCGGGATCGTTCTTTTCTATCCATACTCACCACCCTGGTGACATCAATGTACGCTTGCTGCTCAACGCCAGAACCATCACGGTTTTCCGAACCGGCCCGCACCCGCAGACCCGCGCGCTTTTTCTCCCTTCTTCCTGGCCAACGCCACCGTCATCAGGCGCCGAAACTGTGGGCACTCCAGGTGGCTGGGGGCCTGACACTTTGCCGCATGCCGCAGCCCGTCCCGCATGGCAGACAACCGGCGAATCGTGACGTCCAGCGAATCCGCCCGGTCTACCAGGGTTTGACGGTCAATCTGTGGCTCGCCACGGGCATCAAACATGGCGCCGATTTCGTCGAGTGAAAACCCCGCTGCCCGGCCCAGCGCAATCAACGCCAGTTGATCCAGCACCACAGGCGCGAACAGGCGTTTTATCCCCCGCCGGCCCGTGGACATGATCAATCCCTTCTCTTCGTAATAGCGCAGGGTCGATGCAGGCAATCCAGCACGCTGCGCCACTTCTGAAATATCCAGCACGGCCTTGACCTCAAGTTGACTTGAAGAAGTACGTTACCACCACACTCTCAACGAGGCACCTGAAATGGCCACTACCACCACCTGTTTTCTCGCTGCCCTGATCACCGGGATTACCGCCACTCTGGTCATGGATAGCTGGAGCGTACTACGTCAACGGGCCTTCGCCATTGCCGCCCCCAACTACGGGCTGGTCGGGCGCTGGATACTGCATATGCGCCACGGCCAATTCCGGCACAACCCGATCACCCAATCCGCGCCGGTAGCTGGAGAAACCGTCAGCGGATGGTTCGCGCACTACTTGATCGGCATTGCCTTTGCGAGCCTGGTACTGGCCACGGGAGGACCGGCATGGATTGAGCACCCTACTGCCGGGCTACCCATCCTGATCGGCCTGATCACCGTGGCAGCCCCTTTCCTGCTCATGCAGCCGGGCATGGGTGCAGGCATCGCCGCCTCACGCACCCCGGCACCGAACAAGGCCCGGCTGCAAAGTCTGCTTAACCATGGCGTGTTCGGCGTGGGCCTGTATATCGGAGGCTGGGCCAGCCACCTCATCCTGTACTAGGGAGCCTCTGACAGGAAGAAAGCAAAAACGCGCGGGAAAATGCGATAATGTCACCGAGACAGACAGCAACGACCACGCCCGACCAACGGTGATACGCCATGACCACACTACTGCTGAATTTGCGCCAGGTACCGGACGACGAGGCCGAGGAAGTGCGTACTTTGTTAGATGAACAGCAGATCCCGTTCTACGAAACCACACCGAGCTTGTGGGGCATTTCCTCAGGGGGCATCTGGCTCACCAACCCGGTAGACCGGGAGCGCGCCAAGGCACTGATGGAAGACTATCAGGAACAACGCACCCGGCGGGAAAGGGAGCGGTTCGAGGAAGCCCAGCGCGATGGTACCGCACCAACGCTGGGTGGCCGCTTGCGCGATCAGCCCGGCCGCGCGCTGGGTGTGCTGATCGCCGTCACGGTATTGATACTGGTGACACTGGTGCCCTTTCTGACGCTGGGAGAGCACTGACGCAGGTAAAACAGCCCCAACGCCTGCCTGCTGACTCAGGCGGAGAAGTAATCCTGCATCCAGGTAAATAACGTCTCCCCACTCACCTCGGCCAGATCCATTCGCTGAAAATCCTCGCCAGCATCCTCATCAATGCTGCCAAATTGGTAAAGAAGCACACCGGGCTGTTCATCATGCAGGATCAGAACAATGCGTCCGCGGGTCTGCAGGCAATCAATGGTCATGGCATCGGCAGGAATACCCACATCACGCATGCCACGGCGCACACCCACCACTGGATTAATATGCTCATAGGTCTGCTGGATCCGCGTATGGGCTGCGGTGATCATATCGGACAAGGTTTCAAGGGCGGCTTCTGACATCGATGTCTCCTGGCACGTTAACGGCACAGGGTAGCAAATTGCGTAAAGCGACAACCACCGATAACCACACTGCCACGGCGAAACGCGATTACAGCAAAAGGTCTCCCTCAATGGGAACAAACCGGCTCGCCGCACGGGCCAATGAATCCGCTGTCAATGGCGCGACGCCATAGACATCCACATGCTTGCCCTTGCCCACTCGCAACTTATCCACCAGCAGATCGAAATCACCGTCCCCGGAGACCAGCACCACGCTGTCCACCTGCGCAGCATATTCCAGCGCATCAATGGCGATACCCACATCCCAGTCCCCTTTGGCGGAGCCATCGGCGCGCTGAATAAAGGGTTTCAGCTTCACCTCAAAACCGATGGCACGAAGAATATTCTGGAACTCACGCTGTTTTTTATCACCTCGATCGATGGCATACGCGATCGCTTTCACCACCTGGCCCTCTGCTGTCACTGTGGACCAGAATTGGTTGTAATCGAAGCGGCGATTAAAGGCTTGCCGTGTTGTGTAATACACATTCTGCACATCAACGAGGATCAGTACTGTCTTCATCAGGCTCCTGGTTTTATTTATAGCAATGGCAGACGGCGCAATGCCGGGTGAACCACACTTCACCTATTGAGTCTTTAATTACGCCATTGCCAAGTCAGAATATGCTCGTTACCCACACCATAGAGATAACGACTGTCATTGGAGAACGTTAAGTCTTCCAGATAAACGCTGTCAGCGTTGAGGCGAAGCGGCGCGGAATTACCCCGGACATCCCAGAGGAAGACGAGGCCATTGCCACCATGGATCGCAAGCCAACGGCCGTCGCTCGAGGCAGCAGTGAGTCGCACAGATCCAGCGCCAGGCAGCACCGCTGAATACAACAGCTCGCTCTTATCCGTGTCGAACAGATGCACCCCTGCTAAAGGGCCTCCGTCTTTTTCTTCAAAGCTGAATGCTGTAGCCAACCATTTTCCCTTGGCGGAAACGATTCCTGGAAAGTTACCTTTCATCGCACGGGGATCCAGACCTGGCCATGGTGACGCACCCGGCAGACCGTCCCGTCGCGCGGGCACCTGCAACGAACGCGTGACCCGCCCACTCTCCGGATCCAACTCTGCCACGCCCTGACCGTCTTCTACCCAGGGCGCAGCACCGCCTGCGAGCAGCCGCAAGCCATTGGGAAACCACTCTTTGCGAGGCACCGGCTGTGGCGATGACAACATGCCACCCTCTAAATGGCGCAAATTGCTCACCGAATACGCAGCGATTACCGGATCGTCGCCATTCACCCACCACTGCGCAAAAGGCAGTCGCTGGCGATCTTCGGCGGGTAAATCCAGCGCGCTGACGCCTTCACCCTGCTGGTACTGGAACAGTGCCGTCTGCGCGCTATTTAGCGGTTGACCAGTGAACCAAAACCGCGAACCTTTCGGGTTTGCGTGTAGATCATCGGCGCCGCTCAGGCCCTGCCAAAGTACCTCCGGCGTGGGCGCCTCTGGCACCAGTCGCCAAAGCTGGGCAATCATCACGGTCTCGTCATTCAATCGCGCCTCCCGCTGTACGCCGACAATCAAGGCGCCATCAGGCAAGGAGTGCACTGCGCGCAAGGTCAGCGCATCCGTGGTGCGCAACGAACGAACTGCTGGCTCTATCGCTGCGCTTTCCGGCGGGTGACGCCAATCCGGCGCGGGCAATTCAGGCGGCATCGGCACCGCTGGTTTCCAAACTTCCGGCGATTCAGCCAGGCGCAGAGCGGCATCCGGCAGCGCTTGCGTCAACGCCGCCAAGGTCGCCTGAAAGTCACCACCGGGCACCAGACCTTGCTTGAAAAATTGCGGCGAGTCCGCCAACCCGCTGAGTATCTGCCGTGGCACACGAAGTATATGTTCACGCTTAACGGTCACGGCAGTAACCGGCAAGCCCATAACCAAGCGCAAATCCAGAATGCTGTAATCATCGACCCAGCGGGCATCGTCATCTACGCGCTGTTCGCGATAAAAACGTGAACGTTGCGCCTCCTTGCGAAAAACCGGCACCTGCAGCAACGCGTCTTCAGTGGCTTGAGTACGAACAGCAAGGCGCTGCAAACGCTGACGTCGCTCGGTTTCAGTCAATGCGCCCTCTTTCACTGCCTGCGCGAGAGCCGGCCCATACACACCGTCCACCAGCGCGGAGCGCAAATCGGGCTGAGCTGCCAACATGATCTGCTGCCATTGCGATACCAAATCGGCCAAGGGCAGAGACGCCTTTTCTACCGCATACCCTCGTTTCTCCCAGACTTGTTCCACCACCGGACGCACCGACTCAAAGGGTGCATCAATCAAAATCACCACAGATTCCGAGGCAGTGCGGCGGTTCTCGCCGAGAATCAAGACTGGCGTACGCATGCTCGCCGGGGTCCGCGCATTGAGCGCGGCACGATTCTCCTCAATACGCCAATCGCTTTGTGTCCAGGCCGGGAAGTCCATCTCAGCGGTAACGGGGCCGGTAATCAGCGTGGCCACCAGCATCAACGGTACAGATTTCCAGTTCCCCATCCTTGAACTCCTCATTCAATGCCACGCCTTGTTGCACGTTACTCTCCTCATCACCCTCATTGCCATGCATTACCCCTCAATCAGCCAAGCGGCCATTTTGTCCGCCAACGCATCCAGCACCCCGTCAGGGTCCATGGCGGGCGGAGCCACCAGCACCAGGTGCGTCAGCGTCCCGGCCACCGAAGTGGTCATCAGGTACAGAGTATGCTGCTGGGCGCTCAAGGCGTACTGTTCCCGCGTATAATCCAGCCCTGTCATCAAGACCTGCTGTAATTCGATTTCCAACTGCCGAGTGGCTGGCAGCTGGTGCAAGTAAGGCACCTGAAAAACCAACACACGCAATAACTCTCGATGCTTGCGCATTAGTCTGTAAATCGCGCCCAGAAAATATCGCATGGCGCTGTTTAAATCATTGCGACTGTCAGTGAGCGCCAACCGGCCTTCCAGCATGGCTCTGGCCTCTGTCACCATCTCCTGCACCAACCTCGCCACAATGGCATCCTTGCCAGGAAAGTATTCATACACCGAACCGATGCTGACCCCTGCCACTTCCGCAATCGCATTGGTGCTTAGTCCAGCATAGCCCCGGCTTTCCAAAATCCGAGCACATGCCTGCACCATGGCCTGCACCGAGGCCCTTGAGCGGGCCTGCCGCGGCTCCTTTTTGGCAGTAAAATCAGAGACATCCCAACGAATCCGCCCCATAAAACCCAACACCTTTGCAACGGATAAATCCGAGTATTTCCGAGTATATGCTCAGGTTACACTGGATGCATTAGTCACCCTGATGCATCAAGCCGAGAGTCCACCATGTCCAATGCCGTGAAATTCAGAACCCCAAAAGTCCTGCCTTATGTAAACCGGCTGCGGGATCACTGGGCCTGGCACCTCAAACGTGCTGTTGCGCCCGGCAAAGCATTGCAGCAACGGGTCAACGGCAAGGTCATTCTGCTCACCGGCGCCAGTTCCGGCATTGGTGCGCTGGTCGCCGACAAGTTGGCCGATGCCGGCGCTACGGTACTGCTGGTGGCCCGCAACAGAGAGAAGCTGGAGGCGATTGCCAGCGCCATTCATCAACAAGGCGGCCAGGCATTCGTATACCCTGGCGACCTGTCCGACCTGGAAGAGTGCGACCGCATCTGTCAGCAGGCCTTGCAGGATCATGGCCGGGTGGATGTGTTGATCAACAATGCCGGGCGCTCCATTCGCCGTTCCATCAAGTTCACCGTGGGCCGCTTCCACGATTATGAACGGACCATGCAGCTCAATTATCTCGCATCCATCCGCCTGGCCATGAACCTGTTACCCGGTATGGAAGCCCGCGACGAGGGCCACATCATCAACGTCTCCACTGTAGGCGTACAAGCGAACCCGGCACGGTTTTCCGCCTACCTGGCGTCCAAGTGGGCGCTGGAAGGCTGGACCTGGGTGGCCGCCAATGAGTACGCCCACACCAATGTGCGCTTCTCATCACTCAACTACCCACTGGTGCGCACCCCCATGATTGCACCGACCAAGATCTATAAATACATGCCGGTCATGTCACCGGAAACCGCCGTGAACTGGATGCTGGACATGATCATCACCCAGGACAAACGCAAACTGGGCGTGCTCGGAAAAGGAGCACTGGCCATGTATTACCTGTTGCCGAAAACATCCGAGTCCATCGTCAACTTCAGCTACCAAAGCCTCTATGAAGAGCCGCCCACTCATTACGTGTCCAGCAAAGTACGGGCCGGGGCTGTGGCCAATACCGGCACCGCCGACAATACAAAAAAACGCCGCGCATAAGCGCGGCGTTTTCCATCCTCAGCAGACGCACCACTGAGACGATCAGACCATTATCTGATGCTAACAATCCTGCAAACGTTGCAGTAATCCATCAATGTCCGCCTTGAGCTCTTTATCTTCTATCTTGTTAGCGCTGACTTTGGCATCCGCCAGGCTCTGAATCGCCGCATCGGTTTTACCCAGTTCTACCTGCAGCGTGGCCATGGAAAACGCGATTGATGAGAGATAGTCCTTCGCGTTCATATCGCGGGCTTTGCCCAGCGCCTTTTCGTACAGGCTCAACGCCACTTCCAGCTCTTCAGTGAAGTCAGCCAGGGTTTCCCATTGCTCAGGATGATCTTTATCGGTTTTTTCGTTGTCGGCACAAATCGCCTGCAGCTGGGCATACAACGAATCAAAATGGTCTTTATGCCCTTTTCTGTCAGCCTCCATCAGCTGCTCAGCCAGACCGTAAACCGCCTTGTGCATCTTGGTATTAATCATTATGACTCCACCGCCATCAACAAACCCTGTTCTGGTGGCTCAAACTACCTGTCCGGGGCTGACAAAAACAGTACTTACTGCCACAAAAAACCAGTGCTAACCTGCTGGCAAGCATTGTGATAAAGCGGACCTGACGCCCCATATCGCTTGGCCAAAGCCTTTACGCCCGCGACAAACCGGCAACCCCGGTGCCGTCGTCGTTCCGCACCGCGAAAATAAACAATAAAAGGGAAGCTATCGTGGAAAACGAATTCGATTATCTCATTATCGGCGGCGGTTCCGCAGGGTGCGCCCTGGCTGGCCGGCTGAGCGAAAACCCGGACACCCGCGTCTGCTTGCTGGAAGCCGGCGGCCAGGGGGACGGCTTGTTGGTCAATGTCCCCTCCGGCGCCGTGGCCATGCTCGCCAAGCCCGTCAATAACTGGATCATGGAGACCGTCCCACAGAAAGGGTTGAACGGCCGGCAAGGCTTTCAGCCCCGGGGGAAATGCCTGGGCGGCTCGTCGGCGATCAACGCCATGGTCTATATCCGCGGCCACCGCGAGGATTACGACCACTGGGCCGCATTGGGTAATGACGGCTGGTCCTATGACGATGTGCTGCCCTACTTCCGGCTTAATGAGCACAATGAACGCATCGACAACGAGTACCACGGCACCGATGGGCCGCTCTGGGTAAGCGACAGCCGTACCGGCAACCCTTTCCAGAACTACTTTCTGGATGCGGCCAGAGAATGCAACATTCCCATTACCGATGACTTCAACGGCGCCGAGCAGGAAGGCGCCGGGGTCTATCAGGTCACCCAGAAAAATGGCGAACGCTGGAGCAGCGCCCGGGCCTACTTGTTCCCCCATCTGGATCGCAGCAACCTGACCGTGGAAACCCTGGCCCAGGTCCAGCGCATTGTGTTCGAGGGCAAACGCGCCGTCGGCGTGGAATTCAAGCAGGGCAAACAGCTTCGCAGTGTTCGGGCTCGCAAGGAAGTGCTGCTATCCGCCGGTGCCTTCCAGTCCCCCCAGCTGCTGATGCTTTCCGGAGTGGGCGATTCCCACGAACTCAAACAACATGGCATCCCCGTGGTGCACCACCTGCCCGGCGTCGGCAAGAACCTGCAGGATCACCCGGACTTCATTTTCGGTTACACCACCGACAGCACTGCCACCTTTGGCCTCTCACCGGGGGGCATGTGGCGAGCCCTGATGGCCATGCGCACCTACCGCAAGGAACGGCGCGGACTGTGGACGTCCAATTTTGCGGAAGCCGGCGCCTTTCTGAAAACACAACCGACGCTCTCCGCGCCGGATCTGCAGCTGCACATGGTTACCGCCCTGGTGGACGATCACGGCCGCAAGAAACACTACACCCAGGGCTACTCCTGCCATGTCTGCCTGTTACGCCCGCGCAGCCGTGGCAGCGTGCAACTGGCCAGCGCCAATCCGGACGATCTGCCGCTCATCGACCCGGCATTTCTGGACGACCCGCAAGACCTGGAAGACATGGTCGCCGGCTACAAGATGACCCGGGATATCATGGAAGCCCCGTCACTCAAGCGCTGGATGAAAAAAGACATGTTCACCGAAAACGTGAACAGCGATGAAGAAATCCGCGAGGTCATCCGGCAACGCACCGACACCGTTTACCACCCGGTGGGTTCCTGCAAGATGGGAACCGATGAAGCGGCCGTGGTAGATCCACAGCTACGGGTTCACGGCATCGAAGGCCTGCGCGTCATCGACGCCTCCATCATGCCCACGCTGATTGGCGGCAACACCAATGCACCAGTGATGATGGTTGCCGAGAAGGCAGTGGATATGATTCGCGGGCAGTCGCGGATTGGCTAGCGCCGCCCAAAAGCAGAAATGACCTGACAGCCAGCATGGGGGCAATCGCCCCCGGCACTGTTGCGTAAAAATGCTCTTTACCTTAATTAAGGCTGGCGAGGATCAATCAGAATCTTGGCATGCAGCTCTGGATCACCCAGCGCAGTGAACGCCTCGTCCACCCCACTCAACCCCACGGTCCCGGTAATCAACGGGTCCACATTAACCTTGCCTTCCGCAATCATATGCAGGGCATCACGGAATTCGATGGGCATGTAGCCCAGCACAAAACGCAGATCAATTTCCTTGTTGATCGCATTCACTGGCACAAAGTTGTCGGTCTTCATGCACACACCCACCACCACGACACAGGAGCGTAGCGGTGCCTCGGCAATGATGCTGTTAATAACACCCGGGACGCCCACGCATTCAAAAATCACCGGGCGTTTGGGCTCGGTGGCTCCGGCCACTTCCGCCGCTCGCCACAGGGGCTCCCAGGGAAACGGCGTCACGCGCAACATGGACATGCCATCCAGCGCCATATCGAACAGCTGCGGAGCATTGACCACAAAGCCACGTTTCGCCAGGCCCTCATAGGGGCTCCCCTGAGAGGGATCCACGACCACATGCGCCCCCATAGCCGTGGCGAGCTTGCGTCGTGTCGGCGAATAATCACTGGCAACAATGTGGCGAACGCCTTTTGCCTTGAGCATGGCGATAACACCCAAACCAATCGGCCCACAGCCAATCACAATAGCCGTGTCCCGACGGCCGATCCCGGAGCGATTCACGGCATGTAGAGACACCGCCATGGGCTCGGTGAGCGCCGCATGATCATCGGAAATACCGTTAGTCACAGGAAAGGCCAAAGACTCTTCCACCACCACCTGCTCGGCATAGGCACCCGGTGCCGCCGTGGATAGCCCGGTCAGGTGCGCAACACCATTGCCCCGCCGCATCGGCATGGCCACAATGCGCCGCCCACCCTTCCAGCGGCGATGGGTCTTGGGACCGTAATCCGCAATCTCCCCCACAAACTCATGCCCCAGCACCACATGCTCGTGGCTGCGCATGATATGCGGGTAACCAACGCGCTCGGTGGCCTCCGCCAGCTCATCAGCATGGTGACGAGCATGCAGGTCCGATCCGCAGATACCGCAGCGCAACACGTTAAGCAAAATCTGGCCTTTGCCGGGCTCCGGATCTGCCACGTCCTGAACCTCAAATTCACCGTGATGACATACAACTGCTTTCATGGCCCTTCCCCTCATCCCTGCGTTAACGTCAGCTAGCAGTTTCACTATGCCACAAGACAATAACAGGTCGGGCGGAGCCATTTTTATTTCGACGAATGGGAGGCGGGGATTGTTGACAACAGAACTCGGGCAGAACTCGGGGACACGCATAAATTTATAGCGATGGAATTCACAGTAGCAAGCGGAGATTGTTCTTATTAGAGAGCGATTTCGGAAAGGTGCTATAAGTTGGGCTAATGAATAGAACTTGCTGAGCTCGACTCAAACTCACGGGGCAAGACCTGATCCCAATGTTCGCTTCAATCTTCTGCAAGCCATATCCTACAAATTCAACTTGCGCGCGGGTGAAAAACGGGGGGCTATCCCCGGCCTGCGAAGCCGGGGATAACGGCTTATCGCTGCAATTCCGCCACCTTCCCCCTCGAAAACACCCCATAAAGACTCGGCAACACCAACAACGTCAACGCCGTCGCCGACACCAGACCACCCACAATCACCACCGCTAAAGGCCGCTGCACCTCACTGCCAACCCCTGTCGCCAGCAGCATGGGAATCAACCCCAACATGGAGGTGAGCGCGGTCATCAGTACCGGGCGCAGGCGCGACACCGCACCTTCAAATATCGCCGTCTCCAGCGACTCACCATCCCGCAACCGATGATTGATGGCTTCCACCATGACTACCCCATTGAGCACCGCCACCCCAAACAGGGTGATAAAGCCTACGGAACTGGGCACGGACAGGTACTGGCCGCTGAGGGCCAATGCGAGGATGCCGCCGATCAGGGCCAAGGGGACGTTGACCAGAATGAGAGCGGCCTGGGCCACGGAGCCGAAGGCGAAGTAGAGCAACAGGGCGATCAGCCCGACCGCTACGGGTACCACCATGGCCAGGCGTTGCTGGGCCCGCTGCTGGTTTTCGTATTGGCCGCCGATGTCCACGCTGTAGCCGGCGGGCAGATCGACTTCGCTATCGATGGCCTGCTGGATGTCGGCCACCACAGAGCCCATGTCGCGCCCGGCCACGTTGGCCTGGACAACCACGCGGCGTTGCACATCGTCGCGGCTGATCTGGGGCGGACCGGAAACCAGGGACACGTCGGCCACATCCATAAGCCGCACCCAGGCACCGTCCGCTGCCTTTAAGCGCAGGTTGCGAATCGCTTCTGCATTGTCGCGCGCGTTTTGTTCCAGCCGCACATAGATGTCGTAGCGTTCGTTGCCATTGATTACCTGCCCGGCGCTACCGCCGCCGAGCCCGTTGCTGACCAGATCCATAACCTGATCCACACTAAGACCGTAGCGACTGAGAGCGTTGCGGTCCGGGGTGACGACAAGCTGGGCTTCACCGGCGATTTGCTCCAGTTGCACGTCGGTGGCGCCCTCCACTTCCTTCACGGCCTGGGTGATGGCTTCGCCTTTTTCCTGCAGCACGCTGAGATCCGGGCCGAACAGCTTGATGGCCAGTTGTGCTTTTACCCCGGAAAGCAGTTCGTCTACGCGCATGGCAATGGGCTGGGAAAAGTTGAGCAGCAGGCCGGGGTGTTTTTCCAGTTTCTGCTGAATTTCTTCCTGTAGCTCAAGCCGGTTGCTGGCGCTTTCCCATTCATCTACAGGCTTTAGGCCGATATAGATTTCCACGTTGCTGACCGGCTCCGGATCGCCACCGATTTCCGCACGCCCTACCCGGCTCAACGCATAGGTCACTTCCGGGAAAGTCATGATTTCCTTTTCCAGTTTTTCACCGACCTCCAACGCGGTATCGAGACTGGAGGACGGCGCCAGCGTCACGCGCAGCGCCAACGTTCCTTCTTCCAGCACCGGCACGAACTCGGTGCCGATAAAAGGCGTGGTCGCCAGTGCCAGGGCGAACAAACCGACCGCGCCACCGACTACCACTTTGCGAGCCCGCATGGCTTTGCCTAACAGGGAGCGGTAGCGGGCTTCCAGCCAGTGCATCAGTTTGTTGGGCTTTTCTTCCACGCCGTTACGGAACAGGAAACCCGCCAGTGCCGGCACCACGATCAGCGCCACCAGAACGGCGGCGGTCATGGCGAGCATGATGCTGATGGCCATGGGCACGAACATTTTTGCTTCTACGCCTTCGAAGGCGAACAAGGGCAGGAACACCACCAGAATAATGCTGGCGGCAAAGAACACCGGCCGCGCCACTTCCTGGGCAGCATCCTTCACCCTCAAGGCAATGCCGCCCTGTTGATCGTGGCTTCCCTCTTTGCGGCTCAGGTGCTTGAAGATGTTTTCCACCATCACCACGGAGCCATCCACCAGCATGCCGATGGCCACGGCCAGGCCACCCAGTGACATCAGGTTGGCAGACATCCCCAGGCTGGCCATCGCCAACAAGGCCAGGCCAATGGAAAGCGGAATGGACAGCAACACCAACGCGGTGGCGCGGATGTTCATGAGGAACAGGGCCAGCACGACGACGATAAACACGAAGGCCAGTAGCAAGGCAGTGACCACGGTGCTCACCGCTTTTTCCACCAAATCCGCCTGGTCGTAGAACACCTCGAACTGTACGCCGTCCGGCAGGGCCTGCTGAATACGCGCTTCGCGAGCCTTGATGCCATCGATGGTGGCCTTGGTATTGGCGCCCATGCGCTTGAGCACGATGCCGGCCACCACTTCACCGAGGGCTTCCGGTTCGCCGTTGGCGTCACGACGGGTCATGGTCAGCGCGCCCTGCCGAATCTCGCCGCCGAATTCCACCTTGGCCACATCGCTAACGCGCACCTGGGTGCCGTCCACTTCCTTGAGGGGAATGGCGGCAATATCGCCGAGCCCCTGCTCGCCGCTGCCCACCCAGCCCATGCCGCGAATGACCAATTGCTCGGCACCGCGATCCAGATACCAGCCACCGGCGTTGCGGTTGTTGGCAGCAATGGCATCCATGACCTGTTGCAGTGACAAATCGTAAGCCAGCAAACGGGTAGGGTTAACGTTGACCTGATACTGGCGCACTTCGCCGCCGTAGCTGAGCACATCGGTGACGCCGCTCACGGGCATCAGCAGCAGTTTTACCACCCAGTCATTAAGGCTGCGCAGCTGCATGGCATCCACGTTGGAGCCGGGCTCGGCGGTGAGCAGGTATTGATAGACCTGACCCAGACCGGAGGTGTTGGGGCCCATTTCCGGAGTGCCGACGCCGTCGGGAATATCTTCCCGGGCGGCCTGCAATCGCTCGAACACCAGCTGGCGGGCGAAGTAAATATCGGTGCCTTCGTCGAACACCACGGTGACGATGGACAGGCCGGTCTTGGAGATGGAGCGCACCTCGGCTACCTGGGGCAGTGCGTACATGACCGCCTCGATGGGATAGGTGATCAACTGCTCCACTTCTTCCGCGGCCAAGCCTTCGGCTTCGGTGTTCACCTGTACCTGGACATTGGTCACGTCCGGGAAGGCATCCAGTTTCAGGTTGGGTAATTGCCAGCCGATCACGCCGATGGTGATGATCAGCAACAGCAACACAATGAGGCGGTTATTCACCGCCCAATCGACAAGTCGATTAAACATGACGGTGATCCTCAGTGATTGTGAATATCGAAACCGGACTTGGCCATTTCACTGGCCAGGAAGAAGGCGCCACGAGTGACCACGCGTGTGCCTGGATCAATCCCCGTGACGATGCGACGGTTTTCCAGCTGGCCATTCAGTTGGATTTCCACGGGTTTGTAGTGGCCAGACTCCTCTTCCACGAACAGTTGCCAGTCACCATCGGCGCTACGGGTGAGCGCCTCTTCCGGCACAGTGAGGGCGTTCTCCGGTGCCGCCAACGCCAGTGCCACATCGGCAAACATGCCGGGGTGCAACAGATGGCCCGCATTGGGAATCGCCACTCGTACCGCCAGGGTACGAGTGACGGGATTGAGGCGATGGCCAGACTGAATCACCTTGCCGTCCACGGATGTGCCACCCACGATGACGCGGGCCGAGGTGCCGGTGCTGATCTGCAAACCGGGGCTCGGCGGCAGGGCCGCTTCGGCCCACAGTTCGGATTCATCCACCAGCGTTACCAGCGCGCTGCCCGCGGTTAACCATTGCCCTTGCTGAAAGGCATCTTCCAACACCAGGCCATCGTCTGGCGCAGCAAGGGTATACACCCCTTTTTCGCTTTTTCCGGCTTCGATATCGGTGATGGCGCCATCACTGAGCCCATAGCCCTTGGCTCGGGCTCGCAGGGACTGGTACCGACTTTGCGCATCCAGATAGCGCTGGTTGCCCACGGTACGCCGGCCGAGATTTTTCACCCGCCGCCAGCCGTCCGCCGCCACTTGCAGTTCACTTTGCAACTGCGCCATGGCCGGACTGAACAAAGTGGCAATGGGGTCGCCTTTTTCCATGTGCTGGCCCAACGTGGCGCTGCGTGATTGCACCTGAGAGTCGATACGCACCGGCACCACCCAGGTGCGGTACTGGTTGCTGATAATTTCCGCCGGCACGGTCAGGGTCCGGGTAGCGTCTGCATCAGGCTGCAGGGTAATGACCTGCAGATTCAGCATTCTTTGCTGTTCGGCCGTCAGTTCCAGTGTCGCGTCTTCATTATGGGACGCTGCACTCTCAGCCTCCCTCCCATGAGCATGCTCATCATGGTTACCGCTATTATCCGGGGCAGCCTGCTGTGCATGCTGTTCGGCTTCGTTGCTTTCGTTGTGGGCATGATCATGATTTTCTTCAGCCCAGGTCGGGTTCGCCAGGGTTGCCAGCAAGAAGATGGCCAGAGGCGCTTTCCTGAAAAATGTTTGGGTTTTCATAAAAATTTCCAATTTTTTTGTAGGAGCACCTCTCGAGGTGCGAAGCCGTCTAAGCCTGAATCATTCGCAGCTCAAGAGGTGCTCCGACAGTGATTTTGTTAGTTAGCGAGGCTATTCAGCCAATCGTTGAGTTGGGCGCTTTCATAGAGCCACTGCACCCAGGCCTGCTGCATGGCATCGCGCAGGGCGATGCCGGCCAGCCGGGTATCGAGCCGCTGATTCAAGGCTTGCAGATAGTTCTGAGTGGTGAGTTCACCCTGCTCCCAGACACGCTTGAGTAAGGTGTCGCTGTGCGCCAGGCTATCGCCGGTCAGTTGCTGCCAGGTTTCCCAGCGCTGGCGGCGCTGCTGGTAATCGATCAACACCCCGTCCAGCCTGGCCTGAATGTCGTTGCGGGTTTTCTCCAGCAGCGCGCGACGCGCTTCACTGTCCGCCAGCGCAGCTTCATAAGCTGGCTTGCCGGTATTGAAGAACTTCAATGGCAGACTGAAATCCACACCCCACAGGTTTTCGCCATCTTCCTGGCCCACCCGCAGACCCAGGGTCGGGTCGGTGTTGCGTTGTTTGTCTGCCACCGATACTCCTCGCTCAGCCAGCGCCAGCTGTTGCTCGGCCAACTGAAAATCGAAGCTGGTGGGGAGCCGTTGCACGACTTCACTGGTGAGTGACGGGGCCTGCCAACGGTCCGCCGGCGGCAGGCCCACCGCGGGTTGTTGGCTGGCCAGCTGTTGACGCAATGTGGTGGCGGCACGGGTGGCGGCACTTTCCGCATCCGCCAGCGCCTGCTGGGCCTGGCCCAGTGACAGGTAGGCCAATTGCGCATCCACCTGGCCCACATCCCCCGCCTGTTCGCGGCGGCGAATCAGGTCAGTGAGATCGCGCAGCTGCTGTTCCTGCTCACGGGCGGCCGCCAATTGTTCGCGGGCAGCGGCATAGGCCACCAGTGCATTAAGGCTGTCCGCCAGCAGGCGAGCGCGAGCCTTGTCGCCGCGCAATTGCGCCAACTGATCCTGCACGGCCACCGCGTCTCGGCTGGCGCGGGCCTTGCCGGACCAGTCCAGCGTCTGGCTAAGGCCGACGGTCTGGGTGATATCCAGACTGTCTTCGTAGTCGATATTCAGTGAGGGGTTATAAAGCGGCTGCGCCAAAGCCCGGCTTTGCGCCAACAGCCGCTCCTGCTCCGCCTGGATGGCACGGCTGGCGGGTAGCTGGCTGACCTGGCGCTGCACCCATTGCGCCCATTGCGCGGGCGAGGAAGAAGAATCGGCCGCCGCGCTGGCATACGCGCACACGGCCAGTAACAGTGCGGCCACGCGCACTGCGGTCTGGATTCCCATGGGGAAACTCCTGATGTTTCAAAACGTCATTTCAAACATTCGCTGCAAACACCGCGCAGCACACGCCCACGGCGTAGTACGACAACGGAACAACGAATAACAAAAACGAAGAAACAATCAGGCTATCGGAGGGCGGAACGGGTTATCGGCCGGAGCATCCGGCAAGAAAGGACGCAGCGCCATTTGTCCCGAGGAGGGAGGCGCCAGGCGCAGCGGTTCGCAATCGGTGGAGGCCATGAAACCATGGCACTGGCAGCAATGATCGCCACCCTGGTCCAGCACATCAGCACTGGCCAGATCCAGCTGGACCTGTTCCAGCGAGGCGGCCACCCCACCATCATGCTCGTGATGCATGGCATCCAGCACCAGTACATGGGTACTGATGACAAGCAGCAATGTGTAAACCAGTGCTTTCATGGGATGCCCGCAAACGAGGGAAGCAAATAGACAAAGAGTCGCAACCTTGCGATACCCATAGACCGCCGTCAAGACAATCGGTTCCCTCGACACCTGTAGCTACAATCCGGTCATCCCGTTTTCCGGGCCAACACCGTATAGTGTCGGCACCGTTTCACCGGAATGAAAAGGAGCCCGCGTGAACCACATTGAGCAGATCAAAGACGACATTCTCGCCCACCCACTGCACCGGGCCTGCGAACTGGAATTGGTAAGCGCGGTGGATGGCCGCAGCGAAGTGCGTTTCCCGGTGAATGATTTCACCACCAACCCCCAGGGTGCCCTGCATGGCGGTATCGTTTATGCCTTGATGGACGTGGCCTGCTTTTTTGCGGCGGCCTCCAAATTACCCCCCGAACAGCACGCGGTGACCATCGAAACCCATAGCAGTGTGCTGCGTGCCGCCAGCCGGGGCGAACAGGTCGTGATCCGCGCCCATGTGGACCGCCTGGGCCGAACCCTTGCTGCCATGCGTGCGGAAGCCTATGCCATCAACGCGGAGCAACAGGAGCGCCTGATCGCCACCGGATCCGTGACCAAAGCTATCGTGCAGACCGCGTAGCCGATTTTTTTGTGCGTCCCCCCCCCGTTTTCCCCGTTTTTTTCCGCTTTCTTCCCCGCGATTGCGCGGTTTTCGTCCCTGCCGGATAAACGGCCATCCGGGCCGCATGACCGGCCCCTTGGGGCGCCCCGAATCAATTGTCAGCCCCTATAGCGGGGCGTATCGTAAAACCTGATACCCGTGTGCCAACCCTTTACCCAATGACAGCGTAAAAGGGCGGGCACAGTGTTGTTGAACGCATGCAGTCGCCGGCAGGACGCCAGCGTAGTAGCACGCCGTGAATGAGGGACTCACCATGTATCAGGTCATGGTCGTGGACGATGAGGAATACATCCTCAAAGCCTTGAAGCGCACTATCAATACCTACACCGACTGGGAAGTGGAAACCTACCAGGACCCCCACGAAGCCCTGCGCCGGGCGCGCACTACCGTGTTCGATGCGGTGATCACCGACTATATGATGCCGGAGATGAACGGCCTGGAATTACTGCAGGAACTGCGCGACCTGCAACCGGACACCATTCGTATTGTGCTCACCGGAGTGATCGATATCGAGACGGTCATGTCCGCAATCAACAAAGCCGGCGCCTTCCGCTTTATTCCCAAACCCTGGGACGACGACCAGTTACTCGACAATATCCGCGAAGGCCTGAAGTTCCGCGATATCCTGCTGGAAAACCGTATTCTGGCGGAAACCGTGCGGGAACAACGCGAGACCCTGCGCAGCATGGGCTACGAAGGCTAATTTTTTCAGGCCGACTAACAACAACTCACGGCGCAGCGCATGAATAGCTTGCTCGACAAAACGGACATCGGCTTTGGCATGGAAGCCCAGGGGCTGTTCCTGGTGTCTTCCACGGTGATCCTGCTGATCATCATTTTCTTCCTGTACAAACCCTACCGCACCTCCATCAACGTGGAAGCCAAACTGGCCGAGTTTTCGTCGCTGACGGACAACCGCTTTGGCCGCAAGATGCACCTGATTGAGGTCAACGCGGACGAATACAAACTCAACAAGGCCCTGCTCGGCCCTCTGGCGCGCATCATCGACGAGTACTGCGTGCTGACCACCGATCGCCACGGCACCATCACTTTTGCCAACGGAAAATTTCTCGCCCTGAGCGGCCACTCCTTTTCTCACCTGATCGGCCAGAACGAGAGCTTCAATCATCCCGATGATGATTCACTGCCGGTGATGCAGTGCGACCAGGCGCTTTCCGGGGTGTGGAACGGGGAGGTCTGCAACCGCCACGCGGACGGCAGCCGTTACTGGATGAACATGTTCCTGTTCCCGCTTTCCTACATTTCCGATGAGGACGACGGCTATATTTATTTCGGTACTGACATCACCAGCATCAAGACCGAAAACAATCAACTGATGCAGGCAGTGAAAGAAAAGGACCAGAAACTCAACCAGGTGGAAACCCTGCTGCTGCACTCGGAAAAAATGGCGTCTCTGGGGACAATTTCTGCGGGCATTGCCCACGAGATCAACAACCCCATTGCCTATATTTCTTCCAATCTGAATCGCAGCCGGGATTATCTCGACGCCATGGCCGGTGTTATTCAGGGGCTAAAGAAACGCATCAGCGAAGACAAGTTTCAGCAATTTCTGAGCACTGAAGAAAAGCTGAATGTGGACACAAGAAAACTGGCCTTCATGATGGAAGACTACCCGGCCCTGCTGGATGAAACCGATGAAGGGATTGAACGGATAAAGAAAATTATTCGCGACCTGAAACACTTCTCCCATAACCGGCCCGATGCATTTTCTCCCACCGATATCGCTTCCTGCCTGGCCATTTCACTCAATCTGGCTAAGCATGAACTGAAAAACCGGATTACAGTGACCCACACCCTGCCCGACTCCCTGCCTTCCATTAGCGGATCGGCCAGCCAGCTGTCGCAAGTGTTCATGAATCTTTTCGTCAACGCCGCCCAGGCCATCGAAGGCAAAGGCAGCATCGCCATTGCTGCCCACTACGATGAACAATGGTGCACCCTGACCATTACCGACGACGGACCCGGCATTGCGGATGAATCACTGCAGCAAATTTTCGAGCCGTTCTTCACCACCAAACCCATCGGCCAGGGGACCGGGCTTGGCCTGTCTATTTCCCACGACATCATTCAACACCACGGCGGCACCATGACCGTGGAAAGCCAGCTTGGCACCGGCACCACCTTTACCATCCGGCTGCCCCTAAAGCAGACCGACCGGGCCGATGCAGCCTGATTTCGTTTACACCCTCACCACGCCAGCCGGGGTGCAACAACGCACCCCGATTACGCTGGTTGAGCAACACGGCACCATCGCCATCCCCGATACCTTTACCCCGCCAGACTGGGCCGCGCTGAGTTACCACCAATGCAGCCACTGCCCTCTGGATCCTGACGAACACCGCTACTGCCCCATTGCCCGCAATCTCGCCTATCTGCTGCCTGATTCCGCATTGGGTGATTCGTTTCAAGCGGTCAACCTGGACGTAGAAACACCACAACGGCGCTACCAACAGGACACCACTCTGCAACGGGCACTCAGCTCCCTGTTCGGACTGATTTGCGCGCTGAGCGACTGCCCGCACACCCGTTTCCTTCGCCCCATGGCCCACTTCCACCTGCCACTGAGCAGCGACACGGAAACCCTGGTGCGCACCGCCAGCCTGTACCTGCTGCAACGTTATTTCCTCAACCGCAAACAACCGGACGCCACTGTTTCACTGGAAGGGTTAAACGCTCGCTACGATGCGCTTAATGAACTGAATCGTTGTTTTACCGGGAGACTGCGCCAGCGCGGCGAATCCGATGCGCCGATCAATGCACTGGTGCTATTGCATGTCACCGCGCGGGAAATGCACTGGAATCTGGAAGAGGAACTGGAGAGCCTGGCTGCGCTTTTTCCCGGGAGCGACGGTTAGATAAACGCCCAGGCGCCAGGATGTCGGGTTAGCCGCGTAACCCGGCACCAGCAAACGCAATCCCCCATTCAATCAGCACCCCAACCAAAACCCACCGTTATTCTTCCGCGCCCAGATAACGATTCAATACCGTGCGCCATTCCTGGGTTGGCAGCACTTGCAGCAGGGCCTGGTCCAGAGACTCTCGCAATGCGCTGCCGTTGGCCATGGCAAATGCGTAGCTTTCTTCACGGACCAGGGCGGGCAACACCAGTGCACTGGTGGTGCCGCGTTCGCGCAACATATAACGCATGACCGGTGCATCAGACACCAGCGCATCCACCTCTCCGATCACCACCGCGCGCAAGGCCTGCTCGTTATTCGGATAGGGCACAAAGTTGGTGCCCTGACCGGCCAGCCAGTTCGCGCCACTGGTGCCCTCCACCGCCGCCACTTTTACCCGTGGCAAATCGGCCGCGCCATTGATGCGCGACTGCAACTCATTAAGCGTCACACTGGAAGCGATAGCCGCCGTGAAACCGGAGATGGTGATTATGCTGACAAACATCCAGACCAGACCCAGAACCCGTCCGCCGGTACTCACCGGCGCTTTGTCACCATACCCCACCGTAGTCATGGTCACTGCCGACCACCAGAAGCCACTTCCAATCCCCTGACTGGCGGACCCCCCAAACTGTTCAGGGTTCTTGCGCCGCTCCAGCAACCAGATCAGCAAGCCCACCAATAGCAATACCAACACCAGAGCCAGTACTGCCGACACAAACTTCCAGCTAAACAGATTACGCAGGGTGGTCACCCAGCCGCTGGCTTCGTTACGCGTGGCGATCCCCAGGCCCGCCCGAAACATGGGCTGGGTAAAATCCAGACGTCGCTCCCGGTCCGCGGTCACACTGATTGCCCCAATCGCCACGTCGGCCTGCCCCTGCTCCACCGCGGCCAGCATCTCCGACACCGATCCATAGGGCCGCAAGCGATACTCATAGCCGGCCTTTTCCGCCACCTTTTCCCACAGCTCCACGCTAATGCCGTCCCAGCGTTCACCTTGCTGATAACTGAAAGGAGGCGACGCTTTGACCGCCACTGTTAATGGCGCAGCCTGGACGGTCGAAACCAGACCCCATAGGCAAGCCATAACCAATGCGAGTATTCTGTAATTCAACGGGTTCTCCTTTTTATCACCAGCAATGCGAAAGCCATGAGCGGACTCACGCGAGCACAGCCTCTTTTATTGTTCGTTAACCTGTTCTTTCTCGTGCAGCCTAGCGAGGCTCACGGCATTCTGCCAGATGAAATTCCCATGGCAGCAGGTACCGCCCTGCGTGATCACGGAAACCTGCCGTCACGAACGGCAGTATTCTCCGATCACTGGACACCGAACGCCCTGACTGTCGATCAGGGGCAGGCCCTGATACTGGCGCTTGATAATGCCAGCCCGGAGTGGCACCTGTTTGCGCTGGTGGATGACGTTGCATTGCGCGACCAGAACCTGATACATCAGCTGATGCCGGACCTGCGCAAGGACTACCCCAACACCCGCCTGAGCGAACCCGGTACAACCGTACAAATTCCTTGGCGTTTTGATATGGCGGGCCAATATACGGTTCACTGCGTCCGCGCTGATCACCAACAACACAGCCCCGTACTAACGATTACCGTTCACCCTATCTCCCCCCACTAAGGGGCCTGCTATTAAATCGCGGGCAAAAAAAGCCCCGGCAAGTGCCGGGGCAAGGGGAAACCGGAAAGGATTCCGGTACAGACTCAGCGTTCTTCAGTTCGGTTCTGCATGCTCTTCCTTCACCCGGAACCAGGCCGCGTACAGCGCGGGCAGGAATAGCAGGGTCAGCGCAGTAGCCACAATCAACCCACCCATGATCGCCACCGCCATGGGGCCGAAGAACACGCTGCGCGACAGCGGAATCATGGCCAGCACTGCAGTCAGCGCCGTCAACGCGATGGGCCGAAAGCGGCGTACTGTGGATTCGATGATGGCATCCCAGGCGGTGAGCCCCTGCTCCATATCCTGGCCAATCTGATCTACCAGAATCACCGCGTTTCGCATGATCATGCCGGCCAGTGCAATGGTGCCCAGCATGGCCACAAACCCGAATGGCTTCTGGAACAGCAACAGGAAGAAAGTCACCCCGATGAGCCCCAACGGCGCGGTAATAAAGACCATCAACGACAACGGGAAACTGCGCAGCTGCAGCATCAGCAAGGTAATCACCACCAGAATGAACAGTGGCATCCCTGCATTCACCGATTTTTGACCCCGCGCGGATTCCTCCACCGTGCCCCCCACCTGGAGCAGATAACCCGGCGGCAGATCTGCCTGCACCTGGGACAGAGTCGGCATGATTTGCTGCATCAACGTGGCCGGCAAGGCATCGTCTTTCACATCCGCCAGCACCGTCACCGTGGGCAAACGATCGCGATGCCAGATGATGCCTTCCTCAAACCCGGACTCCAGCGTTGCCACCTGATTCAACGGCACGCTGCGTCCATTTTCCGTCTGCACCGCCAGGTTGCCCAGCAAGCCCAGCGCATGACGCTCATGGCTATCGCCACGCACTTCCACATTGATCAGTTCGTTGTCTTCCCGGTACTGGCTCACCGCCACGCCGGAAAGCGACGCCTGCAACGCAGTGGACAGATCCGAGGTAGTGATGCCCAAGGTCCGGGCACGATCCTGATCCACAATCAAACGCACCACCTTGCTGGGCTCTTCCCAATCCAGATGCACATTGGCAGTGTGCTCGTTGTCGCGAACTTTTTCTGCCACCCTGCGAGCCAGTTCGCGCACCTGGGGAATATGCTCCCCGGAAATACGCAGCTGAATGGGATACCCCACCGGCGGGCCGTTTTCCAGCCGTGAGACACGGGTACGCACCGCCGGGAATTCCCGCTCCAGGGTGTCCATTAACCATTCACGGACTTCCTCGCGCTCTTCCACGTTGCGTGTGAGCACCACAAACTGGGCGACACTGGCGGCGGGCAGTTTTTGATCCAGAGATAGATAAAAACGGGGCGAGCCGCTGCCCATGTAACCCACGTAATTTTCGATCATCTCGTTCTCGCCAAGCATGGCTTCAAGACGCAGGGCTTTTTCCTGGGTCGCTGTCAGCGAGGCCCCCTCTTCCAGCTTCATGTCCACCATTAGCTCAAGGCGACCAGAGGCCGGAAAAAACTGCTGGGGAACAAAACGGAACAAGACAAGAGAGAAAACAAAGATGCCCACGGTCAGCGCGATAACCGTTTTCCGGTATCGCACACACCACTCAACCCAGCCACGAAAACGGCGATAGAAGGGTTTCTGGTAAGGGTCGTGCACATCACCACTGGCATCATGACGAGCCAGGCTGGGCAACAGCTTTTCACCCAGATAAGGAACAAACACCACCGCCGCCACCCAGGACGCCAGCAGGGCAATGGTGACTACCTGGAAGATAGAGCGGGTATATTCCCCGGTGCTCGATTCTGCAGTGGCAATGGGAAGAAAACCCGCCGCGGTAATCAAGGTGCCAGTGAGCATGGGGAAGGCGGTACTGGTCCAGGCAAAACCGGCCGCCTTGATACGGCTGAAGCCTTGCTCCATTTTAATCGCCATCATTTCCACGGCGATAATGGCATCGTCCACCATCAAGCCCAGCGCCAACACCAACGCCCCCAGGGAAATCTTGTGCAGGCCGATGTCGAAATATTTCATCGACGCAAAGGTCATCGCCAATACCAGCGGAATGGAAAACGCCACCACCAGGCCGGTGCGCCAGCCCAGCGAGAAAAAGCTCACCAGCAACACGATGGCCAGTGCTTCCATCAACACCTGAACAAACTCTCCCACACCGGCTTCCACCGCCGCCGGCTGATCCGAGACTTTGCGTAGCTCCATGCCGATGGGCAGGTTTTCCTGCAATCTGGCGAAGGTCTTGTCCAGGTTGTCACCCAGCTTGAGGATGTCGCCGCCATCCTTCATGGAAACGGCTATACCGATGGCATTCTCGCCCATGAATCGCATGCGCGGTTGCGGCGGATCACTGAAACCACGATAGACGCTGGCAATATCGCCCAGCCGCAGGGTGCGGTTTTCCACCTGAATGGGGAAGTTACGAATATCGTCCACACTGGTGAATTCACCGGAAACACGCAGCCGCACACGACTGCTGGGGGTCTCAAAGAATCCGGCGTCGGCGACAGCATTTTGTGACTGCAACGCCTGCTGCACCGTCACCAGCGGGATACCCAGGGAGGCCAGCTTGGTATTGGCGATTTCCACCCAGATTTTTTCATCCTGCAGGCCGATCAATTCCACCTTGCCCACGTCATCCACCCGTTGCAGCGCGAGCTGCAAGCGGTCGGCGTAGTCTTTCATGATGGCGTAATCGAATCCCTGCCCGGTCAGCGCATAAATGTTGCCGAAGGTGGTGCCGAATTCGTCGTTAAAGAAGGGACCTTGTATGTCCTGGGGCAGGGCATGGTGAATATCGCCCACCTTCTTGCGCACCTGATACCAGAGATCCTTGATTTCCTTGGAGCGCATTTCATCGCGAGCCATGAACATGACCAACGACTGACCGGGCCGGGAATAGGAGGTAATGCGCTCGAAGTCGCCGGTCTCCATCAGTTTCTTTTCCACCCGGTCGGTGATTTGCCGGGACACTTCCTCGGCACTGGCACCGGGCCACAGGGTGTTGATGGTCATCAGCTTGAAGGTGAACGGCGGATCTTCACTCTGGCCCAGGTTGGCATAGGAAATGGCCCCCATGGCACCGAGAAGAATCATGGCGTAGAGCACCAGGGTGCGGTTTTTCAGCGCCCATTCGGAGAGATTGAACGACATGGCCATACTCTCCTTATTGGTCCGCGTCTGGGCTTGGCGTCGCGTCTGCACTGTCATCCGCCGGTGCATCCGGGGCCGCCTGCTCGCCAGGTTCAGCCTCAGCCAGATCCAGCTGACGGTTCTGGCGATCCACCGGAATAACCCTCTGTCCTTCACGCAGCAACTGCGTGCCTGCAGTCACGATCCAGTCCTGTGATGTAAGACCGCGCAATACCGGCACTACCTGCTCCTGATAGGGCCCCACTTCTACCGGCGTTTTCTGTAATGTCAGCGCGTCCGGGTTGACCACCCACACATAGGTGTCGCCTTCCTCGGCAGTGAGCGCCGACAGGGGAATACTGAGCACGTCGGCATTGGCGGCTCCGCTGACAAAGACCCGGGCAGATTGGCCCAGATCTGCGCCGACAGTGGCATTTTCGAAAGCGACCCGTGCTTCAAAGGTACGCGAGCGGGGGTCTGCCGCAGGGGACAACTCGCGGATCTTGCCTTCGAATACTTCTCCGGGGCGCGACCACAATTCGATCGCCACCGGCATACCAATTTTGAAGCGGCCCACGTCCTGCTCCGGCAAATCGATCCGCACTTCGCGGTCGCCGTCGATTGCCAGCACAAACACCGCCTGACCAGCAGCCACTACCTGGCCAGCCTCCGCCAATCGCTGGGCAATCACCCCATCGCGGGGCGCTTTCAGCGATGCGTAATCCGCCTGATTACGGGCCACCTTCAAGTTCGCACGGGCCTGGCGTAACTGCGCCACACTGGCGTCATAACGGCTTTCAAAAGAGTCGAACTGGGAACGGCTGATCACATTGCGTTCCATCAGCTCGCGGTAGCGCTCCAGTTCGCTGCTGGCCAGCTTGTGATCGGCCTGGGCAGACGCCATCTGCGCCCGCACCGCATCCAGTTTCAGGCTGACATCGTCGGTATCCAGCTTGGCCAGTACCGTCCCTTCACTGACCCGGTCACCCACGTCCACCAGACGCTGGCTGATCTTGCCACCAATGCGAAACCCCAGCTCCGGCTCATAACGGGCACGAATTTCACCGGGGAACACGTCCTGACTGGCATCCGCCGACAGCGGCTGGGCCACCAGTGCCGGGCGGGCCGGCGCCTTGTCTTCCGACTCCGGATCGGAACACCCCTGCAGGGACAACGCCCCCGCCGCCATTCCCGTGGCGATCAGCCCCGACAGCACTCTCAACAGCCCTTTCGACAGCACAACAGAACGAAACATGACAGGTTCCCTCATTGACCCCACCTCTTTAGACGGATCCGCCCGTTAAGTCGGCGGATTTTGCCGGTCTTGGCTTGCCGGCATGCTATACTCGCCAGTATAGTAATTTTATTAAACTAAACCGTCCAGTATTGAAATATGACCGATACCGCCTCCCCTGATCAGCCCAATCCGCGCGGCCGCCCCAAAGACCCGGCCAAACGCACCGCTATCCTTGAGGCGGCGAAGACGCTGTTTCTGGGGCAGGGGTTTGCCGGCACCAGCATGGATGCCGTGGCGAAACAGGCTGGCGTCTCCAAACTCACGGTGTATAGCCATTTCAGTGACAAGGAAACGTTATTTTCGTCAGCGATTGAGGCGGAATGTCACAACATGCTGCCCGTACCGATCTTCGAGCTGGACCCGGCACTGCCGATTCGCACCACCTTGATCAACATTGGTTTGGCGTTTCTCGAGCTTATCCATAACCCGGAAGTGATTGAGCTACAGCGGCTCATGGGCAGCCTGGCCACTCAGGACCCGGCCATGTCGCGACTGTTTTTTGAAGCTGGCCCGCAACGCACCATCACCGCCATGGAAAACCTGGTACGCAACGGCAATAACACGGGCCGATTGCAGGCGGACAACCCCAAACAGGCGGCAGAGAATTTCTTCAGCCTGCTGCAAGGCTGTGAGCATATGCGTGTGATTATTGGCTGTAACCAGCCGATGACACCCGATGAAGCACGCCCCCATGCCGAACAAGTGGTGGATATGTTCCTGCGGGCTTACGGAAAGGAAAAGGAATAAACGGATTTAGCAGCATAGTCATGCATTTAAGGCAGCGGGGCCTTGGGCCCCGCCCTGAAAAGATCAGAAAGATTTTCTGACGCCGATGGAGAAGTGGTCGTAATCCAGGTCAAGTTTATCGTTGTCAATCTCGAGTTCGTGGGTCGCATCAACGTACCCCAACACCAGCTCTGGCGCATCAGGGGCGAAGGCGATGGCTACATCCAGACCTAACAATTCCGGGTCAATATCCAGAGAGTCCGTGCCGATCTTGGTATCCGTGTCACCCATGTTGTACCAAAGTGATGCGGTCACCATTTCAAAGTTGGCACGGGCGCCGACTTCCAGACCATACCCCTCACCGGCAATACCAATGAACGTTGGCCGGCTGAACCCGACTGCACCATAAAGGTCGACCATATCCGCCACCGGAATATGCGCACCGACACCAATAAATGTCATGTCGTTGAACACAGCATTATCAGCTTCACCCAATGCAAACCCCAGGTCATCTTCATAGTCCAGCGACAAATGCCGGCCCATTACCATGACATAGTCACCGATCTCGAATCCGCCTTGTAGACCGAATCCCTGCTCAAGATCAAACGACTCGGACATGCCGCCCTCGCTAACTTCCGAGTCCCCGGATACAACATAGTCAAACTGCACGTAGTTGAACGAGGGCGCATCCGCAAAGGCATGTTGACCCGTGGTCCCCATCAGGGTGGCAAATGCAAGCGTGGCAATTTTCTTGTTCATAACTTTCTCCCTGTTATATAAAGACGAGCCAACGATGCCTTAAGCCCGACCACTGGCATCCCTGCCTCCAGACCATTGATAGCCCAATTGTAAAAAAACCGCAATATACAATACATTTACCGCACCAGACCCTTCCCCCGCCAACACTGATTCAAGACACGCCACGCAACGCTTTCACTTCTGCGGCATAAAGCAGAGCCCTGCCCCGACGCCGCTCACCCAATTGCCACCAGATCACCCCAAGCCACCGCATCGCCAGACGATTCTCTGCATTGCAGGACAGAGCTTGCTGGGCGATGCGTAACGCTCGCCGAAGCAAGCACTGGCGATGGCGGGGGAACCGCCTGGCGGCCCGTACAAGCGTTGCAATATGCCCCAGCTCATCGCCACTCACGGTGCGTTACCGTTCTCGGCACTGGCCGCACTCGCCTGCACTTTGGCGGCGGCCTTGCCAGGCACGGCAAAGGCATACCAGTCCAACCGGCGCGTCACCACCATCACCGCCGCCAAGGCGGCAAACAACAACAAGGCTCCCAGCAACAAGGCATAGTCTTCGGCCATAAGAATCCCGTAGATCAACCCTTGCACCAGCAGCAGGCTCAAGGCGAAAGTCCAGCCAGCGGTGAGGGAGCGCATGGCCGCCATCAGATAGACGCCGATTAGCGCACAGCACGATAACGCGGCCACCAGATACGCCAACACAAAATCTATATGTTCACTCAGTGCCACCAGCAGCAGATAGAACATGGCCAGCGCCAGACCGACCAACAGATATTGCATGGCGTGTAATGGATAACGGCGCAACACCTCAAACAGAAAGAAAGCCGCGAAAGCCAGCCCGACAATCAGGTAGCTGTACTTCAGTGCCCGCTCACTGGAGAGAAGCCCGGTCACCGGCTGCACCAACCGCACCCGCAGTGCCTGACCACTGTCACCGCAAGCCGCATCACCCCGAGCGCAGTGGATCACACTGGCCGCCGCCAGGCTGTTGGTACGCCACTGGCTGGTGAACCCTTCCGGGGTAATCTCCCGCTCCACCGGCAGCACCAGCCCTTCAAAGCTGGGGTGCGGCCAATCGGCCCGAAGTGACATGCGGGTTTCCTTGGCCAGCGGTAGCGTACCGAGTGATTCCGTACCGTTCAGGTTCAAACGCACCTTGACGGTAAAAGCCCCGGTCAAATCATCTGGCAGTGCCACAGCCACCGCATTGCCGCCCACGCCATCCGGCAACTGCTCGGTTTCCACCAAGGGCAACGGCACATCATTGACCAGGATTTGTGGCCGCTCCACCAGCCCACGCAAGTCCTGAATCTGCAATAGCAACAACGGCGCCTGTGACGACACCACCTGTTGCGGCTGACTCACTTGCTGCCAGTTGGCAGGAAACACGGCTTCGATGTGCAACAGGCTTCGGTATACCGGCACGCCGTAAATACCGCGATAGCGCATTTCACTTTGCAGCTCGCCATCAATGTTCAGGGTGTCCGGAATCTGGCTATCCAGTACCTGCCTGTGCTCGATGGCCGTACAGGTTTCACCACTGCGGCAGTCGCGTTTTTCCACCAATTGTTTACGGGTTCTGGGCACAACAATCAGCGGCCCACTGATCTGCTGCTCACCACTCACTTGCCGGGTAATCTGGTGTTTGACCTGCAGGGCTTCATTGCTACGGTCGGTGATCTTTCCCTGAATCATCAACAGCGGCACCACCAGCACCAGCATCAGCCCGGCAATGGTGAACATTTTCAATAACAGATTGGGTCGCATGGTTTCTCTCCCACAAATGACGCCTCCTATGGAAAAGCCAGTGTGCGAAACCTGCTTGGGGTTTTTGTGGGGATTGTGTGGGGAAGCGTCGTTGCGAGTTTCGAAAACCGGGTCAGGTTTTTCTTCTCGCTTCTCGCGCTACCAGCGACGCGCCTACGGTAGGGGTTATTCGGGGAGAGTTAGCCTGGCTTGAACGCCCTGATGGGCGTTTTCCAGCTTGAGGCTGCCACCGTGCAGGCTGGCAATTTCGTTGACCATGGCCAGCCCCAGGCCTGAACTCTTTTCCTGGCCCGGCGCCGGCAAGGAATAGAAACGCTCAGTGACACGTCCAAGCGCATAGTCAGGAATCATGGGGCCGGTGTTGGTGACTGTCAGGCAAGCCGCCTCCACATGCACCGTGATAGTGGTGTTTTCATTGGCAAAACGCTGGGCGTTATCGAGCAGGTTGAACAGGGCCAGCTTGAAAGTTTCCGCTTCCGCCTGCAGGGAGCCCTCATTCACGCTGATTTCCAGTTGCTTTTCGGCCAGCAACGCATAGCGGCTACGCCGCCACTCCTGCACCAACGCAGAAACCGAAACGGAAGTTTTGCGAGCCGGCAGGCTTTCCAGTTTTTCCAACCGTGCCATGGCCAGCAATCTATCCAACAGGTCACTGAGGCGCTGGCTTTCATGAATCACATTGTCGGTAAACCGCTGCAACGCGGGTTCCTTCACTTCATCCGCGAGAATTTCCCCGGCACCACGAATCGCCGCCAACGGGCTTTTCATTTCATGGGTCAGCAGGGTCACGTTATCTTCCAGCTGCGCCCGCGCCTCCAGGCGACGACGCATGGCGGTGACGGCATCTGCAAGGTCACGAATTTCATCGTGGCCACGAAAGCGCGGCGGTGACGGACGTTCATCGTTGGCCACCGCTTCGGCATAGCGTCGCAACCGATTGACCCGGCGACTGAGCCACCAGGCCAGCAGCACACCCGACAATAAACAGACCAGTAGCGCCAGGCCGCCGTAGAGCATCAGATAACGTTCCGCACGCTGTACAAAAGGCTCAATGGCACGCCCGGGTTTACCCAGACTGATGACACCAATCAGGCTGCCCTGATCACGAATCGGCGCGGCCACGTACATTATCGAGGTAGATGGATCCTGTGGATCACTGCGTGTAGTGCGGGCGCCATAGCGCCCCTGCAGGGTCAGGTGCACATCGTTCCAGCGGGAAAAATCCTTTCCTTCATCCTGGCCACGGGAATCAAACAGCACCGTGCCGCTGGGGCCGGTGATATACACATGAGTGTGGATGCGCGTTTTCTTTAACCCCCAGATATCCGCATCCGGCGTGCGCCCGGCATAACGATTCAAGGCATCGCGCAAAGCAGGAGTAATCACGATCTGCCCATCGCGGGCATCGCTGGCCACAATCTCGGCCAACAGGTTGGCCGCATCCACCAGGGTTTCTTCTGCAGACTGGCGCACCAGCGGCTTGGCCTGCCCAAACACCAGATCGAGCACGAACCAGCCCACCAGACCCAGGATCAGGAAATAGAATACCAGCAGGCGCTGACCGAGCTTCATGGTGTATCCAGCAGATAACCGATACCGCGCCGGGTCACGATAAGGTGGTCGCCATTCAGCGGGCGCAATTTGGCGCGCAAGGTCTTGATGTGGGTATCCACGCTCCGCTCGAAACTGTCTTCGTCGCTGTCGCAGATATCCAGCAACTGGGCACGACTGAATACCTGCCCGGGTCGCTGCACCATGGTCGCCAGAATGCGGTATTCCGAACGCGTCAGGGATAATTCGGTGTGCCGGAAGAAGACCCGAAAGCCACTGTCATCCACCTGCCACGGCGTTGTTTTATCGGTGTCGATGTCGGCATCCGATTTCGGCGCCAGGCGTTTTAGAATCGCCCGAATGCGAGCCACCACTTCACGGGGGCTGAACGGCTTGGTGACGTAATCATCGCCCCCCAGTTCCAGCCCCAGAATCCGGTCCACTTCATCCTGGCGAGCGGTGAGAAACAGCACCGGCAGCTCACTGCGCTGACGCAACTGTTTGAGCACATCAAAGCCATTCATGTCCGGCAGCCCCACATCCAGAACCACCAGATCCACCGCACTCGCCGCGACCGCGTCCAGTGCCTGCTGGCCCAAGGTCACGTGAGTCACCGCAAAATGCTCACGCTCCAGCGCAAACATCAACGGTTCGGCAATGCGCGGCTCATCTTCTACGATCAGTACAGCGGGCACTTGAAATATTCCTGGCCAGTAACCATGGCATGATAACCAGACCACGAAGGCGTTCCCATGCCAAGGAGGCATTTATGTTGGAACTGATCGACAATCTGCCCGGCGATACCGTTGGCGTCAGCGCTCACGGCGAACTCACCGCCGAGGACTACCGCAAAGTGCTGGCTCCTGCCATCGAAGGGGCTTTGAGCCAGCACGACAAGATCAATGTGTTGTATGAAATCGGCCCCACTTTCGAAAATTTCTCCGCCGGGGCCATGCTGCAAGATGCCCTAGTTGGCTTGAGACACCCGCTAAGCTGGCACCGGATTGCGGTCGTCACCAGCCATGACTGGATCCGCAACACCGTCCAGCAGGCCAGTGCCTTGATTCCCGGCCAGGTCAAAGTCTTCGAATGGGCAGAGCAGAAAGACGCGCTTAGCTGGCTGGCCAGTGAGTAGGAGCCACCGCAGGTAGCCCGGCGCTCACAACCGCGTCTACCCCGCCTGCCGGGCACCCAGTTTCAGCGCATCCAGTAAATCCCGACCGCCGCTGTGCAGTTCCTTAATGTCCTTCAGGAAAAACGTTTTCTTCACCCGGGTCTGCACCACCAGCACCCCATAGAGCACGCTGTCGTACTCCAGGGGAATGCCCAGATAACTGCGAAAATGTTCCTCGTCAGAGCCCGGCACATAGAAGTAATCCATGTGCGCCTGGATGTCCCGGGCCGCCACTGCACGGCGCGTTCGGGCCACCTTGCCGGTCAGCCCTTGGCTGTATGCCAGGGTGGCGCCCAGAACACGCTGATTGAGGCCACTGGTGGCAACAATTTCCAGCGTCTGCTGCTGACCATCAGCCTGGTACAGGCTGCAGACCTGCACATTAAGCTTGTTTCTCACTGCATCCACGCGGGCATGCATAAAGTCCGGGGGTAAAGGCACGCGATTACCTCTCTGTTCGCCAGCGTTAATGCCGACTCTGTATGCCTTTCAATATCTATGCCGGTTTGTTTATCGCGCGTCAGGCACATCACCACCACATGCTTTACACTGTACGCGTTACTCTTGCCGTGGAGCCCTGCGTTGGCCAAAAAAGCAAAAACCGAGGCCGAGATTGCGCGTTTTCGTGAATCTGTATGCGAGGCAGCTACGCGGCTGTTCATCGAACGTGGCCCGCAAAACGTGACCATGCGCCAGATCGCCAGCGAAGTGGGCGTCAGCCCCATGACCCCCTATCGCTATTTCCGCGACAAGGATGAAATTCTGGCCACGGTCCGCGCTGCCGCTTTCAATCGCTTCTCCACCGCCCTTGAGACCGCCGTCGCCAATGCCCCGGACGCCCGTAGCAAGGGCCGCGCCGTAGGCGATGCCTACGTGGACTTTGCCAAGGCCTACCCAGCGGCCTACCAGCTGATTTTCTCCTTTACCCAGCCCGACGAAGACCGCTACCCGGAGCTGCAGGCCGCCAATGGCCGCGCCCAGGAAACCATGGTGGGCTATGTGCGCGATATGATTGAGGCGGGCTTGCTCAAGGGCGACGCCCAACTGATCGGGTATATGTTCTGGGCAACGCTCCACGGCATCGTGGTGCTGGAACTGGCCAGCGGCCTGCGCGGCATGAACGGCGATACCTTGCGTGAAAAGATCATGCGCACCCTCTATGCCGGCATGCAGGTCACGCCCCCTACCCTGGATTCCTGACCGCTTCGCTCAGTCTCGGTATCGGCCGGGCTTGACTCTATAAATATACGGTGTAAATTTTACTTCGTATATTTATCCCACCGGGCCCATTTCCCGGTGGCCCGGACCCCGCCCCGCATGACATTCGGGGCTCAGATTGAGGACACCGTCATGTCTTTGCCCGTTGAAATTCGCTCTCGCCTGCGCCTGCCGGTGATGTGCTCACCGCTATTCATCATTTCCAACCCGGACCTGGTGATCGCCCAGTGCAAGGCCGGCGCCATCGGCTCGTTCCCGTCACTGAACGCCCGCCCGCTGTCACAGCTGGACGAATGGCTGCACCGCATTACCGAAGAACTGGCCGCCTGGGATCGGGACCACCCGGACCAGCCCGCTGCACCGTTCGCGGTAAACCAGATTGTTCACCGCTCCAACGATCGCCTGGAAAAAGACCTGGAGCTGTGTGAGAAGTACAAGGTGCCCATGGTGATTACCTCCCTGGGCGCCCGTGAAGATGTGAACCAGGCCGTCCACGGTTGGGGTGGCATGGTGATGCACGATGTGATCAACAATCACTTTGCCCACAAAGCCATTGAGAAAGGCGCCGACGGCCTGATCGCTGTCGCCGCGGGCGCCGGTGGTCACGCCGGGCAGCTGTCCCCGTTCGCGCTGATGCAGGAAATTCGCAGCTGGTTCGACGGCCCGCTGGCCCTGTCCGGCTCCATCGCCAGCGGCCCCTCTGTACTCGCTGCTGAAGCCATGGGCGCAGACCTGGCCTACATCGGCTCCTTGTTCATCGCCACTCAGGAAGCCAACGCTGACGCTGCCTACAAACAGATGATCGTGGACAGTAACGCCTCCGATATCGTCTACAGCAACCTGTTCACCGGTGTGCACGGCAACTACCTGGCTCCCTCCATCGTTAACGCCGGCATGGACCCGGCCAACCTGCCGGAAAGCGATCCCTCGGCCATGAACTTCGGTTCCGGCGGCAATTCCGACAAGAAAGCCTGGAAAGATATCTGGGGCTGCGGCCAGGGCATCGGCGCGGTAGATGCAGTGCAAAGCGCCAGCGATGCCATCGCCAAACTCAGCGAAGAATACCAACAGGCCCGCCGCGCACTGAATGCGGCCTGAGCCAACGCGGATAAACAAGGAGAGACACCATGGCGAATATTGAAGCCTGGCACGCCGTCGTCAAAAGCCAGGACCCTCAGGCGCTCAGCGAGCTGATTGCGGACCAGGCGGTATTCCATTCACCGCTGGTGCACACGCCACAGGTTGGCAAACCCATCACCACGGCCTACCTGACCGCAGCCATGCACGTGCTGGCCAACGACAGCTTTCACTATGTGCGGGAAATCAATGACGGGCAGCATTCCGTGCTGGAGTTTGCCCTGGAACTGGATGGCATCGCAGTGAATGGCGTGGATATGATCACCTGGAATGACGACGGAAAAATCGTCGACTTCAAAGTAATGATCCGCCCCTACAAAGCCATTGAAGTGGTACGCACCAACATGGCGGCCATGCTGGAAAAACTGGGCTAGAGAAGAGGCACCGCCTTCAGGCACCGATCATATAGGTCCTGAAGGCTTCGGTGGCTGCCGCCACGGTTACCGCCACAAAGACCCCGCTGAACATGATCCCCACAATGGCTACCAGTATCGCCATGAACTTGGTGCTTTTACGCGACGGGCGCAGATCACCATACCCCACCGTCAGCGCTGTGATCATCGACCAGTAGAACGCATCAAACCGGCTCCAGCCTTCGCGATACCCCACCCATTGCCCGAGCCCGACAATCACCACCAGGAAGCCGGCAAAAAAAGGGGCGCCCAACACCATGGCTTTCAGGAACAGGGCGGTAAAGGCAAAGACGAAATCCATTCGTAACCACTCTACAGGCTGAACAGCACCCGGCAGAACCAGGTCTTCAGGTACGCGGTTTCCGCAATGGCCGGGTGAACCGGATGATCCGGCCCCTGCCCTTCATAGCCCACCACCTGAATACTGCGATCAATGTGTCGGGCACTGCTGTGCACCACATCAAGCAAACGCTCTGCGGGCATATGCATGGAACAAGACGCGGACACCAGATAGCCACCCGGTTTTACCAAACGCATGGCCAGCTCGTTAATGGCGTGATAACCGGCCAGGCCATTCTTGAAATCTTTTTTGCGCTTGATGAACGCCGGCGGGTCCAGCACCACCAGATCGTACTTTTCCCCATCCGCGATCAACTGCTTCATGGCCGCAAACGCATCGCCCTGAATGCTGCCCACCGTGTCAGCGACACCATTCAGCTCTGCGTTGCGATGCACATAATCCGTGGCGACTTCGGAACCATCCACACAGGTTACCGATTCCGCTCCGGCCAATGCGGCCTGCACGCCCCAACCGCCACAGTAACTGAACACATCCAGCACGCGAGCGCCCTTGGCCAGGGCCTGCATTTTCTGGCGGGCAACACGGTGATCGTAGAACCACCCGGTCTTTTGCCCTTCCGCTAACGGTGCTACAAATTTGGCACCGTTTTCCGTGAGGCTGACTTCGTCCAGCATCTCGCCTTTCAATGCCTTGGTGTAACGATCCAGCCCTTCAATCTCACGGGCGGCCGCTTCGTTTTTGGCAATGATGTGAGTCGGCGCCAGCACCGCATCCAGGGCACTGACAATCACCTCAAGGTGCGCTTCCATGGCACCGGAGCCGGTCTGCACCACCAACACGTCATGGAAACGATCCACTACCAGGCCAGGCAGGCCATCGGCTTCGCCGTAGATCAAGCGGTAACAGGCATCATCAAACAATTGCTCGCGCAAGGTCAGCGCCTGCTCAATCCGCTTCTTGAAAAAACTGCGCGACAACGCCTGCTTAACATCACGGCTGTAAAGGCGAGCAGCAATCAGCGAATGGGGGCTAAGCAGGGCACGGCCCAGAGGCTTGCCACGGCTGTCTTCCACAACACAGGTACCGGCAGACAAATCCTTGAGTGGGGTTTGCCGGGTATCAATTTCGTTGGCGTAGACCCACAGATGGCCCGCCTTCAGGCGGCGCTCTTCATTTTTGCGCAGGCGAATAACAGTCGGTTCGGTCATGGTGCATACATCAGCTGGCCGGAAAGGGAGGGATGATAACACAGGGAGAGAATGCCACGTTCAACGACAGAGGCAGCTGCGCACGAACACACAAAGAGATCCTGTAGGAGTTCCCTTCCAGGGGACGAACCAACGGCTAACAGGAATGCTCGAAGGTTTGCTGGAGCCGGGCTGACTTCTCACGGTTCGTCCCCTGGAAGGGAACTCCTACAGCGTTTTCGTCGGTTTTCGAGAGCCAACAAAATTGAAAAAGCCCCGACCAACTGGCCGGGGCTTTTCGTGTTGCATGACGCGTGTTGCTTTTTGCGTCTCTTATTAACCCTTCACAAACTCAGGGTAGGCTTCCATACCGCAGTCTGCGATATCCATGCCTTCGTACTCTTCTTCTTCGCTGACGCGGATACCCATTACCACTTTCAGGATACCCCACACCACCAGGCTTGCGACGAACACCCAGGTGAAGATGGTCACAGCACCGATCAGCTGGCCAGAGAAGCTGGCGCCACCGTCATCGGTCAGCGGGTTAGTTACCGGCACCAGCATCAGGCCCAGGAAACCAACCACACCGTGTACGGAGATCGCACCTACCGGATCATCAATCTTCAGCTTGTCCAGAGTCAGGATGCTGAATACCACCAGCACACCACCCAGGGCACCGAACAGGGTCGCCTGCAGGGCAGTCGGTGTAGAGGGCTCGGCGGTGATCGCTACCAGGCCAGCCAGGGCGCCGTTAAGCAGCATGGTCAGGTCGGCTTTGCCGAACAGGATACGGCCAACGATCAGCGCAGCAATGGCACCACCAGCAGCAGCGGCGTTCGTGTTCATGAATACAACCGCAACCGAGTTGGAGTCGCCCACACTGGACGTTGCCAGCACAGAGCCACCGTTAAAGCCGAACCAGCCCAACCACAGGATGAAGGTACCCAGTGCCGCCAGCGGCAGGTTGGAACCCGGGATAGCGTGCACTTCACCGTTCGGGCCGTACTTGCCTTTACGAGCACCCAGCAACAGCACACCAGCCAGGGCAGCAGCAGCACCCGCCATGTGTACGATGCCGGAACCGGCGAAGTCAGAGAAGCCCAGATCGCCCAGGTTATACAGGCCGAAGACATCCGCACCGCCCCAGGTCCAGGAACCTTCCAGCGGGTAGATAACACCGGTCATCACGACCGCAAAGACCAGGAATGCCCACAACTTCATCCGTTCTGCCACAGCACCGGATACGATGGACATGGCGGTTGCAACAAACACAACCTGGAAGAAGAAGTCCGCAGAAGGCGCGTAGGTCGCCGCTTCTTCTGCACCGGCAACACCGTCACCCACAATCCCGGACAGGAAGATGGCGCCGTCGTACATGATGGCGTAACCGCACACCATGTACATGGTGCTGGCAATGGCAAACAAGGCCACGTTCTTGGTGAGAATTTCGGTGGTGTTTTTGGCACGCACCAGGCCCGCTTCAAGCATGGCAAAACCTGCCGCCATCCACATGACCAACGCGCCACAAATCAGGAAATAAAATGTATCCAGCGCGTATTTCAGTTCAAAAATTTGGTTTTCCACAATGCAACCCTCCGAAAATGGAAGCGTGTTTTCCTAAAGCCCTGGCATGGGTCAATTCAAAACACGGTAAAACTTAAATCGCGTCCTCGCCGGTTTCACCGGTACGGATACGAATCGCTTGCTCAAGGGAGGTAACGAAGATTTTGCCGTCACCAATTTTGCCGGTATTAGCGGCTTTCGCGATGGCTTCAATCACCTGGTCCAGGCTGGACTCGGCAATGGCCACTTCGATTTTTACCTTGGGCAGGAAATCCACCACGTACTCGGCACCCCGGTACAGCTCGGTGTGACCTTTCTGACGTCCAAAGCCTTTCACTTCGGTAACAGTGATGCCCTGCACGCCAATCTCGGAGAGTGCTTCACGCACGTCATCCAGTTTGAACGGCTTAATTACGGCAGTAACCAGTTTCATTTCTTTCTCCTCAGCTTTCACCGCGTCCGGTGACGTCCGTTTCTCTTCGAGCCCCGTTATGGTTCCCGATCCACAGCTTGCGCGAACGCTCTGACCCAAATAGTGCACGACCCATGCCAGTTTTAGAAAATCATGCTTTTTCAGGGATTTACATCACAGTCCGGATTCAACATCCAGACCGAGCGCGCCATTATAGCGCACCACAATGGGGCGAGTTCCAAGTTGGTGCAGAACCACTGCCCGGCGCCACCCGGTGCCTCGCCCCCGCACACCGTGCTACCATCCGCGCATCATTACAAGGACGCCGTTGTCATGCCCGATCAGCCTTTTATCGACCGCCTTATGGCCGACATCAGCCGCCGCCTGCCCACCGACCTGGGTGGCCTGCGCAGCGAAGTGGAACGCAACGTGCGCAGTGTGCTGGCGGAAACGGTCAGCCGGCTGGATCTCATTACCCGGGAAGAGTTTGATATCCAGCAGCAAGTACTGCTGCGCACCCGGGAAAAACTGGAAGCGCTGGAGAAACAGGTGGCCGAGCTGGAAAAGTCAGCAGACGCTTGATCAGCGTTTGCGCCTACCGAACCTTCACTGCCAAAAAGCGAGAAACGAGTGACGAGTGACGAGTATCGAAAAACAAACCCACCCCGGGTTTTCGCTTCTCGCTTCTCGCTTCTCGTAACTCGTAACTCGTAACTAACCAAGCCTGATCGTCGTAACGCCCCCTACAGACAGTCCGATTTCCTACGTCTGCCGCCACCAACCTCGCACAGATACGTAGGCCCTCCCACCGTACACTGCCTCACAACCCATTGAATTTGTGAGGAAACGTGACGCATGCGCTGCTATACAGCCGGGCACCGGTAGGCATTGAAGCCCGCACCGTACGAGTAGAAACCCATCTGGCGCCGGGCCTGCCCGCATTCACTATCGTTGGATTGGGTGATACCGCGGTTCGCGAAAGCCGCGATCGGGTCCGCTCCGCGCTGGTTAACAGCGGTTTCGATTTTCCCCAGAGGCGCATCACCGTGAGCCTGGCCCCGGCGGATTTGCCCAAGGATGGCGGGCGTTTTGATCTGGCTATTGCACTGGGCATCCTGATAGCCAGTGGCCAACTGGGTAACATCACCACCGATAACTACGAGTTTGTTGGCGAACTGTCGCTGAACGGCCAGCTCAATCCCGTTTCCGGCATGCTGCCTTCCTCCCTTGCCTGTCTGGCTGAAGATCGCACTCTCGTGGTTGCCATTGATAACGCCGAAGAAGCCAGCCTCCCCGGCACTTCGACCCTCGCCGCCGACCAGCTAGCCCGGGTCGCGGCCCATCTCACAGGCCAGCAGCGCCTGGAACCCCATCAGTGTCAGCCGCCCGCCAACCTGCGCCACCAGGGCGGCTGCCTGTCGGAAATTCGAGGTCAGCAAACCGCCAAACGAGTGCTGGAAATTGCCGCAGCGGGCGGACACTCCCTGCTTTTATGCGGGCCTCCCGGTGCCGGGAAGAGCATGCTGGCCTCGCGCCTGCCCGGGCTGATGCCGCCCATGCGCACGGCCCAGGCTCTGGAAGTTGCAGCCATTCATTCACTCAAACAGCCGCGCAACAGCCAATTGTTCTATCAACGCCCTTACCGGGCACCGCACCATACCTCCTCGGCAACAGCCTTGGTCGGCGGCGGCAGTTACCCGCGGCCTGGGGAAATTTCCCTGGCCCATCACGGCATCCTGTTTCTCGATGAACTCCCGGAGTTCGACCGCAAAGTGCTGGAAGTCATGCGTGAGCCACTGGAAACCGGTGAAGTCAGCATTGCCCGCGCCGCCCAGCAACTCACCTTTCCCGCCCGCTTTCAGTTGGTGGCCGCCATGAACCCCTGCCCCTGTGGGTATCTGGGGGATCCGGAAAAGAGCTGCGGTTATCGATGCGAAAAAGCCAAACGCTATCAGGGCAAGCTGTCCGGCCCATTACTGGACCGCATTGACCTGCATCTGGATGTGCCCGCCGTTGAGGCAAGGGAGCTGCTGGGTGACAAGGAAGGGGAAACCAGCGAAGCCGTAGCCCAACGGGTGCGCCATGCATGGAAACAACAATGGCACCGGCAACAGCGACTGAACCGGGAACTGGGCAGCGACAAACTGGAACCGATGCTGCGCCGGCACCGGGACTGGCTGGCGGGGGTCATGAACCGGCTGGGTTTATCGGCCCGTTCCCTGCATCGTAGCGCGCGGGTCGCCCGCACCATTGCCGATCTGGATAACAGTCCAGAGGTGGAGCGGGACCACCTTCGCGAGGCGCTAAGCTACAGACAAAATGTGCAGCAGGGCTGACACTGCCCTTTACCTGAAGCCTGCTTGCAAGGCCAAGGGGCATACCTTGCGACAACCTGCCCCCCCTTTCTTTTGCGACATGAAAGAAGGCACAACCCGCGACGTTACTGAACCTGCAACTCGACACGTCTATCCTGCCGGTAGCAGGCTTTCAATTCATCAGCCGATACCGACTGACAGCGCGATCCGGAAACCGCCGTGTCTTCGCCGTGCCCTTCCACCTGTAGCGTGGCAATGCTGCCGCCCTGTTCTTTCCACCAGGTGGCTACCGCCTGTGCCCGCTGGTCGGCCAGATGCTGGTTATAGGCGGCACCGCCCAAAGGATCACTGTAGCCATTCACTGCCACCACCGGTCCCTCAAGGCTTGCCACATTCTGATACCAAGCTTTCAGCGCGATCCGGCTTTCGTCAGTCAGGACGGCGGAGTCAAACGCAAAGGTCACCCGTAACCGTTCCGGTGCCACCGTGTCTGGCGCCACTTTTTTTGTTGATGCCTCACTCTTCACTACCACCACCGGCTCTCCGATGAGCGCCACATCGCATTCCGGCACCGCCTTGTCTTCGGTCCAGTCCGCCGTCCGCCAGCAATTGCCGTCGGTGGTTTTTAACAACGCCCCCTTACCGTCGGTGCGATATCCCGGCCAGGCATCATCAGGCGCCTTGCCCGCGCAGCCGCCCAGAAAGAGACCGACACAGCTAGCCACTACGGCCAACGTATTGCATTTTTTCATGGTTAATTCCTTACCAGGTCAGGTTGGCACTGAGCAGCCCACCGTGGCTTTCGGTATCCCCACCAAAGCGCCCGCGGTATCCCAGCCATAGAGAAAAGTCGTCGGTCATGAACCATTCAGCGCCGGCATTGGCGGCCAGTTGGGTGTCGTCCTGGTCCGCGCCGTACACCGTGAAGCCCTGTTGAGCACCGGCAAAGCGAGCGGTCTGTTCTGTCTGGGTATCGCCAAAGGGTTGCACCACCGCCAACCCGCCTTCTGCCACCAGCCAGTCGCCCCCCACCACAAAGGCGCGGGACAGGTCCGCCCCCAGCCAGGCTTCGCCACTGTTTAGCTCACTGTCGTCCACAGTCAGGCCGGCGATGCCGCCGCCGGTTTCGCGAAAGCCGTCCCGCTCGATACGGGTCATGGAAACCATCGCGTAGGGATGCAAACCATTTTCCCCCCAGGCCAGGTCCCAACCGGATTCCAGCGCCACCCGCAGGGCATCCACGCTGCTGTCCGATTCCGCCGGTGCCCCCATGACAATGCGCTGCTGGGACACATCGCTGCTGCCATAACTCAGATCGCCGCGCAGGAACCAGGCCCCCGCACTGCTCCAGCGGCCATACAGGCCAGCAAACCACGAGGACACATCACCATCGGCCTGACGATTGTCGTAATCCAACGTGCCATCCGCACTGCCCGCTGCAACACCTAGCAGCCAGTGATCCCACTGATGATCGACACCCAGTGCTAGCTGGTCTCCCCGGAAAGCATAGGCTGCATTGCCGATATCTCCCTGGCTATCTTCTTCAAAGCGGGAGGACTGGGCCTGCACCCAGACACCGTTGCGTTTGCCCACCGCACCGTCGCCCGCGGCCGGAGCCACCAGGCCGGCTGCGGCGGCCTGCGCATAAGGGTCGGACGGCGCCGCCAGCGCCTGCAACTGCTGCGACAAACGGGCATCCATGCCACCACCGGACTGCCCGCCCACGTTGCGGCCACGCTGGCGCATGCCGATGGCGAAGCGCTGCTGCAGCTGCTGCCCGGCCGTCAAACCGGCCAGCAAGCTGTCACCACTAAACGCCTGGAAAGCATCAGCGGCCTGCGCCCTGCTCATCTGCAACACCTGCCGATAGAGACTGTGCGTCATGGCCATGCCATCCACGTTGTTGGCCACCGCTCGCTGATTGTCAGTAAGGGCAGCACTGGCAAACGACTGGTCATTGCGCAGCAATTCCAGCGACGCGCTATTACTGCCATAACTCAACACCGGGTTCAGAAACGCATAACTGGAGCTCACGTCATCAAACTGGCCATTGATTCCCCCGGCCGCATTGAGAAAGGTATAGGTACTAAAGGGCAGATAGGTACCGTCGTTGCCCACATGCAACACAGACCCTGCCAGATTCGCCTGCCCGCTGACCTCGATTCGGTCGCTGCTGGTGCTGACCGGATCCACTTCCAGTGCCAGCTGGCTGCCGCTGTTGAAGGTCAGGTCGCCGTTGACATTCAAGGTGCCAATGGAGTTGCCCGCGGCCAGCGTACCGCCGGACTCGATGGTGGTATCACCCACCTGACCGGTACCGCCGAGCACGGCGTTGTTTTCTACAGTGAAGGCACTGTTGCTCCAGTTGCTGTTGGCATTGAGCCGCCCCTGCTGAATCACGGTGTTGCCCGTGAAGGCGGTGGCATCCTGGGCCAGAGAAACTTCACCACTGCCGGTTTTTTGCAGATCACCGCTGCCTGTTAGTACGTTGTCGAACACCCCATCTGCGGTTTGATCCAGCACCAGAAGAGTCCGGCTCCAGATGGCAGCGCTGCCAAAGGAATCCGTGTCACCGATCAAGGTACCGTTAAACAGGCCGAAATCGCCGTCAAAAAGGGCATTGTTGCCAGTCAGGCGAACCTCGCCCCCGCCGCTCACACTGATCGAGCCGGAGCCGAACAGGTCATTGCCCAGCTCGGCTTGCCCGGCATCCAGCAGCACAAGATCAGCGTTATTCTCGATGAAACCGGAGCCCAATGCGCTGACCTCACCCTGCACAATGCCGCCGGCAATCATTAGGCCGCCGGAGAAGTCATTGTTGCCTTCCAGATCCAAGGCCCCGTGGCCCTTCACGATTAGCGCACCGGTACCGCTCAGGTCGCTGCGGATAGTCGCAGAGTCATACATCAAGAGGGTGCCGCCCTGGCTGCCCAGTGCCAGTTGATAACGATTGAAGAGGTCTATCATTGCTGGCCCCTCTACATGGAACGCACCGCCATCCAGGACAAGGCGGTTACTGGCATCCCCCAGCGCGTCATACTTCACGCTACGCAAGGTGCCTGCAGCGATAACGGTGTCTCCGACGTAGTCGTTGCTGCCCCCCAGTACCAGCGTGCCTTCTCCGGTTTTCATCAAGCCGTTGCTGCCACTGATCACACTGTAGATGGCGGCCTCATAGCCACTACTGGCCGCACTGCCATCGCCAACACGGATCTCACCGTCCGCACCGGTCAGCGTGAGGCCATCACCTATCACGTTGTAGCCATCACTGGCAAACTGCAGGCCGTCGGCTTCCACCGCGCCATCCGCATCAGATATCGTTACGGTGCCGGCATCCCCCGCGAAGATGGCAAAGCCCGGACGGGGGATCATGGGGCCTGTGGCCGCGCCGGTGGCATCGGTCCAGACGGCATTGGTGGCCGTCCAGGTGCCATCCCCGCCGCCCTGGGTGGTACCGCTGGCCAGGCCATTGGCGTTCCAGAAGTTCAGCGTCAGGCCGCCAGTATTGAGCAGGTTGATCTGCTGGTTGCCGGACAGGTATTGCAGGCTGAGCGACGGATCCGGGTTGGCCAGTTGCAGGCCGCCGTTGCTTTCGGAGAAGGTGCCTGTGTAATCGAACAGGCGATACAGCCCCGGGCCGAAACTGCCGGTGTCGTTCAGGGCAAGCGTGGCGCCATTGATGGCCAGATCGCCGTTGACGGTCACGCTGTCGCTTTGCCCCGGGGTAGAGAAATCGCTCCCCGGTGCGCCAAACTCAAAATCCAGCAGGCTGCCTTGGGCCAGGGTCAGGTTGCCGTTGATGGAGAGCGTGCCCAAGCCATCGCCCGGCGCCAGGGTGCCACCCGATTGCACCGTAATATTGCCCAGCGAACCACTGCCGCCCAGCAGGCCGCCATCGTTCACGGTAAAGGCCACCCCATTCATGGCGCCGTTCACGAACATGCCTCCGGCATTCACCGTGGCGTTGCCCGTCATGGAATGATCGGCAGAGAGACTATAATTGCCGGCACCGTTCTTGATCAGGTTGCCGGTGCCAAAGATTATGCCGTCGTAAAAATAGTCATTGCCACGATTGATTTCCAGGGTGCCGGGAGTGCCACCAAACAGCACATCCCCCACGATGGAGCCTGTGCTGCCGCCCGTGCCAAGGGTAAGGTGCGCGCTATTATAAAGACCCGTCACCCCTGTAAAACCGGTGTGATCTCCCGTCCAGGTAACATTCCCACCGTTTTTTAAAAAACGCCCCTCACCCGATATCACCCCATCATACTGAGCGGATCCTGTTACACTGTTGGCCGTAATCTGTGTGCCAGCCTCCAGCAAAATATCCCCAACAAAGGGAACAGCAGAGTTAACTGTTATGTAACCTGACATGATATGCGTCAGGCCGGTGTAAGTCTGTGCATTGCTCTTATGGATGTCATTCACATTCCAGGTAACACTGCCGCTACCGGTGATTTGCCCTTCGTATTCATTAGCAAACCCATCGTCAATCAAAACATGTCCGTCGTTAAGAATATTGCCACCCAGGTTATCGGCGCTCCCCTGCAGCGTACCCTCTCGTACCCACCAGTCCTGAGGCCTGGTGCCCGTCAACGTCCAGGTGCTGGCACCGGTTTTTTCAAAACCTTCAAAACCCTGAAAGGTGCTTCCCACCCCATTGGTATCAAAGGTGCCATCCACATCGCCACCCAGCGCCACTACGTCATTGCTGCCATTGGCCAGCACATTGCCGCCCAGGCTGTAGCCGCTTTCCAGGGTCAGGCGATTGTCACCACTTGCAAAGTGAATCGCCGTGGCCTGGTTAGCCCCGGCATTCACCGTGCCGGCCAGGTTCACCTCAAGGTTGGAACCGCTGATACCGTAGCCGCCGATGCCATCGGCCCCGGCCGTGCCACCGGCGCCGCCCTGGCCGCCATCACCGCCGGCCAACAGGGCACCCGCCTTAATATCCAGGCGCCCATCCTGCAGGGCCAGAAAACCCACCCCGCCGTCGCCACCGTCGCCACCAATACCGCCCGCACCGCCGTCGCCGCCTTTACCGCCAGCGCCACCGACCGCTTCAGACCCGCTGAAAAAGGTATAGTCGTCATCATCGGAGGTGGCCGTCATGCCGACGCCGCCATTGCCCCCGTGGCCGCCGTTGCCATAAAAGTAATCCGAGTGCCCCCCGGCGCCTCCTGCGCCACCGGCTGAATCAAGCGCGAAGTAAAAGTTACCGTCACCCAGCTCCGTCCCATCGCCCCCATCACCGCCGTTACCGCCATGACTGAAGGGGCGGGCAGCAATCCCCAGTGTTCCGGGCAGAGTGGGGAAAGTAAGGCCCGTGGACGAAAAAGGCGTGCCCGTGACATTCAAGATCCGCAGGTCCAGAAAGTTCCGGGCACCATGAATCTCCAGCCGCCCATTGTCCCCGGAGGGCTCAGCATCAATCTCTGCTCTCATCTCGTAGGGGGAAAGGACCTGATCGATCTCTGCCGCTACATCCTCCAGGGTGTTACCGGTGTAGATGGTGATCCTGTGGGCCGTCCCATCCACGGTGACAGTGAACTGGTCACCATTATTGATCCCCGCCAGCGTCGTGAGATCCGTGGTATCCGCATCAATATAGGGTGTGGTTGACACGGCAACGGGCGCACTGCCCGTGTACACCAGGCTCGCCCCATCCCCGCCCTTGCCGCCAATATGCACACCGTCCTGGCCATCCTCGCCATGCCCGCCGGTCACCCCGTCATGGCCGGTGCCATCGGCGCCGTCAGATGCAGACCAGGCAATCAGAGGAAACAACAACAGCAAAGAAAAAACCGCGCTGGAAACAGGGTAGAATCCAGCGCGGACAAGACAACGCCCCCCAATATGGCGCTGAGAAAACTGTGACATGAAGCCCCCGGTACATGATTTTCCACCAATAGCCCTGTAGGGTAGAAGCGGGGCAAGGCAAGAACCACGTCTCACTTTTATCACTTTCCGGTGTTTTATCATTTTCCCGTCCGGCTTCCTGCAAACCGCAACCCACAGCCGGACTGACAATAACAATGCATGGCACAGGATCATGGCGATTACTGACACCATCTCATCGCACGGCAGCACCCACACCCTTTACATGGCCGGCGGAGAAACCTTCGATATTCCCGGAGTACGTGGGCGCATGGAGCGCCTGGAGTTTGCTTCCGGCATCGTGCTGTACCGGCTGGAATATGAAGCGCTGGACGACTGCTTTCTGGAAATGCAGGGCGCCTTTAACGAGCCCTGGATCGGTAGCTCCCTGCATATTCAAGGACAATCCGAACTGCTTGCCCCCAACGGTGACCGCTACACGTTTGATCCCAACAATGCTGTTCTGATGCGCATTGACCAGCACGGCTCCCGCTTCCAGTTATTCAAAGGGCAACTGGTTCGCCATGTCGGCGCCGCCTCAACATTGAAAATGCTGCGCGAGCGTTTCGGCGGCACCCTGCCAACCGCTATTCAAGAATTTGACCTACCCTACGGCGACAACGTCCATGTCCGCACACAAACGCCCAGCGCCCGGTTACGACAACTGGCTTCCGGGCTGTTTTCCCAGCACGCCAATGGCGCCTGCCGGGAGCTGAAACTGGAAGCCATTGCCAACCTGTTTTTGTCTGAACTGATTGAAGGGCTGGAAGATGCATCATCCACCGACGATGCCTTGCCCCTGTGGGAAGAGCAGGCCTACCAAGAGCTAATCGATCAAGTGCGCAGCAATCTGGATTCCCCGTTGTCCATTCCCACCCTGGCCGACCATGTTGGTTTGACCGAAAGTCGGGCGGACCAGCTGTTCAAACGAAAAAACGATAAGACTTTCGCAGAGTTCATTCGCAATGAGCGTATGGCGCTGGCACAAAAACTACTGGAAACCGGCGCGCACCCGGTGAAGGTGGTAGCCGACAAGGTGGGCTATGGTCACGTGAGTAATTTTTCCCGCGCTTACCGGGCCCACTTCGGAGAAACCCCGGCGCGAACATTGCGTCGGGCGACCAACGGGTAACGCCACCCTGAAAAAATTTGCCTCCCTGCAGAAGCGTCGCTTGAGACGTGAAACGGGTACAGGGAGGCGAACGAAGGGTGTTTTCAGTACATACCTAACGACCCCATATACCTCTGATCGCCCTCCGCCGATTCCGTGCTTCGCACGGTTCGTCCCTCAAGCGGGACTCCTACAAAAATCGCTTTATACCCATGGTGCGATACCCACCCTTCTGGCACAAAAAAAGCCCCGCAAATGCAGGGCTTTTTTAGTTTTGCATGATCCGTGGTGCGTGAAGCGTGTTGCCGCTGCGAAGCAGCCTCACACTCCCCACTTGAAGAAGTCGCGCTTCTCTTTCAGGTAGAAACGGGACAGCACCATCTTGTGCACTTCGCTGGCACCGTCCACCAGACGGGCCTGACGGGCGTAGCGGTAGATCCACTCCAGCAGGGTGTCCTTGGAGTAACCGCGAGCACCACACAATTGAATCGCAGTATCTGCCGCTTTGTGCAGCGTGTCGGCCACATGGATTTTTGCCATGGAAATTTCTTTCTTGGCAAAATCGCCCTGATCCAGCATCCAGGCCGCCTGCATGGTTAACAGACGCCCCACTTCGATCTCTTTGGCAACATCGCCCAGCATCCACTGCACGCCTTCGTGCTCGGCCAGTGTGGTACCGAAGCTCATGCGGTTTTCCACATAACTTGCCGCCTCTTCCATGCAACGCTTGGCCAGACCCAGCCAGCGCATGCAGTGCGTCAGGCGCGCGGTACCGAGACGAATCTGCGTCACCTTGAGACCGTCGCCCACTTCCAGCAGACGATTCTCGTCAGGAATCACCAGGCCATCGAACTTGAGTTCACAGTGACCGCCATGTTCTTCCGGGCCCATGATCGGAATGCGGCGCACCACTTCCCAGCCTGGCTGGTCGGCATCAAACAAAAACGCGGTCAGACCCTTGCGCGGATCATCGCTGGTCTTGGCGATCAGGATAAACGTCTGCGCGCCTTCGGCACCGGTAATAAACCACTTGCGGCCCTTGATAATCCAGTTATCACCTTCACGTGTAGCCGAGGTGTAGGTCAGGGACGGGTCGGAGCCGCACCCGCCATCGGGCTCGGTCATGGCAAAGGCCGAACGCACCTTGCCGTCGATCATGGGTTGCAGCCAGCGCGCTTTCTGCTCGTCGTTGAGAATCTTGTTAAGCAGGATCATGGTGCCGTCATCCGGCGGCGCACAATTGAACACCACCGGTCCGAACGGGCTACGTGCCGCCTCTTCATACAATACCGCCATGCCGGCCACGCCCACGTCCAGGCCGCCCCGCTCTTTTGGCAACTGAAAGCCCCACAGCCCTGCGATTTTGGCTTTTTCTCTCAGCGTATCAACCACGCTTTCCTTGAAGTTTTCATGCTCATCGTAGTTCGCCTTGTCGCTTTCCAGCGGCATGATTTCCGCTTCAACAAACGCCGCCACTTTCTGGCGCAGGTTTTCAATTTCCGGGCTCAGGGAGAAATCCATGATCTGTCCTCGGTGAATTCAGTGAGATGCTGTTTAAAGTGTATTGCAGAGGTGACCGCCATCCACGGCGATGATGGCTCCGCTCATGTAGGAGGAGGCGTCAGAAGCCAGTAGCAACAGCGGCCCAACCAGTTCGTCGATGTTGCCCAGCCGACGATAGGGAATGCGCTTGAGCATTTTCTCGGCCAGCGGGCTGTTGAAAAAATCCCGGTTGATGTCGGTTTCCACATAGCCCGGACAAATGGCATTGCAACGAATGCCGTAACGGGCGCAATCCAACGCCAGGGATTTGGTCAGCTGCACGACCGCGGCCTTGGAAGCAGTGTAAGGCGCCACTCGCCCTCCCACTCGCAGGCCAAGTATGGAAGCAATGTTCACCAGGCTGCCGGGGCGCTCATCACGCTTCCACTGCTGGATGGCAAACTTGGATACCGCCCAGACCCCTTTCAGGTTGGTATCGACCACCCGATCCCACTCGTCTTCAGTAATATTTTCGGTGGGCCCTTCATGGGAGACACCGGCATTATTCACCACCACATCCAGTGCTGGCATGTCGGCAAAGGCGGCCTCGACGCTGGCGTGATCGCTCACATCCATGGGCACCACCGTGGCTTCACGGCCCAGGTCGCGTACAGCCTTTGCGGTGTCCTCCAGCTTTTCCACACGACGGGCGGCCAGCACCAGGTCCGCCCCTTCTTCAGCGAGCGCTATCGCAAAATGTGCACCAAAACCACTGGACGCACCGGTAATCAGAATTCGCTTACCGGCCACACTGAATCGCTGGGACATAACTTCCTCATCCTTTTTTGCATGAGGAAGAGAAACTAACCATCCCGCCCCACAGCCACAAGGACGAAAACGCTCAGAAAGACGATGACAACAGCAAGGACAGGGCGTGACACGTATCCGGGGTGGCACCGGGTAGCGCCAATGCCTGCCGGACAGGCAGCCATTGCACGGCCACCACTTCATCGCTGAGGGAAACAGAATCCGGGCAGCCCACCGTCGATGACAGGGCGCCCCAGACACGGTGATGGGGGTTGGCAAACCAGAACCACTGCCAGCGGGAGAACTGGCGCTGCAGCCCCAGCTCTTCATACAACTCCCGCGACAGCCCCTGAGCCACACTTTCATCCGGGTGCATCACGCCGCCCGCCGCCAGATCCCAGCCACCGGGGTAGAAATGCTTGTCCGCTGCCCGTTTCTGCACACACACGCGCCCGGCCAGATCCTGCACCACCACATAAGAGGCACGGTGGATCAAACGCTGGCGCTGCATACGCCCACGCTGGCAACTGCCACGAGGGTGATTATGCCGGGACACCAGCAGGACGGGTTCGTGGTTACTCATAGGGGGTGTTGTTTTTGCTGAAACAGACGAGGAACACTAGCGTTATGGGGAGGCGATTGCCAGATGTGGGAGAGCGACAACACGGGGTATGACCTCATCATTTGCAACGCGGTGCCAGCGAACCACATGGCGGGTGCGCGGGCGCGGGGCCAAGGAAACCCCACGGCCCGCTGCGTGTTGCAGCTTGAAGCGTGCAGCTTGCCGCTTGTGTTATTAAGGCTGGAAATGACTGGGGGGGTGCCCGGTCCATTTGCGGAAGGCGCGGGCGAAATTGCTGGGATCCGCGTAGCCCAGCTTGATCGCCACCTGCTGCACAGTGATATTGGCCTGAAGATACGCCATGGCCTTAGTCATCCGCACCTCTTCCAGCAAGGAGCGATAACTCACGCCCAACGCATTGAGATAACGACGCAAGGTCCGCGAGGTCACATGAAAGTTTCCGGCCAGCTGCTCCAGGCTGGGCAGCATGCCTTCCGCCTGCATCAGGCGCGCACGGACCCGGCTGGCCCAGTCCTGATCCGCTTCCAGACGCTGCAGCTCTTCTTCGCATTTCTGCGCAGCCATATGCCGGGATGCCGGGTCGGACAAGGTGAAGGGTTCGCTGAGCAAGGAATGCGGCAATCGCAAGGCGGCCACCTCCGCCCCAAACTCAACCGGCATTTGCAGCAGCTCGCGGTAGCGTTCCGCGTGCGCCGGCGGCGCGTAGGGTAACTCCAGTACGGCACCACGGAAACGTTCACCCAGCAGGTAGCGAATACCACCCACCACTGCGGCCACCACCACTTCCAGGTAGGTTTCGCGAATATCACCCAGCGGCACACTTTCCAGCAAGCAGAAACGCACCCCTTCCGTGGACGGCTCAATACGCGGTACGCACAGCCGCGTACGGGTGCGGAAATAACGCTCCAGCAAACGCAGCGCATCGCCGAGGTCAGCACTGCTGATCGCCGCATACCCCAGCAGGCCGTGGGCGGTCAGCGTCAATTGCTGCCCCAGGGCCAGGCCCAGCGCCGGATTACCGGTCATATCCCGGGCCCCAACCATCACCCGGCGGAACTGCTCGAAACGCAACGCCGGCTCCGGGTTATAGACTTCTTCTTCCGTTAGCCCCACCTGGCGCAGCAAACGCCGGGTATCCACGCCCACATCGCTGATCAATTCGACCAGATTGCGGACGTAGTTCACCGGCACCGGCGAACGGCCAGTGCCCGGATCAAGCTGGATAAAGCGGTCACGGTTCATGGGTCCATCATACGCTACTTTTTGACCTGTCCGGAAATGACCGAAAAGTGTCCAGCCCTGCACTTCGCCGTTGGCCTCCTCTCTCCGACAATGCCTGCCTCGGAATTTCCCGGCTGCATTCAGCCAGCACAATCCAAGGACAGCCCCATGACGACGGATTCACCCGCTTACAGCCGCCAGTTCGGCGCCGATGATGCCCGCGCTATTCGCGATGCCGTGAAGAAGGACCTGGGACCCGGCGCCTTCAAGGCCCGCCCCCTGCGAGCGCTGTGGTTCATTCCCCTCAATATCGTCATCATTGGCAGCATCGCGGCCATTCTGGTGCTGAACCTGCCCTGGTGGGGCAACCTGTTGTTGTCCCTGCTCGCCGGCCACACTCTGGCCTGCCAGGCACTGTTGGCCCACGAGGTCCTGCACGGCGCCCTGGGCATGAGCAAGCGCATGCAGAACACGCTGGGCTGGATCGGCTTCGGGCCGGCGCTGGTGCCACCGGAGTTCTGGCGCCGCTGGCACAATGTGGCTCACCATGCCCATACCAACCTGGGCGACAAGGACCCGGACTCTTTCGGCACCATGCACCGCTACGAGAAACACCCCAAAACGGCCAACTTCACCAAGCTGGCCCCCGGTGGGGGCACCTGGTACAGCTACCTGTTCCTGTTCTATTCCTTCATGTTCCATGCCCAGCTGGTGCTGCGCCTGCAGACCCGCAAGCGTGAAGAGTTCAAGGGCTTCGACCGTAAAAAGGCCATCCGTCAGTCCTACCTGTGCATGGCCGCCTGGATCACGTTGGCCATCGTGTCCGGCCCGTTGACCATCTTCACCGTGTTGATCCCAATGATGATGATCAACTTCATCGGCCAGGGTTATATCCTCACCAACCACATGCTGCGCCCGCAGATGGACAACAATCATCCGGTGGACAATTCCATGAGCGTGCGCGCCTGGCGCTGGATCGACCCACTGCACTTTCACTTCAGCCACCATGTGGAGCACCACCTGTTCCCGAAAATGGGTTCGGATCAGGCCCCGAAAGTGCGCGCCTGGCTGGAACAGGAAATGCCGGAACGCTACGTGGCGCCCAGCCATGTGAAAGCAGTGGCCATGCTGTACCAGACGCCGCGGGTGTACAAAGACGCGAACACGCTGATCGATCCGCTAAACCCGGAAAGAACGGTGGATGTGATGGAGTTGCAAGGGCAGTTGGGGTAAGCGCCTGACGCATGACGCTAAAAAACGCTGGGCGGAGATACCGGCAAGGTATCTCCGCCTTTTATCTTTCTACAGAAACGTCGCTTGAGCGACGCGAATAATCCCCGGGGACCGAGCCAAGCTCGGATTCGACCCTCAAGAAGCCCCCTAAAGCCGTTTTATCGCTGTGTCGTTACAGGGGCTCCCCCGAATAGGCCCGCAGGACTTTCACCACTTCCACCTTGTAGTGTTTGTACCAACCCTGCTGACCCAATCTCTGGGCCACCTGGTGCTCTGCCTGCTGTTTCCAGGCTTTGATGGCTCCTTCATCCGGCCAATAGGAAATGGCAATTTCCTGCTTACCTTCCGTGGCACTGACAAAACCGCTACATCCAAATTCTGCCGTGGCCAGATCACGCAATTTTTCAGCCATGTCACCGTAACGTTCGTCCTGATCACCGACCGTGGCGGTGAAGATCACAGCGTACATTTTCACTCCTTGTGATTCAGAAAAAAGCCTATCGGAAACTGCCTATCAAAGCGCCATGAGCGCCTCATCAAACACCGCTTTGTCAGCATCACTAAACAAGACAAAACGAATAGTCCGAACAGCATCCAACGAGGGGGTAACCTCGACCACCGCTTTCAGGGTAACAGCGGCGGCCTCCTCGATGGGATAGCCAAAAACACCGGTGGAAATGGCGGGAAACCCGATGGCGACAATGCCCTTCTTCTCCGCCAGCAATAACGCTTTCCGATAGCAGGACGCCAACAGCTGATCCGACGGTTCATCCCGGCCATACACCGGGCCGAGACAATGAATCACATGGGCATTGGGCAAATTGTGGCCGCCGGAGATCACCGCTTTGCCGGGACGGATGGGACCCAGCGGAATGCACTCCTTCTCAAGCCCCGGTCCGGCGGCCCGGTGAATGGCGCCAGCCACCCCACCGCCAATACGCAACTCGGCGTTGGCCGCGCTGACGATGGCACCCAGGTCCGGCTGGTTGGCGATATCGCCCTGCACGGTTTCCACGGTGACGGTATCGAATTGACGTTGCGCCATGACAAGCCCCTACGTTCAAAAAAATGATTTCGGAGCCGCTGTAGGAGTTCCTCTTGAGGGACGAACCACGCGTTAGCGTGGCCGATGTAGCAGGACGCATTTTAATAACCTGGTGCCGCCTGCTATGCCGTCACCTCGCTAGGGCTCGGATTCGTCCCCTGGAAGGGAACTCCTACAGCGGCGTTGCAGAAAGCCTCTTAGATGCCCGCGACCTCTTCCTCTGTCAGCGCCCGGAACTCCCCTGGCGCCAGATCCGCATCCAGTACGATGTCGCCGATCTGCTCCCGATGCAGCCCCACCACCTTGTTACCGCGGGCAGCCAGCATCCGTTTGACCTGATGGTAGCGCCCTTCCGTGATGGTCAGGCGCAAGGTGTGCGTATTCACTCGCTCAGCCAGGGCCGGCAAGGTCGGGCTGTCCTCGCCGCGTAACAGGATTCCCTCACGCAACGCCTGCAAATCCTCGTCACTGACCGGATCCGCGCAGGTCACCCGATAGCACTTGCCACAGGCATGGTTCGGGGACGTGAGGCGGTGGGACCACTGCCCGTCGGAGGTCAGCAGCACCAGCCCGGTGGTATCCCGGTCCAGCCGGCCGGCCGGGTACACCTGGGTGCGCAACTCAGGCGGCAACAGGTCCAATACCGTGCGGTGCTCCGGATCGTCCGTGGAGCAGACCACATCAACGGGTTTGTACAGCATCAGGTAACGGTGGCCGGGAAGTTGCACGACTTCACCATGCAACATCACCACCTGATCCGGGCGCAACTGCAGGTTGGCTTTGGGCTTTGCCTCATCAGCGACCGTTACCGCCCCGCCGCTGATCAGCTTTTTCGCCTCCTTGCGGGTAAGGCCGGCACTGTGGGCAAGAAAATAGTCCAGACGCATGGGCAAAACCGTTATCCGTAAAACCGCCATGATAACCGACATAAGGTGTCTGGAGTGCAGGGCCATCACTGGTATCATGGCGACCCGATTTCACCCCCCAGCGTTACCGGAGCCCCATGAGCAAACTTAACCCCCGCCAGCAGGAAGCCGTGAACTACGCGGACGGCCCCCTGCTGGTACTGGCCGGTGCGGGCTCCGGCAAAACCAGCGTGATCACCCGCAAGATCGCCTGGCTGATTCAGGAGCGGGGTATCCCGGCCCGCCATATCGCGGCGGTGACCTTCACCAACAAGGCGTCCCGGGAAATGAAGGAACGGGTGCAACAGCTGGTCAGCCGCGACCTGACCCGGGGGCTGATTGTCTCCACCTTCCACAACCTGGGCCTGCGCATCCTTAAATCGGAATTGAAAGCCTGCGGCCTGCGCAACGGTTTCTCGATTCTGGACGGTGCCGACAGCAAGGAAATCCTCAAGGAGATCCTGCGCCAGGGCGAATCGGAACGAGACCTGGACGCGGTGGATGTGATCCACAAACGCATCTCCGACTGGAAGAACGCGCTGGTACTGCCCGAGGAAGCGGTAAGCACCGCCGAAACCGACGACGACCTGCGCGCGGCCATGGCCTACGGCGGTTACGACCGCATGCTACGGGTGTGTAATGCGGTGGATTTCGACGACCTGATCCTGATGCCGGCGCGCATGTTCCGCGAACAGCCGCGCATTCTGGAGAAATGGCGCAACCGCATTCAGTACCTGCTGGTGGATGAATACCAGGACACCAACGGTGCCCAATATGAGATGGTGAAAATGCTCACCCTGCCGGAGGGCAAGTTCACCGTGGTGGGCGATGACGACCAGTCCATCTATGCCTGGCGCGGCGCCCGCCCGGAAAATCTGGCCCAGCTGCAGGAAGACTGGCCGACCCTGAAAGTGGTGAAGCTGGAACAGAATTACCGCTCCACCGGGCGCATCCTCAAAGCCGCCAACACCGTCATCGCCAACAACCCCCACGAGTTTGAAAAAAGCCTGTGGTCGGATTACGGCTACGGCGAACCGATTCGTTTTTCAGCCTTGCGTGATGAAGAGGCAGAAACCGAATGGATCGCCAGCGATATCTTTCACCGCCGCCTGCAGAAAGGCCTGCAGTGGAAAGACTTTGCGGTGCTTTATCGTGGCAATTTTCAGTCGCGCATTCTGGAAATGAAACTGCAAAGCCTGTCGATTCCCTACAAGGTCTCCGGTGGCAAAAGTTTCTTCTCGCGCAGCGAGATCAAGGACCTGATGTGCTACCTGCGCCTGCTGGTGAACCCGGACGACGACAACGCCTTTCTCCGCATCATCAACACACCGCGCCGGGAGATCGGCCCCGCTACGCTGGAAAAGCTGGCCACCTGGGCACTCAAACGCGAGCAAGGCCTGTACCACGTGTGTGATGACTTTGCGCTCAGCGAAGTCATGAACCCCAAAGCTGCGGAAAAGCTACAAAAGTTTAAAGCCTGGCTGGACGCCAAACGGCAGTTTTGCTTTGGCCAAAACAGCCTGCAAGCAGTGCAGGAACTGATCACCGATATGGATTATGAAGGCTGGCTGATGCAGAACGCCTCCAGCCCGCGCATCGGTGAAAAGAATATCGAGAACATCTGGCAACTGGTGCGCAGCATCGAGCGCATGCTGGAAAAACAGGAAGACGAAGAAGAGGGCGCCAGCGATCTGGAATCGGTGATCAAGAAACTGGTACTGCTGGACATGCTCGAACAACAACAGGAAGAAGACGATTCCGACCGGGTGCAGCTAATGACGCTGCACGCTTCCAAAGGCCTGGAATTTCCCCACGTCTACATGATGGGCGTAGAAGAAGAGTTCCTGCCCCACCGCACCAGCATCGAAGAAGACAACATCGTCGAAGAGCGCCGCCTCATGTACGTGGGCATCACCCGCGCCAGGGAAACCCTGGCCATGACCCAGGCGCTGACGCGCAAACAATACGGCGAGCGAATCGACACCACCGCCAGCCGCTTCGTGGATGAAATGCCCCAGGACGATATCGACTTTCTGGGGATCGGCATGATTAAAGACGAAGAAAAGGAAACGGCGGTAGCAGAAGCCAGCATTGCCAACCTTCGGGCGTTGCTGGATTAGGTAACGCCGCACGCCACACGCTGCACGCAACAACACGGGAACGCTCTACAGGCTCCCAACGCAAAGAGGCCGCGCTTCCGTTTGGGGCGCGGCCTCTTTGCGTTACAAGACAGAAGAATTATTTCGCGTTGTTGCGTGCAGCGTGCAGCGTGCAGCGTCTCTTATTTCGCCCCACTTTTCTGCAGCATGTAAATCACGGTGCTGCGAATTTCGTCGTCGCTGCAATCGAAGCATCCACCGCGAGGAGGCATCGAGTTGATGCCATTGATCGCTTCCTGCACCAGAGTATCGAAACCTTCTTCTTCGACCTCGTGCGACCAGTAAAGGCGATGCTCCTTGCCGACACCGGGAGCGCCCAGCGCACCGGAACCGTGACAGGTCACACAGTACTGCTTATACAACTGCGCCCCGTCACGCGCCGCTGCCTTGTCGGTAGCCGTCGTGTCCGGGGCGCTGTCGTCGGAGCAGGCTGCCAGCACCAGCGCTGACAGCATGATTCCGGGTAAGGACCAGCGGAGTCTCAACAAGATTATTGACTCTTGCTGACCATGTATTCGATAGCGTCTTTGAGTTCGTCATCAGAGCAATCCATGCACATGCCTTTCGGGGGCATGGCATTGATGCCATTGATGGCGTTCTTCAGCATGGTGGCTTCGCCTTTGGCGATGTGCGGAGCCCAGGAGGCAGCATCACCCACTTTCGGAGCGCCGGCAGCGCCAGTGCCATGACAGGCGGCACAGGAGGCGTTGTACACCTGCTCACCGGAACGGGGGCCACTGGCCACTTCTTCGGCCGGGGCGGCAGCGCTGCCACATTCGTCGCCTTCCACACACACAGAGCCCACCGGCTTAATACGCTCTTCGATGGCGCGATCACTGAATACAGAGCGCTCGCCCAGCGGGTAAGGGGAGATTTCCTTGGTGCTCTTGGCAGCCACGCTACCGGCGGCAAACAGGGTAGCGACCAGGACCAGGCTGGCAGTCAGCATCTTTTTCACAATTACACCTCTAATTCTCTGTGGTTCGCCGCGGGAAGCCCTTAACGGCCTCTTGTGGGCGCTGCGGCTGGCGATTATACCCGCTCCAGCCGTAGGGACAAAACGCTTGATGTTACGCCGGAGGCTTCACGGCGCATACCGGGCCAGGAATCCGCCATGCCAGAGCATCTGCTAACGGGGGAGACAGCCCCTCGCGCAGCGTTATCGTCCCAGTCTCAGGCCAGTTCAATACGCGGCAACAGCAGGGTAAAGCGACTGCCTTCGCTGACCACACTGTGCACCCGAACCTCGCCGCCATGACGTTCGGTAACCACCTTGACGAAACGCAGGCCCATGCCGGCCCCACGGGTGCGGGCACCGCCGCTGGTGCTGGCCCGGCTGAAACGATCGAACAGCCGCTCCTGGAATTCCGGCGGAATCCCTACCCCCCGGTCACGCACTTCACAGCCCACCTGATTGTCCTGCGCATACAAGGTCACATCAACGGAACTGCCCTCATGGCTGTATTTCACCGCATTGGTCAGCAGGTTCACGACCAGGCGTTCCAGCAGCTCATTGTTGCCCAGCACCCAGACCTCCTGGTCCGGGTCGTATTCGAACCGCAGGGTGATATCACGCTGCTGCGCCTGAATCTGCACCTGATCGATGGCACTTTCGACCACGTCGAGCATGTCCTGCTCATTCATTTCCACGGATTCCACCGCTTCCACCCGTGCCAACTGCAGGAATTGCTCGGCAATGTTCAGGTTGCGTTGGGCATAGTGCTGAACATTATCGAGGAAGGCAGGCAGACCCTCATGATCGCCGCTCTGGCGCATTTTTTCCGTGAGCGCCAGCACCGACACCATGGGCGAGCGCAGGTCGTGGGAGAGGAAATCCAGCATTTCGGAACGGGCCCGCATCGCCTGCTTCACATCGCTGATGTCCTTGAAGGAAATGATCATCATCCGGCCCGGATTGTCGCCAGCATGCACCAGCAACATATCCAGATACAGGTCGGTGCCCTGACGGTTGCGACACTCCACCTGGGTGCGGCCTTCGCCCAGAGTCCGGCACAGCAGGGCATCCCAACTTTGCTCGCGCAGTTCCAGCTCCCGGTCCAGGTCCGTGACCATGGGCTGCCCGGCATCCAGGGCTCCCATTTCCAGGCCCAACAGGAAGGCCGCCTGGGGGTTGGCGTAAACAATCACCCCACAGGCATCGGCGATCACCACCCCTTCGCGAATCTGTGCCAGGGTGACCTGAAAGAAGCGGGTCAGGGCTTCCTGGCGCTCTTCCTCCCGGCGCAACCGTTCGATGTGCTTTTCCAGTACTTCATAGCGCGGCCCCACATTGGGCGCCCGGGTACGGATACGGACCAGCATGGCGCGCACCCAGTAATCGTAGGTATCCGCGTGCAGCGCCTGGTCCCAGACCAGATCCAGCTCATAGCGACGGCCTTCGTGACGGAACCGGTACTGGCGCGCCAGCGCGCCCTTCCAGGTTGCCGCCGGCAGGCTGTCGCCACCCCGCAAGGGTTTCTCGCCGCCCAGTAGGCGCCAGGAACGTACCGGCAACACCTGCTCCAGCATGCGCCCCATCTGCTCCAGCGTGGACGGCTGCGTCAGGCGCTGGTTCAGGTCACTGTATTCCGACAACCGTTCCAGGGCATTACGCATATAGGACAGGGAGTATTCCAGCCGCCGCCAGGTCCACAATGGATAAGCCATGATCGCCGAGGCCATGGCCGCAGACGGCGGGAACCACAACCGCAGGGAAATCAGCGTGGCCATGCTCACCAGCATGCACAGCAACAGCACGGCAAACACCAACGGCATACTCCAGCGCGGCAACACATAGGGCAGCAGCAATGGCGCCAGCAACGCCAGCACCACTCCCAACACCAGTGCGCTGGGCATGGGCAGGTCGCGCACCAGCCGGTCCGAGCGCAGGGCATCCAGCAGGTTGGCATTGATTTCCACCCCGGCCATCAGCTCGCCCTTGCTTGCCATGGGAGTCGGCAGCATGTCGCCCAGGCCGGCGGCGGTGGCACCAATCAGCACAATCTTGTCGCGGATCAGTTGCTCGGGAATCAGGTTTTCCAGCAGCTCCACTGCCGACACCTGGGGGTAACTGTTGGGGCCACTGACAAAGGGAATATAGCGATGATAGCGCCGCACATTGGCCAGCCCGGAGAACTCTTCGCCCTTGTCCGCCGGGAAGACCTGTTCGGACAGAATGCCTTCCTGCACCAGCAATGTCTGGGTGATATGGGGCCACCAGGCCTGGCCAATCCCCGAGCGCATATAGACCGAGCGGGCCACGCCATCGGTATCCAGCTCCAGGTCCACATGCCCCAGCCCGGCCGCGGCGCGGGCAAACGGCGAATAGGGCAGCACTTCGATTAACTGCCCGCCGGCGCGCAATTGCTCCACATGTACCGGCAGGTAGACATGTCCGTTAGCCGCCATGGCCTGTACCAGGGCCAGGTCGGAATCCGGGTTATTGCGGTCCGGTTCGGAAAGAATCAGGTCCATGAGCACCGCACGGGCGCCCATGTCGGTCAACCGGTCAATCAATTGTGCGTGGACTTTGCGATCCCAGGGCCAGCGACCGATTTCACGCAGGCTGTATTCATCAATACCGACGATCACCACATCCTGGGATGGATCATCCGGGAGCGTTTGCAGCAGGTTGTCGTAGATATAGCGGTCGACAAAGGAGAGCGCACCGCTGATTGTCAGCAGTGCACACAGCCCCACCACCAGGCATAGCACCGATACATGCTCTGCCAGATAACGGCGCTGATCCGGGCTCAGACGATTGCGCATGATTTATAGTGCCAGCAGCAAAGCCGCCGCGCCGACGAAGGCCCACAGATCCCAATGCGACTCTTTTTCCGGCTCGGGCTCAGGGGGTGGTGGCGGTGCCGGGGTTACACTAAATACGTGCCAGCTTTCCTGGCCCCGCAGGCCGTTTTCATCTATCGCCCGCACCAGCAGACGGTAATCCCCGGTGGGCAGATCTTTTTGCCAATGGCCAGTAGACAGGTGGGCCTGGGTCAATAACCGACCTGCTGGCTGACTATAGAGCTCCAGCAGATAAGCACTGGCCTTGGCCTGGGTCGGCCATACCGCCACCACATCGGTGTGCGAGGCACTCACCTCCATGGCCGGCGCCGGCAGCAGCTCCACCGGTTCGATTGGCGCTTCATCCAGACGGGCCAGGGTAGCGTAGCCGCCTTCGATCTGGCGATCGGTGCCGCGCGCGCCCACATCCACACGCCCGTCGATCACTTCGTTACGCGTGGTCTCGGCACCATCCACACTCAGGTAATATTCCGTGCCACGCACCGCCGCCACGGCGCCGGGCGTATAGACTTCAAAAGACGCTTCATCGCTTTGCCGGGGAGTGACGCTGTTACGAATATTACCGCGCTGCAAACGCAGCTCGGTGCGTTCATTCTGCTTATCCAGAAAGCGACGATAACGGCTCACCACCAGCAGGCTGGCTGGCTTGATGTAGACTTCAGACTGATCGGCAAAGCGCAGGCGGGCACTGCTTTTCGCGGCCGTTTCCAGGGCATCACCAAATGCCACCGCATCACCGCTTTGCAGCTGACGGGGCTCCCCGCCCCTGGCCGGGTACAACATGACTTCACCGGTAACCGCATCCACGGTGGCGGGAATGGGCTTTTCTTTCAGCCAGCTGATCGGCACCCGCAAGGCATTACCGGGGCGCAGGGAATGGGGGTTGTCCAGCCCGTTATAGCGAGCCAGCTCTCCCCAGCAGGTTTGCGGAGACTGGGCAAACTGTTGACAGACTTTCCATAGAGAATCACCAGGACGCAAGGTGTAATGCCAATCATCCCCGGCCCAGGCCGTTGATAGCAGGCACAGCAGCATGGCTGTGCTCAACCAGACCCTCATAGATGTGTCCTTATTCTTCAATCGGCTCCAGACGATACCCGTGCTGGTACACCGTTTTAATTCGATAGCCACGTTCAGGGCGAATATGCAGGCTACGTCGAATCCGACTGATATGCACGTCAACGGTGCGCGATTCGATCGGGGTCATGATACCCCAAACTTTCTCCAACAGGTGCGCACGGCTCATCAGCTTGCCTACATTCTGGAACAGATAGCAGGCCAGTTCGTAATCCTTGTCCGTCAATTTGATTGCGTCTTCATCCAACAGGATCTGACGACGGGACCGGTCCACGGTCCAGGGCCCCACACTCAGGGCGGTCTCTTCATCCATTTCCGATACCCCTGCCCGGCGCCCGAGAGCGCTGATACGGGCCAGCAATTCCGCTTGCTTGGTCGGTTTCACCATGTAGTCATCCGCCCCCTGGGAGAGCGCGCCAACGATCGATGATTCATCATCACGCTGCGTCGCAAACAACACCGGGGTGCGATTACCACTGGCACGTACTTCTTCCAGCACGGCGTAGCCATTCATGTCCGGCACTTCCCAATCGAGCACCAGAATGTCGAAAGTATCGCGCCGTAACAGGGACATGAATTCACGGCCACTGGCCATGTGGATACAGTTATGGCCAGCCTCTTTAAGCCAGTGAGTGACCAGCTCTGCCTGAGCCATGTCATCTTCGAGATAAGCAATGCGCACGGTTAAACTCCATCTGTTGCAGGCCGACATCTGCCCGCAAAGGGTACCGATCTACCAACGGATTAGCGGGAAAAGATTGTAAAATGCCGAAACGAACGATTCGACACCAAAACGGCGGCCCCGTCCAATCCTTCCGGGTTTGTGGCCCTGCTGGCAGGACGCTCAGGCTGGAGCGCTGGTCAGTTTCAGACCGATCACGCCCACCACAATCAGCGCCATAAAGGCCAGCCGCGACGCATTGGCCGGATCCTTGAAGAAGACAATCCCGAGCAAGGTAATCCCTACTGCGCCAAGCCCGGTCCAGATCGCATACGCGGTGCCCACGGGGATACCGCGCATGGCATAAGACAGCATCAGCATGTTCAAGCCGGTGAGCACCAGTGAGGAGCCGATAGACAGCACCCCGGGGTTAATCTGGATCCACTTGAGGCTCATGGCCCAGGCGATTTCCACGATAACGGCCAGTAGCAACACCACCCAATACAGATTCATCCTGCTTTCTCCAACACACTTGCCCACCACGGTACAATTTACCGAAAGCAGGCACGGGCTCGTCAGGAAAACAGTACTGTCGGAAACCCGCAAAGAGACAGTCTGCTTATACAGATACCGGGAGAGGGTCCCGGCGCGCCGATTATAGCGATCCCGCCACAGGATGCACCCAATCCATGGACGAGGCCGCCGCAACCCGCTATCATTCGCGCCCGTTGAACCCCAAGTTCTTCAAGTTTTGCGCCCGTAGCTCAGCTGGATAGAGCGTTGCCCTCCGGAGGCAAAGGTCAGAGGTTCGAATCCTCTCGGGCGTACCAGATTAAAAAGGCCTCCCAAACGGGAGGCCTTTTTTATGGCTCTTCGTAAATCATCAGCGCCGTGCCCAATCAATCATTTCCGCGATAGGCACTGGGGGAACACCCTTCCCAGCGTCGAAAAGCACGCACGAAACCACCCGCATCGGTATACCCCAAGTGAGCCGCCAGCTCCTCGATTTTCATGGTGGTGCTATCAAGAAGTTGCAAGGCCAGCTGACGTCGCTCTTCTTCGACCAAATCACGGTAGCTGGTGCCCTCCTGTTCCAGCTTGCGACGCAGGCTTCGGGTGGAAAGGGCCAGCTCGCTGGCCATGTCGGTGAGGGTGGCACCCAGCCCCAATTCACCAAGTAATTTCTGGCGCACCTTGCCCGCAGTGCCACTGTTTTCCACTGTGTCCATGCGTTGCTGGCATTGCTGTTCAAGCATGCGGGTGAGCACCGGATCGTAACCGGGGAACGGCTGACTGGCCCCCGCCCGATTGACCAGAATACGGTTGGCACTGGCATGGATGACTGGGGCCATGCCGCACAGGGTTTCAATGGCCGAGGTAGCAACATCCGGCTCACCGGTGAATTCCACCCCCTTGAATTCCACGCCCTGAAAGGTGATTTCCCGCACCAGGTTGAGGGCAGTCGCCATATCGCGCTCAAGAAGGAACTGGCGCAGGTGTGGGGGGATGGGGTCCGGGTCGAAGATCACACCGAACGCATCACTGTCCTCACAAACGGTAATGCGGCAGTAGGCGGTGCTGAGTGGCAGGTAGCGCAGCCCCAGAGAGACAGCATCGCGCAGGGTCTTGCAGGTACGCAGGGCAAAGCCCCACACACCGAAGGTGGCCAGGTTGTATTGCAGGCCCAGTTCAAAGCCACCCACTCCCGCTTCCGGCAGAGCCAGCATCAGGTTTTCGATCAGGCGCATTTCCTGGGTCCGCGTCACCAACCCCTCACCACTGGACAATTCGGTTTCCGAGATGCCCGTGCCGAGCAGACAGGTCTGCTGGTCGATGCCGTTGCGCAGGGCAAAGTTAAGCATGACCTGACTGATGGCCACCGGGTGCAATTTGTCATCTGAGTGCTGCATTGCCCGTTCCGCTGGTTCCGCCCTGTCACACCCTGGCCACTTCTGCAGGGTGATTGGCCACGGTGGCTATTCTGGTTTTTTCGCTGTCAACGTAGTGTTTACCCTGATGATACCAACAAGAGGCAAGATCATGGATGCGGCAGCATTGAACAAGCAGGCCATTGCCTGTGCCAAGCACTATATGGGGAAAATCGCCTGGCCGACAATTTTACTGACGGCGGGTGTGTTGATGGCTTTTGTTACCACACTCACGTTGTTTGCCAATGGCGCCCTGCCCGCCTGGGGCGCCTACCTACTCGTCGCTGCACTGACCTATATGTCTTACACACCCCTGCATGAGGCCGCCCACGGCAATATTCACGGGCAGAATGACCGCCGCAAGTGGATCAACGATTTGTGCGGGTATCTGGTGGCGCCCATTATTGCGATCCCCTACGCCTCGCACCGCATCGAGCATTTCACCCACCACCGCTATACCAACCAGCCAGGCAAAGATCCGGACTTTATTATCAGCGGAATGCAGAAAGGGCTACTGGGTTTATTGGCCGCAGGACTGCGTTTTCAATGGGTGCAGAATACGTTCTTCGTACAGCACAGCTGGTCCACTGCATCGCTCAAGGAAAAGCTGATTTATTGCACCGAGCTGGCGGTGTCAATTGGCTGGCGGGCTGCCTTCCTGATAATGGTCACCCAACCCGGTACCGTGGTCGTAATTCTGCTGGGGTATTACACCGGCGGGCTGTTCACTGCCTACTGGTTTGCCTATCGCCCCCATCACCCCTACAAGGTGAATGAGCGTTATCGCAACACCAACAGCCTGATCATGCCGCGCTGGATGAAGCCACTGGAATGGTTCTGGCTGGGCCAGAACCTGCATTCCATTCACCACCTGTTTCCGCGCGTACCGTTCTACAAATACCACGCATTACACCGGGATATTGAGCCCATTCTGCAGGCCCAGGGCACCCCGATTATCGGTATTTTTTCCCGTAAGCCCGTAGCCGACAAGGCCGCCTGAGATGCTATAACCCACCCTGGGCTCCATAAGGGTGGGCTGTGTGGGTTCAGGCTGCAGAGGCGCGACCGGCTACCGTGGGCGCATCCGATGAGGCCACCCAGTCCAGCATGGTCGCCCGAATTTGCGGGAAATAGCGGCCACCGACACTCCAATGGCAACACCCCTGAACTTCCACCAGCCTGGCCTGATCACCAAACCGCTGAGCGATTTTACGTTGCACCCGCAACGGTGTGATGCGGTCTTCGGTCCCACCGATAATCAACACCGGACACTGGATTCGGCTCACCTCCACATGGGCCGCGGAACGGCGGCCCAGCAATGGCGCCATGCTGATCTGGAAGGTCGCCATGCCGGATTCATAGGTACTGCTGTCGGTAATTTCCTTCTGCACTTCCGGGGTCTGACGATTGGCCACCCCGTATTGCACATTAGCCAGGCGCATCTCGGTAAATTTCTTCCACAGCGGGAAACGCAACATATTGCGCCCCAGAGTCCGAATCACTGAGATTCCCAGGCCATTGATGCCTGCCGGCGCCGCTGAAGACAACAGTATCAACCGCTCACAAGGCACCTTGGCTGCCGCCAACTGTGCCAAAAGGGCCCCCATGGAATGACCCACCAGAATAGGCGGGCGGGGCTGGCGCTGTATCGCCTCAACGATGGCATCCACATAATCTTCCAGCCTGGCATTGGCCAATGCCGCCAGACTGGATGAGCTGTGCTCCTGCTTGCTGCGATGGAACGGCAGAGTTAACGCCTCCACGTTGTAGCCTGCATCGTCAAAGGCATCACGAAGCTCCTGCAAGGTATTCGCATCGCTCCACATGCCGTGCACCAATAGCACTGGTGCCTTGCTGTTATCACCGTTCGTCATGATGGTCTCCTTTTTACGCGCCCTGCTCATGCCGTTGCCTTGATCGGCTGAACATTGTCATGGCGGGCAGCCTTGGCTGGCGTGGAAAAAGCCAGAATGCCGTCATCCACGGCCTGATTGACCAGGGTGTCCTTGTCCTTGCCATAGTGCATGGTCACCGCCCAGGGCGCCTCTTTACCCTGGCGGGGCATGCGATCTTTAGCTCGATTGATATAACCTGGGGCAAAACCATCCAGCATACCGGTATCGGTGATGTTATCGCCGTGGTCCACGGGCGTGGCCGCGCTGAAGCCCTGTTTTTCCATGTAGGCTAACAGGCGACACAGATATTGCCCGCCGATGTCACTCTTGAGCGTCCAGGGCGCATTGGTATAACCGAAGATCCAGCCGTAGTTGGGAATATCCTGAATCAGGATGCCCTTGTAGGTCATCTTCCTGGGCAGTGCGACCGGCTCGCCATCCAGTTTCAATTCCAGACCACCCATTAACTGCACATCCAGACCCGTGGCAGAAACAATAATGTCCGCCTCGAGGTGCTGCCCGGATTTGAGCACGATGCCGGTTTCATCAAAACGCTCAATATGATCGGTAGCGATATCCGCCTTGCCGGAACGCAGGCTGGTGAAGAAGTCCCCATCCGGCGCAGCACACAGGCGCTGATCCCATGGCATATAGGTTGGACTGAAGTGTCGCACATCGATGTTTGGCGCCTGCTTGTGCATGTGGGTGATCAGCAGTTTTCGGGCACGCTCTGGCCAACGCTGGCAGGCCAGATACAGACCGCGCTGAATCAGGATATTTCTCTTACGGGTCATGTTGAACACCCATTTTTTCGGCAGTACCTTGTTCAGCGCCATGGTTATTTTATCGGTGTCTGGCATAGCCATAATGTAGCTGGGCGAACGCTGCAGCATGGTCACCTTGGCCGCTTTTTCCGCCATCGCCGGCACTACCGTAATCGCCGTGGCACCACTACCAATCACCACCACCTTCTTGCCGCTGTAATCCAGCTCTTCTGGCCATTGCTGCGGGTGAATAATCTGGCCCTTGAAGTTCTCTTCTCCGTCGAAGTGTGGCCGGTAACCATGGTCATAGTTGTAGTACCCAGTGCAATTCACCATGAACCCGCAGGTGAATTCACGGCTTTCGCCGCTGGCTTCATGCTGGGTATAGAGTGTCCATTGCTGCTCATTGCTGGACCAGTCTGCGTTATCCAGTTTCAAGCCGTACTGCACTTTCTCGTAGAGGCCGAACTCCCGGGCCGTTTCCGCCACGTACTCACGGATATCTCCGCCCTTGGCCAAGACCTTCTCGGAGTACCAGGGCTTGAAGTCAAAACCGAAGCTGGCCATGTCGGAGTCCGAGCGGATACCGGGATAACGGAACAGATCCCAGGTGCCGCCCACTTTTTCCCGTCGCTCGATAATGGCCATGCTTTTATTGGGAAACCGGCGAGCGAGGTGGCAAGCGGTTCCGATACCGGATAGTCCGGCGCCTATTATCACGATGTCGTAGTGCTGGGCGCTCATGGCGGCCTCCTTATTCTGAGTATTGAATTTCGCTACCTGCCACTATTTCAGAAGCCAACCTTGACAATATTGACCTATGTGGACATATTTTTGACATAATGCGACAATGTCGTCCGTTATTGAGCCCGCCATGTGCAACGAGTGACATCATCAAAGGGCAACCGCCCAAACAACGGCCCCCACCATGAGTGATCTGATTCGCGCCACTAACCTGTGGGGGTTCGACGACCTGGTGCGCCAACTGGGCGGCGATCCTCTGCCCTTGCTGGAGCGTTACCATATTCCTCCGGAGGAACGGCGGGATGACAGCTCTTTCCTGCTTTATCGCAACCTTGCTGCGCTGTTCGAAGACACCGTCCAAGCCTTAAATTACCCCCAGCTAGGCCTCAAGCTGGCGGAGTACCAGGGCATGGATATTCTTGGGCCGATTAGCGTGATCGCGCGCAGCGCGGCCACAGTGGGCGACGCCATCAGCAGCATTGCCCGCTACCTGCATCTGCACAGCCCGGCGTTGGGCATCAGCAATACCGTGTGCGAACACCAGGGCCAATCCTGCATTCGCTTTCAATTCACTATTGATGAAGACAGCTCCGGGGGCTATCGCCCCCAGGCCTATGAGTTGAGCTTGTCGAACTCGATGCAGGTCATGAAGTTGCTCTGCGGAGAGACATTCCGCCCCTACAGCGTCCACTTCATGCACCCTCGCCAGGCTGACCTTGATGCGTATCATGACGTGTTTCGCTGCGACGCTTATTTCGAGCAGGATTGGTGTGGCTGCTATTGGCCTGTCGCAGCCTTCGCCATGCCGTTATCCAGCGCCGACCATCACACATGGGAACTGGCGGAGCGTTATCTGGCTTCCCAGCAGGCCCCCAACGCCATCACGCTCAGCGAAGATGTCACCCGCCTGATCACCACCCTGCTTCCCACCGCCCAGTGCACCAGCGCCGTCATTGCCTCACACCTGTCCATGCATAAACGCACCCTGCAACGACGCCTGGCTAATGAAGGGGTCAGCTATGAACAATTGCTGGGAGAGGTGCGCCTGAAACTGTTGCGTGAATATTTGATGGAACCCAACCTGAAGCTCAGCCAGATCGCCGGGCTGCTCGGCTACTCCGAGCAATCGGCCTTCAACCGGGCCTGCCGCCAATGGCTCGGCACAACGCCACGGGCCTATCGCCGCCAGTTATTGAGCCAAACCTAGACAGACGACGCGCTTACAATTCCTCAAAAGAATCGTAATAATCGGCAAGACGATCAATCAGTGTACGCACCGCCGGCAACATGCCCCGGCGTGATGGGAACACCGCATGGATAATGTCTTTCGCCAACGCCCAGCGGGGCAGTAGCTGCACCAACTCACCACGCTCCAGCTGGTGCTGCACAGTGAGGACCGGCAGCTGCACCACCCCCACACCTGCCACCGCCGCACGGCGCAGGGCAATCATGTCGGTGGTCACATAACGGGGCTGGTAAAACACTCGAACCTCACTCCCATCTTCCCCGCGCAGGGACCAGCGAAAATCCGGGCGCGGCGTTCCCAGCCCGAGACTCGGCCAGCTGGACAGCTCTTGCGGGTGGCCCGGCATGCCGTACTCCGCCACCAGCTCCGGGCTTGCCACCAGCGCCAGCCGCCGGTCAGACAACACCCGTACCACCAAGTCACTGTCCTCCAAACCCGGCGGGCGAACCCGGATCGCCACATCCACTCCTTCGCTGATCACATCCACGCGCCGATTGGTGGCTTCCAGATGCACTGTGATTTCCGGGTACTGTTTCATGAAGTCGGCCAAGAAAGCGCCGATATGCACATGCAGCAGCGTAATCGGGCAAGCCAGACGAATAACCCCACGGGGTTCCGCCGTCACGGTATCAATGGCTTCCTGGGCCGACTCGGCCTCCACCAGCATGGCCTTGCAGTGCTCATAGTATTGCTGCCCGACCTCGGTCACCGAGAACTGTCGGCTTGAGCGATTGATCAGCCGCACCCCCAGCCGCTCCTCCAGCCCGGCCACCCGTCGGCTCAATTTTGACTTGGGCACCGTGATCGCCCGGCTGGCCGGGGCAAAACCGCCGAACTCCACCACCTTGGCAAAGTAAAACAAGTCATTTAGGTCCACCATCTATCGTCCCGTTATTGCAACGCTGAGTTGTAATTTTGCCACCTTCCCGCCCATTCGTTCCATCCATAACATGAATCCATGACCAAAACGGAGGAACCCGCCATGAAAAAGATTCTCGGTATGTATTCCGCACCCGCCCCGCACTGGGTAGGAAACGGCTTCCCGGTTCGCTCCCTGTTTTCCTACGAAAGCCACGGCAAACAGCTGAGCCCCTTCCTGCTGCTGGATTACGCAGGGCCGGCACGCTTCCCCGCTGCCACCAAGCCTCGCGGCGTTGGTGAGCACCCACATCGCGGCTTTGAAACAGTGACCATCGTCTACCAGGGAGAGGTGGCTCACCGGGATTCCACCGGACAAGGCGGCGTGATTGGGCCGGGTGATGTGCAGTGGATGACCGCCGGTGCCGGCATCCTCCACGAGGAGTTTCACTCCCCCGCCTTCACCTACCAGGGCGGAGAGCTGGAAATGATCCAGCTGTGGGTGAACCTGCCCGCCGCGGACAAGATGACCGCCCCGTCCTATCAGGGCATCCGCAGTGACGAGATCCCGCTGGTGCCACTGGCGGATAACGCCGGGGAAGTGCGCGTCATCGCCGGGGAGTTCCAACAGCACGCAGGGGCGGCCAACACCTATTCGCCCATGCAGGTATGGGATATCCACTTGCGGGCGCATGCCACGGTGACGCTGGACCTGCCCGAAGGCTGGAACACCGCGGTCATCACCCGCAAAGGCGATGTTGAAGTCAACGAACATACCCGGGCGGCTGCGGCACAAATGGTGGTGCTCGACGCAAAAGGCACGCAAGTGCAGCTCCACGCCGAGACGGACAGCGATCTGCTGCTGATTGCCGGTGAACCACTGAATGAACCCGTGGTGGGTCACGGTCCTTTCGTGATGAACACCCGGGAAGAGATTCAGCAGGCGATACGCGATTTCCAAAGCGGCAATTTTGGCCAGATCCCGGCCTAACCCTTAACCAACGGGTGGCAATCAACGCCACCCATCACTCGCAGGAGAAAGACCATGGGTAAGCAATACAAACGACTCGACAAGGACAATGCAGCGGTACTGCTGGTGGACCATCAGGCCGGCCTGCTGTCACTGGTGCGCGACCTTGATCCGGACAAGTTCAAGAACAACGTGCTGGCACTGGCCGACATGGCCAAGTACTTCGAACTTCCGACCATCCTCACCACCAGCTTTGAAACCGGCCCCAACGGTCCACTGGTGCCAGAACTCAAGGAGATGTTCCCCGATGCGCCCTATATCGCCCGCCCCGGACAGATCAATGCCTGGGATAACGAAGACTTCCTCGCCGCGGTAAAGGCCACCGGCAAGAAGCAGCTGATCATCGCCGGTGTGGTCACCGAAGTCTGCGTGGCGTTACCGGCCCTCTCGGCCCTGGAAGAAGACTTCGAGGTGTTCGTGATCACCGATGCCTCCGGGACCTTTAACCCCATGACCCGGGACGCCGCCTGGGACCGCATGAGCGCCGCCGGCGCCCAGTTGCTGACCTGGTTTGGCGCAGCCTGCGAGCTACACCGCGACTGGCGCAATGATATCGACGGGCTGGGCGCACTTTTCTCCAACCACATCCCGGATTACCGCAATCTGATCACCAGCTACAGCACTCTCACCGAAGGGAAATAGTCCGCTAGACAGCGGTCTGCTGGCCATCACAGTCAGAGGCGCCCAGCAGACCGCACCCGCATAAGCATGCCCATGCATATTTTGGTAAACATACCGCTCATCCTTGAACCTTCTTCACAACAATAAACACCCTGTTTCCCGAAAATAGTCGTTTTTTGCACGATTTACCGTTAATTATGACGATAAACAACCTGTAATATTTTGTGACTGAATGTTAACTTGCGCCGGCAAAATCATAACTCGGGAAAGTTACCATGAAGTATTCAAACAAAGCCGTGCTGGCAGCCGCGATTGCTGCTGCGTCTACCCAGGTGATGGCCAATGGCCTGGCCCTGAACGAACAGAGTGCCAGCAGCGCCGGTTCTGCCTACGCAGGCCGCGCCTCCACCGCTGCCAACGCCAGCACCCTGTATGGCAACCCTGCCGGCATGAGCCGCCTGGACCGCGCCGAAGTGAGCGGCGGTCTGGCCTTTATTGATGCCAGCACTGACATTAGCGATGCCGAAGGGCAGCTGGCCCCTGGCCTCCCCGTATCTGGCACAAACGATGGCGACATGGTGCCTTTTACCACCATTCCTTTCGGCTACTACGTCAGCCCGATCAGCGACAAACTGCATGCCGGCATTGGCGTGTACGCGCCCTTCGGCGTAGAGAGTGACTACGAAGACAGCTTCCAGGGCCGCTACCACGGCGTGACCAGCATGGTTCAGGTTGTCACCATCCAGCCCACCATCAGTTACGCCTTTAACGATAGCGTCTCTGTGGGCTTTGGCCCGACCATCAACCACATCTCCGGCGAACTGACCAGCAAGGTTCCCGGCGCTGCCTTTGCACAGATCAATCCCGCCTTCGTTAACGCAGCAGACAGCGATGTGGAAATTGAAGGGGACGATATTGCCTACGGCTTCAACCTGGGCACGCTGATCGCGGTCAACGACCGTCTCGACTGGGGCCTGACCTATCACTCCAAGATGGACTTCTCCCTGGAGGGTGACACCACCGTGAGCGGCTCCCCATTAGGCACTGTGCTGGATGGCGAATACGATGCCGAGCTGGACATCACCATGCCGGAATCCGTGGATACCTCTGTCAGCTTCCAGGCTACAGACAATCTGGACCTGTATATGGGCGCCACCTGGACTCGCTGGAGCCGACTGGAAGGCATTGAAGTAGAAAACAGTGGCGTAAACCCTCTTCTGCAGGCTCAATTCGGCACCATCACCGAAGAGCTGAACTGGGAGGATACCTGGTCCTTCGCCGTTGGCGGCGCCTACCAACTGAACCCGAAGTGGGTTGTTCGCGCCGGCTATGCCACCGACAAGTCTCCCACCAGCGATGCGGACCGTACCGTGCGCATCCCGGTGAGCGATCGTGATATCTACACCCTGGGCGCCGGCTGGAGCCCCACCGCTGACCTGACCTTTGATGCAGCCTACGCCTACATCAATGAAGAGAAAGGCCGCGTGTCGCAGGATAGCTACAGCGCCGATTTCGAAAACAGCGCTCACGGTCTGGCCCTGCAGGCGACGTACCGCTTCTGATTTCAGAGACCGTAACGTCACAAAAAAACGGCGCCCTCGGGCGCCGTTTTTTATGCCGCTCTGCGGCCGCAACGCGGTTCACGTACCATGCAGCACGCCAACCAAATCAGCTCACCGCTTCCCGTTCCGTTTCGGTAAGGTGCTTGGGATGCCCCTGCGTCACCTTGCCCACCCAGAGCGGATGAGGCTCAGCCAGACGCACACGCTTGCGAAACTGGCGACGCACCACCCACAGGGATGACGCCACCAGCAGCAACAGACCGTTGATCAAAAGGTTATCGGCCTCAAGAGCGTGACCACCTTCCAGCACCACCTGCAACAACGGCACCGCCAGATAACACAACGGCGCCACCATCAACATCAGGCCACTGAACCGCAGCGGCGAGGCACGCAAACTCCACAGCACCAGCAGCACGACCACCACACCACAAACTGCCCGCTCCGCGGTAGCGACCCAGGCCGCCCAGGGCGTATAAGGCAGACCCTTGCTGACCAGGAAACTGCACGCCACGCCGATCACGACACCGAAACAAAGCCCGAGGGTCAGGCGCAACAGAAACGCCGATCCACGGCTTGGCCCCTGGCGATCACTGCGGCGCTCGCACCACAGCACATTACCGGACACGAACAGCAACGCCCCCAGCAAGCCCATGGCGAAGTACAACCCTTTCACCAGCATCCCGCCGTAATCGCCAAAATGCAGAGAGTACACCGGCGAGAACGAATCAAAGTTCAGGCTGCGCTGCCCCGGAGCGATCACGTTCAAGACACCCATCGCAGGGTCCAGCACCACATGCGCATGATGCCCCACATCCCCCGGCACGGAACCGGCCACATCCACCCAGCCGGCGGCGTCGCCGTAACCGCGAATTTCCACCCAATCCACGCTCATCTCAGGCAACGCATCAGCCGCCGCAGACAGATAATCCGCCATCGGCACCATGGCAGCGTTTTCTCCCTGGCTTTGCACCGGGGGCCATACCGCCGTTTCCTCTTCAATAACCCCACGCAGCTGCGGGCCAAACACCAGGGTACCCAGCACCACAGCCACCAGGGTAAAGGCGCCCATGGCGGCACCGGTCACCGACATGATCAGATGGAACGGCAAACTCACCACCCCGATCAGGTTGTGCATGTTCTTCCAGTAACGGCGCATGTTGCCCTCATGCTTGAGGGCAAAGAATTCCTTGCGCAGTTTCGGCCAATGAATCACCAGGCCGGTGAACAGGGCTGCGCCGTACAGTATCGAGATCAGCCCCATGAAGGTCATGCCAAGGTTGATGGGCAGGCCGCCACTGGGGATCGCTAACTGGTAATGCAGCTGATTGATAAAATCCGCCAGCGCTGAACGAGGCTTTTCGACATACTTGCCCGCCTCGTCGAAATCCGTGGCATGGGCTGTAAGCCACTCCCCCGCACCCCGCTCTCCCGCACCAGCATCGCTGGACTGAAACCACATTACCGCTGGGTCTTCCTCTGGCAGGAAAAAAAGGCGCTTACGCGCATCCGGGTATTGGTCTGTCACACGGTCCAGAAGCGCCTGCCCATCGATGGCGTCTTGCGATGCCGCCTCCGTGGCCTGCGGTGTCTGCCAGTGGTGCAATTCGTGATGGAACACATTGAGGGCGCCGGCAAAAAACGCCACAAACAGGGCCAGACCACTGGCCATACCCAGCCAGGCATGCAGGTCGATAAAGCGTCGCAAGCGGTCTGCCTTCATGCTCCCCCCCCATATAAGGCGGTGGTTTGCAGCGCCACCCAGGCCAGCCCATTCATTACCAGCAACGCCACCAGCGGGGGCCAGGTACGCTCGGGCAACGCCACCAGAGTCACCAGCAGCATCCACAACAGGGTCACGCCCAACAGTTGCAGCACCAGCCAGGACTGCCAGGGCGCCGGCACCGCTGCCGCCAACAACCCCATCAGCATTACCGACAAGGGCAGGCTCAACAAGAACGCCAGAAAGGCTCTCATCGATTGCCTCCCCGGCGCTGATAGCTATCGCGGTAATGACTGACCAGCAGCGGCACCAGCAGGGCCGGCAGCGTGAACACCCACAGCCCCACAAACAGGCCCACACTAACGCCCAACTGCAGCGACAACAGCCACAGCCCGCCGACCAGCATGGCCAGGGCGATTAAACGGGTAACGGCGGGGAGTGGCTGATCCAGCCAGCGTTGCTGGCGATCCGACAGATAAAACAGCAACACACTGGCAAGTGTGGCCAGAACGGCAACCAGCATAGGGAGAGAACCATTAATCCATGATAATGGTTCTCATTTAATAGCAGCAGGGCGTTCTCGTCAAGGCGCCCAGGGGCCCCACCGGCTCAGCGGGGGCGCAGCTCGCGCAAATAATCACTGGCCTCGCTAAGGCGCGCCGTGGACAGGCGATCCCAATCCACCGATTCGCGATCCGGCATCCATACACCGGAAAACGTGGACGCATCCGCCAGCACCAGCTCCGCATTGAGCATGGGCACACCGTGGTAATCACCGGCCATCCCCCCGGCCCGGCGAATCGCCGACCACCAGGCCGGCGGCCGCCAGTGCAGGCGCACATCCGGCAAATGGCAACTCAGTTCGGTTTCTGCCACGCAGCATTCCAGCACGCTGTCCTGCTGACGACTCAACCCCTGCCGCCACAATGCCGACCCGGCCACCATCACCAGCGACGGAAAGGCCCGCAGCAATGCCCGGCAACGGTCCTCATCGGTGAGCGGATCGCCCAGCACCACCTTGTAGAATACCGGTCGCGGCGGCGCCACCTGCTTGACAACCCCGGCTTCCAGCCAGCGCAGCACGGTATCCAGCGCGCCGCCAGATTCCTCCGGTTGCAGCTGCTTGAGATCCGAGAGGGTAAAAACCCGTGGCAAACTATCCAGCGCGGGAGACAACATCGTCATTGCCTGCATCAACGGTCCGCCACATCCGCCAGGGGAAGCCGCAAGCCCAGGCAGGAACGCAGGGCCATGGTCCACGTCAGCAGATGGCAAATCACCGTAAGCTGCCGGGCCTCCGGCAGGCCGGCCAATCGCAGCAGCACCACTTCATCCACCTGACGCTCGAGTCTCTTGATTTCCCGGGCCCGCAGGTCATTGGGGTTCTGACGTTGCGCCAGGCGCAAGGTCAACAAACGCCCCTGGATATCATCTTCCTGAGCCGCATAGGCGCGCTCGACCAGACTGTAACTGGACAAATGCCGCATAGTGCGCGTGCGCTGCTGGCGCCGGGAACGATGCCTTTGCGGCACCACCAGCACAGAGAAAACCCGCGCCAACCACTGCACAACAGGCAACCAGCGAGCGCCATCGCGACACGCGATCAGGTACCAGCCCCAGGCCCGCAGACGAGAGACATCCCGGCGCAGCACCCGTACCCGGGCATGACTATCCGCACTGCCCGACGAGGCAAAGCTCGCCCGGTAAACGGCCAGGTACTCCTGCAGGGCCTGCAGCCGTGTCTCCACCGCCTCCAGCCCCAACTCCTGCTGACGCCATTTTCCCGCGCCCTGCTGTGTCCCCATAAACTGCAACTCCTGCATAGCCACTACTCATAGACAATGCATAAAAAGTGAATGCCGGCGCCACTGTGAAACAGATTCAGCACGGCACCGCTAACTCTAACGATGCGGCCCAGCCTACCCCAGAACAAAACGGTCCGATTTCCGTGTAGCCACGTAGCCGTTTTGTATCTTCCTGATACAGCCCTTGGAACCAGTTCACACTTTCCTCTGATGTACGATTTCACCTACAACAAAATGCATGGATATCTTATCCTCCTGCGCCACCACAGACAGGATATATCCCCTTGCACCTACCCCCCTTGTCCCTCTGGCTTTGCATCGCCCTGCTTTCCGCCACCACCCCCGTTCAGGCTCACCCCGGCGGGCTCGATCAACAGGGCGGGCACACCGACCGACGCACCGGTGACTATCATTGCCACCGGGAGCCCTGCCTCACCCTGCATCGCCAACAGCAACAGGCCGAACAGGACGCCGCTGACGCCCAGCGCGCCTTCAGCGGGCTCTATGACCGGGACCGCTGGCCCCACTGGATTGACGAAGACCAGGATTGCCAGGACACCCGGGCTGAAGTCTTGATTGCCACCAGCCAGATAGCCGTGACCTTCACCGGCCCGGACCACTGCACCGTGGCCAGCGGCCGCTGGTACGATCCGTACACCAACCAGACCTTCACCCGGGCCGGCGATCTGGATATGGATCATTTTGTCCCCCTGCGCCATGCCCACGGCCACGGCGGCGACCAGTGGGATGAACCGCTACGCCGGCAATTTGCCAACGACGCGGACAACCTGATCCCGGTATCCGCCAGCGCCAACCGCAGCAAAGGCGCCCGCAGCCCGGACCAGTGGCTCCCCGACAACCGTCGCTACTGGTGCGAATACGGGCAACAGTGGGAACGGATCAAGCAACGCTACCAATTGATGGTCACACTCCAGGAAGCCGACGCCCTGAAACAACTGTTAGGCCATTGCCCGTTGGCGGCACACCCCTGACAAGCTTTTGCAAACCCAAAACGACAAAACCCCGACCACAGGGCCGGGGTTTTGCTTGTCACTTACCAAAAGCCGTTACTTGCTGCGCTAGCCGGCAACCAATACCGCCAGCAAGCACGCCATGCCACTCAACATCGTTACCAGCAGCATCCGCCGGCCAACCACCGGCCAGTCGATATAAACAAGATTGTATCTCTCCTTAAATTTCATCCGCCGCCCCTTTCCACTCAGCAATCTTGGTGGTGTGCTGCGCAGTACCATCGGTTTTCCAGAGGCTGTGGTCCTCATCATTGAACATGACGTAATACACAGTGTCGCCGACTTTGGCCCACACCTCAGCCCCATCTTCACACAGCTCGGGAGACAGCATCACAGTGCCCGCCTCGGTGCCATCGGTACGCCAGGCGGCATAGCCATTGTCATCCTGTTTTGCCGAGAAAAAGAGCCAATCCCCCACAGACTCCAGCGCATACGGCCAGGCGGCCCCATCCGGGTTAATCGTCTTCACTACGTAGGTGCCGCCAGGCGTACCATCACTGGCCCACACCTGTGGTTTGCCCGGACTCACCGGTGCGGAAAAAAACACGCTGTCACCATGAAGAGCCAGCGATTCCACCCCACTGCCAACGGGACCGGATAAAGAAACCGTCTTCCCCACCACTGAGAATTTCCAGATTTTATTCGCGACACCATCTGTTGCCCGAACGAAGAGCGCATTGCCCTTTACCCGGAAATTAGTTGGGTTACTGCCCGCAGGGTCCGGATTCGGGGTAGAAAATAAAAACGTCCCGGATTCAGTGCCATCAGTTACCCAAAGGTCCCTCCCATAGGCAGGCAAATAGCCACTAAAAAACGTCAGCGCTCCCACAGCGTGGAAGTTATTAAATGAGGAGTTCGAGGAGATTTTCCGAACTGTCGACTCTCCCGCATCCAGCCGCCAGCTACCTTCCATACTGCCTTGATGGCACGTTAAATAAAGTTGATCGCCCGTACCCTCCATACCACAAGATGAAGCATTGAACGGCTGTTCATCTGGGCCAAGCAAAACGAGAGGCTGCCCGCCCTCATTAATAGCCAGCACCTGATTTTCTGAGATCACATACAACCAATCACCAGCGGAGGCCATACCACCAAGCCCCGAGGCAACTACTCCTCCCGGTTCTGGCCCTTCCACTTTCATTGCACTCCCACCTTGCGCCACCCACAACAGGCCGTTATTGGTAAAGTAAAAGCGATTGCCTACCGTCCGCCAAGACCAGCCCAGCTGATCCAGAAGTTCCCCATTCTTGCCTGCTACTCTCTGAGTGCCAGACGGGGTGCCGTCACTGAACCAGAGATGCCTCTCATTATTCCCCGTCGTCACGAACAATACGCCGCCCTCACTCAGAAAAAACCCGGAAAAAAGCTCCTCGTTCACATTCAACGAACGGGTTCCCTCCGGGTTACCGTCACTCACGACAGGGAGGCCCTGGTTATCGAACAGAAAAAACAGGCCGGAACAGTGAATCTGCAAATTCCCGAGGGCGTCAGCGTCTCCCTCGGCAACACCTTCCGCACTCATACCTTGCAGCACGCAGCGCTGCATAACCGGACTTTGACCCCGGTTTTCGCCATCGCTTACAGCAGGGTTGCTGGCCAGCAACTCAATGTCGTAAGACTCATTGGGGTAAAGCAAACCATCAAACTGGAAACGGCCATTTTCAGTCAGCGTGAGTGATGGCAGGCTGCTGCCCGGCGTGACATCTCTGGCAACCAGTTCCGTACCCGGCATCAGACCAGTCAGCGTACCGGCCACGGTATAACTGGAAGGGGGCGCCTCCACAACAGTCTCCGATCCACCGCCACCGCCACCACAGCCGGCCAGCAACAACGTCACCGCTGCCCCCATCAGCCCGGCCACTCGCCAACCCCCTGTCATTCGATTTTGTGCTTTCATTGATGTACCCCGTTACAGCCTGAAGGAATAAATACGTCGCAAGGCCTGAATTGAACGGGGTCTGTTCTGTGATGGATATCACTGAACTTGGGGATTTTTCCTGATTCTGCCCTCGATGGTACGCTATTGACCTGTTATGACTGGCCCAGCGGAAGCCGCACCTCGAGGACAGTGGCCCCAGGCTGGGAGCACAGCGTCAACGCGCCTCCATGTCGCTCTGTTCGGGCGCGCATACTTTCCAGCCCGATGCCCAGGCCGCCGCCTTGCACGGCCGCCACATCGAAGCCCACGCCATCATCTTCCACACGCAACAAAAGCAGCGCGTCATCCGGCAATTGCAACGTCACCCGGGCACACCGTGCCTGGCTGTGCTTGACGATATTGGTGAGCGCCTCTTCAACCAGCCTGGCCAGCAGCAGGCACTGAACCGCTGTCGGTTGCGCGCGCCAGGCATCCGGCACATTCCAGACCAGCGACATCTCCAGCGCATCAAACAGGTTGGCAAACCGGTAACGTAACGGCGCCAGCCATTCAACCGGCGTCTGCGGGGGCGCCGCACTGGCACTGGCGCCACTATCGACCAGTTGACGTAGATCATCGCGCAGCAGTTTGAGCATGGACAGGTAACGACTCTTGTCCAAGTCATTGTCACTCTGTTCAACCACCATGATAGAACGCACCAGCTGCCCGCCCAGGCCATCATGCAGGTCATGGGCAAGCTGCAAACGTTCCTGCAGGCGGGTGTTATCCAGCGCCAAACGGTGCTCTTTACTCATTGTGGCACTAAGGTCGTCACAGGCTTTCTCGATTGCCACACTGAGCTCCTGATTAAAACGCTCAATACGACGAGCATCTCCCGCAACACGCAACCCCAGAAACACAGCGGCCATTACCATGAACAACAGGCAGCTGTATTGGGAAAGATAAAAATCGCTTGAGAGCAACCCGGTCAGTATCAGGACATCGCGCACCCCGATAGCAATCAACAACAGATAGAAACCGGCCACCACTAACGGTCCAGCTTCCCGTCGGCGTAACGCCCAGCCAGTGATGCAGAACCCATTCAGCAAGAAGACCAGTGAACTCAGATGCCCCGCCCATTGCAGCCCCTCCCAACCCGGCAACAACACGATTACGCCAGCAAGGCCCGTGACCAGCGCCAATAAAGGGAGCTCTCGCCATACTGCGCAACGAAGCTCAAGCAACCGCCAACTGAACACACAGAAACTGGCAATAAAAAAGAGGTACGCCAGGGTGTTGGCCTGCGCCACCATCCGGGTATCCGAAAAAGGCCAGGCTTGTGTGGCCAGGGTATTCACACCAAACAACACCCAGCAAAACGCCGTCACCGCATACCAGCCAAACACCTGCTGTGAGCGAAACGCCAACCAGATAAACAGCGCCAGGAACCCCAAAACCGCAGACACAACCAGATTGATAAAGGGCAGAGTCCGTGTGCGCCAGTGTGTCTGCTCCATCACCGCCAACATCGCCTCTGGCGAACCCAGCCTGACCCGCCCCAACCCCGGCGTTTGTGCAGCAACGCCAGCCACACGCACCCATAGCACGCGCCCTTCGCGCAAATGCGATGCCGGCAACAACCAATAGCGAGGCGAATTCCAGGAGCGCGATAACGGCTCCTGCAGATGACGATCACGCCAGAGCAGGGAGCCCTCGCTATAGACCGCACCGGCCATAATGATCGATTCAATCACCAGCCCCACCGGTGAATCCCCGTTGTCCGCATCAACACAGCCAGGCTGCCAATCAATCCGGTACCAGACGGTGCCATCGTAACCAGGCCAGCGCTGGCTCCAGTTATCCGGCAGGGTAACCGCTTGCCAGCCCGCCACCGGGCGCGTGGCGTCCTCACTTTTTGCCGCCATCACCGACACAATTTGAGGCTCACAATCCAACACATCATGCCGCAGTTGCGCATGACCTCCCGCCGAAGCCACACACAGCCAGAGCATCAGCCATATCGGCAGGAAAGATTTCATCCGTCGAGCAACCCCCGGGAACGGGCTTCGCTGATCGCACGAATACGCGACGACACCGCCAGTTTGCGATAGATATGTTTAACGTGGGATTCCACTGTATACCGGGAAATGAACAGCCGTTCGGCAATTTCCCGATTGGACAGCCCCTCGGCCACCAGCGTCAGCACTTCGCTTTCGCGGGCGCTCAAGGGCGGCTCACCTGATGCCGAAGGCGCCTGGTACAACTCGCCAATCACCCGGCGGGCAATGAATGGATCAATAGGCGCCCCGCCGCGCAGCACACTGCGTATGGACAGCGAGACTTCCAAATCATCGCGCTCCTTGAGCACGTACCCCGTAGCGCCGGCGCGCAGGGCCGCCATGATGGCATCCTCGGTGCTCCAGGCAGAAATCACCAGGATACCCATGGCCGGGTCGGCAGCGCGTAACTCTGCAATCAACGCCGTCCCATTCCCGTCAGGCAACCCCAGGTCCACCAGAGCCAACGCCACCGGCTGCTCCTCCAGCCATTGCCGGGCCTGGGCCAGGGAGGCGGCACAACACAGCATCTCGCTGTGATAGCCCAGTTGCACAAGAACGCGCTCCAGACGGTTCTGGATCAGAGGATCATCCTCCACAATCAACACCGGCGCGGGCAGCGTTGATTCAGTCGAAAAGCGGGCGGACGTATCCATGCTTGGCTCATGAGGAATTAAGTCATCGTGAAGTATGGCGACTATTCCTCAGCGCGCCCATCCCTGTAAGCAGGTATTTGCCCGCCGCTCAGCCTCCCGAAAAGACTGCCCCCTCTTAAACGACAAAACCCCGGCCACAGGGCCGGGGTTTTGATTATCGCATCACCCGCCTTGGGGGCGGTGAGCTCACTGCATAAAAGGCTTACTGCTCGGCAGCGTCTTTCATGTCTTCGGCAGAGTCTTTGGCATTGTCATAGGCGTTATCCATATCTTCGCCCATTTCTTCCATCGGCCCTTTGCTATCCGGGGTGATGCTTTCTACTGCCTTGTCTACCTTCTCGCCAGCGTCCTCAACCGGACCGTCGTTGGCATCACAGGCTGCCAGCAGGGCAGAAGAGGCGAAAATGGCGGCCAATGCCGCTTTACCGAAAGTACGCATAGAATCACTCCTTGAATTAACTGATTCGGACAGTGAGCACTCTAAGCATGTTCCTGGCACTTAGCCAAGCGGATTCGCACATTTAGCGGCCATTTTACGAAGAGTTACAGATGGGCACGCGCCGATTGGCATAACGTTTTTTCCTTTCTCAGCGCCCTCAGCCGGGTAAGATGCCCCCATAACAAGGAGAAAACATGAAACAACTCGGCCGCAATGCGGGAAGGAATGTCGGGGGACTGGCGCAACTGGTCACCCGTTTCGGCAATGAAATTACGCAGGTGGTTCAGGATATTCACGGCACCATCGCCAACCCGTTTAGCCTGCGCGGACACGATTACACTCCTGCCCCCATGGTCTACAACCTGATCCGCTACGGCTTTCGCCAGGCGGGCAATCTGGCCGGCATGGCTGACTTGCTCGCCGACCCGCACCAGGAGTTGCGCGATAGCCTGGACCTGCAAAGCATCATCAACGGTATTTTCGGCCAGCTGTTGGTCGAGCAGAACAATCGTTATGCCTTGCCCATGACGCTACTGCCAAAAGCGCCACCGTCGGCGGGTGCTGACACCCTGGTGATTTTCCTGCACGGGCTGTGCATGAACGACGCCTGCTGGAACAACCCCGCTGCCGACGGCTTCAGCCAGTGGGTCCGCCAGCATCTCAGCGCAGACATCCGCTATCTGCGCTACAACACCGGCCTGCACATTTCCGATAATGGCCGCAAGCTCGCCGGGTTGCTGGCCCATACCGCCTTGCCGGAACGCGTCATTCTGGTTGGTCATTCCATGGGCGGGCTGGTGGCGCGCAGCGCCTTGCATCAAGGACGCCAGCGCGGTGACAGCTGGGTGGACAAAATCAGCCACCTGGTGTGCCTGGGCTCCCCCCATCAGGGCGCTCTGCTGGAACGATTCGGCAACGAAGCCAACCGATTACTGGGTCGCACGCCCTACTCACGCCCGCTGATGCGGCTGGGCAACCTGCGTTCCGATGGCATTCGCGACCTGCGTTTTGGCTATGTACTGGAAGACCAGTGGCGGGACCGCCCGCTGGACGACCCCCGCCCCACCAGCAAGGTGCCACTGGACCCACAGGTACAGCAGCTATTCATCGCCGGCAGCGTCAGTGAACCCGGCCATGCCCAGCCCCGTGGCGACTGGCTGGTAACGGTGAACAGTGCTCTGGCGGAGCAGCTTTATCCGCAAGCGGACCACCTGACCCGGGAACTGTTTTACCAGATGGGCCACATGACCATGATCGAGGAAACCCGCACTTACGCCCGGGTACAGCGTTGGTTGGACGAATCTACGCCCATCAAAAAACAATCAACGACTCAGTTGAGTGGCTGAAGGGGCGAGCCGAGTAAAGCAGCGTGGGCGGTTTCAGTTTTTGCCGGCGCTACTCTTTTTCTGCCGCGCCCCTTCCTCAACGAGCCACGACGGTCAGCTCAGCCAGCGACCAGCACGGCGACACCCAATGCAAATAGCGCCAACGGCAAGATGATGATGCCATTGCGGATAGCGCGTTCACGCCAGAGCGTCCAACGATAGTAACGGTGCATATGAGTTCCCCAATCCCCCAAATAAACAGGGAGTATAGGGATATCAAAACAATATCAAATCGCCCAAATGGGGTATATGCAACAACGCGTCGCCTCTGCCTACAACGAGTGCAGCCAGAACTGCATTGCTTTGCGGCTGGGGGCACTGTCACCCACATCGGTCCAGTCAAAATGAGCCACGAGCTGATTCTGCGGAAAGTAGTCCCGACTGCGCCAGAAGCCATCCAGCGGCTGGTAATCCGCCGGGCACGCAGGATGACCAGGCTCCCGCGCTACCGCACAAAAGGCGGTATGCCGAAATCCGAAATCCGCCGCGTATTGCTCGCGCAGATCAAAAAACCGGTGGCCGACGCCCTCGCCCCGGTAGGGCTTGAGCAGCACCGACTCACCAAAATAGAACACCGAATCCAGCTCCGCGCCCAGCTGCCGGAAAGGCGCCTGAAACTCCTCGTCCGCTTCACGTAATGGCAGGGCTGTTGCCGCCCCCACCAGCCGGTTGTACTCCAACGCCAACACAAACACGCTGCGATCCGACTGGGCATAGCGGTCCAGATAACGCCGTTCGTAGTCCAGATTCCCGTCATAGAGATAGGGAAAGTCCCGAAACACCGCAATGCGTAATTCCGCCAACGCATCCAGCCAGGGTTCGACGGCAATACCGGTAACCGGACGAATTTCCACTGTGGACATGGCGCCTCCTGAATGCCTGCGAACAAGGAATCACATGAATACCATGGCAGGAGCTTGGTGGCGATGAGGAGGTGAGTTGAAAGTGTAAAGTTCAAAGTTGAAACGCGAAGATGGCTCCGCACTAACCGGATAATATTTTTCTCCGCGCTTTACCCTAAGAGTGAACGCGGGCACCGCCTTCGCAAATAAGAGCCACCGCCCCGCGCTTTTAAACTTTGAACTTTCAACTCTTCATTCACCCCGGCCAGGCCAAAATCAGCCCGGTACACCAAAGCACCATAAACACGGCCTGACGAAAACGCTCTTCATTCACCCGGTGATGCAGCCACTCACCCAGCAGTATCGCCGCGATAACCACCGGCACCAGCAAGCCGATGCGCGGTGCCGCCGGCAACAAGGTTCCATCCAGCAGGAACACCAGCGTCAGCAAGCTGTTCAGCGACAGCCAGACCAGAATCAGAGTGGCACGAAACGCTTTTTTTTCCAGCGACAGGCCACTCAAGGCATACACCAGCAACGGCCCACCGGAGGCAAACAGGCCATGGGTGATCCCTGCCAGAAACATCCAGCAGCGCGACCACCAGGCTCCATGGGGCGCTACCTTGATGCCCTTCCACATACGCCACAGCTCACGGCTACTGAACCACACCACCAGCAGCCCGAACCCGTTTTTCAGCAGCTGATCGCCCATCCACGGACGCAAGCCATAACCGGTCAGCGTCCCCAGCACCATCAATGGCAGGATGAGCCGCCACAGCGTCGGCCAATGAATATGCTGGCGGTGACGCCAGCTCAAGGTGGCACTCATGACAATATTAAGCGGCACCAATACCGGCAGGATTTCCGGGATCGGTAACAGCAAGGCGCCCAGAGAAAGGGCGATCACGATACTGCCAAAGCCGGTCATGGCTTCGGTGGTAAAGGCAAAAAATATGAACAGCGCCAGCAACAGCCAGGGCAAGGTCATCAGGTCCGTCACGGGGACTCCTACTGGTTCAGTTCGCTGGCAAATTTACGCTGCATCATGCGTTGATACAGATCCGGCAACAGTCGCCAGAGCAAGCTGGCAAACCAGGTGAAGCGATCCGGGAATAAACGTTTCTTTTTCTTTGCGTAGGCTTCGAACACCAATTCAGCCATCCATTCCGGGCTGCGCATATCGCCCACCATGGAGCGTTTATGGCTGGCCGGGCGTCCATCATGCCCCAGGGCGTTGGTTTCAATGGGGGTATCCAGAAAACTGGGGTACGCCATCAGAATATGCACGCCATCGCGGGCCACTTCGCCCCGCAATACTTCAAAAAACTGGCTCAAGGCACTTTTCGCACTGCAGTAACCGGCGCGCCCAAGCACCGGCATCCAGCCCGCCATGGAACCAATATTGATAATCCCGCCACGGCTTTTTTTCAGCAGCGGCAAAAAACCAACCGCCAGCTCCACTGGCGCTTGCCAGTCCACGGCCATGACTTTGCGAAAGACGGCCATGCGGGTTTTTTCCGCCAATGAGCGGTGCGTAATGCCAGCGTTATTGATCAGGACATCCAGCGATAGCTCGTTATCCCGCACCCAATGCACCAGTGCTTGCACGGCGTCGCCATCCGTAACATCCAGATCCCGGAAGGTGACACGGGCAGGATCTTCGCCAGCCAACGTATCCGCGCGCGATGCCAGCAACGCAGCATTCATGTCGACCAGTATCACCCTGTGCCCCAGCGCAAACGCCTGTCGAGACAAGGCCCACCCCAGCCCGGAAGCCGCGCCAGTAATCAATACGGTTTTCATAACTGCCCTCGCTGCCGCGCGGCGGCCATGAAAAAGCGGAAGACCTGCTCGGAGGTCTTGCGGGGAATATAGCCGAATTCCTCTTTCAGCCGGCGGTTGCTGAGTACCGGACGATAGCGCAGGAAGTTTACTTGCGCAGGCACATACTGAGTCAGCCGCAATCGATTCCCGATCCATAACCCACTGCGAATCAGCCAGGCCGGCACATGAATCACCGGCTTACCCAGCAAATCGCCCAGCGCATCAATGGACAGGGCACCGTCACCGGCCAGGTTGAAGCAACCGCTACGATCCTGGTTGACCCCCTGCTCGATGATACCCACCACATCCTGATCCCAGATAAAGACAAAGGGAGAAGGCGAGCCAGCCACGGCCAACAGTCGATCGCCCTCGAACAGACGGGTAATCAGGTTACGCGTTTCCGCACCCAGCACCGTGCCGGGGCGTAACACCAGCTGCTTAAGGGCTGGATATTTTGTCCGGTAATCGGCCAGCAATTCTTCTACTTGACGCTTGTGGTCCGAATAGGGAAATTCCGGGTTGCCCCGCAACGCATCCTGTTCATCCAGCCAGGCCGGATTGTCGGCGTAGTAGCCATAGGCGGCACCTGAGCTGGTCACCACCAGCTGTTCGACACCGCTGGCCACACAGGCATCCAGTACATTGCGCGTGCCATTCACATCGATATCGAAATCACGCGCACGGTCACCGGAATCTTCCAGCACCGCAGCTAGATGCACCACCTGATGAATACCGTGCTCTTTCATCATTTGGCCAATCTTCGGATCACGAATATCCATTTGGTAAAACGGAAAATCCGCACTGTCGTCCTTGCGGATATCCATGCCCACCACGTAATGATGCTGCTGCAGCTGCCGGGCCAGCTGGCTGCCAATATAGCCAGCGGCGCCGGTGATCAGAATGCGTCGCGACATGCATCCTCCTGCGCCGGGGTCCGTGACCACCACCAGGCCAATAACAAGCCGCTGATCAGATGCCAAACGCCCCAGAATGCAGCGATCAAAATCATTTCACTGGCGTCCGGAAAAAAGGTAAACAGGATGGCCAACCCGAGGCCCGAATTCTGAATCCCTACCTCCATGGTGATGGCACGCCGATCTCCCCGGGGGAGCCCGGTAATCATGCCGGCCATGGCCCCCAACCCCAGCGCCAGAAAGTTCTGCAGCACCACCAGCCCGACAATACGGTTCGCCGTGGCCAGGAACACATCCATGTTATTGCCAAACGCAATGCCCACGAACAGCAACAACACCAGCAAGGTGACATAGCGCATGGGCTTCTGGGCTTTTTCCGCAAACACCGGAAACGCCTTGCCCACCAACATACCCACCAACAACGGCAGCCCCAACACTAACGCCACCAGAATCAGGATATTCATGCTGTCCATCTGGATGTCGGTGAGGATGGGACGGGTAATCGGGTTCAGCCAGCCATAAAGGGAAAAATTGAACGGCGTCATGACAATCGCCACCACGCTGGACACCGCCGTCATGCTGACCGACACCGCCACGTTCGCCCGCCCCAGCCAGGTCATGATGTTGGAGAACGAACCGCCGGGACACGACGCCACCAGTATCATGCCCAGCGCCAGTTCCGGATCGACTTCGAAATACCAGGTGGTGACACAGGTGGCCGCCGGCAACAGCACAAACTGGGCAAGCAATCCGACGATGGGGGCATCCGGGCGTTTCAGCACACGTCGAAAATCATCACCGGTGAGCGACAGGGACACACCGAACATCATGAACGCCAGGATGACGTTCAGGATCAGCAGATTCTCACTTCCGAAATGTATTTCCATCTCACACCTCCGCCTTCAAGTTTTTCAGTTCGGCAATGTGAGTGTTGACCGCCTTGCGGTAGCAGTCCTTGTTGACGTAATACGCCATACGCGCCAACTTCAGATAGGCGTAACCACCATCCAGATTTTTTTCCGCTTCCTGACGTACTGTTTCTTCCAGGGCTTTCGCAGCGGCTGCCCCCTGCTGGCTGGCACGAATATACAAGGCCACCATTTCCGCCTGTTCGTTACGCCCTTCCCAACCCAGTCCGGCAGCTTCCACCATCCCCATCATGAACAGATTACGATGCATCGGATTAAATACGTTCAGGTAAAGTTGCGGGGCGTCACTGTTGTTCCAGTTCAGCTCGGCCGGGTCGATGAAAGGGTAGTCCAGCTTGTAACCGGTGCCCATGAGGATCAGGTCATACTCCCGTGATTGGCCATCGGCAAAGGTCACAGTCTTGCCTGAAACGGCAGAAATATCCCCGCGCGGGGCAATGTCGCCGTGGCCAATGTGATGCAGTACCAGCGAGTTGATCACCGGGTGGGACTCATACAGCTTGTAATCCGGGTCCGGCAAACCGTAGTCGCTGGGCTTGCCGATGATCATGCGGATCAGGCGATCATCCACCTTTTGTTTGAGCGCACGGGGCAACTTGATTTTGCCGCCAATGGAATCGGTGGCCTTGCCGCCAATAAACTTGGGCAGGAAGTAATACCCCCGGCGCACGGACATATCCACACTGGCCGCCCGGTGCACCGCATCCACGGCAATATCACAGGCCGAATTACCACAGCCCACCACCAACACCCGCTTGCCATCAAAGCAGGACGGGTGGCGGTACTCACAGGAATGCATCAATTCGCCATCAAAGCGGCCCGGCAGGTTGGGCAGATTCGGCGTATGCAGTGTGCCATTGGCAATCAGCACCCCGGAAAAGCGTCGGCACTGTTCCTGCCCATTTGCCTCGGTGGTCACCAGCCACTCATCGCCATCACGCGCCACCTTTACTACTCGGGTGGAGAACTCGTAGTGCTCATAGAGTCCAAAATGCGCAGCGTATTGCTGGAAGTAACGCTTCATTTCGCGGTGATGGGGGTAGGTAGCAACGTCATCCGCCATGGGAAACTCTTTGAATTCGGTCATCCCCTTGGAGGAAATCAGATGCGCCGATTCATACATGGTGCTGTGCGGGTTATCGATATCCCACAGGCCACCCACATCGGTATTCAAGTCAAAACCGGCAAAAGGAATACCGTATTTCTTCAGGTTTCTGGCCGTGGCCAGGCCCATGGGCCCCGCCCCTATCACTGCGTACATAGCTATCCCGTTTTATTGTGTCTTTTTATTCGGTCACCGGTGCCCGGCAAGCGAAGCGGAGCACAGAGTTTGGTATGCTTGCTACTCTAGGATCGGCCAGCAATAGACACACGGCTATTTCAGGACTTTGTCACGGTTAATTCGGGACCTCACTTACACCCATGTCGCATACCCCCACCGTCACGGTACGCTTTACCCAGGCCATCAGTCAGGCCGCAGAGCAGTTGGGATTTTCCCTGCCTGCGCCCCTGAAGAACGCCTTTGCCGAGCAGGAGCGGGTAAGCCTGGAGTTGCAGGGTGAAATCTGGGAAACCTTTTGCCAGCAGGCAGACGATCCGCTGATCGGCATCCAGTTCGGCCAAGCCATACAAGTAGGCCATCTGGACACCGTGGGCATGGTGCTGATGAGTTGCGACACCGTGGCCGAAGCGCTGGACTCGCTGATGGATTATTACCCCATCGTGGGAGAAGGTGGCGCGTTCGAATACGCCGTGGCGAGTGATGTATGCGAAATTCGTTACCAGCCGCAGTACACCACCCGCCAGTCCGAACGGGTGGAAGCCGCGCTGGCGTCGCTGCTGCAGCTCACCCGCTGGTCCACCGGTGAACAGGTCCACGCCGACAGCATTACCTTTGCCCACCCGGCACTGGATACCCCGGCGCGCTATGAGGCGCTAATGGGCGTCCCTGTGGCGTTTTCCGCCCCCCATAACGCCCTGCGTATTCCCGCTTCCGCGCTATCGCTGCCACTGATTTATGCCAACCCGGCCCTGTGCCAGCACTTGCGCACCCTCGCCGACCAGCTGCTGGAGGAACTGGGGAGTCAGTCGTTGAGCGTGAGCGTGCGCGACCTGCTGCGTCAGAATCCCCGATGGGGCAAGGAAAAAGTGGCCGAACAACTGGCCATGAGCGGCCGCCACCTGATCCGCAAACTCAGCGAAGAAGGCACCAGCTTCAAACTGCTGCGCGATTCACTGCTGCAGGGCATGGCCGAACAGGCATTGAAGGAAGGATTAAAGCTTTTCGATATCGCCGACAAACTGGGCTTTTCCGATGAAAGCGCCTTTGCCAAAGCGTTCAAACGCTGGACCGGCATGACGCCGGCCCAGTTTCGAGCACAGGGCTAAACCGCCGCCAGCGCCTGTTCGATATCAGCCAGGATATCGTCCACATGCTCGATACCGATGGACAAACGCACCAGATCCGCACTGACCCCGGCCTTGCTCAGCTCTTCATCATTCAACTGCCGGTGCGTGGTCGTGGCCGGGTGACACGCCAGCGATTTGGCATCGCCAATGTTCACCAACCGTTTGATTAGCAGCAACGCATCAATAAAACGCGCTCCCGCCTCACGGCCACCGTCCACACCAAAACTGAGAATGGACGAAGGCACACCGCCATCCATGTATTGCTGTGCCAACGCATAATCCTTGTCGGTTTCCAACCCGGCAAAATTGACCCAACTGACCTTGGCATGGTCACGCAGGTACGCAGCCACTTTCATGGCATTCTCGCAATGGCGCTCCATACGCAGGCTCAAGGTTTCAATACCCTGCATGATCAGGAACGCATTCATCGGCGACAACGCGGCGCCCATATTGCGCAAGGGGACAACCCGGGCACGACCGATAAATGCTGCTTCACCCATGGCCTCCACGTACACCACCCCATGGTAGCTGGGGTCCGGCTCGTTGAACTGCGGAAAACGCGGGTTATCTTTCCAGGGGAATTTGCCGGAATCCACGATGGCCCCAGCAATGGTCGTGCCGTGGCCGCCCATGTACTTGGTCAGCGAGTGCACCACAATATCGGCACCGTGTTCGAAGGGACGACACAATGCGGGGGTTGCCACCGTATTATCTACCACCAGCGGCACGCCTGCGTCATGGGCAACCTTGGCCAGCGCGGCCATGTCCACCACATTACCCGCCGGGTTACCGATGGATTCGCAGAACACCATTTTTGTTTTTTCATCAATGGCATCGGCAATCGCCTGGGGATTACGGCCGTCGGCCATACGCACCTCGATGCCCTGATTCGGCAAGGTATGCGCGAACAGGTTATAGGTACCGCCATAAAGCTGACTGGTGGAAACAATATTGTCCCCGGCCTTCGCCAATGTCTGAATCGTCGCAGTGATCGCCGCCATACCTGACGCCATGGCCAACGCCCCAATGCCGCCTTCCAATTGCGCAACACGCTCTTCCAGCACCCCATTGGTCGGGTTCATGATGCGGCTGTAAATATTCCCTGGCACTTTCAGATCGAACAGATCCGCCCCATGCTGGGTATCGTCAAAGTAGTAGCTGGTGGTCTGGTACATGGGCACAGCCACCGCATGGGTCTGCGGATCACCGGCAAAACCGCCATGAATGGCTATGGTTTCTCTTTTCATCATTCCCTGCCTCATATCACATTGTCGCCTGGCGACACACACGCAAAAAGGCCGCCAAACGGCGGCCTGAAAAATCGGTCGCTCTATTTAATCGGGGGTTCGTTCCAGAAATCAAACTGTTTGGGCACATCCGCCAGTGAGGTCTCAAAACGCGGATCGCGTTTTTCCAGGAAAGCGGTGAAACCATCCTTGCCGTCCCAGAACTCGTTGGACCAGTAAATCATTTTCGATTCGACCACATGGGCTTCCGCCGGATGGGAGAAATTGGGGTTGCGCCACAACATCTGCTTGGCCAGCGCCACCGCCACCGGGGAGCTTTTGGCGATCAGTTTGCGGGCGATGCAGCGGGCCACATCCAACACTTCACCCTTGTCATGCACACTGTGGAACAGGCCGGCCTTCTCGCCTTCTTCGGCCATGAAAATGTCGCCACTGATCACCCACTCCAGCGCCTTCTGTATACCCACCACGCGGGGCAGGAACCAGGAGGAGCAGGCTTCCGGGGTAATGCCCCGCTGGGTAAAGACGAAGCCGATCTTGCTGTTGGCCGCCACCAGACGAATATCCATGGGCAGGGTCATGGTAATCCCCACACCCACCGCCGCGCCATTGATGGCCGCAATCACCGGTTTGCGACAGTTATAAATCGCCAACGACAATTCACCACCGGAATCGCGAATGGTTTCCAGCGGCGGGTCCATACCTTCCGCATCGTCATAACCGAACAGGTGCCCACCACCTTCAGGCTGCATTTCCATTCCGGCACAAAACACCTTGCCCGCACCGGTCACAATCACTGCGCGGATGTCGTCATTGCTGTCCGCTTCTGCCAGGGCATGCACCACTTCATCTTTCATACGCAGGGTAAAGGCATTCAGGCGGTCGGGACGGTTAAGGGTGATGGTCAGAATCTGCTCGGCCAGATCGGTTTTAATATCCTGATAATCCATGATCACTCCACAGGGGTTGTGCGGTTTTCAGCAGGTATCGACAGAGGCACGACCTGCACCGTTTGACCCCGAGCATACCCCGACGGCAAGGCATCGAACATGGCACGAAGTGTCCGGTTGAGATGAGGCTGATCGTAAAAGCCGGCCAGCACCGCCAGATCGGTAAAGTTCATCCCGCTCTGCCAGAGCGACAGGGCGCGCTGGCATTTTAGATGCAGCAGATAACGCTTCAGCGTTACCCCCATCTGTTCCCGGAAAAGGTGGCGAAAGCGGGATTCGGACAGCCCGACCTGCTGCGCCAGGCGAGTCATGGTGGGCGCCGGCTCCGGCGCATCACGCAGCCAGGCACAGCTGGCGGCAATGCGCGCATCCAGCGGCGGCGGGGACGCCAGCCGCCGCAGTTGCTGCACAAACGTCACCACCCCGGTTTCGGGGTGAGCCGTCCGCGATAAATCACGCAAGGTATCGCTGAGCCACTGCTGGTGCGCCGCCGATAACGGCTGCTGCAGGGCCAGGGATCGCCAGGCCGGCTCGTCCGGGTCGAGATGCAGGATCGCCACCGGGCCATCGCTGTGCAGGCTTTGCTGGCACTCCGGGGGCACCAGGACGGCCCGGGCACAAAGAACCCGGCCTTCACGGGTGACCCGGATATCCTTTTCCAACCCGACCAGTAACGACGCCGCCACATGCTGGTGGGGCTGGTTGTGCAGCGAGGAAAGCGCCATCAGCCAACCGCCCCGCCAGAGAAACAGCGGGGTCAGCAGACGGGGATCGGAAGCCGGCGACGATTGGGACATGCCGGAAATAGTGCCCGCCCGGGGCCGGGCAGGCAACGCTCATTAGCGCCTGATCAATTCACCACACCGGAGCGGCGCAGCCCCAGCTTGTGGGCCAGCTCAATGCTGACGAACATGGGGCCGACCAACAGGAACACCAGATCATCCACAAACGACGGCTTCTTTCCCTCTACCTTGTGGCCCCACACCTGTACGGCCCAGGCCAGCAACCACAAGGCCGCCGCACTCCAGCCCAACGACAGGGCACTGCGATCCACGGCCACCACGGCGGCAAGGGACAGGGCCAGCCAAACGCCCATCAGTACCGTCATGCCCGCGGACATGCGCAGATAGAATGGCATGCAGATCGCCGCCAGCAAGGTGCCGCCGTTGACCCAGTACGCCAGGCTGCCTTCCAGGCCCAGCCAGTGCCCCAGCGGTATCAGCCAGAACAGCCCCAGGGTGGACACAAAAATGGCCGGCACACAGAGGATGTGTACCCATTGATTGACCGGATTGCGGTGGCTATCGCCATAGTCCGCCAGAAAAGTATTGAGATCACGCATGGACAGCTCTCCCGAGTTGTTGTTTTGAGCTGTCACAGAGCTTACCGGCAGCCCCTAACCGGGAATTGTACGCAACGGTCATCGCGCTACTGGCAGGAGAAGCGGGCGCAACCCCCAGTCAGTCGCAGCCCCGACGGCTGTCCTTCAGCGCACGCAGCACCTGCTCGCGGGTCAACAGCCCCGTCAGTTTCCCTTGGCCATCCACCACCGGGTAAATCTTGGGTTTTTCCGTGACCATTAGCTCCGCCACGTTCACCGCAGAATCATCCTCTTTCACCGTCAGCGGCTGATCATGCATGAAGTCTTCCACCACCAGCGCCCCTTCACAGTGATAACTGGAAATCAGCAGCTTGCGCAGGCAATCCTGTTCGGAGACAAACCCCACCACCTTGTTCTGGCTGTCCACCACCGGCAGCCCGGTGAATTTGTGCTGCAACAGCGCGTCCACCACTTCGGTCAGCTCGGTGCCGGTCTTGATTGCCATGGGGTGCTTGGCCATCAAGGCTCGCACAGTCATCTCTTGCATGTCGCTCTCCTTCTGCCGGTCCGATCCATGCCGGAACAGTCCAGATTCATGTCTTTGACTATAGCACCCCCTGCAGAACCTCTGCCTGCGGTTCTTGCCCATCCCTGCGATCAATTCCTGCAATCGCTATACAACGCAGGCATCGCCTTCCTACAATGGCTTCCGAGACAACAAGAAGCCTGACCGCAGGCCCACATGGAGCAGAGGAACAGCGAATGGTATCGCCCCGCGTCTGGCTGGTTTTCGGGCTATTGGCCCTGTTGGTGATTTCCCCGCTGCACGCGGCCGAAAATGCGGCCTGCGATGCGGCAGAGCTGACCCTCGCCCAACTGAAACAACAGCGCCAACTGCTGCGTACCGATCGTGACACCCTGCAATCCATCCTGGATGGCGACATTCCCGCCCCACACCAGCTCAATACCCTGCTGGGCCGCCCCCTGAACCAAAGGCCACTGCTGCCCCTGGCCACTCCGCAGCCGCTTTCAGTGGTCGACAGCAAATGCCCGGCCACCCAGAATGATATCGATACGCTGACCCAGCAGATCAACACCCTGGAAAACACGCGCCACACATTGCGGCAGGGGTTTTTCGCACTCAATTACCCCCAGCGCCAGGCCTTTATGAACCTGGCAACGCACCATACCCAGCTGCAGGCCCTGTCCGAGAGTCCGGAGACGGACCCATCCATCAGCCAGGCCAGCCAGATCCTGCAACAGCACATCCAGCAAGTGTGGACGGTGCTGGGCAAGCTGCAGAGCGCCCCTGAAGAGGCACTGCAAACCCTGGATACGCTGTGGCTGCAGTTACCCACATTGCGCCCCCCCACCGGCACCAGCTCCTCGGCGTGGCGCAGCTTGCTCAAGACCCGACTGGACATTCAGAAAGACGTACGCGCGCTCCGCGCCGAACTGTGGCAGAGCCGCCCGCTACTGGACCAGATCAACAACCTGGGCGGACTGAGTCAGGCTCCGCTGCTGTTACAGCACGAAAGCCACCGCATTGGTCTGCGCGTGCTCGATATTCTCTCGTTGATGCGTTACGACCTGAATGGCCCCATCCGCAACGGCGGCTTCATGCCAGTGGTACAAAACATCCTGGCGCTGATTCTCGGGGGTGTGGGTTTCTGGTTGCTTATTCACCTGGCCCAGCGCACCCGCCGCTGGGCGCTGTCCCTGCATGATCGGGTGGTTCAGCTCAGCGGTGAGCGCCGCTGGCTGCTCAACGCCAGCCGCCTGATCAGCGGGCTGGCACCGATTCTGCCGTGGATTCTGATCTGGCTGGTACTCGGGCGGCTGGACCCGCTGCTGGACACCCCGTCCAGCAAGATCCTGTTGTGGCTGCTGCCACTCGCGCAACTGTATGTAATCTACGGCCTGCTCTGCCTGATCGGCGAATGGCTGGTAATGCGCGTTGCGCAGAGCGCCAATGCTTACCTGGGCGGTGGACAGACCCAGCAGGTAACACACCACGCCCGAAACCTGGCGCGCTGGATGATTGTCCCCTGGGTGCCGGTCATTGTGGTCTGGGAAAGCCTGGGCCCATCCCTTATGTATTACCTGTTTCTCGGGGTACTGCTGGTGGCCATTTACTGGGGGCTCGGGCGCTTGCTGGCGCTGCGCCACCAGGACTATCAGGTGTGCCTGCAGACCTTGATGCCCTCGCGGGTAGACCCGCTCATCGCCCGTCTACTCAGCCCCAGCCTGTTCTGGCTGTTCGCGCCCTTGCTGCTACCGGTCGCATTGATCAGCTTTCTGGTCGGCTTTGTGGACCGGGTGCTGGCGGACTTCGACTGGTACATGCGGCTCAAGGCCCGCTGGTTCCGGTTCCGTGCCACGGTGGCCACCGACGAAGACGAGACCGATGACGCAGAACAACCGGCGGCACAGTCCTACGAGCGCTGGTTTGCCTCCGCCCTGCCGGACGATGCGAACAAAACCCCGTTTATCGATACCGGGCTGGTGGCGGCCATGGAGAAAAGCATCCAGCGCTGGCACGAAGACAAAACCGATGAAAATGCGTTGGTGGTAGCGGGTGAAAAAGGCTGTGGCAAAAGTGTGTCGTTGGGCAAGCTCAACACGGTGCTGGAAAAAAGCTGTGAATCGTTAACAACCCTGCACCTGAAAGTCCCCCCGAAAACCTGCACACCGGAAGCCATCCATCAATTGATTGGCGACGCCCTGGGGTCGGACCTGGTCAACGACGGCCCCGCCGCCCTGGTCAAGGAAGACGAACAACGACCACCCACGCTGGTGGTACTGGATGAAGCGCAGAACTTTTTCCTGGCACAGTTGGGCGGCCTGGAAGGCTGGCGTACGGTGCTTAACCTGGTCAATGCCCGGCTGGACAATGTGTTTTGGTTACTGCTGATCAACAACCAGAGCTGGGCCTATCTATGCAATGTCTTCGGCCGCGAATACCAGTTCCGCAATGTGGTCCGGGTGAAACGCTGGGGGCAAACCGATATTCGCTCGCTGATCCTCAGCCGCAACCACCTGAGCGGCTTCAAGTTACGCTACGACGAAGTGCTGCTGTCCTCGCGCGGGCCAGAAGCAGGCAATTTGCGCAACGCGGAACAACGTTATTTCAGCCTGCTGTGGGACGCCAGCCGCGGCAACCCCATGGTGGCCTTACGGTTGTTCCTGACCTCGGTGAAAGTGAAGGGCCGGCAGGTCACCGTTGGGCTGCCCAACCCGCCTTCCGCCAGCCTGCTCGACGGCATGGGCGACAACTCCCTGTTTGTGTACGCGGCCATTGCCACCCACGAGAATCTGACCAGCCACGAAATCAGCGCGGTCACCCATTTGTCGGAAAACATCGTGCGTTACGCATTGAAAGGCGGCTTCGATGCCGGCTTTCTGCACAAGGATGAAAACAGCCGCTACCGCCTGGTCCCCTTGTGGTACCAGCAGGTGATCAGTTACCTGACACGGAAGAACCTGCTCAATGAATGATGGAAATATCGTCAACGACCTGACTGTCGTGGTGGAACTGTTCAATGTCTACGCATTGATGCTGCTGTTTATCGGCGGCCTGGTGCTATGGGCGCTGAACTGGGGTATCAGCAAGGCGAGCCAGAAAATCACCGAGAAAATGCCCACCCGGCGCTTCCTGATTCTGCAGATCACCACCCTGATCGGGTTTGTGCTCTACACCGTGGGTGCCATTGCGCTGGTGATCGGGGTGCTGCAACCGCCCAAGGAATTCATGCTCGCCGCCGGGGGCTCCATTGCGGTGGCACTGGGCTTTGCCCTGAAAGACATCGCCGCCTCGCTGGTAGCCGGGCTACTTCTGCTGTTCGACCGCCCGTTCCGGGTGGGCGACCGGGTCAGCTTTGATAACGTTTACGGGGAAATTGTCTCCATTGGTCTGCGCACCGTGCGCCTGCAAACCCTGGACGACAACCTGGTCACCATTCCCAATTCACGTTTTATCACCGACGTGGTGGCCTCCGGTAACGCCGGCGAACTGGACATGATGGTGGTCACCGATTTCCACGTGGCGCTGGATGCCAACATCGAGCAGGCCCAGGCCATCGTGGAGGAAATCATCGTCACCAGCCGTTACGCCTACCTGAAAAAACCGGTCACCTTTGCCATTGAAGAAATCGAGGTGGGCTACCGGTTGGCCATTCGGCTGCGGGCCAAGGCCTATGTGCTGGATGTGCATTACGAGAAAGCATTTCAGAGCGATATCGTCGTGCGCGTTTCCAAGCGCTTTAGCGAAATGCAGGTGGCCCGGCCCGCATAAACAGTCGGGCCGTTATTCCGCGTTCTTTTTGCCATCATCGCTGGCAGGCTTGTCAGCCTCGCCGGACAACACCTCTTCCAGCTCATCACGGGGCATATAATCCAGATCCCAGTGGCTGGTGTAGGTTTCTTTCAAACGCCGTCGCCCCCGGTGCAACGGTTCCGGGTCTTCATCACTGCCATGGGCGGCGTGGTGTTCACCCAGCGCTGGCCCCGGTGCGATCTCACTCTTCTCTTCGGCCAGCCCGGTTTCCTGCTCAGGCTTGTGTTGCTTGCGCCCCGGGGTCAGCCATCGTTTCAGCCAGTGCATACCATCCTCTGCGGCCATTGCTGTTCTGCCCACCCTATCATCCCGGCTTGCCATCCACCCGTGGGCGGGTCAGCACTGGCCCGTAGAGCAGTAAAAAACCGGCAAAAGCCAGGCTCCACAAACCGGCGGACAGCCACACACCGGATAACCAGGGCAGCCAGCCCAACGCCGCCAGCACCCGCAAACCGCCCGCCGTCAGCACCAGGGCATACAGCAGGATCCCGCCGGGCGGCAGCGCCATGGCACGGCCGGTATGCCCCACCGCCACACGGGTCATCACCCCCATAATGGTAGTGCCCATGGCCCCGGCCCCAAGGGCATGCAGCCAGCTGGTCGGCGCCACCCAGTGCCACTGGGCCAGCGCCAGCAACACAAACCCCAGCACCACCCACACATGCCCCAGGTGCAAGATCCACAGCAACGGTTCATCGCGAATCTGCCAGGACGACCAACCCGCCAAGCGCAGCAGCGCCATAGCCGCAGCAACGAATGCCAGCACCGCCAATACCGCTCCCTGCATATTGAGCGCCACCAGCACCGCCACCGCCAGCGCCGCTCCCAGGCCCACCGGTGTCATCCAGGGGATAGTACGCACCCGGGTACTGTCCCGCCCGCGGGCTTGCAGCCAGTTACGCGTAAACGCCGGAGTAATGCGTCCACCGATAATCAATATCAGCACCGCCGCCAACACCACCAGCGCATGCAAATACCGAGGCGACGCGGACAGATGAAACAACAGATCCAGCCCCCAGCAGGCCGCCAGCACCATCATCAGAATCAGTTGCCGATACTGACGGGCATGCCAGATGCGAATCCCGGCCAGCCAGGCCAGTAACGGCAAGAAGGCCAGATCGATCACTGTCGCCAAGAGTGGCCAGGCTCCCCCGAACATCATCGCCAACCGACCGGCCAGCCACAGCAACCACACGGCTAATAGCGGTCCGCCGGCCACCGGGCGCGCCCCGGTCCAGTTGCAGACCGCGGTGAGAAGAAAGCCGGCAATGGCCGCATTGAGAAACCCCGCCAGCATTTCGTGCTGATGCCAGTGCAGGGGCGCCAACGCCAGGTGACTCATGCCGCCCTGAGTCAGCACAAACAGCCATAGCGGCACCAATAGCGCAGCAACCAGGGCCGCGGATAGAAAAAACAGGCGAAACGGAAACGCGAGCACCGGCGCCTGTAATCCGCGCGCGACCTGTCGCGTTTCAGTACTGGAGGAATGAGAAGGGGAATCTGGCGGTGTCATCAGGCGCTCCCTGCCGAAACAGACACCTTCGAATATACCCGGTTGCAGGGGAACTTGATGGTAAGAACGCGGTAAAAACTGACCGAGGTCACGCCCCGGTCAGTCAGGCAGAGTCAGGACAGCAACTCAGGGCGCTTCATCAGCCGCGACAGTTTTTCCAGACCCTGCTGGCGCAGGTGGGCACTGTCGCGCTTGGAAGGGTGAAAATCACGCTTGTAATAGGCCAGGTAGGATTTACCCAGCTTGCGCAGCCAACCGGGCTTGCCCACCAACCAGTTGAGCCCCTGACGCACAGATTTCCAGTCAGTGGGATCATCCATTTCGGCGCGCAACTGGTTGTAATGCAGGATGGTAAAACCAATAAACTCCACCGTGGTAAAGGCCATCTCCGAGGTACGCACCCAATAGCTGTCCACCTGGTCACGGTACACATCAAAGGCCACGGATTTGTGTTCGCTTTCTTCCACCGCATGCCACAACCACAGCGGCACCATGCGCTCGTCCATGCCTTCGATAAATTCCGGATGTTCCAGAATCATTTCCGCCAGCATGGCGGTGAAATGCTCCAGCGCGCAGGTCTTGGCCAGCTGCCGCTCCGGCGACAACCACTTGGCCATGAATTTCAGACCGTCTTTCACATAAGCATCCACCTTGCCGGTGGGCACACCCTTGGATTCCATAAAGGCATTGAAGGCATCGTGCTCATTGCCGTGATGCGCTTCCTGGCCGATAAACCCTTTCACCTGCTCACGCAGCAGAGGGTCAGTAAGGTTTTTCTGGAAATGGCGCACGGAACGAACGAAGAAGCGCTCACCTTCCGGAAACGTGCAGGACAGGGCCGTCAAGAGCATGGTTTTGAACTGGTCATTGTCGAACCAGTAACGGGGCATGGACGGATCAAATTCAAAATCCATCTTGCGGGGCTGAATGTCACTTTTATTCACTTTTTTCGGCGGCTGACGCTTGGCCGCTTGATCGCGTTGCCCTGTAGTTATAGTAGTGGCTGCATTGGCATTCATGGCGGTGTCCTCGTTGCTCATGGACACAGTATTTGCCAGTCACAACTGGCACACTAGTGCAAGTTGTGCCATTTTGCTGGCGCAACCTGCCCATGCCCGGCTCAATGGGATGAGACCTGTGCGCGGGCGCCGGTTTACTGTGCCGTCACGCCATCCCGCCACGGCACGGGTCAAACCGCGTCGGGTTCCCGCCGGTACAACCGCGCATGAATATCGCCGCTGCTTTTTTCTTTCGACAACACCCAGTGCGCCGGTACCGCAGGCACCTCGCCCTGGCGGCGACTCTCCACATAGATAATGGCCCCGCTCGCTAGCAGCCCATGGGCTTCCAGCGCCTCACAGGCCGGCGTCACCAGGCCCAGGTCGTAGGGCGGATCAATGAAGATCAGGTCAAACGGTTCCTGTTGCGCAGGCAGCCAACTCAACGCATCGGCGCAATGCACGGTGATGCGTCCCTCAAACAAAGGGGTTAACTGACGGCTCAAATCCGCGCAGCGTTCGCGCTGTTTTTCGACCAACACCGCATCACGGGCTCCCCGGCTGAGTGCTTCCGCGCCCAGCGCGCCGGAGCCGGCAAACAGGTCCAGCACACGCAGCCCCGGCACCTCGAATTGCAGCCAGTTAAACAGGGTTTCACGCATGCGGTCCGACGACGGGCGCAGATCACCGCCGTGGTCCACAAAGTGCAGACGGTGGCCACGCCGTTCGCCACCAATGATCCGCACCTGACCTTTCTGCGCCGCCCCGGCACTGGCACCGGGGCGTTTGCTGGAACGCTTACGGGGCACGATCAGCGGGCTCCTCGGCTGCGGCCGCGCCAGCGTCACTATCGGCCGGACGAATCTGTGGCGCCTTGGGGCCGATGCTGACAATAGCCAGGTTGTCCGGCGTCAGGTTGCGCTGGAACGCAGCCTGAATATCCTCCGCCGTCACCGTGCGCACCTGCTCGTTGAACCATTGCAGGTAATCCAGCGGCAGGTCATAAAAGCCGATAGCGCCAAGCTGGCCGATGATGTCGCTATTATCCGCCGTGCCCAAGGCAAAGCTGCCCAGAATACTGGCGCGGGTCTCTTCCAGCTGTTCTGCGGTGGGGCCGTCCTGCACGAACTGGTCGATCAGATCCAGGGTCAGGGTCAACGCGTCGTCGGCATTGTCGTTACCCGTCTGCAGACGCACCTGAAACGGGCCACCGGCGGCCATGGGGCCGAAGTGGCTGCTGATACCGTAGACGTAGCCACGCTTCTGGCGCACTTCATCGGTGAGGATGGAGGCAAAGCCGCCACCGCCGAGCACCTGATTGCCCACATACAGGGCTACATGGTCCGGGTTGCCCCGCCAGGTGGCTTGATTACCCAGCAGGATATGGGTCTGGGCGGAGGGAAAGGTGATGTGCTGGCGCTGCCGCTCTGCCAGCGGGGTGGCCCGCTCCAGCTGCGGCGCCGCCTGGCCCTCCGGCAGAGCTGCGCTGATGTCCCCGGCAATTTTCTCCGCCTGGGCGCGATCCAGATCACCCACCATGGCAATCACGGTGTTACCTGCCGCGTAGTAGGTGCGGTAAAACGCCTGCAGTTGATCACGGGCAATGGCCGGCAGACTCTCCAGGGTGCCATCACTGGGCTGCCCATAGGGGTGGCCGGCAAATACCGTAGACTGAAACGCCTTGTTCACCTGCGGCCCCGGCACCTGAGTCTCCATGCGCAAGCCCTGCATCATCTGGGTGCGAATTCGCGCCAGGGTATCCTGCTCAAACGTCGGGCTGCCGATCACCTGATTGAACAGCGCCAATACCGGTTCACGGTACTGCGCCTCGGACAGGGTGCGCAGGCTGATCACCCCCATGTCCCGGTAGCTGGACGACGAAAAGCTGGCGCCCTGGTCTTCGAAACCACGGGCAATATCGTCCACGCTCATGCCATCAGCGCCTTCACCCAGCAAAGCGCTGGTGAGTGACGCCAGGCCCGGGTGCGCACCATCACGGGCGGAGCCGGCATCACTGACCAGACGAATATCCAGCATGGGCAGCGCATCGCTGGCCACAAACAACACCTTCGCCCCTTGTTCGGTTTGCCAGGACTGGATATCCAACGCTGGCGCTTGCGGGTCGGTTGCTGCGACCTGCGCTTCGCTACGGGGGAAAGAACCCGAAAAAGTCCCGGCACAGGCACTCAGTAGCGCGCCCAAGACGAGCAGGCAGGCCAGTCGGAAAACGTTCATCTTCATGGTTGCGGCTCCGCTTGCGGTTGATCAGAGGTAGGCGCTTTCGGTTTCACCGTGCCCACGGTCAGGCGCTCCGGCACCAGCCATTGCTGTGCCACGCGCTGCACGTCCTCGGCGGTCACCGCTTCCAGGTTCTCGGCGAAACGGGCAGACAAATCAATATCCAACCCAAGGGTACTCAACATGCCCAGTTCCATGGCCTGCCCCATGACCGAATCTTTCTCGAACACCTGCCCCGCCAGCACCCCGGCTCGCACCCGGGCCATTTCCGCGTCAGTGGGCAACGTGGTCTGCAATCGTTCAATCTGCGCCAGCAGCCCTTTCTCCACTTGTTCCAGGGTCACATCCGGGCTGGGGGCGGCGGTTAGCGTGAAGGTGCCATCGCCCCGCTGAATCCCGCTGTAGCTGGCACCGGCGCCGGCCACCAGCCGTTCGCCACGCACCAGGTCCGTTTCGATCCGTGCGCTCATGCCGCCATCAAGCACGCCAGCCAGCATGGTCAGGGCATAGAAATCGGTCTTGTCTTCCAGCGTGACCAGCGACGGCACGTTGTACATCATGTACAGGGAGGGCACTTTTACCGGCAGATTCAGCGCCAGACGACGCTCGCCGGCCGGCGGGTTCACCGTCTGCCTGGGGCGCGGAGGTGTCTGCCCGGACGGCAGGTCCGCAAAGAATTTCTCCACCAGAGGCTCCACCTGCTCGCGGGTCACATCCCCGGCAACCACCAGGGTGGCGTTGCCCGGCACATAGAACCGCTGATACCAGCTACGCGCCTGCTCTGGCTGCAGCTGAGCCAGTAGTGAGCGCCAGCCAATAATCGGGTGGGCGTAGCCTGTACCCGGGCGAGCCACGGCCTGGAATTTTTCCCAGGCCAGCGCATTGGGGTTATCGTCGGTGCGCATGCGCCGCTCTTCCATCACCACGTCCAGCTCGCGAGCAAATTCCTCGTCATCAATCTTCAGGTGCCCAAGGCGTTCTGCCTCCAACTCCAGCGCCAGTGGCAAACGCGACACTTCGTATTGCTGAAAATAGGCGGTGTAGTCATAACTGGTGAAGGCGTTATCGCTGCCCCCGTAACGGGAGACCAGTTTGGAAAAGTCACCGGGGCCCAGTTTTTCGGTGCCCTTGAACATCATGTGCTCGAGCACGTGGGCCAGCCCGGCTTCATGAGGGGCTTCGTCAATGCTGCCTGCCTTGAACCACACCATCACCGTAACCACCGGCGCCCGGTGATCTTCGCGGACCAGCACTTTAAGGCCGTTATCCAGCGTAAAGGCATGGGTCGGCAGCGCCGCCTGGGCCGTCAGCGACCACAGGCCCAGCGCCAGTACCGTTATCAGTCTTTTCATGGAATACCTCTATTGGGGGCACACATGTGTTGAGAACCACAAACCCGAAGCTGCTCCCCTCTCCCCATAATGGTAGGATAGCGGCGCGTTCGCCCCCGCGAACGGCAACTCTGCAAGCAGGGCCTTTTTTTCTCCGGCATAGCATACCGGGTTATCGCCCTGCTCTTGCAGCCTCATTGCAAAAGAAGGATCACCCTTCTTGATTGGATACGACTGATCATGAGCGACGAAGTTTCCCGCGACGACAACAACCGCCCTCAGCCAGACGGAAAACCGGAAGAAAAGAAAACCGGTTTCTGGAAGCGCATGTTCACCGGTGTAGAAGCCGACGAGGCAAGCAGCGCCCCCCCCGAGCCCAGCGCCGAAAGCGCCCCGGAGCCGGCTGAGCCTGCCGTGCAACCACCTGCAACCACGCCGGACCCCATACCTTCTGCGCCAGCCGCCCCCGAGGACAACCCTCAGAATGATGACGGTGACGGCGGTTTCTGGACCCGCATGAAGCAGGGCATGAGCAAGACCCGCAAGGGGCTGGGCAAAGGCCTGGCGGATTTGCTGGTAGGTGCCAAGGAGATCGACGACGAGATCTTCGAAGAAATCGAAACCCAGCTGCTGGTCGCGGATGTGGGCGTGGAAGCCACCGACGTGATCGTGCAGGCCCTCACCGACCAGGTGAGCCGCGAAGAACTGGTAGACGCCGACGCCCTCTACGAATCCCTGCAAAATGAATTGCGCAAACTGCTGGTGCCGGTGGATCAGCCCATGCAGATCGACGGCAGCAAAAAGCCCTACGTGATTCTGATGGTAGGCGTAAACGGGGTCGGCAAGACCACCACCATCGGCAAGCTGGCCTGTCGCTTCAAGGCGGAAGGCAAGAGCGTGATGCTGGCCGCCGGTGACACCTTCCGGGCTGCCGCCGTGGAGCAGCTGCAGGTGTGGGGCGAGCGCAACGAGATCCCCGTGGTGGCCCAGCACACCGGCGCCGATTCCGCCTCGGTCGTCTATGACGCGGTGCAGGCCGCCCAGTCGCGCGGCGTTGATATCCTGATCGCTGATACTGCCGGGCGCCTGCATACCCGTGGCAACCTGATGGACGAACTCACCAAGGTCACCCGGGTCATGAAGAAACTGATCCCGGATGCCCCCCATGAGGTATTGCTGGTACTGGATGCAGGCACCGGCCAGAATGCCATCAATCAGGCAGAACAGTTCCGTGATGCCGCCGGCGTGACCGGGTTGGCACTCACCAAGCTCGACGGCACCGCCAAAGGCGGTATCCTGTTTGCCTTGGCCAAACGTACTGGCCTGCCGATCCGTTTTATCGGCGTAGGGGAACGGCTGGAAGACCTGCGTCCCTTCCATGCGGAAGAGTTCGTGCAGGCACTATTTGAAGATGTGACCGGTTAACGCCGCACGCATCACGCTTCACGCACCACGCCGCGTGCAAGCCTGATGCGTGAAGCGTGCAAGCGGTCGAGCCTAGGCGAGACACAAATGATTCAGTTTGACCGGGTCAGCAAACGCTACCCGAACGGGAAAGACGCGCTCAGCAAAGTGAGCTTTACGCTCCCCGCCGGGCAGTTGACGTTTCTCACCGGTCACTCCGGGGCGGGCAAGTCCACCCTGCTGAAACTGATCATGATGATTGAGCGCCCGACCCAGGGGCAGGTGCTGATTGATAACCAGAACCTGAACGGCTTCGGCAATCGCCATATCCCCCTGCTGCGCCGCAAAATCGGCATGGTGCACCAGAACCATCAGCTGCTGTTCGACCGCAGTGTTTTCGATAACGTGGCCCTGCCGCTGGTTATCGCCGGTTATGCCCGCGCCGACATCGGCAAACGGGTGCGCGCCGCCCTCGACAAAGTCGGCCTGCTGGACAAGGAAAACCTCAACCCGATCATGCTCTCCGGTGGCGAACAGCAACGCGTGGGGATCGCCCGGGCGGTGGTCAACAAACCCCCGCTACTGCTGGCCGATGAGCCCACCGGCAACCTGGACCCGGCCCTGTCTGAGGAAATCATGGACCTGTTCAAGGATTTCGCCCGGGTCGGCGTGGCCGTACTGATCGCCACCCACGATCTCAGCCTGATCGCCCGCTACAACCACCGCCTGCTCACCCTCCGCGAAGGCCGCCTGATCCACGACGGCGATGAGTCGGGAGATGCCCATGGCGCCTAACAACACCAACAAGGGCAAAGGCAACAAGGGCGCGCGTAACGCCACCCCGATCAAGGCCGGCCGCAACAAGGCAGAACGACCGCGCCGCGTAGCCGGCGCCCACAGCGCCCAGACCTCGCTGCGAGACCGTTTTATCAGCTGGCGCCAGCATCACCGCGATTCCCTGGGCGATGCCCTGCAGCGGCTCAACGCCGCCCGGGCCAGCAGCGCCATGACCATTCTGGTGATCGCCATTGCCCTGGCCCTGCCCGCCGGGCTGGCGGTATTGCTGGACAATGCCCGCGCCATTACCCGCGGCTGGGACGGCAATGCACACCTGTCCGTGTTTCTCGACATGGACACCAGCGAGGCCCGCCAGCGGGAGCTCGCCAGCGAATGGCAAGGCACCGGCCACATTACCCGCACCGAAGTGGTCACCCGGGAACAGGCACTGGCGGAGTTCAAGGCCCTGTCCGGCTTTGGCGAAGTGCTGGAAGCACTGCCGGACAACCCGCTACCACCGCTGATTGTGGTCTTCCCCGACAGCACCGACCCGGTGACCCTGCGCGCCCTGGAGAACCGTCTGGGCGAGGCCGACGACGTGGACCTGGTGCAACTGGACGTGGAATGGGTACGCCGCCTGCACGCCCTGATCGAACTGGGCGAGCGACTGATTTCCGCCCTCACCCTGGCGCTGGCTGCGGCGGTAGTGCTGGTCATGGTCAACACCATCCGCCTGGCCATCGAGAGTCGGCGTGAAGAAATCGTGGTGGTGAAAATCGTCGGTGGCACTGACGGCTTCGTCCGCCGTCCCTTCCTCTATACCGGCTTCTGCTTCGGTTTCGCCGGTGGCCTCACCGCCGTCATTCTGGTGCAGGTTGCCCTGTGGTGGCTGGGCGGCCCCATTAATGAGCTGCTGATGCTATACAGTAGCGAGCAATCACTGACCTCCATGGCCGCATCCAGCCTGATTATCCTCCCGCTTTTCAGCGGTGCATTGGGCCTGCTCGGCGCCTGGCTCGCCGTCGGCCGTCACCTGGGTGACATCGAGCCGAATTTCTGAGTTGCCCCCGGCACCCCCCTGTAGGAGCGGCGCTTGAGCCGCGAACATACTTGCGACACGCCGTGCCAGGCATTCGCGGCTCGAGCGCCGCTCCTACAGCAAATCCCCCGGAACCTTCCCCCCTTCATCCGCGTCCAATCTTCTGTTCATCCGTGCTTAACATGGGCGAGGCACGCTCTTAAGCACCGATCAACTGAGTCGATCAAAGGGAACCTTTCTGCCTATTAGCACTCTATTAATGCGAGTGCTAATATCAGGACTCAAACGGATTGGGATGCTCGTCAACGAGCGACGCCAACGAGGAGAACACGCGCATGACACACCTTTCAGAACGCGCACAGGCGCTCACATTAGCCGTACCGGGTAACGACCTGGACGCCTACATGCGAGCCGTTAACGCCGTGCCGGTACTCAGCGCAGAGGAAGAACAACGTCTGGGCGAACGACTTTATTACGATCAGGACCTGGATGCTGCACGCAGCCTGGTGCTGTCTCACCTTCGCTTTGTGGCCCATATTGCTCGCAGCTATACCGGCTACGGCCTGCCGCTGGGCGATCTGGTGCAGGAAGGCAACGTGGGCCTGATGAAAGCCGTAAAACGCTTTGACCCCACCAAGGGTGTGCGGCTGGTGAGCTTTGCCGTCCACTGGATCAAGGCGGAGATCCACGAATACGTGATCAAGAACTGGCGCATCGTGAAAGTGGCCACCACCAAGGCCCAGCGCAAGCTGTTCTTCAACCTGCGCGGGCAGAAAAAACGTCTGGGCCGCCTGACCCTGGAAGAAGCCCAGCGGGTAGCAGACGACCTGGGTGTCACCGCCGCCCAGGTGAAAGAAATGGAAGGCCGACTGGGCGCCTATGACGCCAGCTTTGATGGCCCCACCAGCGATGACGACGACAGCACCGTGGTGTCGCCGGCAGCCTATCTGCACAGCGACAACAGCGACCCGGCTGACCTGCTGGCCGAACAGGACAAGCAGCAGCGCGAAAGCCGCCAGCTGAGTTCTGCACTGATGGCACTGGACGAACGCAGCCGCGACATTCTGGAGCGCCGCTGGCTGGCAGACCAGAAATCCACCCTGCAGGAGCTGGCCGACGAGTACGGTGTCTCCGCTGAGCGGATCCGGCAACTGGAAAACAACGCCATCAAGAAACTGCGTAACGCCATCGCAGCGTAAAAGAGACGCTGCGTGCTTCACGCAACAAGCAACACGCTAAAAGCCCCTTTCGAGGGGCTTTTTTGTGCCGCTTTACGGCAACGACATGTATCATGCGGTCGTGACACGCAAGAACCTTATTCCCGCTGCAGGAACCGAGCTTGCGAAGGTAACAGCCACAGGCTGGCCCGTAAGGGTGAGCGAAGCGAATAACGCCACTTGAGGCGCGAATAGCGGCCCCTCGCAACCCCTTCTCGTTACTCGAAACGACATTCCTCGCCAAGGCTCGGGTTCGCGCCCCAAGCGGCGCCCCTACCCTCGCAACGAATGTACCCCGCGACACGGATATTCCGGTACACTATGCAACCCGAGGCGGCACTCGTTTTGACCGCCACTGCGGAGTCCCGAATGAAAACCCTGCTTATCCTCGGCGCCCTCAACAGCGCCCTTGCCGTTATGCTCGGCGCCTTCGGCGCCCATGGCCTGAAAGCCCGTGTGGACGAATCCCTGCTCGCCACCTGGGCCACCGCCAGTGAATATCACTTTTTCCATGCACTGGCGCTATTACTGGTGGGCTTACTGGCAAAGACCTTCGGCGCCTCCAGCATGATTACCGCCGGCTGGGTGCTGTTTGCCGGTATGCTGGTATTCAGTGGTAGCCTGTACGTACTGGTGTTGAGCGGACAGAAATGGCTTGGCGCCATCACTCCGCTAGGCGGCACCGCCCTGATCATCGGCTGGATGATGCTGGCCTGGTCCCTTTTCAAACACGTTTGATAAAGATCATGAAGCTCACTGTTAATGGCGATACTCTTTCCTTGGACGGCAACACCATTGCCGACCTGGTAACCCAGATGGAACTGGCTGGCCGCCGGCTGGCGGTGGAAGTGAACCGGGAGATCATCCCGAAAAGCCAGCACGCCGACTTCGCCCTGAACGAAGATGACGTAGTGGAAATTGTCCACGCCATCGGCGGCGGCTAATCCGCACCACCCGAATTATCCTGACAGCACACTACTCACCGAATTATCGAGGCCAGAATGTCCGACCTGCTGACCATTGCCGGAAAAACCTACTCCTCCCGCTTGCTGATCGGCACCGGCAAGTACAAGGATTTCGACGAAACCCGCGAATCCATTGAAACCAGCGGTGCGGAAATTGTCACCGTCGCCATTCGCCGTACCAACATTGGCCAGAACGCGGACGAACCCAACCTGCTGGATTTTGTCAGCCCGGATAAGTACACCATCCTGCCCAACACCGCCGGCTGCTTTAGCGCCGAAGATGCGGTGCGATGCTGCAAGCTGGCACGGGAACTACTGGATGGCCACGACCTGGTAAAACTGGAAGTACTCGGCGACCAGAAAACCCTGTACCCGAATATTACCCACACCCTGCGCGCCGCCCGCGAACTGATCGACGACGGCTTCAAGGTGATGGTGTACACCAACGACGATCCTATCGTGGCAAAAGAACTGGAAGACATGGGCTGTGTGGCGGTGATGCCGCTGGGTTCACTGATCGGCTCCGGGCTGGGCATTCTCAACCCGCACAACATCAAGCTGATCATGGAAGAAGCCAATGTGCCGATCATTGTGGATGCAGGCGTAGGCACCGCCTCCGATGCCGCACTGGCCATGGAAATGGGCTGCGATGGCGTCCTGCTGAACTCGGCCGTGGCCCATGCCCAAAAGCCGGTATTGATGGCCTCTGCCATGAAGAAAGCCATTGAAGCTGGCCGTGAAGCCTTTTTAGCAGGACGGATGCCGCGCAAGGCCTACGCCTCCGCATCCTCACCACTGGATGGCCTGAGCCGCTAGCCCAACAGCACCTGCGCAGCAGGCAAAAAAACGGCGCCACTCGGGGGAGAGCTGGCGCCAAGGGGAAGTGTTGAACCGTTGATGCTCGTGCACTTCAGGGCAGAATTGTATTGGTCTATGCGTTCAATATACGCATCACTGATCAATGCCGCGTGAAGACAGCACCTTCACCGTCACCCGTCCCTTTTTGCTATAATCGCCCGGTTGAAATCCTTTTTCCATCCGCCCTTTTTCACTACGGTAGCCCGGCCCCATGCTCGATTTCATCAACCACGATAAAGACCCGAAAACCGGCAAGGTCATGCGCAAGGTACGCAGCTTTGTGCTGCGCGAGGGGCGTCTGACTGCCGGGCAACGCAATGCTCTGGATACCCTGTGGCCCCGCTTCGGGCTGGAGCGGGATCAGGGAATCCTTGATCCTGAAGGCGTTTTCGGCCGCAATGCCCCACGGGTTCTCGAAATTGGTTACGGCATGGGCCAGTCACTGGCACAAATGGCCGCCGCCGACCCGGACAAGGATTTTATCGGTATCGAAGTGCACCGTCCCGGCGTGGGCGCCCTGCTCATAGAAATCGAGCAGCAGGGCCTGAATAACCTGCGCAGCTACTGTGACGATGCGGTAGAAATCCTGGAACTGTGTATTCCCGACAACAGCCTGGCACGGGTGCAACTCTATTTCCCCGACCCCTGGCACAAGAAAAAGCACCACAAACGCCGCATTGTCCAGCCCGCCTGGGTAGCACTGGTGCAGCGCAAACTACAGCCAGGCGGCATCCTGCATATGGCCACAGACTGGGAAAATTATTCCGAACACATGATGGAAGTGATGAACACAGCCGAGGGTTTCAACAATGTGGCGGGGCCTGGCGGGTTCTCGCCGCGCCCGAGCTGGCGCCCGGAAACCAAGTTTGAACGCCGCGGTGAAAAACTTGGCCACGGAGTCTGGGACTTGTTATTCGAGAAGCTCTGATCCCGCCAGTAACGCCCGCCCACAAAAAAGCCCCGGCGTTTTACGTCGGGGCTTTTTGTTTCCAAGACCAGGAGCAACCGTTAGAAAAAGAACTCGAAACCACCGCCAAAGGTAGTGAATTCAATATCATGATCCAGCGTGCCGGTAAAATCTGACGTACCGAGTTTGTAACGGTTAATGGAAGCCGTCACCGCGCCCATTTCCTGAATCTTCCATTTCGCACGAACACCGTAAAAAACATCACTTCCGTCGTCTTTAAACTTGTCGCCGTCCGCATCCACTTCAGCATCCCAGTTCTGGATACCCAGGGTACCACCCAACGCAAAGGTTTCATTCAGTGGCATCATCAGGTCCAGCGCGACGTACATACCATCGGTTTCTACTTCGAAATCACCAGAGCCACCCAAGACGTAATCCACGTCCGCTTCCTGCACACCAAAGACGCGATACCCCACCCGCACAGTAGACGCGCCAGCAAACATGAAACCAGCATAGATATCAGCACCAATACCCGGAACATCCTCGTCCAGGCTAGCAAACGCAGCGTCATCATCAACCTGTTCGATGTAATCGCTGACATCCACAGAAAGCGCACCACCCAAAGTAAACGCTGACGTCTTCTCCGCATGTACGCCAGTTGCGGCAGCCAGAAGCGCTAAAGTAGTAAGTGTTTTTTTCATGGTCGTCCTTCCCCTCAAGTAAAAAACGAGAGCATAAGGAGGATTACAAAAATGTAAAGGTGCCCGCTCAACTTTAGGAAAAGGCTTACACCAGTTACCGAAGAACGACACTTGAGATTCCCGCTCACACCTCGCTTAGCAACCTGGCACTCACAACGCCCATGGCGCCCATCGTGCCCAGCACCAGCAACGCCCAGTCGTTCCCCAACAGGGCCACCGCCGCACTGATACCGCCCACCGCCAGCAACAGGACACCAATCACGGTATTACTCACCGCAGTGTAATCGGTGCGCTTGGTGCCGCCCGCCATGTCCACCATGTAAGTCTTGCGGCCGATGCGCACGCCGGCATGGGCAATGGCCAGGATGAAAAAAGCCACCGGGTACAACCAGTGCATCCCCTCTGTCTGCACGCCGGACACCGACACCGCCCCCGCCACCACACACACCAATGCCGCCAGCGCACCACCGCGAACCATCACGGTGCGGCTGGAGCTGTCCGCCATATAGCCCCACACCGTAGCACTCACTGCACTGGCCAGGCTCGATGCCAAAACGAAACTCCCCAGCAGCAACGCCAGGCTGGACTGCTCTTTCGCCAGCAACACCAGAAACGGCGACGCCAATGACGACGCCATCAGCAAGGCACGAGTGATGACGAAACGCCGAAAAGGCGCATCGTCCTTCAACAGGGACAAGCTGTTCCAGGCCTCGCGAAGGGCGTTGTTGCCGCCCTCGCTGGCACCGGGATATTCATCCACGGACAGAAACACCAGCGCGGCCACCAACCAGGCCGCACCGGCACCGGCCAGTAGCGCACTGTAGAACAGGACGGAAGGGTCGCTGTCGCCACGGAAAATCAGCAGCGTCAGCCCGAAGGTCAGCGCGCCGGACAACGTGGCCGACAGGCCGGTGAGCCGGCCACGGCGGGATTTGGGAATACACTTGCCCTGCACATCCTTCATGGACACGGAACAGAAGCCCCGGCTGATGCTAAAGAGCACCAGCAGGCCGACAATCCCCCACCCCGCAGCCAGGCCATCCAGCAACCAGACCACCAACGCCATCCCCAACACCGATAGCCCCTGCAACGCCGCACCCAGCACCCAGAAACCCTTGCGGACCGGGTAGCGACGCACCAGTGCGCCGATCATCAACTGGGGAATCAACGAGCCGGACTCGCGAATGGGCACCAGCAGGGCGGCCAGTGAGCCTGGCGCCCCCACCGCACTGATCAACCAGGCCAGCACCGTTTTCGGGTTGATCAGCAGGTCGCCGACCTTGGTCAGGGTATTAGCGGCAATAATCCGAAAGAAATTCCCCGGCACCTCCCGGCAAGCATCCTCACTGATGTCCGTACAGGTGCGCGCATCTTCATCGTTGGCCACTTTTTCATACAAAGCGTCCACTACCGATTCTTTCGCCATGCAACCCGTCCCCTTTAAGCGACTGCCTTCAGTAAAAATAACGTACCGATTCAGCAGGATACCATGGCAACGGCCGGGCTTTGATTGCGCCCCCACCGGGCGGGCTTTAGACTTTGCGACATCTCTTGCTAGCGAGTCACCATGTCGCAACAGAATTCCGACGTCTTGCCCCATGCCGCCGCCGGCTCCGTAGGGCTGATCGAGCCACAGGTTCACCACTTCGACACCCCGTTGGAGCTGGAATGTGGCCGCACGCTGCCGACCTATGATCTGGTTTATGAAACCTACGGCACCCTGAACAGCGACGCATCCAACGCGGTGCTGATCTGCCATGCCCTGTCTGGCCACCATCATGCCGCCGGCTATCACCGGCCAGACGACAAGCGCCCGGGCTGGTGGGATACCTGTATCGGCCCCGGCAAGGTCATCGACACGGATCGCTTCTTCGTAGTGAGCCTGAACAACCTGGGCGGCTGCCACGGCTCCACTGGCCCGGCGTCCCTCAACCCGGAGACCGGCCAGCCCTGGGGGCCGGACTTCCCCATGATGACAGTGAAAGACTGGGTGAACAGCCAGGCACGGCTGGCCGATGTGCTGGGCATTCAACGCTGGGCGGCAGTCATCGGCGGCAGCATGGGGGGCATGCAGGCCCTGCAGTGGTCCATCGATTACCCGGAACGCCTCAGCCATGCAGTGGTCATCGCCGCCGCGCCAAAGCTCTCTGCCCAGAATATCGCCTTCAACGAAGTGGCCCGGCAATCCATTCTGACCGACCCGAACTTCCATGGCGGGCGCTATTACCTACACGATACCTACCCGCGTCAGGGGCTGATTCTGGCGCGCATGGTCGGCCACATCACCTACCTGAGTGACGACGCCATGCGCATGAAGTTCGGCCGCGACCTGCGCGCCGGGCGCTTCCATTTCGGCTTCGATGTGGAGTTCCAGGTGGAATCCTACCTGCGCCATCAGGGCGAGGTGTTTTCACGCAACTTCGACGCCAACACCTACCTGCTGATGACCAAGGCACTGGACTATTTCGACCCGGCCCGGGAGTTTGACCATTCACTGGAGCAGGCCCTGGCCAAGCCCAGCTGCAACTTCCTGGTCATGTCGTTTACCTCGGACTGGCGCTTCGCGCCGGAACGCAGCCGGGAAATCGTCAACGGCCTGGTCCACGCCGGCCGCAATGTGAGTTACGCGGAAATCGATACCCCCAAGGGGCATGACGCCTTCCTGCTGGACATCCCCGAGTACACCAAGTTATTCGGCGCCTACATGCACAGGGTCGCCAACGAGGTGGAAAACAGCGCTAACGAAACCGAAAACCGGACAGAACACGGGGAGGCCGGCAACCATGCGTGATGACCTGCAGCTAATCAGCGACTGGATTCCCCGCAACGCCACCCTGCTGGATCTGGGTTGCGGCGATGGCACCCTGCTGGCCCACCTGAAAGCGCATAAACAAACCGCTGGCTACGGCCTGGAAATCAACCAGGACAACCTGGCCGCCTGTTTTGAAAAGGGCGTGAATGTGCTGGAGCAGGATCTGGATGGCGGCCTTGGCAATTTCCAGGATCACCGCTTTGATTACGTGGTGATGACCCAGGCGCTGCAGGCGGTGCTGCGTCCGGACCAGATTCTCAACGAAATGGTCCGCGTGGGCCGCGAAGCGATTATTACCTTTCCCAACTTCGGCCACTGGAAAGTGCGCGCTTACCTGGGCCTGAAAGGGCGTATGCCGGTCTCGTCCGCACTGCCCTACGAGTGGTACAACACCCCGAACATTCACCTGTGCACCGTGCAGGATTTTGAAACCCACTGCCGAAAGCACGGCATTCGTATCCTCGAACGCCAGGTGATTAACCGTAATCACCGCACCAGCATGCTGAGCAAATGGTGGCCAAACCTGTTCGGGGAAATCGCCATTTATCGGGTGACAGTTTAATTCAGGAGCAAGTTGAAAGTTCAAAGTTGAAAAGCGCGGTAGAGTTGGCAGGGCTCTGTCAGGCCCTCCCCGCGATACCTCTCCTTTTGCAACTCGAGGACATTGCCATTTCGAGCAACCCACAGCCTTTCCCCGCGTTTTGAACTTTCAACTCATCAGGATTCCCCATGGAAAAACTCGTTCTCGCCTCCGGCAACGCCAAAAAACTCGCTGAAATGCAGCACCTGCTGGCCCCCCTCAACATTGAAGTGGTCGCCCAGAGTGAATTCGATGTACCGGAAGCCGAAGAAACCGGCAGCACCTTTGTGGAAAACGCCATCATCAAGGCCCGCAATGCCTGCAAGCACACCGGCCTGCCCGCCATCGCCGACGATTCCGGGCTAGAGGTCGCCGCGCTGAACGGCAGCCCCGGCATCTTCTCCGCCCGCTTTTCCGGAGTCGGCGCCACCGACGCCAAGAACAACGCCCTGCTGGTAGAAATGCTCACCGAGATTCCGGAAGAGGCTCGCCAGGCCCGCTACGTGGCACTGATTGTATTGATGCACCACGAAGACGACGCCACCCCACTAATCTGCCAGGGCAGCTGGAACGGACGCATCGTACTGACCCCCCAAGGCGAACAGGGCTTTGGCTACGACCCCCATTTCTTTGTGGAAGAAAAAGGCTGCACCGCCGCGCAGCTACCTGCGGAGGAAAAAAATGCCATCAGCCACCGGGGCAAGGCCATGACTCACCTGATCGAAGCACTGAAAGCCTGACGAGCGCACAGGGAGTAAGCGCCTTCACCGTGCCTTCGCTCCCCTCTGATAAGGTCAGGGTTTACCGTCAGCAAGGAGCCGCTTCGGTGCCAACCCCACGTCGCCACCATCCACAGCATTGCCTCTGCCTTGCCCTGCTACTGCCTGCTGCCTTGAGCGAAGCCGCGCCCGTACACGGCAGCCTGCAGACGCAATGGCACAGCCGCTATGTCAGCGAAGGCCGCGACAATCTCGATGGCCACAGCCTGCATAGCCTGGGCGGCGACCTGACAAAAGACCACGGGGCCCTGGGGGCCTGGCAAGCCTGGGGTACCGGCAGCAGCAATTACCGGGAAAACAACCTGTTTGCGGAGTACGCGCCGGGCATCGGCCGCTGGGAGCCCTACCTCAACGTGACCTACCTGCAGTTCCACGCGGACGACCCGGCACTGGACACCCCTGATGACGTAGAAGCCGGCTTCGGTATTGCCACCCATCTACGGCCCTGGCTGGCCCTGCGCGCAGACGGTACCTGGAGCAAGCAGGCCGACGGCGCTTTTTATGCGCTATCGCTGGTGGGAGAACAGCAGCTCTGGCCAACCGGCATCGCGCAGCTGCGGCTAACGCAAGCCTATGATCAGGGCTACGCCAGCGAAGAGTATGACGGCCCCAATCACCGCGAAGTGGGCGTGATGCTGACCTGGCATTGCCACCGGTCGGTCAACCTGTGGGCCGGCTGGCAGCACAGCTGGGCCGGAGAAGATGTGCGCCGCGACGGCGGTGGTGACCTCAGCTGGGGGCAGGTCGGGGTGATGGCTTATTTCTGAGCTCGCGCCAACCACCGGTCCAGCGCATTGGCAAAGCGCCCCTTGTCTTGGCTGGAAAAACTGGCCGGGCCGCCAGTCTGCATCCCCGCCGAACGCATTTCTTCCATGAAATCACGCATATTCAGGCGTTCACGCACGGTATCCTTGTCCAGCCAGTGGCCACGGGGCGTCACCGCTTCTGCGCCCTTTTCCACCACTTCAGCGGCCAACGGTATGTCCTGGGTCACCACCAGATCGCCGGCCTCACAGCGCTGCACGATTTCATTATCCGCCACGTCAAAGCCCTGCCCCACCTGGATGGAGCGGATCAACGGCGTACGCGGTACGGCGATATGCTGATTCGCCACCAGCGTGCAGGGAACCTGCGCTCGCTGTGCAGCACGGAATAACACTTCTTTCACCGGACGCGGGCACGCATCCGCATCAACCCAGATATGCACAATAAAATCCAATTGATAGTTGATAGTGGACAGCTAACCCGTCGGGACCTGCTGAGACCGCGAACTCTTTGTTTTTCGCTGTCCATTGTCAACTATCAACTATCAACCATTCTGCTACCATGCCCACTCTCTTCCCATTGCCTCAGCTGCTTCAACACTCATGCCCCTGACCAACCCGCCGCTCTCGCTGTACATCCACACCCCCTGGTGCGTGCGCAAATGCCCCTATTGCGATTTCAACTCCCATGAGCGGGGCGAGATTCCGGAAGCCGCCTACCTGCAGGCCCTGCTTACCGACCTGGAACAGGATTTACCCCTGATCGGTGAGCGTCCGGTGGAAACGGTCTTCATTGGCGGCGGCACGCCCAGCCTGATGTCCGCCGACTTTTACCGGCAACTCTTTCAGGGCATTCGCCAGCGGCTCACCCTGCAGGCAGACGCCGAGATCACCCTGGAAGCCAACCCCGGCACCCTGGAAACTGGCCGCTTCGAAGGCTTTCGCGACGCAGGCATCAACCGCCTGTCGATCGGTGTCCAGAGTTTCAATAACGCGCATCTGCAAGCGCTGGGGCGCATCCACGATGCCAGCGCCGCCATTGACGCCGCCCACCAGGCGCGGGCCGCCGGCTTCGACAATTTCAACCTGGATATCATGCATGCGCTGCCCGGGCAGACCCACGCCCAGGCCCTGGACGATCTGCAGCAGGCCATCGCCCTGCAGCCCACTCACCTGAGCTGGTACGAACTGACCATCGAGCCGAACACCGTTTTCTATCGCTCACCGCCGGTTCAGCCCGACAGCGACGCCATGGCCGACACCGAACAGGCCGGCTTCGCCCTGCTCGCTCAGCACGGCTACCAACGCTACGAGATTTCCGCCTTCGCGCAATCTGGACGCCGCTGCCGGCATAATCTGAATTACTGGCAATTCGGGGACTATCTCGGCATTGGCGCCGGCGCCCACGGCAAGATCACCCAAGCCGCGCAGGGTCACGTGCACCGGCACCAGAAAACCCGAAAACCCGAGGACTACCTGGCCGACGCCGCCCATGCCCGCCGCCAGCACCAGCCCATTGCCCGCGAGGATCGCCTGTTCGAGGCCCTGCTAAATGGCTTACGACTGGTGGACGGCATCACCTGGCACACGCTGGCGCAAGCCACCGGAGAGCCGGTCTCACAATGGCAAAACGCACTGACCCCGCTGGAGCAGCAGGGGTTGCTCGCCATCACAGACCAGCGGCTGGCCTGTACCGATAATGGTTTGCGCCACCTGAACGGATTGCTGGAAAAACTGGCGGCGGCGCTTTTGTAAACGGCACGCCCGTCTACACGCAGACAAAAGCGCTTGAACCCTATTGCAAGGCTATTCACACTGAATGGCGGGATCACAAAAGATTATGACTATGACAAAAACACGCAGCGGGCGCGAACAGGCGCTAGCAGAAAGAGAACAGCTCTTTATTGAGGCAACCCGACAGCAGCTTTGCGATGAAGGCTTGCTGGGCGTGCAGATGGCGGCCATTGCCCGCAGCTGCAATTTTGCCACTGGTACGCTCTATCACCACTTCGCGTCCAAGGAAGACCTGCTCATCGCGGTCTGCACCGAGCTGACCACCACACGGCGGGAATACTTCGAGAAAGTCGCCCATTCCGACCTGTCCAGTCGCGACAAGATGCTGGGGTTTTCCCTGGCCTACTCATTGTTTGCCCAGCACTACCCCGAACACTTCCGGCTCGAACAGTACATCATGACAGAAGTGGTCTGGCTGGCGTCGTCGCCCAGCCGTCGGGAGCAGTTCCTGACCGCCACCCAGCCCATTGGCAGGATGGTAGAACAGGTCGTTCGCGATGCCATTGGCAATAACGAACTGGAAGACCATGGTCAGGACCCGCTGACATTCAGCATCGGCCAGTGGTCCATGGCCATGGGCATGCATACGCTGATCCATGCCGACGGCATCCTGGATATGTACGACCTGAAAGACCCCCACCGATTGCTACTGCGCAACGTACAGCTGCAACTCAATGCCATGCAGTGGCAACCGCTTGACGACAGCCCTTTTGATGACGACGCACTGAGCAGCAAAGTCACCAGCCTCTGCGATTACCTGTTCGCGGATCTGTGCAAGGAGAAAGGCAGTTGCCTCAAACTTGGCAGCACCTGATCCCGTCTCGACCGTTTGCTCACCCACAAAAAAGCCCCGCAAGTGCGGGGCCTTTTTGTGGTGAACGATAACCGGCGGTTATTCCGCGCTGGCCACCGCTTCCTGTTCCTGCTTCTCGTTGTCACGCAGCTCTTTTTCCGCCTTCAGGCTCTCGTGCTGAGCCGGCGTACAACCGAGGCAACGAACGAAGGTATTCTTGCCCGGGTTCATGACCAGCACTTCACCGGCCTCTCCCGGATTGCCCCCCAGCAGACTGAACGGCAGTGTGACCACATACAGGCCAGCCCCCACCACCGTGGAAACCAGCAGCAATGGGCGCGCAAAAACCGCGTCACCGATCATTGCCATTTCCCCCGGCCGATCCAGCTTCGATGATTCAGCCGCCTGTGCCGTGACGGGCGCCATGGCAGCAAACAGCATGGTGGAGGCGAGTACGGATGCCACTACCGGGCGCTTTGCTCGCTTCATGGTGAGTCCCTCTTGTATTTTTATAGTTAAAGTATCGCTGACATTGTTTCAGCTAAGTCGTTAATATTCCGACAATTGCATCACAATCTACACCTTTGTTCTTAGGCCAGCAATAGGTCGGACGCTCAATCATTGATCAGCACCGACGCGAGGCGATCCCCCGTCCTTCGCCCCGTCACCGCTGGCATTGCGGGCAATAGGCGGTACTGCGCTGACCATGCCGATCCGCCTTCAGGATGGCTTCGCATTGCAGGCAGGGCTGGCCGGCGCGGCCATACACATTCAGCGACTGGGCAAAATACCCGGGCTGACCATCCGCCCGGGTGAAATCCTTCAGGGTGGTCCCGCCCGCTTCAATCGCCCGGGCCAACACCACCTTGATGGCCTCCGCCAGCGCCTGATAGCGCGCCAGGGAAATACGCCCGGCTGCCCGCGACGGATGAATACCGGCCATGAACAAGCTTTCCTGGGCGTAAATATTGCCCACCCCCACCACCGTGGCGTTATCCATGATGAAGCTCTTCACCGCCACCTTGCGCCCCCGGGAGCGGGCAAACATTCCCTCACCGTTGAAAGCCTCACTGAGCGGCTCCGGCCCCAGTGACTGCAACAAGCTGTGTGGCTCTTCGCCGGCCTGGAACAACACCGTGCCGAACCGGCGCGGATCGTTGAAGCGCAGTGCCTTGCCACTATCGAGCAGCAAGTCCACATGGTCATGTTTGCGCAACGGCAAGGTCGCATCCACCACCCGCAGGGTGCCGGACATACCCAGATGAATCAGCACCTGCCCGTGCTCCAGCTCAATCAACAGGTACTTGGCCCGCCGGCGCAGGGCCACAACGGGGCAATCGCGCAACGCATAAAGCGCCTCGCTGACCGGCCAGCGCAGGCGCGGCTCACGCACCGTGACCGACGTCAAAATACGCCCCTGCACATGCGGACGAATGCCGCGCAGGGTGGTTTCCACTTCAGGTAATTCAGGCATAGGAAAGTCAGTTGACAGTTGATAGTGGACAATTGACAGCTAAGGGCGTGCTGGTGCCAGCTATGTTACCTTGCTGCCAGTTTTTTTGTCTTTCGCTGTCAACTTTCAACTGTTAACTGTCAACTGATATGTCCGTTTCTTACTGGCTCGGCGTCGATACCGGCGGCACTTTTACTGATTTTGTTCTTCTGGGCGACGGTGAGCCGCGCATCCACAAAGTGCTGTCTACACCCTCATCCCCGGAGCGCGCCATCCTGCAGGGCATCCAGGAGCTGGGCCTGCGTGATGCCATGAGCAATGGGCAGTTGGCCATCGTGCACGGCACCACCGTGGCCACCAACGCGGCCTTGGAAGGCAAGGGCGCCCGCACCCTGCTGATTACCAATGAAGGACTGGAGGATATCCTCCGCATTGGCCGCCAGAACCGCCCGGAACTCTACAATCTGACGCCCCCCAGCAACGCCTCTGCGGTCAGCCTGCTGCCCGCGCTCGGCTGCCCGGCACGGCTGAATGCCACCGGCCACCCCGTGACACCGCTCACCGACGACCACATTGCCACCCTGTTGAGCGCCGTCCGCGAGCTGGCCCCGGAATCCATCGCCCTGTGCCTGCTGTTCAGCTACCTGAACCCCGCGCACGAACAACGACTCAATGACGCCTTGCGTGATGCCGGCTTTGCGGTGAGCCCATCGCACCAGATACTGCCGACCCGGGGAGAATACGAACGGGGCATGGCCACCTGGCTCAACGCCTGGCTGGCCCCCCGCGTCGCCGACTACCTGCAACGCCTGCAACAGGCCACGGCCCCCGCGCCACTGGCGATCATGCAATCCCACGGCGGCACCATCGCCTCACAGCAGGCGGCGGATCTGGCCGTCAACCTTCTACTGTCCGGCCCTGCCGGCGGCCTGGCCGCTGCCCAGCGGCTCGGTCAGCAACTGCAGAAACCGCAGCTGATGACCTTCGACATGGGCGGCACCTCCACCGATGTGGCCTTGCTTGATGGCGATATTCGCCTGACGCAGCAGGGCCACATTGGCCCCTATCCGGTGGCCGTTCCCATGGTGGATATGCACACCATCGGCGCTGGCGGCGGCTCGCTGGCCTATGTGGATGACGCGGGCCTGCTGCACGTGGGGCCGCAATCCGCTGGTGCCGACCCCGGCCCCGCCTGCTACGGCAAAGGCGGGCAACAAGTTACGGTCACCGATGCCAATGTGGTGCTGGGCCGGCTGCAGCCGGACTTTGCCCTCGGCGGCTCACTGACGCTGGATGTGCCCGCCGCGGAACAGGCCATGGACAGGCTCGCCCTGGCGCTGGGCCTGACGCGCCAGCAAGCCGCCGAAGGCGTGCTGGCCCTGGCCAACGAGCACATGACCCAGGCGCTGCGGGTGATCTCCATCCAGAAAGGCTTCGACCCAGCGGACTTCGCACTGATGAGCTTCGGTGGCGCCGGCGGCCTGCATGTCTGTGCGCTGGCCGACAATCTGGGTATGACCCAGGCCATTGTTCCGCAACGGGCGGGCGTCCTGTCTGCGGAAGGGCTGGTCTACGCCCCGCGCAAACGGGAAATGCTACAGGCACTGCCAGAACAGGCGAACCAGGCCCTCTTGCTCGAACGTATTGAGCAATTGCAACAACAGGGCCAGGTCGAACTCATGACGGAGGGCGTCAGCGCAGACCGGATTCGCCACCGGGTGTTTGTGGACATGTGCTACCGGGGGCAATCCTCCGTACTGCAGATTGACTGGGCGCCCACGCAAGCCGACCGGGAAACCCGCTTCCACGCGGCCCATCAACAGCGCTTCGGCCATCAATTAGGTCTCCCCGTCGAGCAAGTTAATTTACGCGTCCAGAGCCTGGCCCACAGCACCCCGCCAAGCCAGCCGAACCACCATACTCAGGAAGCGCCAGCGGAGCGCCGCATCAGCTTGCCGGGCCAGAGCACCCCTGTGGCCGTGTATAACCGCGAAACACTGGGTGCCGGGCAGCATATCGCCGGTCCCGCCCTGATCTACGAAGCCGTGGGCACCACCTGGCTGGCCGCTGGCTGGCATGCCTCCGTCGATTCCCGGGGGCACCTGTTGTTGCAACGGAGCGAATAGCCGCAGTACCCATTCGTCAGCCAGCAAGCACCTTTGGGACCCTGATTGGCCGTAAAGTCCGAATTTGACCCGTTTAGTGTCTTATGTCCGTCATCCCGGGTAGGGCACAATAGCGGCTCCGTCTTTTTATTGTGCGACATCTATGCTGAATTATCTGAGTGAGGGCCTTCTGGCTCCGAGTCTCGGTGCCTTGGTGCTGATCACCCTGGCCATGACCCACGTGACCATTATCAGCGTCACTGTTTACCTGCACCGCTATTCCGCGCATCGGGCGCTGGACATGCACCCGGTGCTCAAGCATTTCTTCCGTTTCTGGCTATGGCTAACCACCGCCCAGAACACCCTGGAGTGGACTGCCATCCACCGCAAACACCACGCCAAGTGCGAGACCGAAGAGGACCCGCACAGCCCGGTGGTGAAAGGCATTCGCAAGGTACTCAGCGAAGGGGCCGAACTGTACCGCGAAGAAGCGGAAAACGAAGAGACCCTGAAGAAATATGGCGCTGGCTGCCCGAACGACTGGGTGGAACGTAACGTCTATTCCCGCTTTCCCATGGGCGGCATTGCCCTGATGGCCGTCATCGACCTGCTGCTGTTTGGCGCCGCGGGCATTACCGTGTGGGCCGTTCAGATGATCTGGATCCCGCTGTTCGCCGCCGGTGTCATCAACGGCCTGGGCCACTACTGGGGTTATCGGAATTTCGAGTGCGCTGATGCGTCGCGCAATATTTCCCCCTGGGGCATCCTGATTGGCGGCGAAGAGCTGCACAACAATCACCACACCTACCCGAACTCCGCCAAGCTGTCCGTACGCAGCTTTGAATTCGATGCCGGCTGGGCCTGGATTCGCCTGTTCGAGATGCTCGGACTGGCCAAGGTGAAGAAAGTCGCGCCGAAACCAGCACTGGAAAAAAGTGCCCGCGGCATCGACCTGGACGCGCTGCGCGGTGTCATGCAGCACCGTTTTCAGGTCATGCGTCATTACCGCAAAACCGTGATCGCGCCGGTCTTCAAACAGGAACAGGCCCGCGCCTGTGACGCCACCCGAGACCTGTACGGCCGCGCCAAGGCGTTGCTGCACCGGGACCTCACTCTGATCAAGCCCAATCAGGAACTGCGCCTGAAGAGCCTGACCGAGAACAACGAAACCCTGGAAGCGATTTACCAGTTCCGTCTGCGCCTGCAGGATATCTGGACACAGACCAGCCGCAGCTCATCGGAAATGGTGGACGCATTGGAGAAGTGGTGCCACGACGCCCGCGAATCCGGCATCCATGCACTACAGGAATTCGCCGATCGGCTGCCCCACTACCGGCACGCCACTGCCTGAACCGAAAACGGCCGCTAATGCGGCCGTTTTTGATTCATCTCCTCCTAAGCATTTTCTCCGTTTTTTGGCTCATCGCGAAATTGAGTGATGAGTCGATTTCAGACGTTATCTCGTTATCCAGCCCCGACAATCGCTGGGCGCTAGATGCCCGACGACGGACGCTTGCATGCAAAGCCATGGCCGCTATGTGATCTTCGCAAAACGAATGGCTCAATGACTCCCTGAATAATGGATCTGGATAGCCCTCAAAAAAGATACCGTAATAGCGACAGCCACTCAGACTATGAGGTTTTACGTCAAGCATCCGGTGTCGAGCGTTTAGCTAAGTTCAGGGGTACCAACAACACGACAAAAAGTGTCGTCATTCACGCTAATCCGTGATGAACCTTTCTTGGTCGGCCAGCATTGAATACCGACTTACATGTTCAGCCCTGCCCGGACGCAACGGTGATGTTCTCAATCACCTGAATGGCATCCTGGTTTGCCGCTGAAACGTTCACCGAAATCCCTCCCAGACCGACGCCCAATGTGCGCAGCAGAGGATTGATCAACGCATCGCCCAGACTAACAACCACGTCCGCAAGCAGACCCTCAACCAAATCGACCACGGGGTTCAAAACCTGCCCAAGCGATATACCCCCCAGCGTCCCTTCCAGCAAACTTGCGTTCACCGTAAGCCCAAGATTAAGACCGGCCAAGCCACTTCCCAGATCCTCATAGCCCACTTCGGCACAGCCAGCCAACGGGTCACAATAAAGATCATAACGAGGATCCAACACCACCGTTTCTGCTACCCCCGGTACAGTGCCATCAAGTTCGGCATCAAGATGCAGCAGCGGATCAATCGACAACAAACCGAACAGGAGACTGACGCGGCCCACATCCGCATCCAGAGGCGAGGATTGCAATTCGCCCTCACTATCCAAGCTTCCTGTCACAATTCGGGCTACCTCCCTTTCCAGGTCGACCGTAAATTCCACCGTATTGGAAGAACCCGCCGCACAGTCAGCAGCAACCAAGTACCCACGCCCGCCCCCTGCGTTCACCGCCAAGGGGATTTCCAAATCCGCCAGAGAAAATGTCACAAGACCCAATATATTGATTGGCAGAATCTCGGCGCTTGCCCGTAACTGCAAGGTCACATCCGGCGCGTAAAACTGCGTCCTCCAGTTACCATCAGCATCCTGCCTCGCCGGACCGATGGCCACCGTGGGAGGTTCACCCACGTGCAGCCCCAGATCCACCGTTTCAATATCTGCAATCAATGGGATATTGAGGTCATTGATATTCAATGGCAGAGCCAGCACCCCTCCTTCACCGGCCTGTTGCTGCTCAGCCAGATTCAACACCAGGCTGATCACCAGATCATAGACCGGAAACTCACTGTCTTCCGGTACTGAGGTCGCCTCAACCACCTCAATCACATCGCTGACCTTGATGGTTTCAATACCTTGCGAGGTAGCAATATCATCCAGCAAAGAAGCAACCGGTGCGGCAACGCCTCCCACATCCGCAATCGCCGACGCCAGCTGATCGGCATCCAGCCCCAGCAACTCCGTCAGATCATCCACTCCCAACGTGGACAATAAATCTCCCAACTGCACGGTGGCGTTTTCCAGGCTATCCAGACTGGTTGGATCCAGAGAAAAACCCGGCTGATTCAAGACCACACCCAGCAACGAGCCCAACAGTGAGCCATCGCCACCCACCCCGGCAGTACCTCCGGCAGCGCTAATCGTCGCGGTTACTTCTTTGCGGGCAGCCGCATTCACCGACATTTCCAGCGTGCCAAAGGTGGACTCGGGCAATAACAAAGAAATGGGTTCGCTACGGGTATAGGTCACCAGCACAGCATTACTTTCTTCAACAAAATTCACCGGACGAAACGAAAGGACATTGCTGCCGTCCGCATCTTCAATCAGCCCGACCTGAACTTGCAGCGTGCCGTCCTCTGCATTAAAACCCTGAGCCTGCGCAGCAGCCAGGGCCCGGGACTGAATCACGGCCGTACTGACAAACTGACCACCGCAACTTTGCGCTTCGCCCGCCGCCGCCTGTGCCGCCACATTCACCTGCGCCTGCATTTCGCCGCGCAGCATGTACAGGCGCGCGCCATCCAGTGCCATCACCGACAGGATGACGACAATCAACAACAGCAGCGGTGTAATCACCGTCAGGGCGCCCTGCTCGCGCCGGCGATTACTCGTCGCGGGTCTGTTCACCGAAGGTGTCCGGTATGGCCGTGCGGAAGGAATCCGCCAGGCGACGCTGAGTATCCACATAGATAGGCGCTGAGAGCTCGCTTTTTGCTGCCGGACGAGAATCCCGCTGCTGGTTTAGCAACCAGTCGGTGACGGTTTCCGGCACGTTGTCTACCACTTGATCGGATACACCGAAGCTATAATTCTGCTCGGGCTCGGCCGCCACGGCCAGGCCCGGCAGAAGAAGCACAAGAAGCCATTTATTCATGGTGCAACCCTCCCGAACTGTTGACTGAGTTTCTCCGCATAGGCCATTTCGTCCTCGGAAAAACCGTACTGAGACTGCAATTCCTGAATGCCTTTTTGGTTATTGCTCATCAGGTAAGCCACCGCCAGGTTCTGGCGAACCGGACCCTGGCCATTCGCCAATTCCAGGGCCGTGCGCAATTCAAATGCCGCATCGTCATAACGGCCGACCAGCAACAATGCATAACCGTAATCGTTGCGCACCTGGGAGGTGGCCGGTGCCATATCACGGGCTTTTTCCAGATGTGAAATTGCCGACATGACCTCATGGCGCTTCAGCAACACCATGCCCAGGCCATGCTCGCTGCGGCCATCACCACAACGGTTGGCCATGGCCCGATACACCTCTTCCGATTCTTCCAGTTTGCCGGACGCCGCCAACAACTGGCCGTAACGCAACCAGTGATCGATGGCGTTCATCGGATCATTCTCCAGCTGCGCCAGCGCCGCATAGTTGCGCCCCTTGGCCATCAGGGTATCGACCATTTCCAGGTCCACCCTTTGCTCTGGCTGCAGTGCGTCCTTGCAGACAATGCCAGACACATCCACGGTGCCGCTCGCCTGTGCAGGCGCGCTTTGGTGGGCGCAGCCCGCCAGCACTGTCAGCAGCGCCCCAGCGCACAGACCTCCCCAATTACTGCCACGCATGTCCCTGCTCCCTTTCATCGTGTCAACGCCTCGGCAATGGACACCACCGCCGGGCCACCAATCAGAATAAATAACGCCGGCAACATGAATGCCATCATGATCACCGTCATTTTCGCCCCGATCCGGTTGGTTTCTTCCCGAATCCGGTTGCGCTCCACGTTCTGTGCTTCGTCAATAATCTGGTCCAAGCTGTGCGATACACCAGCCCCTAACTGACTGCTCTGTTTCATCAGCACCACATAACTGCGCAGCACCGGGATCCGTTTATTTTCACCCAACTCATCCAGCGCCTGGGTACGCTCCGCGCCGGATTTCATCAACCGGTTGAACCGGTCAATGCGCGCAATCAGGATTGGCAGCAGCGGCCGGCCCTGCACACCAATAATGCGTAGCACCCGCTCCAGCGACAGCCCCGCCTCCATCAGCATCCGCGTCATATGACACAGCTCCACGGCTTCCAGGTTCTGACGCATTTCTGCCTGCGCCCCCATGCCTCGAATGGTTCTGCGCGGCAGAATAAATCCTGCCGCTGACATCAACAGCCCACCCAGCGCGCCGAAAAAGAGAAACCCAATCACCGCCACGAACACGGGCAGCAACCAGCAGGACAACAAGTAGATAACCTGAGACTGCTCGCGGCTTTTCCCCATGCCTTTCAGCGCAAGGCGGATATCTTCGTAATCACTGGCAGCCAGCGACGATTCCGTCAGCGCTCCGGACAAACGCCATAACCAGAAACCGCTCCCTTCGCTCTCCACACGGGTGCCCGCTGTGTCGTGCAAGCGGGCCTGCACCCTCGCCCGCATTTCCCATTCCCGCGCCTTGAACAACAACAGCCACAGGGCCACCAGCACCAGGGCGACGGCCAGAACCAGAAACAGATCACTCACGCCCCACCCCCTGCACCATGCGCCAGATAATCACCACACCAATGCCCTGCAGTACGCCGGCGATAATCAACATGGTGTGCCCGGTGTCCGTACGCAAAAGCACATCGGCATACTTTTCGTTAATCAGCATCATGTACACCGCCATCCCCAGTGGCAGCAGCGTAAAGGCCCCCGCGGTAAACCGGGTTTCTGCGGTTGACGCCAGAAACTCACGGCGCAACTCCTGCTGCGAACGCAGGGAGTTGGCTACCTGCTGCAAGACCGGCCGGATGGAAGAGCCGAAGCGGGCAGAGGTGCGCAGGGCAATGGATACCAGCACCAGTGATGGCACTCGATAAAGCCGCGCAAAATCATCGAACAAGCCGGTGTAATCACGCCCGGATTCCACTGCACTGCGCAGCCGGAATGTCAGCGGTTGAAACACCGGTGGTGCATCGTGGAACGACTCCAGCAGCGACGCTTCCAGAGAACGGCCCGCCCCCATGTAGCGCAGGGTCGAATCCATAATCCCCGGCAGGGATTCAAAAATGGCACGGCGCTGCTGCTGAAAGCGGAAACGCCAGTACAGCCACAGGCTCGCCATAATGAACAAGGCCACCACGACGGCCGCAATAAAACCGGACGACGCCAACACCAGCGCCAGCATGACAAAGATGACAATGCCCATCAGCGTCAACTGGGTACGCGACAGGCGAATATCCGCGCGCAGCAACAGACGCTCCAACGGCCCGCTGACCACCCGTGTCTGCCCCAGTTCCTGGCCCAGCTCGGTGCGTTGCTGTAACCGCTGGCGCACCCGGTCGCTGACCAGGCTGCGCTGCCGGTAACGGAACCAGAGCAGCTGCAACAGCACCGTCAGCACCGCAATGATGCCGAGCACCTGTGCCATGCCGAGCAGCTCAACCGCGCTCATCATTACTCCGGTACAGGTAATCCATGTGGTAAAGATCATCACTGGTCGGTGTTAACGCCACCACTTCACTCACCCGGCGACGACCATCCGAAGTGCGCTCCAGCTGGATAATGATATCCAGAGCCGAACCGATCAGTCGCCCAATGGCGGTTTCGCTTGCGTCATAGCCACTCACCGCCAGCAACGTCTCAATACGCACCAGCGCATCGCGGGAACTGTTGGCGTGGATGGTACTCATGGAGCCTTCATGGCCGGTGTTCATGGCTTGCAGTAACTCAATCACTTCATTGGAGCGCACTTCACCGAGAATCACCCGGTCCGGGCGCATCCGCAGGGCATTGATCACCAGCTCGCGGGCACTGATCCGGCCCTTTCCCTCGGTGTTTGCCGGGCGCGTTTCCAGCCGCACCACATGGGGATGATTCAGCACCAGCTCCGCCGAATCCTCGATGGTGAGAATGCGTTCCGGGCGGGGAATGTACTGGCTGATCAGGTTCAGCATGGTGGTTTTACCGGTACCGGTACCACCGCTGACAATAATATTGCGGCGCGACTCCACCGCCTTGATCATGATGTCCAGGCAGGCCTCGGTAAGCGAGCCGGAATCGATCAGGTCCTGGGCGCTCAGATGGTTACGCGTGAACTTACGGATACTGATGCTGGGGCCATCCAGCGCCAGCGGCGGGATAATGGCGTTCACCCGCGAGCCATCCGGCAGACGGGCATCCACCATGGGGCTGGATTCATCCAGCCGTCGACCCAGCGGCGCCAGCATGCGGCGAATCACTCTCACCACATGGTCGTCATCGATAAAACGCACCGATGCCTTTTGCAGCACCCCGGACACTTCAATGAACACACTGTCAGGACCGTTCACCAGGATGTCATTGATGCGCTCGTCCGCCAGCAACGGTTCCAACGGGCCAAAGCCGGTGACTTCGTCCAGCGCATCGCGGGCAAGCTGATTGAGATCCTGGGTGGAAAGAGGGACCCGGTTCAGGGCGATATACTGGCCCACGGTGGTACGGACAAAATCCGACAGCTGGTCGCTGCCGGCATTGCCGACCTCGATCCCTTCTTCGTCCAGGCGCTCTACGACCCACCGATGGGTGCGATCCTTGAGCTGCTGATATTCCGCATCGATCCGTCCGGCCACAACTGCTCCTGCTATCCGTTGCCTTGAGTGCTATTCAGGCCAGGCACCACGCTCATTGCGCAGGCCAGCTACCCATTACTGCGCACACGTTGCCACCAGCTGGAACTGGTCACATCGTCCTGCTGCATTTCCAGCTTGCCAACCAGCGCCTGCAAAGTCCGGCTATAACGGCACCGGGGCGACTGCTCCTGAATCGGCAACCCGCTATTCATGGCCAACAGCCGGTACCGCCAGTCCATTGGCAAGCCACCAAGCAACGGTACGCCGGCGGTGTCCGCCAGTTCGTCCAGACCCGGCGGCACATGGCTGTCCACGCCATCCACCACCAGGCTCACCTGGCTCTCGCGGCCCAGATGGGAGCGCCAGTCGTTGCCCAGGCTGCGCACCGCATGGGCCTGATCCACCAATGGATGCATAGCCACCAGCAGGTGGCGGGCATGAATGCCCAGCGCACGTACCCAGTGACGGCTTTCCAGCGTCCCCACATTGATGACAATGCGATCGAACATCTGCATCAGGTGATTCAGGGCAATAAACAGGTCTGCGCTGCGATCCCCCTGCAAGTTGCCACTGTCCACGCCGCCAGCCAGTAACCGCAGCCCGGGCCGGTATTCTTCCAGCGCCGTGCCGATGAGGGTTTCATCCAGGGTTTCCGGGCTGGCCAGCAGGTTCTCCAGGTTGTACTCGTTATGCACATCCAGGTAGAAAATACCGCGCTCACCCGGCTGGGTATCAATGGCCAGGCAACGCTCGCCGGGAAACAGCCGGTTCAGCGCCAACGCCACGTTCTGGGTCAAAAATCGGGTATCCACCGTGGCACTCGCCGAGGCCACCAGGGTGAGATTATTGGTGCCGGAACGCACTTCGTCACCGTAATGCCCCACCCGCAATAACTGATGGCGGCGTAAGCGCTCCCGGACATCGCCGGCATCCGTACCCGCAACAAAACAATCCCGTGCACCGGCACGCATGGCCTGCAGCAACAATTCCTGATTGGCCCGGGCACAAACGGTGATCACCGTTACCCAGGGCCGGGCACTGGTCAGTGCGGTAATAATGGCCAGGGACTGGTCCATATCCGCTTCGGAAATCTCCACCATCACCACATGGGCGGTAGTCGCCTCCAGCAAACGCAGCACCCGGGTCAGGTCGGAACGGCTGACCTGCTCCAGCCGAAACGGTTCGTCGACGACCCGCTCCAGCCAGGCCTCAATACCATCATCATCAACAACCGAAAGAACAATGTCGTGGTCACTCATAGCATCACCAGCTCAGTCCATGACGGATGGGTTGGGAGCCGCGACGGCTTTCGGTGGCCATATCCAGCCAGCCCATGCTGCTGGAGTGATAGCCTGCGCCCGGCAAGGTCACCGGCGGACTGGTGGCTTCCTGCGGCGTGACCAGATGCGGTGTCACCACCATCACCAATTCCTTGTCGTCCTTCTCGATCCGTGAGGAACGGAAGAAGGCGCCGAGCAACGGAATGTTACCGATACCCGGTAAACGGGAACTGCTGTTAATGGTGTTACGACTTACCAAGCCACTGATGATGAAAGTTTCCCCCGGCGCCAGGGACACAGTGGTTTCTGCTCGCCGCACCCGCAGACCCGGTACCGCCACTCCCCCGGTTTCCACCCCGGCGGAAAAATCCAGTTCAGACACTTCGGGGGCCACCTTGAGAATAATCTGATTCTTGTCGATAACGGTGGGCGTCAGGCTCAGGCCGATCCCGAATTCCTTGAATTCGATCTGCACGCCATCGGTGGTACTGCGGGTGGGCACCGGAAATTCGCCACCAGACAGGAAACTTGCGCTTTGCCCGGACAGGCTGGTCAATGACGGCTCCGCCAATGTATAGGCAAACCCCCCGGCTTCCAGCGCATTGATAGCCAACACCGAGTTGGGCCCAAAACCAAACAAGTTGAAGCCTTCAGTGCCCAGCGGGGTCGGTACTGCCCCTGGCACCTGAAAGCCGGAGCCTGGCGACGCAATACCGACCGCAGACTGGCCACCATTAAAGGTGTTGCTGTAACTCATGCCCAGTTGATTCAGCTCGGAACGGCTGACTTCCAACACACGAATATCCGTTTGCACCTGGGTCCCGAACGGCAAGGCATCCCCCAGGGTTGTCGCCACCACCACCGTGCTGCGCAGCGGCTTGCTGCTGTCGCGCAACCAGACCGACAGCACGGCTGACCCTTCCGCTTTCGCGGTCAGCAACAATTCCGCACTGCCGGTGACGGTCAGTGCCGCCACCCCCGGGTCCGAGGTCGCCACCTTGGACACCGCCGACGGGAACGTAAGCACTTTCTGGTCCCCCGGCGCCAGCCGCATGGAATCGGTCAGATCCTGTGCCTGCGCCACAGTGGTCATCAACCACAGTAACGTTGCCATTGCGGCCCAAACGGCCCCTTTCATCCCACCCTTAACGCACATAAGTGCTCCTTGAGTCCGATCCTTCATAGACTTCGACTCGCTGTCCCGGCGACTTGGCCTGCGGCGCAGGGGCGCGAGTGGTCGGGAACAGATCCTTGTAATAAACCGGTTTGCTCTTGCTATCCCGGGCGCTGGCCACCGCCTCTTTATCGCCGTCCTTGTCATCACTGGCGACCACCGCCAGACGCACCGAGCCCTCTTCTGCGGCCAACAACAGCGGCGGCACTTTATCTTTAGGCACAGCCAGCACCACGGTGTTGTTTCGGCGCTGGGCCTCACGGTCCTGGTCACTGGTGGCTGCAGCCATGGCGCCTTTTACCGCCAGCACCTGAATATTGCGCAGCAGCACCAGCGCCGCCGGGTTATCCCGCTCGACCTTGCGAAACGCCACCACCACATCCACCAGGTCGCCGGGCTGTAACAAGCCACCTGCCATGACCACGTCATCCACGGCAACCCCCACCGCACGGAACCCCGTGGGCAAGGCACCGGGAAGCGTGCCGCCTGGTTCAAGATGATTACGGGAAAGCAGCTCACCCGGACGGGCAAACTGGCGAAGCTCCTTGCCCACCACCGTTTCATCGGCGGTCAGCACATTGGCAATTGGCGCAGGGGATGACACCACCGCCAAGGACTCTTCATCAAGTGTATCCCCGACATTCAGGCTTTGTGTCACCACCCAATAGCGATAGCTCGGCGCTTCCTGAGTGGACGACGTTGTATCCGCCCCCTCATTCTTCACCACCAACGCTGGTGTCGGATCGCGACTTAATCCCACCAATGCCAAGATCAACGCCACCAGCGCCACTGCCAGCGCCGGCAACATGTACAGCAGTCTTGATCCCATGTTCTCTCCGGAACATCCCTGTCTGTTTCTGGTTCTTGTGGCGGGCACGCAGAATCAGAATGCGGCCCGCGCCTCCGCATCCAGCCGGTCCGGCAAGGGAGGAAACTCCCCCAACATACCGAAGCTCAGCGCCGGCACCACCGGATTAGTCTGATAATTCGGGTAAACCAGGCGACAGTGGAGCATTTCTATCCCCCCCACTGTTTCCATGTTGCAGGCACCGTCAGCATTCAGATCGCGCAGACTGGGTGGCAACTCTGCCACCAACCCGGTCAGTGCCGTATTGGCACGCTGCGTCACTGAAGTAGCCAACGCCGCCCCCTGTAACGCAGACCGGTCAATGTACAACGCGGTGGATACCGCATTGTCCACCGCATCCTGCATCCGGTACTGGGCAAAGAATGTCAGGCCGTATACCGCCGCGCCGTATAACATGGCGACAACGAAGGGGAACAGCATCAGAAACTCCAGCGCTACAGCCCCAACGATTTTTTGTCGCTTTCGCATATAAACGATCCTAACCAGCCGGAGGAGTCGTGTCAGACGCCTCAGTAAACAAGTCAGTAAACGCAGTCTCTAGTGCCGTTCTAACAGTACCATTCGTCGCCAACACGCCAATGATAATGATCAGCGCAGCGGCCAGAACAATGTACTCCAGCGCACTGGCACCACGCTGCTTACGCGCGCGACCTGGCAACTGGCTGTAAAGACGGGTAAAGATAAATTGAGAAATCATAGTCAAAGTACTCATAGTGCTCTCCGTGCACGCTCTTTGTGCGGGTTACCAAACTTATCCCAAAACCATCACATATGCGCAAATATGAACTTACGGTTCAATCCTATGCAACTGTGATGTCCTTCACAACGCTGGGCATGTAGCCTTTTGTTGCAAAACCTCCCGGTCCTGTAAAGCTAGCACCAGCACCGTTTTGTGACGCAGGTCAAACCTCTGTTCGGAGCAGGAAAGACGATAGACGGACTTTCCAAGCGCAGATTTGATATGCAAATCAGCCTCTCTTGCGCGCACTTTTCTCCAGACATAAAAAAACCCGGGAGATCCCGGGTTTTTTTATGTCCGCTGCCAGGCAGGCAAGCTAGAAGATCATTACTTGATCTTCGCTTCCTTGTAGGCCACATGCTTACGCACGACCGGATCATACTTCTTGGTTTCCATCTTTTCAGGATGAAGACGCTTGTTCTTGGTGGTGGTGTAAAAATGACCAGTGCCAGCAGAGGACACCAGGCGGATTTTTTCACGAATAGGACCGGCCATGGGTTAACTCCTTCTGTTAGCCTTAAACGCGATCGCCGCGAGAACGGATATCGGACAATACAGAGTCGATACCTTTCTTGTCGATGATGCGCATACCTTTAGAGCTCACCCGCAGACGCACGAAACGCTTCTCGGACTCAACCCAGAAACGGTGGTGGTGCAGGTTCGGCTCGAAACGACGCTTGGTCTTGATGTTCGAGTGGGAAACGCGATTGCCCGTTACAGGGCGCTTACCGGTCACCTGGCAAACTTTGGACATTGTCTTGCTCCGTAAAACTTCTTGCGGGGGACGGTAGAGCCCCGGAAAAGGCGCGTTTTATACCAATCCACCGCTCAAGTTTCAAGCGAAATCTTGATTTAAACGATAGCTGGACGCCAAACACCGAAACCCAAACGCCGATAAATGGCCATCCATGACGGCTGGAACGTGGGCCACACGCGGCATAGCGGCATCAACGGCCCATTGACGTGCCACAGACGCCCCATTTCTTCCGTCAGGAATCCAGCCTCAAGCGTCAGGCATTTTCACAACGCCCCACGAGACGCCAGCGACACCCAGCCGCCATCGCCAATCACCAGATGATCCAGCACCCGCACCTCCACCAGGCCCAATGCCTCCACCAGCCGACGCGTAATCGCATGATCCGACTGGCTGGGCTCAGCCACACCCGATGGGTGGTTGTGAGCCAGGATCACCGCAGCAGCGTTATGCTCCATGGCTCTACGAACCACTTCCCGCGGATAAACCGCCGCCGCATCAATGGTGCCTTGAAACAGCTTTTCAAAGGCAATCAGACGGTGCTTGTTGTCCAGAAACAGGCAGGCAAATACCTCGAACGGCAACCCGCGCAACTGAGCCATGAGCAGCTGTCCGGCCTTGTCCGGGTTATCCAGAGGCTGCCCTCGCTCCAGAGGTTCGGCCAGATACCGCCGCCCCAGCTCCAGTGCCGCCAGCAACAACGCCCGCCGGGCCGTCCCCATACCGGGCAGATGCGCCATACGCTCCGGACTCAAGTCCAGCATGGCCCGCAAGCCCCCGCTGCCCGCCAACTGCCGACGGGCCAGATCCACCGCCGTCAGGCCCTGCTGCCCGGTACGCAGAAAAATCGCCAACAACTCCGCATCACTGAGCGCCTCGGCACCCCGTGCCAACAACTTCTCCCGCGGCCGCTCCTCCGTCGGCCAGTCTGTTATGGCCACAAGCACGCTCCACGCATCATGCACACACGCAACACGGAAAAATCACTCATCACCTTGCCTCCAGCTTTCTCAACATGCCCGACAGAAGGGCAAACACTTTTTCGATCATGGGTTTCAGGTCCTCTTTCCCGCCATACCCGAGACGCTCCGCCACCATAAGCTGAGTCTCCAGCTCAAAGAGCGACCCTCTCGCAATACGCAGGAAACGCCTGAACTCCACATCACCACCCCGGCCATAGCCTTCCGCAATATTGGACGGCACACTCAGGCCGGCTCGCTGCATCTGCGACGCCAATCCGAACACCTCCCCTTGAGGAAACCTGCGCGACAATCCATACGTAGCCACAGCCAGCTCCATCGCCGCCTGCCACACTCGCAATTCCTTATATCGCCGACTCAAAACTCACCACCTCCGATGCCACATTTTGTTTTGCGTGCAGCCTGTTGCGTCCTGCGTGCCGCGTCTCTTATACAGTGCTACTCTATGCAGCCTGACTTGATAGCAGCCTTGCAGCTGCAGCGGCAGTGGAGATTCGCCATGCCTGCCGTCATCCAAACAAGGGTTTTTGCATGCAACGTCTGATGAACAAACGGGTCCTGCTGGGCGTCACCGGCGGTATTGCCGCCTATAAAGCCGCCGATCTGGTGCGCCGGCTGCAGGATGTGGGCGCACAAGTGCGAGTCGTCATGACCCAGGGCGCCTGTGAATTCATCACTCCGCTGACCATGCAGGCCCTCTCCGGCCACCCGGTGCACACCACCCTGCTGGACCCCACCGCCGAAGCGGCCATGGGCCATATCGAGTTGGCCCGTTGGGCAGACCTGGTGTTGATTGCGCCAGCGTCCGCCAATTTCATGGCTCGTTTGGCCCACGGCCACGGCAACGACCTGTTGACCACCCTGTGCCTGGCCACCGGCGCACCGATCGCCATTGCCCCGGCCATGAACCAGCAGATGTGGGCAGATCTCAGCACCCAGAAGAACCAGCTGATCCTGCAGGAAAAAGGCATCACCGTGTTCGGCCCGGGCAGCGGCAGCCAGGCCTGCGGCGAAGTGGGCGCCGGACGCATGATCGAACCGCTGGAAATCATCCAGCAGGCCGCGGAAGTGTTCGACTACCAGCTGCTCACCGGCAAGCATGTGGTGATCACCGCCGGCCCCACCCGCGAATCCATCGACCCGGTGCGCTACATCACCAACAAAAGCTCCGGGAAAATGGGTTTTGCGCTGGCCGAAGCCGCCGCCGAAGCAGGAGCCAAAGTCACCCTGATCGCCGGGCCGGTGAATCTGCCCACCCCGTCACGGGTAGAGCGCGTGGATGTGGTGCGCGCCGTGGACATGTACGAGACTTGCATGGACGTGGTGGAAAACGGCTGCGATGTGTTTATCGCCACCGCCGCCGTGGCGGATTACCGCCCCACCGTGACCGCTGACCACAAGATCAAGAAATCCACCGAGGAAATTCACCTGACACTGGTGAAAAACCCGGACATCGTGGCATCCGTGGCCGAACACGCCAAACGCCCCTTTACCGTCGGTTTTGCAGCAGAGACCCAGGACGTAATGGCCTACGCCCAGGGCAAGCTGGTGAACAAAAAGCTCGACATGATCGCCACCAACGACGTCTCCGGCACCAACGTGGGATTCAACAGCGACAACAACGCACTCACGGTGATCTGGCCCAGCGGCCACAAGGTGCTGCCACTGGCCTCCAAGGCCCAGATCGCCAAGCAGCTGATCGAATTGATCGCGATACGGTATAAAGATTGATAACGCCAGACGCCCAATGCCGGACGCCTGACAAACAATAAAGTCTGCCGGACGCCAGACGCCAAACACCGGATCCACGTTGAAACGCCTGTTTTGATGTTTGTCTGGCTTCAGGCTTTTGGCGTCCAGCGTTTAATCAGGAACAGACCCATGAAACTGCAATACCGGGTACTCGACGCCCGCCTTGGCAACAGCATTCCACTGCCTCACTACGCCACCGACGGCTCCGCCGGGCTGGACCTGCGCGCCATGGTCAAGGAACCCATGACGCTGCAACCCGGGGATACCGAACTGCTGCCCACCGGCATGTCCATTTTCATTGACGACCCGGGCTACGCCGGCATGATTCTGCCGCGCTCCGGCCTGGGTCATAAGCACGGTATTGTGCTGGGCAATCTGGTGGGGCTGATCGACTCGGACTATCAGGGCGAGCTGATGGTTTCCTGCTGGAACCGGGGGCAACAGCCTTTCACCCTGGAACCCGGTGAGCGCATCGCCCAGCTGGTGATCGTGCCGGTCATGCAGGTAGAACTGGAACAGGTGGAAAGCTTCAGCGCCAGCGAACGGGGCGAGGGCGGTTTCGGCCACAGCGGGCGTCACTGAGGCCCGGCACAAGAAGCACCGGACACAAAACAACAACCACAGCAGCACAAGTACGCATCACAGCGCGCACCACGACCCAAACACAACAACACCGTGGCAGCGCCGGGCAAGCGGAGGGGATATGGGGAACAAGAGCGACAACAAGCAAGGCAAGTCCACCAGCACCATGAAGCAGCTGCTACCGCTGGTCGCCGCCGGCATCGTGGCCGTGGTCGCCGCCACCGGCTGCCTCTACGCCTACCAAGCCAGCCAGCTGCAGCCCGAGCAACAGAACGCCCAGGCCCGACTGCTGGCTCAATCACTGGCCAGCCAGGCGAGCAACACCATCCAGGCCTCCCGCCAGCAGCTGGACATACTCAGCGACCGCAGCGACGTGAACCAGGCACTCTCCGACGGCAACCTGTCCAGCTTCAACGTGCACCAGAACCAGTGGCTTCCCGATGCTACCGTGCAGCTCGTTCCCCGCCGCGGGGCAGATACCGCCCAGTTCAGCTACACCGCCCAGGAGCTGCTCAAAAATGTCCGTCTGGGCCAGCAGCCCGGTCCGGTGATTATTGCCGGTGCTCCCCCCCAGTTGGTCATGGCCCGCGCCACCAAAAACCAGACCGGCAGCCTGTTGCTCACCCAGTCTCTGGCTCCGCTGGCCACCACCCTGCGTGCAGCCATGCCGGAGGGCAGTGCGCTCAGCGTCACCTACGGCGGCAGCCCCCTGTTCGATAACAAACAACGCGCCAACGGCGGCACCGCCCAGGTCAGCCAGGGCCCGGTTCAGGTCACCCTGACCTTGCGCGCACCGGACGGCAACAGCCTGATCGTCGCCACCCTGGGCATCGCCCTGGGGGTAGTCGTGATCCTGTTATGCACCCTGCTGGTGAACCGCCTGCTGACCCGGGCACTGCGCCAGGACGCCGCCGAACTGATTCGCTACAGCGATGAGCTGACGCGCCAACCCGGCGTCACCGCCCGCGACCATTTCCACTTCCCGCTCTTCACCAGCGTCAACGAAGCCTCCGCCCGCCTGGCCAAAAAACTGCGCGACCGCGCTGGCCCCGCACGCCCCAAAGCTACCGCCAAACCCGATGCCCTGATAGTGGAAGAAAGCGACGACGACAGCATTCTGTTGATGGATGACGACAACGGCACCGAGTCCCTGCCGGACAGTATTTTCCGCGCCTACGATATCCGCGGCGTGGCCGGCGACACCCTCACCGCCCAGGGCGTCTACCTGCTGGGCCGTGCTATTGGCACTGAAGCCGGCGAACTGGGTCAGCAAACCGTACTGGTGGCCCGCGACGGCCGCTTGTCCAGCCCGGAGCTCAGCCGCTCACTGATCAAGGGCCTGCTGGAATCTGGCCGCGACGTGGTCAACTTAGGGCAGGTACCCACCCCGGTGCTTTACTACGGTACCGAAGTGCTGGAAACCCAGACCGGCGTCATGCTCACCGGCAGCCACAACCCGGCTCAGCACAACGGCCTGAAAATCGTCATGAACGGCGAAACGCTACACGGCGACCGCATTCAGACCTTCAAGCAGCGCATCCAGAACAAGGCCTTCAGCGAAGGCAGCGGCCGCGAAGAAGAGCGCGACATCAGCGACCGCTACCTGAACGACATCGCCAACGACATCGTGCTGGCCCGGCCCCTGAAAATTGCCATCGACTGTGGCAACGGCGTCACCGGCGAGCTGGCCCCACGGCTGTTCACCCAGCTGGGCTGCGAGGTGACGCCGCTGTACACCGAGATCGACGGCAACTTCCCCAACCACGCCCCGGACACCGGTAACCCGGACAACCTGGCCGACCTGATCCGCATCGTCCAGCAGGAAGACCTGGACCTGGGCCTGGCGTTCGACGGCGACGGCGACCGCGTGGCCGTGGTCACCAACAGCGGCGAAATCATCTGGCCGGACCGCCTGCTCATGCTGTTTGCCAAGGACCTGCTCGGCCGCAGCCCCGGCGCCGACATCCTCTTCGACGTGAAATGCAGCCGCGCCCTGCCCGCCATTATCCGCAAGAACGGCGGCCGCCCCCTGATGTACAAAACCGGGCACTCTCTGATCAAGGCAAAAATGAAGGAAAGCGGCGCCGCCCTGGCTGGGGAAATCAGCGGGCATATCTTCTTTGCCGACCGCTGGTTCGGCTGCGACGACGGCGCCTATGCCGGCGCCCGGCTGCTGGAAATCCTCTCCTTGCAGGACGACACCGCTGGCCAGGTGTTCGACCAGCTGAAAACCGGTGTCACCACCCCGGCGCTCTATATTGATGCCAGCGATGACAACAAGTTTGCGCTGATCGATGCTCTTACGGCCCGCGCCGAACAATTCGCCGGTGGCCGACCTACCACCATCGACGGACTGCGTGTGGATTTCCCCGATGGCTGGGGGCTGGTGCGCGCCTCCAATACCACGCCCTCGCTGGTGGCCCGCTTCGAAGGCCGCGACGAAGAGGCACTGGAACGGGTCAAAAACCAGTTCCGCAAGCACCTGCAAGCTGTGGATGAGAGCCTGACACTGCCGTTTTGATCAAGTTAGCCGCACGCAAAACGTAACAAGCGGCACGCCAGCGCGTATAATCGCCAGCATTCGCAAGGCGGAAATGGCCACAATGCCATCTCCGCCGCACAGCTCGGCCCGCAGCAGAGTGCGCCGATGCAATACCTGACCGCTACGATTTGGCGTGCTTGCGTGCACCGCACCGCGTGCAGGCCCCTATTCAAGGAGACTCCATGGACACCAACAGTGCCCACGACACCGCCCGGATTCTGATTGAGGCCCTGCCCTACATTCAGCGTTTTTCCGGCACCACCGTCGTTATCAAATATGGCGGCAATGCCATGGAGAACGAGGAGCTGAAGAACAGCTTCGCCCGTGACGTGGTGATGATGAAGCAGATCGGCATCCACCCGGTGATCGTGCACGGCGGCGGCCCCCAGATCGGCGACCTGCTGGAGCGGCTGGGCAAGGAATCGAAATTTGTTCAGGGCATGCGTGTCACCGACCGGGAAACCATGGACGTGGTGCAAATGGTGCTCGGCGGCCTGGTCAACAAGGACATCGTCAACCTGATCCAGCACAACGGCGGCCAGGCCATCGGCCTCACCGGCAAGGACGGACGCCTGATCAAGGCCCGCAAGATGGTGCTCAAGGCCAGCGACGCCGACAGCCCGGAACTGCAGGCCTCGGAAATCATCGACATCGGCCACGTGGGCGAAGTGCAGGGCATCGACACCCGCATTATCGACCTTCTCGCCGGCAGCGACTTCATCCCCGTTATCGCCCCCATCGGCGTGGACGACAACGGCACCAGCTACAACATCAATGCCGACCTGGTGGCTGGCAAGGTGGCCGAAGTGCTGCGGGCAGAAAAACTGATTCTGCTCACCAACGTGGCCGGCCTGAAAGACAAACAGGGCCAGATCCTCACCGGGCTCACCACCGAACGGGTCAACAGCCTGATCAAGGACGGCACCATCTACGGGGGCATGCTGCCCAAGATCGGTTGCGCCCTGGAAGCAGTACAAAACGGCGTCCACACCGCCCACATTATCGATGGCCGGGTGTCCCACGCGGTACTGCTGGAAATCCTCACGGACAAGGGGATCGGCACCCTGATCAGCAAAGACTAGTTGAAAGATGAAAGTTCAAAGTTGAAAGCGCGCCAAACGTGTTTTGGGTTTTTAACGGCAGCAGCCCGCGCCCTTACCGGCAATCGCGGGCACGCCCCTGCAAAATCCACAGACTCAAACCGCGTTTCAACTTTAAACTTTTCACTTTCAACTAAATCTGCGGCAAAGGGGATTGCCGCGAAACGCTACAACAGTGAAAAATAAAACCGCAGTAACAAGCCCGGGAACGTTGGGCGCGATGTTTGCCTGTGATATACCTCTGGCACTCGCGTTGCAACCAGAAACTTGTTGCTTAGAACTGGGAACGATACTTCATGACCGATAAAACACCGTCGCGCAAAGAGCAGATTCTGCAGTCGCTCGCCCACATGCTGGAAGCCGCTCCCGGTGGGCGCATTACCACCGCCGGGCTGGCAAAAGAAGTGGGGGTATCCGAGGCGGCGCTGTACCGGCATTTTCCCAGCAAGGCGAAAATGTTCGAAGGGCTGATCAGCTTTATTGAAGAGGCCATTTTTTCGCGCATCAACCGCATCATGGAAGACGGCAAGGCCAGTGATCAGGTAGAACAGATTCTCACCCTGCTGCTGGCGTTTACCGAGCGCAACCCGGGCATCACCCGGTTGCTCACCGGCGACGCCCTCACCGGCGAAAACGCCCGTCTGCACCAGCGTATCCAGCAGTTCTACGATCGGGTGGAAAGCCAGGTAAAACAGGTGCTGCGTGATGCAGAGTTCAAGGAAGGGTTGCGCACCCAGGCGACCCCGACCATTACCGCCAACCTGCTGTTGGCCGTGGCCGAAGGACGCATCGCGCAATTTGTGCGTTCCGGTTTCAAAACCCTGCCCAGCCAGGACTGGCCAGCGCAATGGGCGCTACTGCAACCCACCCTGTTTCGTTAAGCGCTCACGACGAAGGCGGCCTCAGCCGCCTTCGTTTTGTTGTTTCTCAATCGCCTCAAGCCGCTCGATAATCGGGGCGTATTGCTGGTTGGCCTGTTCGATTTCCTTGTCGAATTCCAGCAGCTTTTGCTCCGCTGTCTGAATCTGGCGCTGCAGGCGGTCGATGGCCTCTTTCACCACCTCCGGCACGTCCCGGCCCGCCCTTTCGTTGCGCGCCGCCGTGGCAATTTCGTCATCCAGCTTCATCTGCAACTGGGCAAGATTGTTCTCTTCGTAGCTGATGCTCAGCTCCAGCGCCTCGACCTTGCGATCGCGCGCCCGTACCGCATCTTCCGGGCCGGCATACAGACGCAGCATGTCCCGGTCCTCGCGGGCCTGGCGAGCCTGCTGCATCCGCTGGGCTTTCGCTTCGGCGTCATTCAGCTGCACCCCCTCCACGTCTTCCAGCACCCGGCCATACTGATCCAGTAACTGGTAGCCGTTACGGATGGCATCCATGGTCAGGGTTCGGTTCAGGTGGACCACGCCGTCAGAGGTTTCATACCGAAAGTAGGCGCCATCCGGCATGCGCTCATTGGCACGTTGCCCCGAGCGAGCCCACACCGACGAAGTCAGGATCAGCGCCATCAACAAGACGACGATTTTCATTATTATTGCACTCCATAACGCTCCCGGTACTCACGCATAGGCGCCACCATTGTCTGGCTGTCCGGTTGCTGTTCCAGCCAGTCGATGATATCGCTCATGGTGACGATACAGCCCACTGGCACCCCCAAAGCTTGTTCCACTTCCTGGATCGCCGACAGGCCCTTGCCCGCCTCGGAAGGCTCTTTCGCGCACTCCTGCCGATCCAGTGCCACCATCACCCCCGCCATGGTCGCGTCCGTCTTCTCGAACAGCGTCGCCACTTCACGAATCGCCGTTCCCGCCGTGATCACATCATCTATCACCAGCGCCCGGCCCTGCAATGGCGCGCCGACCAGCCAGCCGCCCTCACCATGGTCCTTGGCTTCCTTGCGATTGAACGCCCAGGGGTAATCCCGGCCATGGTGCTCAGCCAATGCCACAGACACCGCCGCCACCAGCGGGATGCCTTTATAGGCCGGCCCGAACAACATATCGAATTCCAGCCCGGATGCCATGATCGCATCCGCATAATAGCGACCCAACCGGGCCAGGGCCTCACCGGTGTGAAAAGTGCCCGCATTGAAGAAATACGGACTCTTGCGCCCGGACTTCAGGGTAAATTCCCCGAATTTCAGCGCGTCACGCTCTTCAGCAAAGCGCAGAAAGTGCTTCTTGTAGTTCTTCATACTCAAGCCTGTGTGCTAGCCAGTCTGTTCGCAACTGCGCGACGCCGTGCCGCCACAACGGCACGGCCCGCCTTTTTGTCTTTAGCGTGTTACCAGCCCAGCGCCACTTGCTGGGCCTTGATGATCTCGCCAATGCCTTTTTCCGCCAGCCCCAACAGGCTATCGGACTGCTCACGGGTAAATGGCGCGCCCTCTGCGGAGCCCTGAATCTCGATAAAACCGCCCTGCTGGGTCATCACCACGTTCATGTCGGTACCCGCATTGGAATCTTCGGCGTAATCCAGATCCAGCACCGGAGCATCTTCGTACATGCCCACGGATACCGCGCCCACCAGGCCGGTGAGCGGGTCACTCTTGATCTTCTTGGTTTCCAGCAGGTGGGTAAAGGCATCCACCAACGCCACGCAGGCCCCGGAAATGGATGCAGTACGCGTGCCACCGTCGGCCTGCAGCACGTCGCAATCCAGGTAGATAGTGCGCTCGCCCAGCGCTTTCATGTCCACCGCCGCACGCAGGGAGCGGCCGATCAGGCGCTGAATTTCCAGCGTGCGTCCGCCCTGCTTGCCCCGTGTCGCCTCACGGCCGGAGCGGGTGTGGGTGGAACGCGGCAGCATGCTGTACTCTGCGGTCAACCAGCCCTGGCCCTTGCCCTTGAGAAAGCGCGGCACGCCTTCTTCCACGGACGCGGTACACAGCACCTTGGTGTTCCCGAACGCCACCAATACGCTGCCCTCGGCATGAACGGTGTAGTTGCGGGTAAAGCTCAGTTCACGCAATTGGTCGGGGGCTCGGCCGGATGGGCGCATGGAATCTCCTGGTAGTCTTGGAATCAAAAGGGCGACCATTGTAGCAAACACCAGCGCCAATGCCTGCCTTGCACCCAACCCCGTCTCGACTAGACTAGAGAGCCCGGCAACAGCCCACTGTGGGAGCTTGCCTGCAAGCGAAAAGACAGCCCCGAGTGACGAGAAGCGAGTTTCGAAAGGCAAGACTTGATATTGGGAAAGCCGGGGTTTCGCAACGCGTGACTCGATACTCGATTCCTGCATTGCCTTTTCGCTTGCAAGCAAGCTCCTACAAGGCACGAACACCGGGACATCCCATGGCCAACACAGAGGTTCACCATGATTTGCAGCATGACCGCTTTTGCCCGCGCCGACCGCCCGCTCGAAGGCTACGGCCTGGTCTGGGAAATCAAGGCCGTGAACCACCGCTACCTGGAAATCAGCCCACGCCTGCCCGACGCCCTGCGCTCACTGGAGAACGCCGTGCGCGAGCGCTGCCGCAAGGCGCTGGCCCGGGGCAAGGTGGAAGTCACCCTGCGCTACCAGCAGGACGTCAGCGACGCCGCTCTGGAACTCAACGAGCCCCTGGTCAAACAGCTGTCCGAGATCTCCCGCCGGGTCGGCGACCTGGTGCAGCACCCCGGCCAGGTCAACCCCATGGAAATCCTCCGCCATCCCGGCGTGCTCAGCACCCGCGAACTGGACGTGGACCTGCTGCAACGCGAATCCCTCACCCTGTTGGATGAAGCCCTCCAGGCCCTGATCGACACCCGCAGCCGCGAAGGCCAACAACTGGGCAAACTGATCGAAGAACGCCTCGACGGCATCATCACCCAGGTGGAGATCGTCAAAACCGCCGTGCCGCGCATCAAAGACGCCCAACGCGAACGCCTGCGCAGCCGCATCCAGGACGTGATCGACTCACCGGACCCGGATCGCCTGGAACAGGAGCTGGTGCTGCTGGCGCAAAAAATGGACGTGGACGAAGAACTGGACCGCCTGCTTACCCACGTCACCGAAGTGCGCCGCATCCTCAAAAAAGGCGGCCACATCGGCCGGCGCCTGGATTTCCTCATGCAGGAACTCAACCGCGAAGCCAACACCCTGGGCAGCAAATCCGTCGACAGCGAAACCACCGCCGCCGCCGTGGAATTAAAGGTGCTTATCGAACAGATGCGCGAACAGATCCAGAATATCGAGTAAAATCCAGGGAAGTCCATAATCGTATTTAATTCATTGTTTTTAAAGAATTAAATGCGAATCTCAGTCCATGGAAATCCACTGCCATCCACCCCTATCCAGACAAAAGTGGTGGGCAAAATGGTGGGCAAAAACGTGACTTTTTCCTCCCCCGCACCTATATTGACCTGAAATGGTGGGCAGCTCTCAAGGGGCTGCCTGCAAACCATTGATGACAGAGAATTTTTCTCTTCAATCAACAAACAAAAAGTGGTGGGCAGCCTGTTTTTATAGGCTCAAACGCCACAAGGTCAAAATGAGCAAACTCACCGCCACTCAGATCAAGTCCCTGGCAAAGCAGGCCCCCAAGAAACACACCGATGGCGGCGGCCTCTATTTCTGTGTACGCAAGTCCGGCATGCCCTACTGGATGCTGCGCTACAGCGCCCAGGGCAAGCGCCACGAAATCACCTTGGGCCAATACCCACAGATGTCCCTGGGTGACGCCCGGGAAGCCGCTGTGCTAACCAAGCAAGGCATCCGCACGGGCACCGATCCAATCCAGGAAAGAGCCAAAGTTGTCCAGCCCGACATCCGCACCGTCAAAGACCTTTTCCAGGACTGGCATGAGACCGATCTGTCCCGGCGCCTGAAACACCCCAACATCCCCAAGCGCATCTACCAGAAAGAAATTCACCCGGTGATCGGCCTCTACCCGATTGCCGACGTCACCCCAAGGGATATCCGGGCCGTCCTGCAGCGCGTCCAGCGCAGCAACCGCCCCACCATCGCCAATGACACCCTGATGTACATGAAGCAGTTGTTTCGTCATGGCATCAAACTGGACCTGTGCCAGAACAACCCGGCCAGCCCATTCACCGTCAGCGACGCCGGCGGCGTCGAAGCCAGCCGGGAGCGCACCCTGACGCAGGAAGAAATCGAACATGCCTTTGGGGTCTTCCGTGAACACATCAGCAGCTTTGGTCGAGACAACTATCGGGCCTGCTGCTTGTTCCTGGTGCTAGGCGTGAGAAAAAGCGAGCTATGCGAGGCCCGCT
>NZ_PBSH01000038.1 GCF_002726155.1 Alcanivorax sp. | reverse complement strand
GCCAATGAATCTTTCTGAACTGAAGCAGAAGCCGATTGGAGAACTTCTGGACATTGCCAAGGAACTCGGCCTCGAGAACCTGGCAAGAACCCGCAAACAAGACGTTATCTTTTCCATCCTCAAGCGCGCCGCCAAGAATGGCTCCGACATTTACGGCGATGGTGTGCTGGAAATTCTGCAGGATGGTTTCGGTTTCCTTCGTTCCGCTGAAGGCTCTTACCTGGCCGGCCCGGACGACATTTACGTCTCTCCCAGCCAGATCCGTCGCTTCAACCTGCGTACCGGTGACACCATCGCCGGTAAAATCCGGCCCCCCAAGGATGGCGAGCGCTACTTCGCCATGCTCAAGGTCAACGAAATCAACTTTGACCGCCCGGAAAACGCCAAGAACAAGATCCTGTTCGAGAACCTGACCCCACTATTCCCGACCCAGCGCCTGGTCATGGAGATCGGCAACGGTTCAACCGAGGACATCACCACCCGGGTGATCGACCTGGTCGCACCGATCGGTAAAGGGCAGCGCGGCCTCATCGTCGCCCCGCCGAAAGCCGGCAAGACCATGCTGCTGCAAAGCGTCGCCCAGTCCATTGCCCGCAACAATCCCGAAACCCACATGATCGTTCTACTCATCGACGAGCGCCCGGAAGAAGTGACCGAAATGTCACGGACCGTGCGCGGTGAAGTGGTCGCGTCCACCTTTGACGAGCCGCCGGCCCGTCACGTTCAGGTGGCCGAGATGGTGATCGAGAAAGCCAAGCGACTGGTCGAGCACAAACAGGACGTGGTGATTCTGCTCGATTCCATCACCCGTCTGGCGCGAGCCTATAACACCGTGCAACCCAGCTCCGGCAAGGTGCTCACCGGTGGTGTTGACGCCCACGCCCTGGAAAAACCCAAGCGCTTCTTCGGCGCCGCGCGGAACATCGAGGAAGGCGGCAGCCTGACCATCCTCGCCACCGCCCTGGTCGACACCGGCTCCAAAATGGACGAAGTGATCTACGAGGAATTCAAAGGCACCGGCAACATGGAACTGCATCTGGACCGCAAGGTAGCAGAGAAGCGCGTGTTCCCGGCCATGAATATCCGCAAGTCCGGCACCCGCCGCGAAGAGCGTCTGGTGAGCGAAGATGAACTGCAGAAGATGTGGATCCTGCGCAAGGTGCTGCACCCCATGGATGAAATCGGCGCCATGGAATTCCTCATCGACCGCATGAAGCAGACCAAAACCAACCTGGAATTCTTCGATTCCATGAAGCGCAAGTAAGAGGCGCTTCAGGCTGCATGCTTCAGGCAACACGCAAAACCCCGCTTCGGCGGGGTTTCTTTTTTTGTTTTTTCGCTGTCAACTATCAACTGTCCACTATCAACTGATTCCTCCCTATGAAATACCGCGATCTTCGAGACTTCATTTCCCAGCTAGAGCAACTCGGCGAGCTTAAGCGCATCACGGTGCCGGTGGACCCAAACCTGGAAATGACGGAAATCTGCGACCGCACCCTGCGCGCCGGCGGGCCCGCCCTGCTGTTTGAAAACCCGGTGGGGTTCGGCACCCCGGTACTGGGTAACCTGTTCGGTACCGAACGACGGGTGGCGCTGGGCATGGGGCGCGACTCGGTGGCAGAGCTGCGTGAGCTGGGCGAACTGCTGGCCTTTCTCAAGGAACCGGAACCGCCCAAGGGCTTTCGCGACGCCTGGGAAAAACTGCCGGTGTTTCGCAAAGTCCTGAGCATGAGCCCCAAGGTGTCCAATTCCGGCCCCTGCCAGGAAAAGGTATTGGAAGGCGACGAAGTGGACCTGTACAAGTTACCCATCCAGACCTGCTGGCCCGATGATGCCGGGCCACTGGTGACCTGGCCGTTGGTCATCACCCGCGGCCCCAACAAGGAACGCCAGAACCTGGGGATTTACCGCCAGCAACTGATTGGCCGCAACAAGCTGATCATGCGCTGGCTTAGCCACCGCGGCGGCGCGCTGGATTTCCAGGAATGGCAGCAGCAACACCCCGGCGAACCGTTCCCGGTGAGCGTGGCACTGGGCGCCGACCCGGCCACCATTCTCGGCGCCGTCACCCCGGTGCCGGATACCCTGAGCGAATACGCCTTTGCCGGTTTGCTGCGGGGCTCCAAGACCGAGCTGGTGAAATGCATCGGCAATGACCTGCAAGTACCCGCCAGTGCCGAGTTTGTCCTGGAAGGCTATCTCTATCCGGATGACATGGCTGACGAGGGCCCCTTTGGCGACCACACTGGTTACTACAACGAAGTGGAACGTTTCCCGGTATTCACCGTGGAACGCATCACCCATCGTCGTGACCCGATTTACCACAGCACCTACACCGGCCGACCGCCGGATGAACCCGCCGTGCTGGGCGTGGCCATGAACGAAATTTTCGTGCCGATCCTGAAAAAACAGTTTCCGGAAATCGTGGATTTTTACCTGCCCCCGGAAGGCTGCTCCTACCGCATGGCGGTGGTGACCATGAAGAAACAGTATCCCGGCCACGCCAAGCGCGTAATGATGGGCGTGTGGTCTTTTCTGCGGCAATTCATGTACACCAAATTCGTGATCGTCTGCGATGACGATGTAAATGCCCGTGACTGGAAAGATGTGATCTGGGCCATGACCACCCGCATGGATCCGGCCCGCGATACCGTGATGATCGAAAACACCCCCATCGACTATCTGGACTTTGCTTCTCCAGTGGCCGGGCTGGGCTCCAAGATGGGCATGGATGCCACCAGCAAATGGGCCGGTGAAACCACCCGCGAATGGGGCCGCGCCATCAGCATGGACCCGGCTGTCAAAACCCGGGTCGATGAAATGTGGTCATCACTGGGTATCGATACCCCGGAATAATCCCCGGGGTGGGCGCCGCATCACATCACAGCAGTGGCGCCCAAACACAAATGTGGTACGATCGTACAAAACAAAGATAACAAGGTCGCCCATGTCCGCTTTTTCGTCACTCAACCGCCGTGCTTTCCTGAAATCCCTGGCCGCCACCGGAGCCCTGGGCTCAATGAGTCCCGCCCAGCTACTCGCCAGCACAGGTAACGCTCCCGCCTGGCAAAACTGGTCCGGTAACCAGAGCGCCACCCCTCGGCAACTGGTGTACGCCACCGATGAAAACGTGGTGCGCGACACCATTCGCAACAGCACCGGCACCCTGCGCGCCTTCGGTGGCAGCCACTCTTTCAGTGGCATCGTGCCCACCGACGACACGCTGATTTCCCTGGAACCCATGGCCGGACTGCGCGGCACTGACGGCAACATCTTTCGCTACGGCGGCGGCACCCGGCTAGCCATGGCCAGTGCCATGGCCCACGAACAGGGCTACAGTTTTACCAACGAACCGGACATCAACCTGCAATCCCTGGCCGGCGCCATTGCCACCAGCACCCATGGCACCGGGCTGGGGCTGCAAAGCATGTCCGGCCAAATCGAGTCTCTGCGCCTGATTACCCCAGACGGTGAACCGCTGGAACTGACAGCCGCCGATGGCGATCATTTTCTTGCCGCCTGCTGCAACGTGGGTGCCCTGGGTGTCGTCACCGAAATCGGTTTTCGGCACGATCCCGCCTACCGGCTGGAAGAACACACCTGGACCCTGCCGCTTCGCGACGCCATGGATTTTGTGGAGAAGGAAAAAGACAACTTCCGCCACATCGAATTCTTCGCCTTCCCACTGGGCGATCAGGCCATCGTCAAGACCATGGAGATCACCAGTGACACCCAGGACAGCCCTACCCGTGCCGACGACAACGAGCTGTTGGAAATGGTCTCCAAGCTGGCCATGCAGGCCGGCTGGCTAACACCGACCCTGCAGAAACTGTCCACCCTCTTTGTGGAAGACAGCCGTTATGTGGGCCCGGCCAACAAAGTCTTTGCCAACCACCGCACCGTGCGTTTCAACGAAATGGAATACACGGTGCCAGCGGAACAGGGCATCGCCTGCCTGGAAGAAGTCTGCGCCGCCATTCGCCAGCATGACATCAACGTGTTCTTTCCCATTGAATTCCGTTACGTCGCGGCCGACGACAATCTGCTATCCATGTTCCATCAGCAAGCCGGCGCCAGCCTGTCGATACACCAATACTTCGAGCAGGACTACCAGCCGCTTTTCGACGTGGTAGAGCCCATCCTGCGCCGCTACGCCGGCCGCCCCCACTGGGGCAAGATTCACAACCTGGGACGCAGGGAACTGGCGGAACTGTACCCGGCCTTTGACCGTTTCCAGGCCGTGCGCAAAGAACTGGATCCACAGGGGCGGATGCTGAATCCGCATCTGAAACGCCTGTTTTTATAGGGTGAGAGTCGACCGTGCCGGGGAGGCATCATCCCGAGCCTTTGCGGCAGACACACGATTGATCGGTTATTGCTTATGAAACGACGTCATTTTCTCTTCGGCGCAGGCGCGCTTGCCGTGGGTGGCTGGTGGCTGCGACCGGACAATCGTGGTGCGGCCCATAATGCTTACTTCCAGTCGCTGAACGATACCCTGAAGCAACACGGCCCCGGTCGGCCGCTGATGCTCATCGACCGCCAGCGTCTGATTGGCAACTGCCGGACCCTGACAAGGATGCTGCCCAGCCACTGCCAACTACGCATCGTGGCAAAGTCCCTGCCCAGCGTACCGCTGATCCAGGAAGTCATGACCCACACCGGCAGCCAACGGGTGATGGTCTTCCACCAACCGTTCATGAATGCCCTGGTCGATGCCGAGCCCGGCGTGGACTTGCTGCTGGGCAAACCCATGCCCATCCAGGCGGCCCGTCGTTTCTATACCGAGCTGGGCGAGACACACCCTTTCAAACCTGATCAACAACTGCAGTGGCTGATTGATTCGCTCGCTCGCCTTGAGCAATACCTGACCCTGGCCCGCGAGCAAAACCGGCAACTCAATATCAATATTGAAATCGATGTCGGCCTGCACCGGGGCGGGCTCACCGACCCGCAGCAACTGGACGACATCATCGCGCTGATTGAGGCTCACCCTGATCACCTGCGCTTCAGTGGTTTCATGGGCTACGATGCCCACGTGGGGAAATTGCCCGGTTTTATCCAGAGTGCAGAAGAGGGCCACCGGGAAACCGAAGCCCTCTACCAGCGCTATATCGACAGGCTGTATCAACTGAACCCTGCCTACCAGCAACAAACATTGTGCTTTAACGGCGCCGGCAGCCCCACGGTAGCACTCTACGACGACACCACCGTGGTTAACGAACTCAGTGCCGGTTCCTGCCTGGTCAAGGCCAGCGACTTCGACCTGCCGCTACTGGAAGACTTCCAGCCCGCTGCCTTTATTGCCGCCCCGGTGCTCAAGCAGCTGGATGGCCTGGCTTTGCCCGGCCCGTTACCGCTGGGCGAACTCTGGCAAGGCTGGGACAGCAACCGCCGACGCACCTACTTTATCTACGGTGGTTACTGGAAAGCCGAGCCGGTGTCCCCGCCGGGGATTCAAGCCAACCCCGTGTACGGCGTGAGCACCAACCAAATGATGTACAACGGCAGCCCGGACACCGCCCTGCAGGTAGACGACCAACTGTTCTTCCGGCCGACGCAGAGTGAATTCGTGTTGCTGCAGTTTGGTGACCTGGCGGTATGGGACAACCGCGCCCTTGTCGATTGGTGGCCGCCGCTACCCCAGGGCAACGGCGCCTGATGCGCTGGCCGCTACTCACCCAGTTCCCCCATCTCGCCAGCCTGGCCCCCGTTGCACTGTGCGACCTGCCCACACCGGTGGAGCCGCTTCCCGGGCAGAGCCCCCTGAGCTGGGTCAAACGTGATGACATCAGCGCCCACCCTTACGGCGGCAACAAACTGCGCAAACTGGAGTGGGTGTTGGGCGAAATCCGGCAACGGTCGATAAAAAATGTTGTGACCCTGGGCGCCACCGGTACCAACGCGGGCCTGGCCACCGCGCTGCTATGTCAGCAAGAACAGCTGAACTGTGACATCTTCACCTTCCCCCAACCGGATTCTCCGGTGGTACAGCACAACCGCCAGCGCATGCAACAGGCCGGCGCCCAGCTGCACGACCGCAACAGCCTGCTACGGGCCGCCCTGGGCTGGTACCTGCACCCGGGGCGGCTGCGCCGCGACCACTACTTTCTCTATGCAGGCTGCTCCAACCCGGTGGCCACCCTTGGCTATGCCAACGCCATGCTGGAACTCAAGCAGCAAATCAACGACAGCTTCTGCCCGGCCCCCGCCGACATCGTGGTCGCCGCCGGGTCCGGCGCCACCGTGGCCGGGCTGCTGGTGGGCAACCAGCTCAGCGGCCTCAATGCCCGCATTCATGCCGTGCAGGTAGCCCAGGATCATCTCGGCCCGTTCTCGGTCTGCAATGCCCGGCTGGTCATTCGCATGGCCCGGCAATGCTGGCAACAACTGGAGCTGCCCTGGGAACAATTCGATACCGGCTTCCTGCAATGGCATGACGATTACCTGGGCACCGGTTACGGCCACCCCACTGCCGCCAGTACCCAGGCCGTGAATGCTGCCGCACGCAGTGGCCTGCGCCTGGAAAATACCTATACCGGCAAGGCATTTGCGGCCTTTCTCGATCTGGAAAAAACCGCCGCCCAGCCCTGCTTGTTCTGGAACACCTTCAATAGCCATCCCTGATAGGCGCCTATCCATGGGTGCCCTCGTACCGATTCTCTGTGCTGAACCTGTGAGACAGATCGCAAAAAACACCGCTTCTGCCCGGCTTTAACCGAGCTTTTACAAACATCAGGAACGACCCGCCCCCATCGCCCCACTAACCTCCTGAGACATCAACCAAGGAGGATGACTCATGAAAAAATTGATTCTTGCATCTGTACTGCTCGGCGCCACCGCCACCGTTACCGCAGGCGACACCATTACCACCGACAGCGCCGCCATCACTCAGGGCATCAAGGAAGGCACTGAAGTGCGCATGGACGGTGAAGTCGTTCAGGCACTGGGCGACGAGCGTTATCTGCTCCGTGACACGAAAGGGCAGTTCGAAATTGAGCTCGACGAAGACCTGACAGCTGACCGTCCGCTGAAAGCCGGTACCCAGCTCTCCTTTACCGGTGAAGTGGACCACGACGACGGTCGCAGCGTAGTGGACGTGAAAGAAGTGCACTCCGTAAAAGGCAGCGTCACCACTAACAGCCCGAGCGCAACGATCAGCAACTAATTCGCTGATCCCCGCTCCGACCTTGTTGACGGCGGCCTTCGGGCCGCCGTTTCTCGTTCCCCCCTCCCCTTCTGCAGCGCCCTCGCTCCGAATGCTTTCCTTGACCGGCGGGACTGCCCCCCCGGTATTTCGTGCCACAATCTGCACATTGACCGTTACATTGAGCACTGATACATTCAAAACTTGACGTCGTCCAGATGCCCGTCGCCATGTTGCAGGAGCCAATATGACCACCACCGTTCACAGCCATGGGGTTTCTCTCAAGGCCTACACCCTCGGTGACCCGAAAAAAGTCCCCGTGGTACTGGTACATGGCTACCCGGATAACCACAGCGTTTGGCAACCCGTGGCCGAGCAGCTGGCAAAAAAGTACTTCGTTATCCGCTATGACGTGCGTGGCGCTGGCGCCTCCGAAGCACCGAAGGCGCAATCGGCCTACCGCATGCACCTGCTGTCCGCAGATCTCCAGGCCGTAGTGGACACTCTTATCCCTGAGCGAGGTTTTCACCTGGTCGGCCATGATTGGGGCTCCATTCAAAGCTGGGAGTCAGTCACCAGCGAACCGCTGAAATCCCGCATCCTGTCTTACACCACTATTTCTGGCCCCTGCCTGGATCACATGGGGCACTGGATGCGCGAGCACACCCTGAATCTGTCTGCTTCCGCCAAAGCGAAAGTCTTCAAGCAGGCGCTCAGCTCCTGGTACATCGGCTTCTTTCACCTGCCTGTGTTGGCCCCCAGTGCCTGGCAAGGCGGCCTGGACAAACTCTGGCCGCAGTACCTGAAACGCCGTGAGAGCGTCAGCGAACCGGAGGCCAACCCCACCCAGGGCAAAGACGGCAAATTTGGCGTGCAACTGTATCGCGCCAACTTCAGACACAAGCTGATCAATCCGGAAAAACGCTACGCGGGCTGCCCGGTACAACTGATCGTGCCGACCCGCGATAATTATGTCGGCACGCAGCTATTCGAGAACCTGCATCAGTGGGTGGACGAACTGTATCGCCGGGATATCAATGCCAACCACTGGGTACCACTGAGCCATCCGGAAAAAATCGCCAGCTGGATCGACGAATTTGTCAGCGGTGTAGAGAAAGGCACCATGAGCGGCGCCCTGCAACACGCCCGTGTACGCCCGGCGCGCAGTGGACTGCCCCTGAATGGTAAGACAGCGGTGATCACCGGTGCTGGCTCCGGTATCGGCCGCGCCGCCGCCCTGCGTTTTGCCGCCGAAGGCGCAGACCTAGTCTGTGTAGACATCGATGAAGACAGTGCCGAAGACACTGCCGCCCAAGCACGGGAATTAGGCGCTGCGGCCTGGGCCCGTAAAGTCGATGTGGGCTCGGCCCAGGCCATGCAGCGGCTGGCCAATTGGGTGAGCAAAGAAATCGGCGGCGCCGACATCGTTATCAATAACGCCGGTATTGGTATGGCCGGCGGCGTGCTGGACACCAGCGTCAAGGAATGGGACCGCCTGCTTAAAGTGAACCTGTGGGGCGTGATTCACGGCTCACGTTTGTTCGCGCAGCAAATGATCGATGGTCATCGTCACGGCCACATCATCAACGTCGCCTCAGCCGCCGCCTTTGCACCCAACCGGAAACTGGCCGCCTATTCCACCAGCAAAGCGGCCGTGCACATGCTCAGCGAATGCCTGCGTGCAGAACTGGCCGAACACGATATTGGTGTTACCGCCATCTGCCCCGGCTTTGTCGCCACCGGCATTGCCAGTGCCACAGTCTATGCGGGGGTTAGCGAAGAAGAACAGGCCGAGAAGCGCGCGAAAGCCGATGCGCTCTACAAGCGCAGAAATTTTTCGCCGGACGATGTAGCAGACGCCATTATCAAAGCCGTGCTGAATAACCCGGCCCTGTCACTGGTCGGTGCCGAAGCCTGGAGCACCCGACTGCTTAGCCGGTTCGCCCCCGCCCTGTCACGCCGCGTGGCGCGCATTGACCTTACCCCCTGACGGAGATCGGACACCATGAATGACGCTGTTCGCCATCAAATTAAAGCCCGCCGGGTGCAATTCGATTTTGACGAAACACCGCTGCACTGGCTGCGCGATGATCCGTTTTCAACCCATATCATCAACGGTATTCACTTACTGCTACCGGAAGGTGAACTGTGGTTCTGCCGGGTCTACAACCAGGCTTTGCCTTTCGTTAAAGACGAGCAACTACGGGCAGATGTAGAAGGATTTATTCGTCAGGAAGCAGTGCACTCTCGCGCTCACAGCAAAGCCCAGATCTACCTGGAACGCCACGGCCTGAGCGTTGAGCCATTCCTGAGCAAAGTAGAATGGCTGTTTGGGACTGCCTTGGCTGACGCGCCTTTCGGTTTAACATTGCTGCAGCGCCAGCCACTGAAAAAACACTGGCTGGTATTGCGGGTAGGCATCATCGCCGCCATCGAACACTTCACCGGTGTGCTTGGGCAATGGGCCATGGATAACGAAAGCTGGGAACAAAACGGCGACGCCACCATGGTCGATCTTTTCAAATGGCATTTGGCCGAAGAAGTAGAACACCGCACTGTTGCCTACGACCTGTTTGAACACCTGTGTAAGACCCAACTGGGTTTTTACGTCAGCCGCCAGGCATTGATGGCTCTGGTATTCCCGCTGTTCATCTATTTCATCGCTGAAGGCGGTCGCAGCCTGGCAGGCCAGGACCCGGATAAAGAAGCCCGCAAATTAGCACGAAAACTGATCCCTCAACTGCTGATGCAACTTCAGCAGGTCGGCCAGAAAACCCACAACGTGCCCACCTTTAGCTTTTTGTTCAACGCGACCCTGCGCTGGATTTCACCACGCTTTCATCCGATCAATGAAGGTGACACCCAACAGGCTCTGGACTACCTGGCGCGCTCTCCAGCAGCGCAGGCGGCAGCAAGACTGTAACGCGGTTGCCACATCGTGGGCATTTTCACATCACAGAAACGCTCTCCCGATAGTAAAACAGCATGGCGAGCCACACCGCCATGCTGTTAACGCTAACGGCCGCAAGAGCTCCAAGTCTTGCCGCCTCTATTCCAACGGCTCTATGCCAACATGCAAAATAAAAAAGGCCGCTGATTACAGCGGCCTTTTTCCCAATCTGAAGATTTACCAATAATCAGAAAGTCACATTTGCTGAAAGCCACAAACGCCGACCTTCCAGTACTGCCCCCTTGGTCGAGCGGCTGAAGTGGCTATATTCGCTGGCATACTCTGTAGACCCACTATATTCATATGCCTTGAAGCTACGGAAATCCTTGTTCGCCAAATTTTCCACCGTAGCACTCAGTGTCAGATGGTCATTCATCTTGTAGCTGCCGCCCAAACTGAACAGCTCATACGCTTTAAGATCCCCAACCGCCTCATAGATCGCCAGATCCTGGCCTGTCAGATCACTGGTGCGGCCATCAAAGCGACGGCTCTCACCGCGGTAATCCGCTTTCAGCCACAGGTTCAGGCGATCAGTGCTATGCCAGTTTAATTTGGCATGGGCCATATGGCGCGGCGTATCCGCCAGCTTGCCATTGCTTACCCCATTCTCCTTCACTTCACTGTCGGTATAAGTGTAGTTCATGCTAAGCGACCAGCGCGGCGCTAGCGGGAAGGTCGCTGCCAATTCCAGACCTTCCGTGATCGCTTCATCCAGGTTGATCGACTGACCGAAATCTTCCTGTTGGAAACCGGAACCAAAGGAGATACAACCGGGTAAATTCGGGTTTGTCGGGTATTCACAGTTTGGAATGGAAGGACCAGACGCAATCTTGTCATCAAAATCATTACGGAAAACCGTAGCGTTCGCAGACAGTCCCTGGCTCCCTTGATAGTACAACCCTACTTCTTTGCTAAGGCTGGTTTCAGGTTCCAGATCGGGGCTACCAATGGTGAGAATCGTGCCCTGCCCGGAAACGCCCACAACCCCATCGTGCAGCTGATCCACCCTTGGGGTTTTATATCCTGCAGAGACACCGCCTTTCACCGTCCAGTTTGGCGTCGCACTCCAAACCGCATAGGCTCGCGGACTGGTATGACCACCGAATGCTTCATGGTCATCGTGACGAACGCCCAGGGTTAGCGCCAGGCTCTCCAGGATTTGCCATTCGTCTTCAGCAAAAACGGACCAGGTGGTCTGCTCGAAATCTTCCGTAGCGATGCCATCGGTCATCTCCGCTTTCCACCATTGCGCACCCAGCGTGGCGTAATGATTGTCCCCTACCGGGGCCATCAGCTTGGTATCGAATACATAATTGGTGGTTTCAAGCTCACGGGGATCCATGACATTTTTTCCCGGGATACCGGAATTACCACCGGTAACAGGATCAAAGGGCGCCGTTGGATTACCCGGAATGGTACGGCCTACTGTCTCGGTATAATTACGCATCAAGCTGGATTCCACCCGACCAAACCCCAGCTCACCATCATGACCAATAGCGATCTGTTCACGCTTGAACTCAAGCTCATCATCGTAACCACGCCAATTGGTCGCCGAGTCATTACTACTTAATTTACGATTTGAGGGCGAGCCGTTGTCGTAGGTCTGCTGGGCAACATCTGCATCCAGCCAAAAATCATGATTTTCAACAGAAATAAAATCCAGGCGGGCACCAATGCTCTGCACTTTTGCATCCACCAGGCTCTGGCCTCGAGAGTTGAGAGATGCCGTTGTGCTATCCGCGTCGCCAGTAGGCTCCAGCTCTGAGCCCCGCCGTCTGTAAGTACTGCCGCGAACCGTCAAGCCCAGAGCATCCTCAACCAGCGGACCACTCAAGTAGAGAGACGTACTGGCGGAATCGCCAAATTCATCCTCTTCCTGCAAGGTATAATCCTGGGAAATGGTGCCGCCCCATTTTTTACCCACCCGGCGCGTAATGATATTGATCACCCCACCCATGGCATCTGAGCCATACAGTGTGGACATGGGGCCACGAATCACTTCAATTCGTTCAATAGCAGAAACAGGAGGAATAAAACTGGTATTGAATTCGCCAAAACCGTTGGGCGCGATGTTGCCCGCCGTATTCTGACGGCGGCCATCGATCAGGATCAGCGTATATTCCGAGGGCATACCGCGCATGCTAATGTTGAGGCCACCGGATTTACCCGTGTTGCCTCTAACGTCGATACCCTCCACGTCATCCAGCGCCTCAGCCAAACTGCTAACCCGCTTTTGCTCTAATTGCTCGCGGGAAATCACCGAAATACTGGCCGGCGCATCAGTAATTTTCTGCTCGTACCCCGCAGCGGAAATCACCTTGACCTCGCCAAGCTCATGGCCCGGTTGTTCTTCCGCGATCACCGGCATAACCAACCCGTTCGCCATTACCCCAGCTAAAACTGGCACCCCAAAAGACCGTTTCATCCTCTACCCCTTGCGTTACGACACAAATCAAAGCGGCAAGGAGTATTTATTAAACGATAATTGTTATCAAACGCGAACAGCGTTCATTATGTAAGATTTGTAAGGCCCGCTACGCTAGTGAAGTCACAACGGCACAAAGAAAACTTAACGGCATATTTTGTATACGGCGCCTCTTTGCCCGACAAAAACCGGAAACGCGATATTGCGGATAAGCACGAAAAGGAGGGCGCACCTTAAGATACGCCCCGAAAAGACATTACATTGGCACCTTATCAAACCAGGGCGCCGCGGCTTCCAACTGTGCCGCCAGCGCCAGCAGCTTGCCCTCATCTCCGTGACCACCAACAAATTGTGAACCCAACGGCAGGCCGTTCTGGCACCAATGCAAGGGCACGGACATGGCCGGCACCCCGGTCACGTTGGCGAACTGGGTAAAGGGCATATATTTGAAATTCTCCATGGCCATCTGTTCGATCATGCCGGTTTTCATCAGCAGCTTTTCCCCGCCCACCTTGAGCAACATCTTCAGTGCGGCCTGCTGCCACGGCGGCGTCGCCATGGCACCGATACCCGCAGGGGGCATGGCCAGGGCGGGGGTGAGCCAGAAATCGTACTTCTCCAGAAAGGTATCCATGGCAATCATGTACTGCTGCCAGCGGGTCTGGCATTTCACGTATTCATGGGCCGGGGTGGCGCGACCAAAAGCGGCAATGGCCAGGGTATCCAACTCGAAGCCCTCATCACCGCAACCGGTAATGGCCTTGACCTCATCCACTTCGGCTGCACACTGACCAAACCAGACCGACAGCCAGTCCATGCACATCTGTTTGGCGTCCATCTGCGGCTCGGCCTCGACCACTTCGTGGCCCAGGTCCCGCAACAACGCCACGGTTTTCTCCACCGCCCGGATCGCTTCCGGATCCACATCGGTACCCAGCGGCGAGCGGGTGGAAAAACCGATGCGTAACTTGCCAGGCCGACTGGCAGCAGCCAACGCGTAAGCCTGCTTTGGCGGGGCAATCTGAAACAGGCTACCGCGCTCGTCGCCCTGGGCAATATCCAGCAGTAATGCGCTGTCTCGGACGCTACGGGTCAGCACATGATTGACCGCTATCCCGTGCATGGCCTCAGTAAATTCCGGCCCCCAGGGGGTGCGCCCACGGCCCGGCTTGAGGCCGAACAAGCCACAACAGGCAGCGGGAATTCGAATACTGCCGCCACCATCGTTGGCGCCAGCCACGGGGACCACACCGGCTGCGACCATGGCTGCCGAGCCTCCGGAAGAACCACCGGGAGTATGGTCCGGGTTCCAGGGGTTGCGCGCCGGCCCGAACGAATCCGGCTCGGTAATCCCCTTGGCGCCAAACTCCGGCGTATTAGTACGACCGAACGGGACCAGCCCGCCCTGCTTCCAGCGTGCCACCAGGGTGGAGTCTCGTTGTGCATGAACATCACTGGCCTTGCGCGCTTTATTACCCTGATAGTTGGGCGCACCGCCAATTTCCTGAAACAGATCTTTCACCAGCATGGGCACACCCGCCAGCGGCCCACTCAGGGGCCCCGTGGCCTGTTCTCGTGCCATGTCGTACAACGGAATAATCAAACCATTCAATTGCGGATTCACCGCGTCGGCACGGGCAATCGCCAGTTCCAGCAGCTCCGCCGCCGTGACCTCCCCCCGCGCCACCAGATCGGCAAGGCCAATGGCATCAAACTGACGGTATTCTTCAAACTTCATTGTGCTCTCCCTTTTGCTGTCCCGAAGCGCTGGCGATGACCTGCTGCCAGACGATAAAGCCATACTGTGGCATAGTCTGCCCAGCCAAGTGTGCCAAACCGTTGCACGCAACACTTGTGAGAATACGTTAGCGATCCGCGAGGGAACCGAAATGAAAGCGATTGGATTCAATCAACCCAGAGCTATCGAAGATGTTCACGCCCTGGAGGATATCCAGCTCGACCTGCCCTCTCCCGGTCCGCGGGATCTGCTGGTCGCCGTGCAGGCCGTCTCCGTCAATCCCATTGACACCAAACTGCGCCAGCGCCCCCTGGAGCAGCCCGGTTACCGGGTGCTGGGGTTTGATGCCGCCGGCGTGGTGGAAGCGGTGGGTGCGGAAGTGGAAAACTTCAAAGCCGGCGACCGGGTCTGGTATGCCGGCGCCGTGCAGCGCCAGGGCAGCAACGCGCAACACCAGTGCGTTGACGAGCGCCTGGTGGCAAAAAAACCGGACAGCCTGGGCATGCAGGAAGCCGCCGCCCTGCCGCTCACCGCGCTCACTGCATGGGAAGCCCTGGAAGATCAGCTTGGTTTTCAGCCCGGCCAATGCGAAGGAAAAAATGTGCTGGTGATCGGCGGTGCCGGTGGCGTGGGCTCCATCGCCATCCAGCTGGCGACCCACCACTTCGGCCTCAAAGTCATTACCACCGCGGGCCGGGAAACCTCTGCCAACTGGTGCCAAAGCCTGGGCGCCCATCACATTGTGGACTACCGCAAACCATTACTGCCGCAGCTTGAGGCCATCGGCTGCCCACAGATTGATGGCATCTTCATCACCCAGAACCTGGACGACTACTGGGCCACGGCCTGCCAGGCCGTGGCCCCGTTCGGCGGCATCTGTGCCATTGTCGATGCGCGCGCTCCGCTGGATCTGAACCCCCTGAAAGCCAAAAGCGCCCGCTTCAGCTGGGAATTCATGTTCACCCGCGCCATGTTCGCCACGGACATGCAGCGCCAGGGCGACATCCTCAGCCAGCTCAGCGCACTGGTGGATCAGGGCAAAATCCAGAGCACCGTCAGCGAGGGGCTCGGCACCATCAATGCCGCCAACCTGAAAGAAGCCCACCGGCGGCTGGAGTCAGGCGGCACCATCGGAAAGCTGGTTCTCGCCGGCTGGGAATAACCCGCAGGCCGGATACCCCTCTTGCCGGTGGCCACACACAGGAGAACAATAGGGACTGTGCGGTTATCCGCGTTTGCGCGCGCAACAGCGTGTTATAACCGACACAGGCAACACCGAACGGGCAGCCGAGCTGTCGCCCAGAACCGACTCCGCCATCATCGCTAGCGACGAAAGGAGGCGTTATGTCTGGCCTGCATCACCCCGATTCTCTGCCCTCGCATCAGCACACCGGCCTGGCCGGCCGGGTTCACGACGTGCTGGATAGCGCCGATATCCGCATCAACGGCTCCCGCCCCTGGGACATGCAGATCCACCACCCTCGCACGCTCACCCGCATTGCCCTGCAACGCTCACTGGGCCTGGGCGAGTCATACATGGATGGCTGGTGGGACTGCGACGCACTGGATGAACTGTTCCGGCGACTGCTGCGCCACGGCGCCAACGGCATCAGCCAGAACCTGCTACAACGGGGCCTGCAATGGATCGGCCAGTGTCTGTTTAATCGGCAGAATCTGCATCGCGCCAAGGATGTGGCCCTGCAGCATTACGACCTGGACAACAGCCTGTTCGAGGCCATGCTCGACCCGACCATGAGCTACAGCTGCGGTTACTGGCAGCAGGCCGACACCCTGGCTCAGGCGCAGCGAAACAAACTGGACCTGATCTGCCGCAAGCTGGAATTGCAGCCCGGCATGACACTGCTGGATATCGGCTGCGGCTGGGGCGGCCTGCTGGAACATGCCAACCGTCACTACGGCGTGCGCGGTGTGGGCATTACCCTGTCCAAAGAACAGGCAGCCCTTGCGACACAACGCTGCGCTAAACATGACGTGGATATTCGCCTGCAGGATTACCGCACCTTGCAGGGGCAATTCGATCGGGTGGTATCGGTGGGCATGTTCGAGCACGTGGGCCGACGCAATTACTCCGTCTTCATGGCAAGTTGCGCCCAGCGGTTACGGCCAAAAGGCCTGATGTTGCTACACACCATCGGCAGCAATGTGAGCAGCCACCACCACGACCCCTGGATCGACAAATACATTTTCCCCAACGGCGAACTGCCGTCCTGCGCCCAGATCAGCCGTACCGCCGAACCCTGGTTTGTGGCTGAAGACCTGCATAATTTTGGTGCCGATTACGCCCGCACGCTGCGCGCCTGGGATCGCAATTTTGTCAGTGCCTGGCCACAACTTTCCCGGCGTTACAGTGACCGTTTCTTCCGCATGTGGCGCTATTACCTGAATGCCTGCGCAGGGGCGTTCCAGGCCCGGGATCTTCAGTTATGGCAGTGGGTGTTCAGCCATACCGGCGGGCGCCAACGGGTCTACACCGGCGCCCGTTAACGGGCAGCCATTCTTCCCCGGGGCCGACAATGTCGACAGGCACCACAGTGTGCTCTTCGACAGGGTCCGGGCCAGCAGGGCCGGCCAGGCCTCGGGATGCGCCATCGGCCGGGGCATCCGCTG
>NZ_PBSH01000037.1 GCF_002726155.1 Alcanivorax sp. | reverse complement strand
TTATTTGCGCCTCCTTCGGGAGCGGGTCGTTAGCTCAGTTGGTAGAGCAGTTGGCTTTTAACCAATTGGTCGCTGGTTCGAATCCAGCACGACCCACCATATATTCAAAAGGGCTCGCCTACGGCGGGCCCTTTTTCGTTTCAGCCTCCCGGCTTCTCTCCCTCCGATGTTCCGTTCGACAGCGATCGATCAGCGCTGCAGTTCGCCAGTGCGTTGAAACAGGCGGTTGTCGTGTTCCTCCGCGGGCTTCCACACGGGTAGTCCTGCCTGCTCGGCCAGCTCCACCATGTGTGCAGTGCCACGCCCGCCAGGAAAGGCGATGACGCCCTGAGGGCGACCATGATGCAGCATGCGGCGGTTGCGCATGGGGCCGGCGGCCCGGCCGTGGGCTTTCCAGTTGGCGGGGTAGCTCACCTGGTCGATGCCGTGGTTGTGGGCCCACTGGCCTGCCAGACGGTCGGCGCCGCTGGCGTTGCCGTGAATCAACAGGCTCAGGGTGTCATCCCGGTGCAGGCGGCAGAGGGTCTGTTCCAGCAGGGCATGGTTGTCAAAATCGCGGCCACCGCAGACAAGAATACGCATTATACTGTCCATAATGTCAGTGTTGCGGGAAGTATAAGCATAGGGCTCGGCGATTGCACCTTTGTGATTGTTGTCTTGCAGGCACGTGATGGATAGATGGATAGCCGCGTTCACAGGTCGTTGACAGAGTGACAGGTTAAAGTTGTACAAGATTTTCTTTGTGTACAACCTGAAAGGGCCTATGCATCGTGATGCTCTTTCCCGAAACCAGTGAGGTCGCTCCATGGACAGTGCTCAATCATCATCACCGTTGTCGACATTGCCCGGGTTGCGTATTCCGGTGGGGATCAGTGCCTGTCTGATGGGCCTGGAGGTGCGTCATGACAAGGGGCACAAGCATTCCCGCTACTGTACCGAGGTACTGTCGTCGTACTTTGAATTTCGCTCGCTGTGCCCCGAAATGGGGGCGGGCATGCCGGCGCCACGCAAAGCCATGCATCTTGTCGAGCCTGCCCAGGCAGAACAGGAGCCGGGCAGCGAGGCGCTGCGTTTGCTGACCACGGATGGCGAGCGTGACTGTACCGCGCTGATGCAGGATTTCATTGACCGTACGTTGCCGTCTCTGGCTCCCCTGCGCGGTTATATCCTGATGGCCAAATCCCCCAGCTGTGGCATGGAGCGAATCCGTGTTTATAACGCTGCCGGCAATGTGCAGCGCCGTGATGCCAGCGGCCTGTTTGCGGCGGCGCTGGCCGAGCGCTACCCGCTGATGCCGCTGGAAGAAGAAGGGCGATTGAATGATGCGACCTTGCGGGAGAATTTCATTGAGCGCGTTTTTTTGTACGACGACTGGTGTCAGATGGTAGAGCGGGGGCTCACTGCCCAACAGCTGATTGCTTTCCACAGCCGGCACAAATTCCAGTTACTGGCCCATTGCCAGAAAACCTACCGGGAGCTGGGGCCCATGCTGGCGGATATGAAGGCGCGCCCATTGGCGGACATTGCCGGGGATTATATCCAGGCGGTCATGACCGCCATGAAGAAGCGGGTCTCCCGCGGTGCGCACGTGAATACCCTGCAACACCTGGCCGGGTTCCTGCGTCAGGATCTGGGCGAGGCGGACCGGGCACTGATCAACGAACAGATTGACGCTTACCTGCGTGAAGAGGTGCCCCTGGTGGTGCCCATGACGTTGTTGCGTGGCGCGCTGCGCAAAACGGATCAGCCTTATCTGGCTCAGCAGCGTTATCTCTCCCCCTATCCCGACCCGCTGGGCCTGAGAAATCGGGTATGAGTGAGTCGGTGAGCGTTTCCTCCCTGCGAGCCCCGCAAACCGGTGGCCTCAGCATTCAACAGGTCAGCATGAGCTGTGGTATACCGGCGGTCACTCTGCGTGCCTGGGAGCGCCGTTATGGCTTGCTGTCCCCTGACCGGACGGAGAAGGGGCACCGGCGTTACAGCGAAGCAGATATGGCCCGTATCGAGCAGATTCAGCAGTGGCTGGAGCGAGGGGTGCCGATCAGTCAGGTAACGGGCTTGCTGGATCAGCCGGACACCGCCATCAGCGCCCCCTGTGATCAGGATGCCGGCCCCTGGCACGAGGCGGCGACTGAGGCCATGGCGGCGCTGGAATCGCTCAATACCCGCCGTCTGGAGCAGTTGCTCAACGGGCTGTTGAACGATTACAGCCACGCACTGGTGCTGGAGCAGTTTTGTGATCCCATGCGGGCACGGCTGGCGGGCACGCCGTCGTTGGGCGGGTTACTGGCGATGCTGGATAGCGTGTTGATGGCCAAGTGGTCGTCGCGGGCGTTGTCGCTGGCACCAAGGCGACGGCAACCAGGGTGGCTGCTGATTCCGGTGGGTAATAGCTTGCCGGCCCTGGAGTTGGCGATGGTCTTGAATCGTCCACTCTGGTGTTTGGGGGCGACCCTCTCTGCCGGGGAGTCGCGCGGCATCCTCGACGGGCTGGCCGAGCGCGGTGGCGGGGTGCTGTGGGTGCTGGACCGCTGGCCGACGGCGGCAGAGCGCCAGCAAATGGGCGTTGCGTCCGCCCGCGGCCTTGCCGAAGCGTGCTGGGGGATGGATGTTTCTCAGCTGCCATTGCCGGCAGAAGTGTCGCTGCTCACCGGCCGCCGGCAAGCGCTGCTGAGCGAGCTGGATCGGCTACAACACACCTGGAGTACGACATGAATCTGGTCTGGTATCGCAATGACCTGCGTGTGGCGGCGCATTCGCCCTTGCAGGCCGCATTGTCGGAATCGTCAGGAGCAGAGACACGGACACTGGCTGTGTACTGTCTGTGTCCGGTCCAGTGGGATCGCCACCAGGTGGCTCCGTTACGGCGCTGGTATGTGCTGGAAAGTCTGCGTGAGCTGGGCGAATCACTGGCCCGGCGAGGCGTTGACCTGCATGTGTTGGAGGTCGATACCTTTGACGCGGTGCCGGAGGCGCTGGCGCAGTTTGCGCGGGATCACGGGGTGACACATCTGTACTGCAACCGTGAGTATCCCCTGAACGAAAAACAGCGCGACAAGGCGGTGGCGGAACGGTTGCGCGGGCAGGGCGTTTCCCTGCAGGGATTTGATGACGGAGTGCTGGTGCCGCCTGCTGCATTGCGTACGGGTAAAGGGACGCCCTATACGGTGTTTGGTGCCTACAAGAAGCGGTGGGATGTGTGGATGGCTGATCATCACCCGGCGGTGACGCCCCCCCCGTCAGAATGTGATGACCATGGCGACTTTGCTGGCGCTTCGGTGGTCGCCAACGCACTGAAGGCGCTGAGTGTCCCTGAGGCATTAAGGCAGCAGTGGTCACCCGGAGAAGACGCTGCATGGCAGCAGCTCGACCGGTTTGTGGAGCAGAACCTGGCGGGGTATCGGCGTCAGCGGGACTTTCCGGATCTGGGCGCGACCAGTGGTTTGTCGGCGGCGTTATCCGCCGGGACCTTGTCCGTGGCCAGCTGTTACCGGGCCGCGAGTGAGGCGATGGCGGATGCGGGGAGCCGTGATGGTGCCGCGTGCTGGATCGGCGAACTGGCCTGGCGGGATTTCTACCGTCAGATCATGGCGCAGTTTCCCCGTGTCAGTCGCGGCCAGGCATTCCGCCCCGAAACCGACCTGCTGCAATGGGACCAGGATGACGAACGCTTCGCGGCCTGGTGCGAAGGGCGCACCGGTTACCCACTGGTGGATGCGGCCATGCGTCAGCTGGTTGCCACCGGCTGGATGCATAACCGGCTGCGCATGGTGACAGCCATGTTTCTCAGCAAGCATCTTTGGCTGGACTGGCGTTGGGGAGAAGCCTTCTTCATGGAGCACCTGATGGATGGGGATTTTGCCGCCAACAACGGTGGTTGGCAGTGGAGCGCGTCGGCGGGCACGGATGCGGTGCCCTATTTTCGGGTCTTCAACCCGGTGCGCCAGGGGCAGCGCTTTGATAGTGAGGGCGGTTTCATTGGCCGCTGGGTGCCTGAATTGCGTGGCCTGGATAGCAAGCAAATCCATGAACCCTGGAAGCAACCGTTACTGGCGCCGGATTATCCGCCACCCATCGTGCCCCATGCCGGGGTGCGTGAGCGGGTGACCACCGCGTTCAAGGCGGCCAAGACGCAGTTTGATCAGGAGCAATCGATGAGCTCGGCTATGGATAACAACACGGATAACAACAGAAAGGGAAAAGCATGAGTCAGCGTATTGCCATTGTCGGTGCCGGTATCAGCGGGCTGACCGCCGCCTGGTATTTGTCGAAAGTCGGGCACCAGGTCGAGGTGTTTGAAGCCAATGACTATCTGGGCGGCCACACCTGTACGGTGCCGGTTTCCCGGCCCCACGGGGAATACGCGATTGATGTGGGGTTTATCGTCTTCAATGATCGCACCTACCCGAACTATCTGCGCCTGCTCGATGCGTTGGGCATGCAAGGTCAGCCGACGCCCATGGGCTTTGCGGTGAGTGACCAGAAGAATGGGCTGGAATACTGTGGTGATGGGCTGGGCGGCATGTTTGCCCAGAAACGCAATCTGTTCAGCCCCTCACACTGGCGCTTTATTCGTGACATTTTGCGATTCAACAAGCAGGCACCGGCCTTGCTCAATAGCGTAGAGGGAGACATTCCTCTGGGGAAATATTTGCGCGACAACGGTTACGGCGAGCGTTTTTCCCGGGACTACATTCTGGCCATGGGCGGGGCTATCTGGTCCTGTTCCCTGGAGCAGATGGAAGTGTTTCCTGCCCGGTTCTTCATTCAGTTTTTCCAGAACCATGGCCTGCTGTCGCTCAATGATCGCCCACAGTGGTTTGTGGTTCCCGGTGGCTCCAACCAATATGTGCAGCCGTTGGTAGACGGTTGCGAAGCCACCTTTCATACCGGCACCCCGGTACAGGGGGTGCGTCGAGATGATCAAGGTGTCTACGTAACGGTGCAGGGCCAAGAGCAGCACTTTGATCAAGTGGTGCTGGCTTGCCACAGCGATCAGGCGCTGGCGTTGCTGGGTGATCCGGATGAACGGGAAAAGCGTACCTTGTCGCAATTGGGTTATCAGGACAATGAGGTGGTCTTGCACACCGATACCCGGCTTTTACCGCGTCGCGAGCGGGTCTGGTCCAGCTGGAATGCCTTGCTTTTCGAGCAGGATCAGGAACGGGTTCAGGTGACCTACAACATGAATATTCTGCAGGGCATTAACGCCCCGGAAACGTTCTGTGTAACGCTCAATGCCACGGATCGCATTGATGAAAACAAAATCCTGGCGCGTTACCGTTTTGCGCACCCGCTATTTACGCCGCAAACCGTGGCCGCCCGCGAGCAGTTATTGAAAGAAAACGGTAAACGGGCTACCTGGTTTGCCGGTGCCTGGTGTCGCAATGGCTTTCATGAAGATGGCGTGGTGTCTGCGCTGAACGTGGTGGATGGCATTGCTGCCAGAGCCCGGGCAGGGAGTGCTGCGTAATGAAGGCGCCGGCTGAGCAAGGGGTAACGCCTTGCGCCATTGCCAAGGGGCGAGTCTGGCATCAGCGGCTGAAACCGTTTACTCACGGTTTTGATTACCCGCTGTGGATGGTCTGGTGCGACCTGGAAAAAATCGATGTGCTGTTGGGACAGCACTGGGCCTGGGGGCGGGCATGGCGACCGGTGACGTTTCGTGACCGGGATTACCTGGATGGCCGTTGTGTTCCGTTGGCGACAAAAGTGCGCGAAAAAGCACTCACTCTGGGGCTGGATTGGTCCCGCGGGCAGACCTTTATGCTGGGGCAGTGGCGTACCTTTGGTTCCCTGTTTAATCCGCTGGTGTTGTACCTGCATTTTCCGGAAGGGCAAAGCCAGCCCGACAGCATGATTGCCGAGGTGCAGAATACGCCCTGGCGTGAACGTCACTTTTATCCCCTCACATTTTCGCGTCGCGATAACGGCGCGCTGGTGGTTGATCATCCCAAGGCGTTTCATGTCTCGCCGTTCCTGCCCATGTTGCTGCAATACCACTGGTCTCTTCACGTTGCCTTACCCAATTTGCGAATAGGGTTGGAAGACCGGGACGATCAGACTCCCGTCTTCAAGGCCGGCCTGAAATTGCAATTATTTGCGCCGGATTCGGCCGCGATGGGCAAGGGGGTTTTCCGGTTTGGTGCACAGGGGTTGGCCACGCTGAAACGTATCTACTGGCAGGCCTTCAAACTGTGGCGCAAGGGTGCGGTCTTCCATGGCCACCCCGCTGGCAAGCGCGATTAACGCGCTGAATACGATGAAGATGAAGGAAACAGGGAGTGAGACACATGCTGTCTGGCGATAAAGCCTCTGACAATAAAGGTGACCAGGCCGGCACACTGAGTTGGCCGCAGTCGGTGGCGCGTACACTGGTGTTGAATCAGCTGGCGAAACTGCCCCATGGCGGTTTGCGTATCGATGAGCCGGATGGCAATACGGTGATGTTGGGCAATAGTGCTCAGTCTCACGACCCGGGACACATTGTTCTGGCGGACTGGCGCACCTACGGCATGATGATGAGTGGTGGAGCGCTGGGAGCGGCGGAAGCCTTTATGGAAGAAGGTTGGTCCAGCCCGGACCTGGTCAAGGTGATTCGCTATTTCGCGGCCAATGTGGATGCCATGCAAGCCCTGGAAGGGGGCTTTGCTTCCCTGTCCAAGCCGGCGCTGAAGATGCTGCATCGCTACAATCGAAATTCTCTGCAGGGATCGCGCAGAAATATTTCTGCCCACTACGATCTGGGTAACGATTTTTTCAGCCTGTTTCTGGACCGTACCATGATGTATTCCAGTGCGGTATTTCCCCACCCGGAAGCCTCTCTGGAAGACGCGTCTGTGCACAAGCTGGATTTGATTTGTCAGCGCCTGCAATTACAGCCAGGCATGACGTTGCTGGAAATCGGCACGGGTTGGGGGGGGCTGGCCCTGCATGCGGCGCAGCATTATGGCGTCACGGTTACCACCACAACCATTTCCCGTGAGCAGGCCCGTTATGCCCGGGCGCAGGTTGCTGATGCGGGGCTGGGTGATCGTATTACCATTCTGGAAAACGATTACCGGGAATTGACCGGCCAGTACGACCGGGTGGTATCGGTGGAAATGATTGAAGCAGTGGGGGCGGAATTTTTGCCCGGTTATTTTGATGTGCTGGGCAAGCGCCTGAAGCCGGAGGGGCTGCTGTTGATTCAGGCAATCACCGTGCCGGATCAGCGTTATGACTATGCGCTCAAACAGGTGGATTTTATCAAGCGCTATATCTTCCCGGGAGGTTTTCTGCCCAGTGTGTCGGTGATGTGCGACAACCTGACCCGCCATACTCGCCTGGTGGCCACGGAGCTGCACGACATCGGCCATGATTACGCCCTGACTTTGAATCACTGGCGGCAACGTTTTCACGGTGCGCTGTCTCGCATTCGTGAGCTGGGCTTTGATGAGCGGTTCGTGCGCATGTGGGAGTACTATCTGTGCTACTGCGAGGGGGCCTTCCTGGAGCGCGCCATCAGCACGGTACACCTGGTGGCCGCAGGCCCTGCCTATCGGCCCTCCTTGCAGGCTTGAAAAGCGGCGCCGGCGCGCCCATTTTAGTCACTGCAGGGCGAGTCATTGACCGTGATTCAGCGGTTCCTTGATGTTGTGGTATTATGCCCGCCTTATTTTTCGTATTAACTTTATAAGTTGTTGATATCAGGGGGAAACCCCGGGCGGTAAGGCAATGACTGCAGAGGCACAAGCACGGGTTCAGGCGCACCTGGCCAAGGTAGAGCCGGACGATACGCTCAGTGATGAGCAGCGAGCATCCTATCGAGACCGGATCAAGGCGCTGTTGCGTCAGCGCGATGCGGTGCTGGTGGCGCATTACTACACAGACCCTGAAATTCAGTCGCTGGCGGAAGAGACCGGCGGCTGTGTGTCCGATTCCCTGGAAATGGCCCGTTTCGGTAAAGACCATCCCGCGTCCACGCTGATTGTGGCCGGGGTCAAGTTCATGGGTGAGACCGCCAAGATTCTCAGTCCGGAAAAGCGCGTCTTCATGCCGACGCTGGAAGCGACCTGCTCCCTGGATATTGGTTGCCCGGAAGACGAGTTTTCCGCTTTTTGCGATGAGCACCCGGACCGCACCGTGGTGGTTTACGCCAATACATCCGCTGCCGTGAAAGCCCGGGCCGATTGGGTGGTTACCTCATCCATCGCGGTGGAGCTGATTGAGCATCTTGACAGCAACGGTGAGAAAATCCTGTGGGCACCGGATAAGCATTTGGGCGGCTATGTGCGCGACAAATCCGGCGCTGATGTACTGTGCTGGGATGGTGCGTGCATTGTGCACGAAGAGTTCAAGGCCAAAGGCCTGCATGATCTTAAAGCGGCGTACCCGGACGCTGCCATTCTGGTGCATCCGGAATCGCCGGCCTCGGTAGTGGCAATGGCGGATGTGGTGGGTTCTACGTCGCAGCTGATCAAGGCCGCTTGCGAGATGGATAACGAGGCCTTTATTGTCGCGACAGACAAGGGCATCTTCTACAAGATGCAGCAACTGGCGCCGGGCAAAACCTTCCTTGAAGCACCGACCGCCGGTTCCGGGGCAACCTGCCGCAGTTGCGCCCATTGCCCATGGATGGCGATGAATGGCCTGCAGAACATGCTGGCAGTGCTGGAAGATGAAAACGGCATGGGCCAGGAAATCTTTGTGAACGAGGGCCTGGCAGAGAAAGCCATGGTGCCGTTGAACCGCATGCTGGATTTCGGTCAATCATTGAAAGGATAACAGTGGCTCGGGCCTGACAGGCGATCAGGGTAACAGGTTGTGGTGTCAGGCCGGTACGGGGTGAGCGAGTTGGGGCAGGCGAAAGCCCAGCGGATCCTCGCCCTTCGCTCAGAATTCCTCTTCGGACAATCGCTTCATTTCCCGCAATCGCCCGTTCAGCTTGCTGTACAGGGCGAAGTCGTTTTCTGCATCACGCAGGGCGTAACGCATTTGTTGCTGCGCCTTGGGATCGTTGCCACGCAGGAATTGGCTTTCCGCACGGGCATGCAGGGCGCGCACGGTATCCCCGCTATTGCCGTAGGCATCGGCAACCAGGTCCCAGATGTGCGGGTCATTGGCGTGTTCATGGACCAGCGGTTTAAGTAGCGGCAGGGCCTTTTCCGGTTGTTTGCTACGCAGGTAGGCCTTGCTTTGCAGGATGGATGCGGCGTAATTGTCCGGAGAAATTCGCTGTACCCACTCGGTTTCTTTAATGGTCAGTGGGTAGTTGCCTTCATCCAGTGCCACTTCCGCCAGACCCAGACGGAACCAGAGCTCGTCCGGGTACTGATCGGCCAGCCCCTGCATCAGCTCGCGGGCCTGATCATAGTGATTGGCGCGCAGGTAGCTCAGTGCCAGGCCATAACGCGCCGCCTGCAGGCCCAGCGCACTGCGCTCATTGCTGTAGCGTTTGAAGTATTCAATGGCCTGATCGTCAGAGGTAATAAACCCCGCCTTGAGCCGCGCCTGAGCCAGCAGAAAACCGGTGGATATGGATAACCGTGCCGGTGGCAGGGTGCGTGCCCGCGCCCGACTGTCGGCAATACGGCTTTCGGTCACCGGGTGAGTGAGCAGGAACTCCGGCGGATCGCCAGAGAAACGCTGGCTATCGTGCATGCGCTCGAAAAAACGCGGCATGGCGCTCGGGTCCATGCCTGAGGCGGCCAGGGTCTGCATGCCTACCCGGTCGGCTTCGCGTTCATTCTGGCGAGAGTAGGCCAGTTGGGCCTGAATGGCGCCGGCCTGAGTCGCAGCGATACCGGCCATGCCGGCTTCACCGTCACCGGCGATGGCCACGGCCAGGCTGGCCAGCATGGCGGCCAGCACGGCGGTGTTCATTTTTTTCGAATCCAGGTAGCGGCGAGCAAAGTGCCGCTGGCTCACGTGGGCAATTTCGTGGGCAACCACTCCGGCCACTTCGTCTTCGCTGTCCGCATTCAGGAATAGGCCGGCGTTGAGACCGATGACGCCGCCGGGTACCGCGAAGGCGTTAATCTGGCGGCTGTTGATGACCACGATATCCAGGTTCGGTTCTTTCAGGTCGCTGTAGGAGGCCAGGCGGTAGACCAGGCTTTCCACGTATTCCTGCACCATGGGGTCGGACATGATGGACGTCTGCCCGCGCAGGCCGCGCAGCCAGGCCCGACCCAGGCGGTATTCCTGGTCGGCAGACATTAGCGCGGCAGTGGGATCCCCGAGTACCGGCAGGTTGTCATCGGCGGCAGACGGGCTTGCCAGCCAGCAGCAGCCGAACAGCAAAAAAGTACGTAAAAACAGCGTCAACAAGTTGTGGCTCCGTCCAGCGACGAGTAACGGGTCATGAAATTCCGGGTATCGCTATGCGGGCACTGATTCAATGCCCGGCTTGTGACTATAATGCCGTCAGGGCGGCGATGAATGAAGCGATTACAATGACTGAAAACCCTGTATCCAAACAAATGGTTGATCTCCATGTGGATGCCTCCACATTACAATGCCCGCTGCCGTTATTGAAAACCCGGCAGGCGTTACGGCAACTCCGCGCCGGGCAAGTACTGGAAGTGATCGCCACGGACACCGGCTCAGCCAGTGATATCCCTGCCTATCTGAGACAATCCTGTCATGAGCTAGTTCGCATGCAGGAAAGCAAAGGCCGCTACTGTTTTGTTATCCGCTGCGGCACACAGGAGCCTTGATGCTACGCATATTGAGAAACTGGGCCGATAACTACTTCTCGGATGAAGAAGCGGTGTATCTGGTTGTCCTGCTACTGGGCATTGGCCTGACCATCGCGTTCTTCGGCGGCATGCTGGCCCCGGTGTTCACGGCCATGGTGGTCGCTTACCTGATGCAGGGGCTGGTGGGGGCGCTGGAGCGCCGGGGCGTGAAACGCATGCTGGCAGTGGGGCTGGTGTTCACGCTGTTTATGGGGCTGTTGATTGCCACGTTGGTCGTGTTATTGCCCATGGTCTGGCGGCAGCTGGTGCTGCTGGTTCAGGATCAGTTGCCCCATGTGCTCAAGAATGGGGAAATCTGGTTGCGGGGGTTGCCGGCGCATTACCCGGAAATCATTTCCATGGAACAGGTGAATTCCATTGTTGCGGTGATTCAGCGGGAAGTGGCGGAAGCCGGGCAAGGGGTGTTGACCCTGTCGCTGGCGTCGATCCCGAACCTGGTGGAAATCATGGTGTTTCTGGTGTTGGTGCCGTTGCTGGTGTTCTTCTTTCTGAAGGACCGGGAAACGCTGGTGAACTGGATGCTGGGGTTTCTGCCCAGCAAGCGGCGGATCCTGTCCCATGTATGGCAGGAAATGGACGGCCAGATTGCCAACTATGTGCGGGGCAAGGCGATTGAGATTCTGCTGGTAGGCGGGGCAACCTTTATTGCCTTTGTGCTGTTGGACATGAATTACGCAGTGCTGTTGTCGGTGCTGGTGGGACTCTCGGTGGTGGTGCCGTATATTGGCGCCACCGTGGTGACCTTGCCGGTGGCGGCGGTGGCCTATGTGCAGTTCGGCTGGGGCGGGGATTTCGCCCTGGTGATGATCGTGTACGGCATTATCCAGTTCATTGACGGCAATATTCTGGTGCCGCTGCTGTTTTCCGAGGCGGTGAACCTGCACCCGGTGGCGATTATTACCGCGATTTTGTTGTTCGGTGGGTTATGGGGGCTGTGGGGAGTGTTCTTCGCCATCCCGCTGGCCACGCTGATCAAGGCGGTGATCAACGCCTGGCCCCGGCAGGCAGATTATTCTCCTGGTAAGCAGGAGGCGCAGCCAGAGGCGTGAGACAAAAAAGGGGCGCAAGTCGCCCCTTTTTTACTGGTAACGTCGCTTTAAATCTCTAGCGCATCCAGTTCTGCTAGCAGATCGTCGTGATGGGACTTGGTTTTGAATTTGTCCATCACCTTCAGCAGTTTGCCATTCTTGCCGATGATAAAGGTGGTACGGATGAGCCCCATGAACTCCTTGCCCATGAATTTTTTCATGCCCCAGCATCCGTATTTCTCAGCGGTGGCGTGATCTTCGTCGGATAGCAAGGTGAAGTTCAGCTCATGCTTGTCTATAAACTTGGGCAGGCGAGCAACGGCATCCGGGCTGATGCCGAACACAACCACGCCCCGCTTTTCCAGCTCGGCTTTGGTGTCGCGAATGCCGCAGGCCTGGGTGGTGCAGCCCGGGGTGAGGGCTTTGGGGTAGAAAAAAATCACCACCGGGTTCTTGTCCCTGAAGGACCGCAATTCAATCAGGTTGCCGTCCTGATCCGGCAGTTTGAAGTTGGGGGCCAGATTGCCAATCTTGGGGTGTGCCATAGTTGTCCTGTTCTCTTTCATGGTGTTGATGATTTTTCCGTGTTGCTTGCTGCGTGAAGCGTGCTGCAGATTTTAACGCTTCGGCGTCATGGTGGCGTCCAGGTTGCGTGCTTCGCAGAAGTCCAGGAACGCATCGCGCAACTGGGCCACGGAGTGCTCCGCGCTCATGCTCAGGACCAGCTGCAGGCTGAACATGCGGGTGCCGGTATGGGGCGCAGCGTAGGTGCCGGTATGCAAATCATCAATATTGATATTTCGCGCGGAAAAGAAATTGGCGATTTCATGGACGATGCCGGGGTTGTCCATGGCGACGACCTCTACCTCATAGGGCAGGGCGGCAGGGCGAGCATCCGGGGCGCGGGTGCGCTTGAGCGTGATCAGCAGGTCCAGTTGTTCGGATAGCTGCTGCTGCCCGGCTTCCAGGTTGTCCAGGGTGGTCGCGTTGCCGGCGACCAGCATCAGTACGGCAAATTCGCCGCCCAGCACCGTCATGCGCGAATCCATGATGCTGCCATCATATTCCAGCACGGCTTTGGACAGGGCCTGCACTATGCCGGGCCGGTCCGTGCCCAGGGCAGAAATGACAATCAACTGGTCCATGGCTGCTCTCCATCAGTGGTGGCCATCTGTTTATGGCCCTGCGATACCGGGGGATAGACATCGGTATGCCGGGCTGCATTCGCCCTCTGCAGGGGCGTGTGTGGCCAATCAGTCTACCCAGTTCATCCAGTACTGAACACTTGCCGGTGTGGGAGGTCTTAACACTGGGCCCTCAAGGCGTTGCCGTTTTTCGCTTCCTCTTGCTTTTGCAGGGGGAAACGAAGGACTCGCGTCTTGTCCGCCTTGGGGGCGAGGTTTACCATAGCGCCCTTCGGTCGACGATAGCGCCTGCTGGCAGGAAGCGTCGCGGTTAATTGGCGCATAGTGTTTGCGCAGAACAGGAGACAGTCATGATTCGCGGCAGCATAGTGGCCTTGGTGACCCCCATGCGTGCAGATGGGTCCGTGGACTGGGAGCGTTTGCGCTCGCTGGTTAACTGGCATGTAGAGCAGGGCACCCACGCCATCGTGGCTGTGGGCACCACGGGTGAATCCGCCACGCTCGGTTTTGAAGAGCATGACAGTGTGATCCGTGAAGTGGTGGCGCTGGCCAAGGGGCGGATTCCGGTGATTGCCGGTACCGGCGCCAACAATACCGAAGAAGCCATTCGCCTGACTCGCGACGCCAAACGCGATGGCGCGGATGCCTGTCTGCTGGTGACGCCTTACTACAACAAGCCTCCTCAGGAAGGTCTGTATCAGCACTTTCTGGCAGTGGCTCGTGCCGTGGATATCCCCCAGATCCTGTATAACGTGCCCGGCCGCACGTCCTGCGACCTGCTGCCGGAAACCGTGGAGCGTTTGAGCAAGGTGCCTAACATCGTTGGCATCAAGGAAGCCACCGGGAACCTGGAGCGGGCCCGCGAGATCCGTGAGCGTTGTGGTGACGACTTCATGCTTTACTCCGGCGACGATGCCACCGCCCTGGACTTTATCCTGGCTGGCGGCCATGGCGATATTTCTGTGACTGCCAATGTGGCGCCGGCGAAAATGGCTGCCATGTGTGAGGCGGCTCTGGCCGGGGATGCTGATAAAGCCCGTGCACTGAATGCGGAACTGGAACCCCTGCACCGTGATCTGTTTATTGAAGCGAATCCGATCCCGGTGAAATGGGCACTGTTTGAAATGGGGCTGATTGACGCAGGCATCCGGCTGCCGCTGGTGTCGCTGTCAGAAGCGGCCCAGCCGCGGTTGCGTGAAACCATGCGCCAATGCGGCCTGCTGGAGGTTAAATGAAGAAAGCGGCGTTGCTTGCCCCCCTTGCGCTCGCCCTGCTGGTGACCGGGTGTAGCTGGTTGCCGGACAGCAGCCTGGAATACCGTAAAGCGGACGTGACGGATCCGATAAAGGTCCCGGAAGGTGATGTCTTTATTGGTGAGCAGCCGCTCTATGCGGTGCCGAGGCTGGATGAACGGTTGACCGCTCCCCGTGAAGATGAAGACCGCTTCGAGCCGCCACGCCCACCGCAACTGGTGGTGCTGGGGAATGCGCCGGACAAGGAAAACGATGAGCCGGCTCCGGAAGGGGAGTCGGCCAAGGCGCTGCTGGGCCGTGACGGCAACGGCTACCCGATCATCATGATGTCCACCCGCTACGCCTGGGCGTGGGAATATGTGGGCGATGCCCTGAAGAAAACCGATTTAAAGGTGGGTGACCGCGATCGTGAAGTGGGCATCTTTTATCTTAAGGTTCCTGAACGATATGAGTTGGGTGCCCGTGAAGCACAGCTGAAACTGAGCCACACCACCAACGGTATCCAGGTGGCGGTCCTGAACGAGAAAGGCACCGCGCTGGTGGAGAAAACCCCGGGGCTGGCCATTCTCGAGCGAATCTACGACGAGCTCGATTAATGCAGCTGGCGTCACTGGGTAGTGGCAGTAAAGGCAATGCCACGCTGGTGCAGGCTGACGATACCCTGGTGCTGATCGATTGCGGTTTCACGGTGAAAGAAACCGAGGCGCGGCTGGGGAGGTTGGGCCTGACGGCGGCACAGCTCAGCGCGATTCTGGTCACCCATGAACACGGTGATCATATTCGCAGCGCCGGGGCGCTGGCCCGCAAGGTGGGATGCCCGGTATACAGCTCCTTTGGCACGGCCAGCGCTGTGCATGACAAGCGCGCTACCCTGAAAGGTGCCGACTGGCAGGAAATCCGCCCCGGCCGCACATTCAGCCTGGGAGCCATGGAAATACTGCCGGTGCTGGTGCCCCACGATGCCCGCGAACCTTGCCAGTACCGTTTTTCCTGGCAGCAGCGCACTGTGGGGGTACTGACGGACCTGGGCGCGATTACTCCCCACGTGGTGGATGCCTACCGGGAATGTGATGCACTGGTGCTGGAATGCAATCACGACCCGCAGTTGCTGGCGTCTGGCCCGTATCCGTCATCGTTGAAACGGCGTGTGGGTGGTATGTTAGGGCATCTGAGCAACGATCAGGCGGCGGCATTGCTGCGCCAGGCCAATGTGGATCGCCTGCAACATTTGGTGCTGTCGCACTTGAGTGAACAGAACAACACGTCCCGGCACGCACTGGATGCGGTCGAACGGGTGATTACCCAGGGGCGTGAACGAATTGGCGTTGCCAGCCAGACGGAAGGGTTTGACTGGCTGCAAGTACATTAATACTGACCTGAGTAATAGGCCTTTCCATGGAAAAACGCGACGAGTTGTATGCCGGCAAAGCCAAGTCTGTGTACACCACCGATGACGCGGACAAGCTGATCATGCTGTTTCGTGACGACACCTCAGCCTTCGACGGCAAGAAAAAGGAGGCGTTGGCGCGCAAGGGAGCGGTGAACAATCAGTTTAACGCGGCCATCATGGAAAAGCTGAAGGCGGCGGGCATTCCCTGCCACTTCGAGAAAACCCTGTCCGCCACGGAATCTCTGGTCAAGAAGATGGACATGATCCCGGTAGAGTGTGTGGTGCGTAACATCGCCGCGGGCTCTATCTGTCGTCGTCTGGGTGTGGAAGAAGGGCTGGAGCTGAACCCGCCCACCTTTGAATTCTTCCTCAAGGATGATGACCTGGGGGATCCCATGGTCAATGATTTCCATATTCAGAGCTTTGGCTGGGCCACCGATGAACAGGTGGCGCAGATGAAGGTGCTTACCTTCCAGGTGAACGATGTGCTCAAGCAGCTGTTCCTGGACGGTGAAATGCTGCTGGTGGATTACAAGCTGGAATTTGGCGTGTTTAATGGTGAAGTGCTGCTGGGCGATGAATTCAGCCCGGACGGTTGTCGCCTGTGGGACAAGAACACCCGCGAAAAACTGGACAAGGACCGTTTCCGCCAGGGGTTGGGTGGCGTGGTAGAAGCCTACGAAGAAGTGGGCAAGCGTCTGGGGATGACGTTCGAGTACTGATCAATGACAGGCGCTTGCCGGGCCGACCGGTGCCGGCAGGCTCCCAATAATAAGTAGAAAAAAGGAGAAGGTATGAAATCCGTAATGCGTCTGGCCGTTATTGGCCTGTTGGCCGCCGTTCTCAGTGGCTGTTTCCTCACCAAGCTGGCGACCACGCCCATGCGTTTAGTGGGGGCTGCCGGTTCCGTGGTTGGGGCGGTGCTGTCGATTATCCCGGTGGCGGGTAATGCCGCTGATGAAGCGCTGGAAAAGGTCGACGGAGCCATTGATGGGACCGCGGACAGTATCGATAAAATTCCGCTCTGATCCACGCTGAATTTCCCCTGACCGGCGTTTGCGCCGGCTACGGGGGACGCCTTGGCGCTTGTAATCGGCCAGGCGGTTGTGAAAAATACAGGCTCTTTGCCGGGGCTTGCCCGATATAACAACAATAAACTGGAGTTTGCCATGCGTCGCTGGCTGCTTTCCTTCCTTGCGTTGCTGCCTCTGTCGGCGGCGGCGGACGATGCCCTGATCGGTATCGGCTATCTCAATGGTCTGGTCGGGCTGAACCTCGAATGGGCTACCGAAAAGAACAGTTTCTACGGCATGCCTGCCTATTATGTGGATTCCAGTGGCCTGGATACGGAAGAGTTCCGCTGGGTAGCAGGCTGGCGCCACAAGATGGAACGCGGGTTGATGTCAGAAAAGGGGTTCTACACGGGCCTGATGGCGGGCGACCTGGGCGGCGAGCGCCACTATGAGCGGCTGGGCGCTGGCGTTGAGCTGGGCCACCAGTGGGTGAAACCGTACTCGCGCTGGACCGTGAGCGCGGCGGTGGGCGTGCTGGAAGCGCTGGAGTGCGACGAGTACCGTGGCATCAGGGCTTGCGATAGTGAGGAAGAGCGCGATCGGTATGATCTGGATATCGAGCCGGTGGTCGTGCTGGGGGTGAGTTTCAGTCTGCGCCGCTGATTGCTCAAGCTTGAGCCTGACATCACCGTTTTGTGGAAAAGCCGCTTATCGAGCGGCTTTTCTCGTTCTGGTTACTTTCTCTTGCTGCCGTGCCGTTTTTCGTTAATCGGCTGCGCCTTTCTCTTGCTTTTTCCGATTATGCCCTGTTCCCGGGCAACAGTTTTGCACAGCGAACATGCTGATTTCACCCGATGCGTGAACGTTGGGGGCTAAGCTATTGATTTGCAGTGCGTATTTGTAAGTTATTGATTTTAAAGAGCTTAATATTATGGCCATTTTTTCATCATTCTAATGACACGGCAGGCACGGCAGGCGGTGGCGGCAGTTCCTGACAGTCTATGCACAGAGTTATCCACAGAAGCTGTGAGTAACTTTCCTGGCGGTGCGCTACGGTTCTGGTGGGGCCTGTTTATCGTTTGAGCATGGGTAGGGGGCGCCAGGGTTGGCTGAGCAATTGCTGGCCGCTCAGCTTGAGCAGTAGCGGATGAAAGCCCGCATTGGGGAAGCCCCGTTTGATCAAGCGGATCCGCGCCATGGGAATGCCGAAACGCAGCAGCCCCAGGCTCACATCAACCCAGTCGGCCCGGCGGAACACTTCGGTGAGGTCCAGATGGTTGCGGCTGAAGCGGCTAACTTTGTGGTGGTTCATGATCATGGTGCGCACGTCCTGGCTCCAATCTTCCAGGCCTTCTTTCTGAAGGTAGTGTTCAGCGAGCCGGGCTGAGGGTTGTAAATAGTCAAAGGTGCCAGCCAACCAGATGCCGGCATCATGGAAAAAGGCGGCGACTTGCAGCTTGCCGAGCTCTTCGTCATTGACGGGACGTTGCGCCATGACCAGGTTTACCAGCCGGTAGACATGGTTGCGGTATGCCGTCTGTTGTTTGCCAAAACGCTCCGCATAGTGGTCGAACAGTTGCTCAACTCTGGGTAACTGGGTGATCAATTCCTTGTTCATGCAGCTCCGCCCGGTATTGGGTGTGGTCACAGTTCTTGTTGTGGGTGAATCCGTGCTGTGGCTGGATCAGTATGGCACTGATGCATTTGATACTGGCGGGGGATGGTTGGCAAATCCAGCACTTGGTGGTGGCTTTCTTGTGTACTATAGTCGGACAAGCCTAATTGGATTGTTCAACAAGTACCGGGGGTTCGGTGAGCTTCAAAGCGAAGGAAAGCCTCTCTGAGCAAATTGCCCAGCATCTCGCTCAGCAAATCATCCATGGCGACATGTTGGCCGGTGATCGCATTCAGGAACTGCGTGTGGCAGGGGAGCTGGATGTCAGCCGGGGATCTGTGCGTGAGGCGCTACTGATTTTGCAACGTCGCCAGCTGATCGACATTTTGCCGCGCCGGGGTGCGGTGGTGAAAGAGATGTCCGAAGCCCATGTGCGCAGCCTGTATGAAGTCATGCAGGTGTTGCTGGGGCTGGTGATTCGCAAAGCCATTAAGGTGGTGCGCGAAGAAGATCTGGATTCGTTCATTGAGCTGGTTCACGGTTTGCAAGTGGCAGCGGAGGAGCGCGACCACGATGTTTTCTTTACCCTCAGCTTTCGCTTTCTGGAACATGTCTATCCGTTCGCCCGCAATGTCTTCGTGGAAGATGTGCTGATCAATATGCAGCCGGCTATGCAGCGGGCTTATTTTATGGCCCTGCATCTGGAGCCGGATGAAATCAAGGAGTGCCTGTCGTTCTTCAAGGCGTTGGTGGAAACCATTTTCCGCCGTGATGTGCGGTCGGCCCTGGAGATTATTCGCGAGTTTGCCGAGCATCAGTCGGACTTGGTGGAAGAATCCATTACCCGCGCACGTCAGATTGAAACCGCCTGGGGCTCGCGCCGCCGCAAGTAATACGGCGTTGGGATAATGCCATTTGCGGGATGGCCATCAATCTGCAACGAGGGTCTTGCCCTGACGGGTCAAGCTGCATAGAATTGCCACCCTCTTTAGGCACGTAGCTCAGTTGGTTAGAGCACCACCTTGACATGGTGGGGGTCGGTGGTTCGAATCCACTCGTGCCTACCAGATGCAAACGAAAAGGGCTTGTCGCAGCGGTGCGGCAGGCCCTTTTTCGTTTTCGCTCCTTCAGTATCGCGCCCGGTAGAATATGAACATCTCAAGCAGGAGGGGGTTGTTGCAATGCCTGACTCGGATTACCTGGGGGCTGCCTGGCCAGAACTGATGCTGTATCTGCCCCACCGGCCCATGGGAATGGTCCCGGATGTGGGCGCCTTGGTGGCGGCCAATTCCAATCACTGGCGAAAGATCCTGAATCTGCTGGCCAAGGTGGCGTGCCCGGTGGCGGAGGATTGGCGGCGCTATCGGGATCAAGCGCTGTTTCAGGAGGCGGCGCTGTGTTTCGCGCCGGTGTTGGCTCAGAGGCCTTGCTGGCACTGGATCGGTGGCAAGGAAAACCTGCTGCGCTTTGCCGGCTTGCGGCACCGTGCCCGGCCATTGCACGGTGCTCCGGAGATTGCTGTGGACCCGCAAAGGCGCTTGCTGTTAACGCCTTACCCTGACTATCGCCAGCTCAGTAATGCCCGCGTAGAACAGGTGCGCAGGGTTCTCCGGGAGCACCATTTCTACTCCGGTGTTGCATGAAGCCGCCTTATTTTCTGGGGTGCCCGCAGTGGCAGCATCCTGCCTGGGATGGGCGCTTGCCTGCTGGCAACAGCCCCTTGGGGCGTTATAGCCGGGTGTTCAATGCGGTCGAGGGCAATACGTCTTTTTATGCCACGCCCTCGCCCGGTCAGTGTGAGCAATGGCGCGCCCAGGTACCGGCGGGGTTCCGGTTCCTGTTCAAGTTTCCCCGGCAGATTACCCACGATGATTTGTTGCGGGGCGGCAAGGAGCCGGTAAGGGCATTTGTGGACAGACTGGCTCCGCTGAACGATGTGCTGGGTCCATTCCTGCTGCAATTGCCTGCGGCCTTCGGTCCATCGAATCTGGCGGATCTGTGGCGGTTTCTAGAGGCGTTGCCGGCATCGCTGGATTGTACGGTCGAGGTGCGTCACCGGGATTTTTTCGCCAAGGGCGAAGTGGAAAGGGCGCTTAATCGTGGCTTGCTGGAACGCAACCTTGCGCGGGTTTGTTTTGATAGCCGGGCGTTGTTTGCCGCCAGTGCAGAGGACCCGGCTACACGGGAGGCCCAGCGCAAGAAGCCAAGGTTGCCGGTACATATGTTGCCGGGTGAGGCGGCGCCGGTGATTCGGTATGTGGGCCACCCGGATTTGCAGGCCAACCGGCTCTTTCTGGCGCCCTGGGTTGAGCGGGTGATGTGCTGGATCGAAGCGGGCAAGCAGCCTTATGTGTTTATTCACATGCCGGATAATGGTGATGCGCTGGCCCTGGCTACCTTGTGGCACGACATGCTGGCGGAACGTTTGCCGTGGCTTGCACCGTTGTCGTTGGGGCAGCAGGTGAGTCAGCCAGGGTTGTTCTGAGACGACTCTGAGATGACTCACTCTGCGACGACAAAGTAGCGGGTTGAGAACAGCGCGTTTCGAAGTGCAGCATCCGGCAGGGTTGCGTTACGCGTGCCTCGTTGTTGCCTCTTAATTCAGCGCGATGAGAGTGTTATCGCGGCGTCGGGAATTTTCCGCCCACACCAGCAGGTCGTAATAGCGACGGATATGGCGCACGTAAACCACCGCCTGGCCGCCCCGGGCGTTGCCGTAGCGAAGCTGGTCCGCGTAGGCGGATTTGCCCAGCAGTGGCAGGCGCTGTTTCACGTCCTGCCAGTTGTCCGGGTCGCCGCCCTGGCGTTGGGTCAGCACGCGGGCATCTTCCAGATGACCAAAGCCCACGTTGTAGGCGGCCAGCGCCATCCAGGTGCGGCTGGGTTCGGGAATGCGGTCGGGAATCCGCGCATGGGTGCGGCGCAGGTAGGCGGCGCCGGCACTGATGCTCTGTGACGGATCGGTGCGGTCGCTGATGCCCATCTGGCGAGCGGTATCGTTGGTGAGCATCATCAGGCCCTTGACCCCGGTGGGGGAGATGGCCTGGGGATCCCACAGAGACTCCTGGTAAGCCAGGGCGGCCAGCAGGCGCCAGTCAAAGCCGCTGCTGTCTTCGGCTTCCTTGAACAGCCCTTCATACAGCGGCAGGCGGTCGTCCAGGTGACGCATGAAGCTGCGTGCCGCGTACAGGTTGAACTGTTCCACATGCCCGTAGAAACGGTCTTCCAGCTTGGCCGTGGTGCCGTCCGCCTTGGCCTGGGTCAGGTAGCGCTGCGCTTCCATATACAGGCTTTTGTCATCTTTCGGGTTAAAGGCCCAGGCCAGCGGCATGTCGGTGGCGACGGTGTAATCGGCAATCAGGTCAGGCCAGAGCGCACGTTGCAGAGCGTAGCTGTTGGAATTGATCAGGGTGTAGTCGACCTGGCCGTCTTCCACCAGCGCCAGCAGCTGCTCAGGCGTGGCGTTTTCCACTTCCTGGAAGGTCAGCTCGGGGTTGTCCAGTTGTGCCTTGACCAGCAGCTCGGCGTGGCTGGAGCCGGCGCTCACGGCTACTTTCTGGTCGTCCAGCTCGCTCAGGTCGGTAATTCGCGGGCTGCTCAGGCGGCGCACCAGCAGGGTATCGATGTTCTGGTAGCGAGTGCTGAAGCGCAGGCTTTCGCTGCGCTCTGCAGTGGCGACCAGGCCGGCGGCGGCAATATCTGCTGTGCCCTTGCGAATTGCGTAGCGAATGTAGGACAGGTCGTCAGATTCCAGGATACGCAGTTCCACGCCCAGGCTGTCGGCAAAGCCCTTGGCCAGCTCGTACTCCATGCCGGTGAAGCCATGCTGGTCTTCATAATAGGTGGTGTTGGATGGACGGGTTAGCACCACCAGCTCTCCACGGGCGATAACACGCTCCATGGCGGAGGGGGTGGGACGCATAGCGAGCATCAGCCCCAGTACGCTGAATAGCGCCAGGGAGGCGAGCAAATGCTTACTGTGTCGAAAGAAAACCGTCATCCTTGGTGGTACCTCTGTCAGGTTGTCCAGACAGGTCGATACTGCTTACCGCCGACCGGTGGAAGGCCCTATGCCTTCACGATGATGCCTTACTTGTGATCTATATCACGTAATTGCGGCGCAACTCTATCATCGGCAAATGGCTGTTCTGTAAAGCTTTGTCGAACAATTGCTCCTTTTTTGCACAATTTTTAAAAGTCAGGAAGAGAGCATTAATTTGCGTATAAGGCGTCAGTCGTAGGTGATTTGCTACGGCCTGATGCCAGGGTGAGAGAGGGCGGGCAGGCGGGTAGATTACGGTGTAATTGGGCGGCTTGAGAGGCTGCGAGCGGCGAGCAAATCCCGTATCATTGCCAACCTGAATAAATGCCCTGAACATCTGGCACCCCTCAATCCCCATTGGTAATCATATAAGGCGCACTATGCTGATCCTCTCCGGAAGCCCGGCCCTGTCCGCATTTCGTAAGGAAAAACTGCTTGAGTCCCTGAACGGCGTATCGGCCCTGTCGGCGCGCTATGTGCATTTTGTGGAGCTGTCTGCGCCGCTGAACGCCTCGCAGCAACAGGTGCTTGAAGGCCTGCTTGAGTATGGCCCCAGTGTTGAAGAGGCCCGGGTTGAGGGGCAGCGTTTCGTAGTGGTGCCGCGCCCGGGCACCATTTCGCCCTGGTCATCCAAGGCTACCGACATTTGCCATAACGCCGGCCTCACCCAGGTAGAGCGGATTGAGCGCGGGATTGAGTATCACCTGGACGGAGGCGGTGATCGTGACGCTCTGGCTGCCGCCCTGCACGACCGGATGGTCGAAGTGGTGCTGCCGGAGCTGGACGATGCCGAGGCCTTGTTTACCCATCACCAGCCCCGTGAACTGACCACCGTGGATATTCTCGGCGGTGGCCGTGGGGCGCTGGAAGCGGCCAATGGAGAGCTGGGCCTGGCGTTGGCGGCGGATGAGATTGAATACCTGGTGGAACAGTTCATTGCGCTGGGGCGTAACCCGTCCGATGCGGAATTGATGATGTTTGCCCAGGCCAACTCCGAGCACTGCCGCCACAAGATTTTCAATGCGGACTGGACTATCGACGGCGAAGAGCAGGACCTGAGCCTGTTCGGAATGATCCGCAATACCTACAAGCATGCGCCGGAAGGGGTGCTAAGCGCTTACAGCGATAACTCGTCGGTAGTGGCCGGCCCGGTGGCTGATCGCTTTTTCCCCGCCCCGGGCAGTCAGCAGTATCAGTTCGTGAACGAACCGGTGCATATGCTGATGAAGGTGGAAACCCATAACCACCCCACGGCGATTGCGCCGCATCCGGGGGCAGCCACCGGTTCCGGTGGTGAAATCCGTGACGAAGGTGCCACCGGACGTGGCTCCAAGCCCAAGGCCGGGTTGAACGGCTTTTCCGTGTCCAATCTGAATATTCCCGGTTTTGGCCAGCCCTGGGAGCAACCCTACGGTAAGCCCGGGCGCATTGCCTCTGCGCTGGATATCATGATCGAAGGTCCGATTGGCGCTGCCGCCTTCAATAACGAATTCGGGCGCCCGAATCTGTGCGGTTACTTCCGTACCCTGGAAATTAACGCGCCGGGTGTGAACGGTGACGAAATGCGCGGCTACCACAAGCCGATCATGATCGCCGGTGGCTTGGGTAACATCCGTGATGGCCATGTGGAAAAGAACCCGATTCCCGCCGGCGCCAAGATTATTGTGCTGGGTGGCCCGGCCATGCTGATCGGGCTGGGCGGCGGGGCGGCCAGTTCCATGGCCTCCGGCCAGTCTGCGGAAGCGCTGGATTTTGCTTCAGTGCAGCGCGAGAACCCGGAAATCGAACGTCGGGTGCAGGAAGTGATCGATCGCTGCTGGGCCCGCGGGGACGATAACCCGATTGTGTCCATTCACGATGTGGGCGCTGGCGGTTTGTCCAACGCCTTGCCGGAGTTGGTTCACGATCATGATATGGGTGCCAAGCTGGAGCTGCGCAAAGTACCCAGCTCCGAGTCCGGCATGAGCCCGGTGGAAATCTGGTGTAATGAAGCCCAGGAACGTTATGTGTTGGCAGTGATGCCAGACGATGTGCCGGACTTCGACGCCATCTGTCAGCGTGAGCGCACCCCCTACGCCGTGCTGGGCGAAGCCACCGATGCCGAGCACCTGACCGTGAGCGATGAGCATTTCGGCAAGGCGCCGGTGGATCTGCCCATGGATCTGCTGTTCGGCAAACCGCCGAAAATGTTGCGCAGCTTCGAGCGCGAAGATTTTGTCCGTCAGGCCTTCACTACCGAGGATATCGACCTGAAAGAAGCCGGTGAGCGGGTGATGCGCCTGCCGTCCGTGGCTTCCAAGAGCTTCCTGATTACCATTGGTGACCGTTCCATTACCGGGTTGGTGCACCGGGACCAGATGGTTGGGCCCTGGCAGGTGCCGGTGGCGGACTGCGCGGTAACCGCTACCGGCTTTAACCCCAACGCAGAAAACAAAACCACCGGCGAAGCCATGGCCATGGGGGAACGTACCCCGGTGGCACTGGTGGACGCGGCGGCGTCCGGGCGTATGGCGGTGGCGGAATCGATCACCAATATTGCCGGTGCACACTTGGGCGACCTGGGCCAGATCAGCATGTCGGCCAACTGGATGGCTGCGGCGGGTCACCCGGGTGAAGATCAGGCCCTGTTCGATGCGGTGAAAGCGGTGGGCATGGATTTGTGCCCGAAGCTGGGTATCGCTATTCCGGTGGGCAAGGATTCCCTCTCCATGCGTACGGTATGGAACGACAAGGGCATCGATAAAAGCGTCACTGCGCCCATGTCGCTGGTGATTTCTGCATTCTCCACGGTCACCGATATCGACCTGACGGTGACCCCGGAGTTGAAAACCGGCGTGGACAGCGAGCTGTTGCTGCTCGATCTGGGGCGTGGGCAGAACCGCATGGCCGGTTCCGCCCTGGCGCAGGTGTACGGCAAGGTCGGTGACATTGCGCCGGATCTGGACGACGCCAAAGACCTGATTGCCTTCTTCGAGGTGACACAGCAACTGCTGGCCGAACGCAAATTGCTGGCCTATCACGATCGCTCTGACGGCGGCCTGTTCACTACACTGGCGGAAATGGCGTTTTCTGCCCGTACCGGTCTGGATATCACTCTGGATCATCTTGCCGGTGATACCCCGGAAGCCATCGCTGCGCTGTTTACCGAAGAGCTGGGTGCCGTGTTGCAGGTGGAAAAATCACAGGCAGACGCGGTGGTTGCCCGTTATGCCGAAGCAGGGCTGGGGCAGTGCATTCACCGTTTAGGTCAACCGGATGGTGACGATGTCATTCGCCTGCGTCTGGGTGGTGGCATCCTGTTGGAAACCCCGCGTCGCGAGCTGCAGCGTATCTGGGCGGAAACCAGTTATCAGGTGCAGTCCCTGCGGGACAATCCGGATTGTGCCCGTCAGGAATTTGATGCCATTCCACACAGCAATGGCCCGGGCCTGAATGTGCGGCTGACCTTCGATATGACGGAAAACCCGGCAGCCCCGTTCATTAATACTGGCAGCAAACCGCAAATGGCCATCCTGCGCGAGCAGGGGGTGAATGGTCAGACAGAAATGGCGGCGGCGTTTGATCGGGTTGGTTTCTCGGCCGTTGATGTGCACATGAGCGACTTGCTCGAAGGCCGGGTGAAGCTGGATGACTTCAAGGGGCTGGTGGCCTGTGGCGGTTTCTCCTACGGGGACGTGCTGGGTGCCGGCGGTGGCTGGGCCAAGACCGTGCTCTATAACGACGCAATGCGCGAAGCGTTTAACCGTTTCTTCTTCCGTGAAGACACCTTTGCGTTGGGGGTCTGTAACGGCTGCCAGATGCTGTCGCATTTGAAAGACCTGATTCCCGGTGCGGAACACTGGCCGCGTTTTGTGCGTAACCTGTCTGAGCAGTTCGAGGCGCGTACTTCCCTGGTGGAAGTGCAGGATTCTCCGTCCATCTTGTTGAAAGACATGGCTGGCACGCGCATTCCGATTGCCGTGGCTCACGGGGAAGGCCGTGTGGAGTTGGCGGATGACGCCCTGAACCGCAATATCGAGCAACGTTTGGTAAGCCTGCGTTATGTGGACGGCCTGGGGAACCCGGCTGAACAATATCCGGCCAACCCCAATGGTTCGCCCCAGGGCGTCACCGGTTTCACCACCACTGACGGGCGCGTCACCATCATGATGCCGCACCCGGAGCGGGTGTTCCGGGTGCTTCAGAACAGCTGGATCCCGGACGACTGGCGTGGCCACGAGAATGGTCCCTGGTTGCGGATGTTTGCCAACGCCCGCAAGTGGGTGGGGTGAACAGCAATTAATAATGAATAACTCATAATTAATAACGAAACATAAAGGCGGAAACGGGCTGACCCTTTCCGCCTTTTTTATGTCCTTTTATGAGCTTGAGCTACAGAGTCTCTCCCCTCAGAATCAAACGATTGTTTGAATTCTTTCGTTGTTAATTATTCATTGGTGATCTGTGTCTGAAAAAACCTTCGGGCCTTTTGAATTGCAAAAGGCCTATAAAACCGAGCCTGTGCCCAGTGATTTTGCACAACGCCGCCGTATCAGTGCGGCCATGCAATTACTGGCCGAGCGGTTGATTCGTGCAGAAGCGGATGAAGCAACCCTCGCCGGTTGGGCAGAGCAACTGGAAGCCATGGTGGAAACGGTGGGCACACCGGAGCGTCGTGATACCCGTGAAGCGAATCGAAAACTGTTTACCGGTAAAGCGACCGCAGACGATATCTATCACATGATGGATTACGACCCGGTGGGCGGCCCGTCCAACCCGATCGCTCCTCAGGTGCTGTGGCTGCAGGAAGATCAGGATGGTATCCGTGGAGAAGTCAGTCTGGGGCTTCAGTATCAGGGGCCGCCGGGACGGGTGCATGGCGGTGTGATCGCCTGGCTGCTGGATGCGGGGCTCTCCCGTGCGCTGCATGCCGCGTTTCGTTTGGGCGTCACCGGTACACTGAATATTCGTTATCTGGCAGCGACACCCATAGAAGTGCCGATTGAATGTCGGGCGCACATTACTGGCCAGGAAGGGCGGAAAATTTTTGTAGAGGGCGGCATCTGGCACGGGGACACCCAGACCGTCAGCGCAGAAGGTGTCTGGTTGACACCCAAGAGTCTGGGGTAATTGATGACGGAAACGACCTATCATTTTCGCGATATTCGTGTGGCGGAAACGCCGGAACCTTCAACTCGGGCACAGTTGCATCGTCAGCTGGGCAAAGAGCTGGCAGGCCTCACTGAACAGGTGCTAAGGCTGGATGCGTCGCAGGATAAATTGCAGGACTATATCGCCCAGGTTCAGCAGTTGCGTCAGGCATTGCAGCAGGAAGGGCAGCGCGATTACAGCGAAATTTTGCAGCGTCTGCTGGCCGGGCAGGGCAGTGGTGATGACGTCACCGACCTGGTGGATTTCGAAATTCTGTCTGGTAAGGCGTCGCCGCTATCGCCGCCGCTGGAGCTGTGGCTCGATGGCGACTGTGTCCGTGGTCGGGCCACGTTTGGCTCGGTGTTTCAGGGGCCGCCCGGGCGGGTCCACGGTGGCGTGCTGGCGCTGGCATTGGATATGCTGATGGCCAAGACACAGGATTATGTTCGCCAGATCGGCATGACTGGCACCTTGAATATTCGCTATCTGGCAGCGACACCGTTGAATGCGCCGGTGGATTTCGAAGCACGACTGGTTTCGCTGGAGCGCCGAAAATTGCGCTGTGAAGGCAGTGTCTGGGTGAATGGCGAGCAAACGGTTTCGGCAGAAGGAATCTGGATTTCGGCCCATGGCGAGTATGCGTTGAAACCGGAATTCTCGTCTGCGCCATCGCCAGATACTGAGGTGGTGTCGTAACCTTCAACGCACAGGGAGGCAAGGATGACAGAGGCCAGTGATCAACATTACAAGTTGTGCTTTTACGTGCCCTTGAGCCATGTGGAACAGGTCAAAACGGCCATTTTCGAGGCTGGCGCCGGGCATCTGGGCGATTACGACCATTGCAGCTTTCAGACGTTGGGCCAGGGGCAGTTCCGGCCCCTGTCAGGAAGTCAGCCCTTTCTCGGTCAGCATGATCAGGTGGAAGTGGTGGAAGAGTACCGGGTGGAGACGCTTTGCCTGGGCGCGTGCCTGCAAGCAGTTATCAGTGCATTACGCCTGTCGCACCCCTATGAAGAACCTGCTATCGATTTGTGGAAGCTGGAACCGCTGCCGGGCACGCACTGATAGCTACCTGGGCTCCGGTCATTCGTCTTTCGGGCGGCGCTTGAGCGGCTGGATGTCCTGAGTGCGCACGGGAAAATCGTTGCGGGCAAGGTCATCAATATAAAACCGCAGCGTGCGCCCGATGGTGGGGAAGGCCAGCTCATCCCAGGGAATGTCGTCCAGAGAAAACAGGCCGGCATCGCTGCTTTCTTCGCCGACACCGTATTTGCCGTCTTCCACGTCACCCAGAAAGAAGACGTATACCTGATTAATGTGAGGCAGGTTGAAAACCGTATACAGGTCGCCGATGGCCACCGTGGCGCAGGCTTCTTCCCATGTCTCTCTGGCGGCCCCTTCTTGCAGGGTTTCGCCGTTTTCCATGTAACCCGCCGGTAGCGTCCAATAGCCTTTGCGCGGTTCGATGGCGCGCTTGCAGAGCAGCACTTTTCCTTCCCATATTGGTACGGCGCCGACCACAATCTTGGGGTTCTGGTAATGGATCGTTTCGCAATCCGGGCACCAGTAACGGGGGCGATTATCGCCTTCCGGAATACTGAATTGCAGGTTGGGATTGCCGCAATGGCTGCAGAATTTCATGAAAAACTCGCTGCGGCGGATACCAGTCATATCCGCAAATGATTGGGTGTGCCTTGCTCTCATTCCGTCAGGTGCCAGTTTTGGGCAGAGCAGGGGCACAGTCGATAATGGTCAATAGACTAACTATCTCGGCTGCCAGAAGCTAGCGAGCCCGGGAGCTGACAGGGCGTTGTGTCGAGCGTGTATGTGATGGCTCAAGCGGTCAGCGTGCTTGGTGTGTCGGGTATCAGTATGAGGTTGGGTGAATGGCCGGCGGGTGTGAGCGATAACAAGGCTTGCCCAGGGGGGCCGGGCTGTTCAAACTACCGTTTGAATTTCAGAATTGGAGAAGGGTGTGCTTGAGCAGCTCAGGCAGCGTTTGCCTGATTACAGACGCACAGAATTGCCCCTGGCGTTGCCCGAGGCCGCCGTTCTGATGCCGTTGGTCGATGTGCCGGAGCCCCGGGTCATCCTGACGGTGCGTTCCAATTCCATGCCGACCCATGCCGGTGAAGTGGCCTTCCCGGGTGGCAAGCGGGATCCGGGCGATAAAAACCTGCTGATGACGGCCCTGCGTGAAAGTCAGGAAGAAGTGGGCTTGTCACCGGATTACGTGGATGTGCTGGGGCAGTTGTCTCCGCTGGCGTCCCGTTATGGTATGAAGGTGACGCCTTTTGTGGGTATCGTCAGCCCACAGGCAGAGTTGCAAGCCGAGCCCGGCGAAATCGATACCATCTTTCAGGTGCCCTTGCAGTTCTTTCTGGATGAGGTCCCGGAGCTGTCCAGCCCCATCGATGTGTTTGGTCGCCAGTTCCGCATTCCCAGCTATTACTATGAAGACAAGCGCATTTGGGGCCTGACCGCCTTCATGATTCTGGATCTGATCAACCACGTTTATGATGCGGGTATTGAGTTCGAGGTGAAGTAACGTTCAGCTTGGTAATTCTCTGCCCGGCACGAGAAAACAAAGGGGAGTCGAATGATTTACAAGATTGGTGAGCGCCGCCTGGAGCAGCGCGGCAGTGGTCACTGGATTGCGGACAACGCGACGGTGATTGGTTCGGTGATCATGGAAGCCAACAGCAGTATCTGGTTCAACGCCGTGTTGCGGGCCGATAACGATGTGATCGAAATCGGGGAAAACACCAATATTCAGGACGGTGCTGTGCTGCACGTGGACCCGGGTGTACCCATGAAGCTGGGCCGGGACGTGACCGTGGGCCACAAGGTTATGTTGCATGGCTGCACTGTGGGCGATAACAGCCTTATCGGTATCAATGCGGTGGTGCTTAACAAGGCGGTGATTGGTAATAATTGCATTATCGGGGCCAATTCTCTGGTGCCGGAAGGCATGAAGATTCCGGACAATTCCCTGGTCATGGGGTCGCCGGCCAAGGTGGTGAAGGAAATTGGTGAGGGCCACAAGGCCATGCTGACCATGGGCAGCATGCATTACGTGGCCCATGCCAAGGAGTTCGACCAGCATCTGGAGGTGGACGAACGGTTCCATGACTGACAGACAACTGGTCTCACCCTGTGTGTCTATCTGCGCATTGGATGAAGATGACATCTGTGTAGGCTGCTTTCGTACCGGCGGGGAGATCTCCATCTGGGGGTTGCTCTCAAATGATGAAAAACGCGAAGTCTTTCGCCGTATAGAGCTGCGCATGAAGGGTGAGCCGGCCCCCTGCGTGGTGCGCAAGGAGAACAAGGGATGACAACACAGATTGGTAGCCAGGAGCCGGTGCGACCCGTTGTCGGGTTGGCACTAGGCAGTGGTTCCGCCCGCGGCTGGGCGCATATCGGGATCATCCAGGCACTGGAAGAAATCGGTGTGCAGCCGCAGGTGGTGGCCGGAACATCCATTGGCGCATTGGTAGGGGGCGCCTATGTGACCGGCACGCTCAATGCCTTTGCGGACTGGGTGGAATCCCTGACGGTCAAGGATGTGTTCGGTCTGCTGGATATCAGCTTTTCCGGGGGCATGGTGAAAGGGGAGAAGCTGTTCAGCTTTTTTCAGGAGCACCATGAGAACCCCGAGATTGAAACCCTGGACAAGAAACTGGTCACCGTTGCCACGGACATGACAACCGGCCGGGAAGTCTGGATTACCAAAGGCCGTATGCTGGATGCAGCACGGGCCTCCTGTGCTCTGCCTGGGTTGTTTTCACCGGTAAAAATGCAGGGTCGCTGGATGCTCGATGGTGGCCTGGTCAATCCGGTGCCCGTGTCTGCGGCCCGTGCCATGGGCGCGGATGTGGTGATCGCAGTGAATTTGAATGCTCAGTTGGTGGGAGCGCACCTGGCCCGGGATACTCGCAGTCAGGCAGAAGGGGCAGGGGGTACGGATGAGGAGCGCAGCATCTGGCAAAAGATGATGGATTATTTTGCCACGGGTGAGGGCCAGGACCCGGGCTTTTTCGATGTGGTGGCCTCCAGCATCAATATCATGCAGGACCGAATTACCCGCTCGCGTATGGCTGGCGACCCGCCGGAGGTGACGTTAGTGCCAATGCTGGAAGACTTTGCGTTGATGGATTTCCACCGCGCCAAGGAGGCCATTGCTGAAGGTCGAGCGCTGGTGAAGCGTTATGAGGCTGATATCCTGGCTTGGGTTGGTTCGCCTATCGCCGATAGGGTTTGAAGGGCAGTTGGCAGCTGATAGTGGACAGTTGACAGCTACGCGATCGAACTTCCTGTTTTCGTAAAGCAATGAGGCCGCGCCCAACCTTTGAGCGCGGCCTCTTGCGTTTCAAGATAATCCCTACGGTTAATGCGCAGCTGTCAGCTGTCAGCTGTCAGCTTGCTCTGCTTTCCTTGCTCTCACTGCCTTCACCATATTGTCCTTCACCTGCAAAATTTCGATGAGGTACTGGTCGATCTTCACCGAAATGTTGGCGTCGGGGATATCCTGAAGGTATTCCAGAATCAGGCCGTTCAGGGTTTTTGGGCCATCGGTGGGCAGCTCCCAGTGCAGGGCGCGGTTGATGTCGCGCAGGGTGGAGGAGCCGTCGATCACGAAGCTGCCATCGTCCTGGGGGTGGATGTCCTGGCTGGTGGCGGCCAGATCGGTGGTGAACTCGCCGACAATCTCTTCGAGAATATCTTCCAGGGTGACAAGGCCCTGAACGTCGCCGTACTCATCTACCACGATGCCGATACGGCGTTTGGCATTCTGAAAGTTGATCAGTTGCTGGTGCAGAGAGGTGGCTTCCGGCACGAAGTAAGGCTCCACCGTGTACTGCATCAGCTCGGCCTTGTTGATGTCTTCCTTGAGCAGCAAGCGGCTGAGTTTGCGCAGGTGCAGCAGGCCGATCATGTTATTCGGGTCGCCGTTGAAGACGGGTAGCCGGGTATGTTGGCTGGCGCGCAAGGTGGTGAGGATTTCGTGCATGTCGTCATCCAGATCAATGCCGACCATCTCGTTACGCGGAACCATGATGTCTTCTACGGTCACGGTTTCCAGATCGAGAATATTGAGCAGCATTTTCTGGTGATTTTCGGGAATCAGTCCGCCGGCTTCATTCACCACAGTACGAAGCTCTTCCGGGCTCAGGTGATCGTCGTCCTGTTCATTGGGTCGAATGCCGCCCAGGCGCAGCAGCATGCTGCTGACGCCGTTAACCATCCACACCAGTGGCGCCAGCAGTACCTGCAGGGGTTTGAGTACCAGGCTGGCGGGAAAGGCAACCCGTTCAGGGCGCATGGCCGCATAGGTCTTCGGGGTGATTTCCGCGAAAACCAGCATGATGATGGTGATCACCACGGGTGCTACCGCAGCGCCGCTGTCTCCGAGCCAGCGAATGGCCAGAATTGCAGCTACGGTGGCGGCAAAGTTGTTAACGAAGTTGTTGCCAATCAGGATGACGGACAGCAGTCGGTCGGTACGTTTGAGCAGGGCTTCCACTCGGCTGGCTGCTTTCTGGCCCTGGCGAGCCAGGTGCCGTAGCCGATAGCGGTTGATTGCCACCATGCCGGTTTCACTGCTGGAAAAGAAGGCAGAAGCCAGAATCAGAATAATCAGGGCGCCAATCAGCCACCCGTCAGAGTAGGTATCCAAAGGAAATATCGTTTATCCGCCAGTCGGCCCGCTATTGTTCGGGCCGGGGGGTTGGGGTGTCAAGGAAAGGCGTACGCTGATTCAGTTGACCCTGGGCAGGACGTGGGGAAGCGGGTTGTCTGTCAGCGTTTCAATATGAATTCCAGTACCAGCTGGCTGCCGAAGAACGCGACCAGCAACACCGCAAAACCGCTGAGCGTGAAGCGAATGGCGGTGCGCCCCCGCCAGCCCCGGACATAACGGCCCGCCAGCAGGGTGGCGAATACCACCCAGGACACCAGGGTCAGCACGGTTTTGTGCATCAGGTGTTGGGCAAAGAGATTGTCCACGTAGAGAAAGCCGCTGAAAATGGCAACGGTGAGCAGGATTTCGCCCAGCCAGATGGCTTCGAACAGCATGGACTCCATCACCTGAATCGGCGGGAAAAGCCGCATGACGCCACGGATATGGCCGCTCTTGAGTTGGCGATCCTGAATCCAGAGCAGAATCGCCTGGCAGGCGGCCAGGGCCAGTACGGCGTAGGCAACGATGGAAAACAGAACGTGTACGCCCAGACCGTGGCTCAGCGGGTGGGCGGTGTAGCCGGTGCTGACCCACAACATGGCGGGAATGGTGCAAGCTGCAAATGGGTAGACTAATGCTGAAATCCATTCGAACGGGCGATACAAGCTGGACACCACGACCACGGCGGCACCGGTCATCGCCACGGCGGAAGCCACTGGAAACAGCCCCAGCTGTAAGCCACTGGCGGTGATCATTACCTGCCACAGGCTGGCGGCGTGAGCGATGACGGCCAGGGTGCCGGGGATCAGAATACTGGCACGGGACGGGACCGTTTGGCCGCGAAATTGCCGGTACAGGATCAGGCAGGCGACAAGATACAAAACAAACGCCGCGAAGCCGGTGATCACGGAAAAGTTCATAAGTCGTTGTTATCCGAAGTAAGTGCCCGGGCAAAATGGCGGGCCAAGCTCGCTGAAGTCTGGCATAGCCGCCAGTTATCTATCAACAATCATTCTCATTTTGTGCCGGGATAAGGAAGACTGGGGTCGGGGCCCATGACGTTGGTGCCCAAGGAGGGCTATAATCGCGCCCCTGTCACTGCGGCAGGTACGCCTGGCCGCAGACATGGTGCATTTGGAGGTAGACCCATGTTCGAGAATCTCACCGATCGGTTGGGATCGTCGCTTAAAAGCCTGGCAGGTCAGGGTTCCCTGACCGAAGACAATATCCGCGACACCCTGCGCGAAGTGCGCAAGGCACTGCTGGAGGCCGACGTGGCCCTGCCGGTGGTAAAAGAGTTTGTCGAGCAGGTAAAGGAAAAAGCCCTGGGGCAGGAAGTGCTGCAAAGCCTGAATCCGGGCCAGGCGTTCGTCAAAATCGTCAACGACGAGCTGGTTCACACCATGGGCGACGCCAACGATGCTCTGGATCTGGCTGCCAAGCCGCCGGCCATTATTTTGATGGCGGGTCTGCAGGGGGCTGGTAAAACCACCTCTGTGGCCAAGCTTGCGCGTTTCCTGCAGGAGCGCGAGAAGAAGAAGGTCATGGTGGTGTCTGCGGATGTTTATCGTCCGGCGGCCATCGAGCAGTTGAAAACCCTGGCCGGAGAAGTGGAAACCAATTTCTTCCCGTCTACCGGTGATCAGGATCCGGTAGATATTGCCAATGCGGCACTGGATGAAGCCCGTCGCCGTTATATGGACGTGCTGATCGTCGATACCGCCGGTCGTCTCCATGTCGATGAAGACATGATGAGCGAGATCAAGCGTCTTCACGGGGCGATCAGCCCGGTGGAAACCCTGTTCGTGGTCGATGCCATGACCGGTCAGGATGCCGCCAACACGGCACAGGCCTTTAATGAAGCTTTGCCTCTTACCGGGGTGATCCTCACCAAGGCTGACGGTGACTCCCGCGGTGGTGCCGCCCTGTCCGTTCGCCAGCTCACTGGCAAGCCCATCAAGTTCATTGGTATGGGCGAGAAAACGGATGCCCTGGAGCCGTTCCACCCGGACCGTATTGCCAGCCGGATTCTTGGCATGGGCGACGTGCTCTCCCTAGTGGAAGAAGCCGAGCGCAAGCTGGACAAGAAGAAAGCCGAGAAAATCGCCAAGAAGTTCAAGAAAGGCAAGGCGATGGACTTCGAGGATCTCAAGGATCAGTTTCAACAGATGCGCAACATGGGCGGCATGGCCGGCCTGCTCGACAAACTGCCCGGCATGGGCGGGATGATGGAAGCAGCGCAGGATCCCGCAGCCATGAAGCAGATGAAGCACATGGAAGCGCTGATCGACTCCATGACCCCGAAAGAGCGCCGTAACCCGGACTTGCTTAAAGGCTCTCGCAAGAAGCGCATTGTCGCTGGCGCCGGTCTGGAGATTCAGGATCTGAACCGTCTCATCAAGCAGCAGAAGATGATGGCCAAGATGATGAAGAAGATGCGCACCAAGGGTGGCATGAAGAACATGATGCGAGGCATGGAAGGCATGATGGGGGGCGGTGGCCAAGGTGGCCCGGGTGGCGGTATGCCACCGGGAGGCATGGGTGGCGGTATGCCGCCGATGTGATTTGACGCTTCACGCGCCACGCATCATGCAACACGCGGGCAGGGCAGGTCTTCACCTCCCTGCCCGCGCTGCGTTTGGGGGTAAGGGGTTTTGTGGGAGCGGCGCTTGAGCCGCGAATCCGAGCCTCAGCGAGGTAATTGGTGGGCTTTGTCGTGCTATCGCACGGTTCGCGGCTCAAGCGCCGCTCCTACAGGTGCTCCGGAGCGTTTGGCATTTGCGAAGTGCTTGTTGCGTGGTGCATCTCCCTGTATAATTCGCGCCCTTCGCGGCCTCTCCGTGCTTTTTCACGGGTGGCTTTCAAGCGGATACGATGGTCAGGCTGTCTTTCTGGGCGGTTGGGCCGGGAAACCGGATTGATAAACAGGTAGATAAACCATGGTAATTATTCGTCTCGCTCGTGGCGGTTCCAAGAAGCGTCCGTTCTACAGCATTGTTGTTGCCGATAGCCGTAACGCCCGTGATGGCCGTTTCATCGAGCAGCTGGGTTTCTACAACCCCATCGCCCGTGGCGGTGAAATCCCTCTGAAGCTGAACCTGGAAAGCCTGGACGCCTGGGTTGCCAAGGGTGCACAGCTGTCTGACCGTGTTAAGTCCCTCGCCAAGCAGGCCCGTAAGGCAGCCTGATGGCAGAGCGAGGACAATCCTCTTCGCTTGAAGGGGGCACGTCCTCTCGGCTGGAGGTCGTTGGCCGCATCCTTGGGGTGCATGGCGTCAAAGGATGGGTGAAGGTTTACTCCAATACTGATCCTATGGACAACCTCCAGCAGTACCAGCCTTGGCATCTGAAGCAGGGTGGCCCTGGTTCAGGAAGTGAGTGGAAACCGGTGAAAGTGACCGGTTTTCGCCCCCAGGGCAAAGGCCTGATTGCGCAACTGGAAGGCATTGCCGACCGGGACGCGGCAGCGGCCCTGGTGGGGCAGGAGATCGGCGTACCCGCTGATTTGCTGCCACAGTCCGGCCAAGGTGAGTACTACTGGCGTGACCTGATTGGCCTGCGGGTAAAGCATGTGAATGGCATGGACCTGGGCAAGGTGACGCGAATGCTGGAAACCGGTGCCAACGACGTGGTTGTGGTTCGCGGTGACAGCAATAGCCTGGATCGGCGTGAACGCCTGATTCCCTGGCTTCCGGACGATGTGATTACTGCCATCAGCCTTGCAGAAGGCCAGATGACAGTGGATTGGGACCCGGACTTTTAAATGATGGCGGCGAAGCCTGCGTTTGCAGTCACTCTGGTCACCTTGTTTCCGGAGATGGCGCAAGCGGTTACCGACTTCGGCGTTACCCGGCGGGCCGTGGAAAACGGCCAGCTGCAGGTGGATACGGTGAATCCTCGGGATTTCACTGAAGATCGCCACCGCACCGTGGACGATCGCCCTTTTGGTGGCGGCCCCGGCATGGTGATGAAAGTGGAGCCCTTGGCGAAAGCCCTGCAGGCTGCACGCACTGCCAACCCGGCAGCGAAAGTGGTTTATCTGTCCCCGCAAGGACAGCCGCTGACCCAGGCCAAGGCCGCGGCGTTGGCGGAGCAGCCCGGCCTGATCTTGTTGGCTGGGCGTTATGAGGGCGTAGACGAGCGATTGCTCGACGCAGAGGTGGATGAGCAGATCTCCATCGGCGACTACGTGCTCAGCGGCGGCGAACTGCCGGCGTTGGTGCTGATCGATGCGGTCAGCCGATTGATTCCCGGAGTGCTGGGTCACCAGGATTCCGCCGAGCAGGACTCTTTTTCGGGTGAATTCGAAAACCTGCTCGATTGCCCGCATTACACCCGCCCGGAGGTGTATGGCGAGCAGGCAGTGCCACCGGTACTGCTCAGTGGCAATCATGAGCTGATTCGCCGCTGGCGCCTTAAACAGGCGCTGGGACGGACCTGGCAACAGCGTCCTGACCTGCTGGAGGCCCGCCGGGCGCGGGGCTTAAGCAAAGAAGAGCAACAGCTGCTGGACGAATACATCGCCGAGCAGTCGTCGCATACAGCAAAAACCTCTGATTAGGAGCACTGCCATGAGTGGCAAGAACCTTATTATCCAGGGCATCGAAAACGCCCAGCTGAAAACCGAAATACCGGAATTCGGCGCTGGTGACACCGTCACCGTGCAAGTGAAAGTAAAGGAAGGTACCCGTGAGCGTCTGCAGGCGTTCCAGGGTGTGGTTATCGCTCGTCGTAACCGTGGCCTGAACTCTGCGTTCACCGTACGTAAGATCTCCCACGGTGTGGGTGTTGAGCGTGTATTCCAGCTGCATAGCCCGCTGATCGATTCCATCCAGGTGAATCGTCGTGGTGATGTGAGCCGCGCCAAGCTCTACTATCTGCGTGATCGCTCTGGTAAGTCCGCACGGATCAAAGAAAAAATCCGGTAGATTGCGGATTTCCTCTATCGCGAGCGAATGTTGGTTTAGCCTTTGCTGTAGGGCATGCGAAATCAACCTCTGGCCCGGTAGATTGCTCCAACAAAAAAGCCGCTTCCTTCTGGGAAGCGGCTTTTTTGTTGGTAGAACACTGAGCGCCAAATGCTCTCGGCATGGTGCTCAGGACGCCAGGCGTCCTAGTTTTTCTTGATCATCCGGTACAGGGCCAGAAGTACCAGCGCGCCGACGATGGCGGTGACAAAACTGCCCAGGCTGAATCCGCTGACCGAACCACCCAGCCCGGTAATGGAGCCCAGCCAGCCGCCGACTACGGCGCCAGCAATACCGATCAAGGTGGTGACAATAAAGCCGCCCGGGTCCTTCCCTGGCATAATCCATTTGGCGATGATGCCGGCAATCAAGCCGAATACAATCCAGGATAAAATTCCCACGATTCCTCTCCTTGGTGACGATGTCTTGAAATTTTGCTGACCTCCATTGTTGCCCTAAATCGCGTTGTTTGTCGTTAATGGCGCCGGTCTTATGCGTAATATTTGGTAAAAGAGACGCCGGTACAGAAAACCGGTAACGCTGGGTAACTTATTGTTTTTTCAACTTGATTAAGGCTTCATAGCGTAATGGGAACGGTGACAGACGGGCAATTAACGGATGAACATGGTCGGCTGATTGATAGCTGGCTGGATCAGCAGTGGCTGGAAAAGGGCCTTAGCGAGCACAGCCTGTCCAATTACCGCCGTGACCTGAGCCAGCTGGCTACCTGGTTACAGCATGAACGAGCGGGTTTGTTGGCGTGCGAGCGCTATCAGCTGCTGGAATTTCTGGCCGCCCGGCATCAGCAGGGCCTCAGCGCGCGCTCTGTGGCCCGGCAGTTATCAGCGGTGAAAAGCTTCTACCGCTGGCTTAAGCGGGAAGGACGCATTGCCGAAGATCCGGCATTGCTGATTGAACGGCCGAAACTGGGCAGGCCGTTGCCAAAGACCCTGAGTGAAGCGGATGTGGAGGCGTTGCTGGCGGCGCCGGATCTTTCTACGCCGTTAGGGCTGCGGGACCGGGCCATGCTGGAGGTGCTTTATGCTACAGGCCTGCGGGTCACGGAGCTGGTGACCTTGACCCAAAGCCAGATCAATCCGCGCCAGGGCCTGATTCGGGTGATTGGTAAGGGCGACAAGGAACGGTTGGTGCCGCTGGGAGAAGAAGCGCTGCACTGGCTGAGCCGTTATGCTCGGGAAGGGCGCCCACAGTTGCTGGCAGCGGATCAGCAGGGGGGCAACCAGGAGCTGCTTTTCCCCAGCCGCCGTGGCACCTGTATGACGCGACAAACATTCTGGCATCGAATCAAGCAGTTGGCGATTGTTGCGGGGGTGCAAAAAAAGCTCTCTCCCCATACACTGCGGCATGCATTTGCCACGCACCTGTTGAATCACGGCGCAGATTTGCGGGTGGTACAGCTGCTTTTGGGGCACTCGGATCTGTCGACCACCCAGATTTACACCCATGTAGCGCAACAGCGGTTACAAGACGTCTACCAGAAACATCACCCCCGATCGGGAACCTGAGCCTGGTGGCGGGTTCTCACAGGTAAGAGAAGGAGTAACGACACAATGAAAAAGGTTTTGCTGTTTGTTTTGTTGGGGCTGATGACCGCATGTGGCGCCAGTTCTGAAACCGCCAAGGGTAACGCCGAGATCGATGGTGAACAGGCGAAAGCGGCTTTCGAGAAAGCTTTTCCTGCTGTTGAAGTCAGTGATGTGCGTGCTGCCCCCATGGCGGGCATGCTGGCGCTGGAAGTAAACGGGAGTGAAACCGTTTACATGAGCGAAGACGGCCGTTTTATCATGATCGGCAAGCTGCTTGAGCTGAAAGACGGCGAGGTGGTCAATCCGGCGGAGCAGCGCCTGGAAAAGGTGCGCGCTGAGGGCATCAAGACGCTGAACAAGGACGACATGATCACTTACGCCGCTGAAGACGAGAAAGTGGAAGTGTACGTGTTCACCGATATTTCTTGTGGCTACTGCCGTAAGCTGCACCGCCATATTGATGAATATATGGCGTCCGGCGTGACGGTCCACTACCTGGCCTTCCCCCGCGGTGGCCCGACCACCCAGGCGGCGGCTTCAATGCGTCATATCTGGTGTGCGCAAGACCGCCAGCAGGCGCTGTCGGATGCCAAACTCAATGACAAGATCAACAATGCAGAGCTGGGCGAGTGCGCCAAGCCGGTTGATGAGCAATATGAGCTGGGCCTGAAATTCGGGGTACGCGGTACACCGGCGATTTACACCACCGAAGGCAAGCAGCTGGGTGGCTATCTGACCCCCGAAGATATGCTCAAGCGGCTGAACTGATTCGCCTGTATCCCCCGTATTACGGTGCTTTGCTGCCGTAAACACGGTGCCGGCACATTGACGACGCGGGGTTGCGCCGTTAATGTGTCGGCCTTCTTTTACTCCCACCCAAGGTGCTGTCGTGGAAACCGATTTCCAGCGAATCCGTCGTTTGCCGCCCTATGTCTTCAATATTGTTGGAGAGATGAAGGCCGCAGCGCGAGCGCGGGGTGAGGATATTATCGATTTCAGCATGGGCAATCCGGATCAGCCCACGCCAAAACATATTGTCGATAAGCTGACAGAAACCGCCCAGCGGGGCGATACCCACCGTTATTCGCAGTCGAGGGGGATCCCTCGCTTGCGCAAGGCCATGACGGACTGGTATCAGCGCCGTTATGACGTGGAGCTGGACCCGGCGTCAGAGGCCATTGTCACTATCGGTTCCAAAGAAGGCCTGGCACATCTGGCGCTGGCCACCATGGGACCGGGAGATACCGTGCTGGTGCCCAACCCCAGTTACCCGATTCATCCCTATGGGTTTGTGATTTCCAACGCGGATATCCGCCATGTGCCTATGGTGAAAGGGGTGGATTTTTTTGTGGAGCTGGAGCGGGCGATCAAGGAATCCTGGCCCAAGCCGAAAATGCTGGTGCTGAATTTTCCTGGCAACCCGACGGCTCAGTGTGTGGAGCTGGACTTCTTTGAGAAGGTAGTCGCCATCGCCAGGGAGCACCAGATCTGGGTGGTGCACGATATCGCCTATGCGGATATCGTGTTCGATGGCTACAAGGCCCCCTCCATTCTGCAGGTGGAAGGCGCTAAAGATGTGGCCGTGGAGTTCTTCTCTTTGTCCAAGAGCTACAACATGCCCGGTTGGCGGGTGGGGTTCTGTTGCGGCAATAAAGAGCTGATCCACGCCTTGGCACGTATCAAGTCATACATGGATTACGGCACCTTTACTCCGATTCAGGTGGCGGCGATAGCCGCCCTGGAAGGGGATCAGAGTTGTGTAGCTGAAATCTGCGAGATGTATCGCGAGCGCCGTGATGTGCTGGTGGACGGGTTGTGTGACATTGGCTGGTCGGTGGAAAAGCCCCGTGCCACCATGTTTGTCTGGGCGGAAATCCCCGAACCCTACAAGGCCATGGGCTCGCTGGAGTTTTCCAAAAAGCTGCTCACCGAAGCCGGTGTAGCAGTGTCGCCGGGCATCGGTTTTGGCGACTATGGTGACGATCATGTGCGGTTTGCACTGATTGAGAATGAACAACGCACCCGGCAGGCCATGCGCGGCATCAAGAAGATGTTCCGTCAGGATGGGCTGCTGGGCTAACAGGCTGCATCTTGTGCGCCCTGAATAAAGAGAGGAAATCACGTGAAGTCGGTGAAGGTGGGTATTGCTGGTCTGGGCACGGTGGGTTCTGGCACCGTGAATGTACTGAAGCGTAACGCGCGGGATATTGCCCGCCGCGTGGGCTGTCCGATTGAAATTACCCATATCGGTGCCCGCCGCGACAATGCGGCCTGTGATACCAGTGATATTCGTCTTTCCCGCGATATTTTTGCGGTGGCGACAGACCCGGATATCGACATTCTGGTGGAGCTGATTGGCGGCATTGATACTGCCCGTGAGTTGGTACTTACCGCTATCAAGAACGGCAAGCACGTGGTCACCGCCAACAAGGCGTTGATTGCCGAGCACGGTAATGAAATTTTCCAGGCCGCCCAGGATAACGGCGTGGATGTGGCGTTTGAAGCGTCCGTGGCGGGCGGGATTCCCATCCTCAAGTCGCTGGGTGAAGGTCTGGCGGCGAACCACGTGAACTGGCTGGCAGGCATTATCAATGGCACCGGCAACTTTATCCTCACCGAAATGGAAGAGGGCGGCCGGGCGTTTGATGATGTACTGGCGGAAGCGCAGGCTCTGGGTTACGCGGAAGCAGACCCCACCTTCGATGTGGAAGGCATTGATGCGGCTCACAAACTGACCATTCTGGCCTCCATTGCGTTCGGTATCCCGCTGCAGTTTTCCAAGGTTTACACCGAAGGGATCAGCCGGATTACCACGGAAGATGTGGCCAGCGCTGCGCACTTCGGCTATCGCATCAAGCATCTGGGGATCGCCAAGGACACCGGCAACGGTATCGAACTGCGTGTGCACCCGACCCTGATTCCCAAGGAAACCATGCTGTCTGCGGTGAATGGTGTGATGAACGCCATCATGATTGATGGCGATGCGGTCGGTCCGACGCTCTTTTACGGCGCCGGCGCCGGCGCCGAGCCCACCGCTTCTGCTGTCGTGGCTGACATCATTGAACTGGGCCGCGCACTGACCGTGGACCACGACGAGCGAGTGCCGTATCTGGGCTTCCACACCGACCAGATGTCCGATGAGCCGATTCTGACCATCGATGACGTGTCCTGCAGCTTCTACCTGCGCTTGCACGTGCAAGACAAGACCGGTGTGCTGGCCGATGTGACACGGATTCTCAGTGATAATAATGTCAGCATTGATGCCCTGGTGCAGCGTGAAGTGGACCAGGGCCTGGTGCCCATCGTGATGATGACCCACGTGGTGCGCGAAGGTGACATGAGCGCCGCCCTGGCCAAGATCGGTGCCCTTGAGGCCGTAGATAGCGATATAATGCGTATCAGAGTGGAAACGCTCGATGCCTGAATAAATAATGCTTGCAGGGCTGCACGCAGCACGCCTGCACGCCAAAACCGTGATGCGTGTTAGCGTGTTGCGTGTAAGCTAATGAAGAGAGACCAAAACCATGCCTTTTCGTGACCGTTACACCGGCCTGATCAACCGTTACCGTGACCACCTGCCGGTGAATGATGACACGCCGATCATCAGCCTGGGCGAGGGGAACACCCCGCTGATTCGCCTGAAGAATATTCCCAAGCTGTTGGGCAAGGACGTGGATATCTACGTCAAATACGAAGGCCTAAACCCCACCGGCTCTTTCAAGGACCGGGGCATGACCATGGCGGTCACCAAGGCCGTGGAAGAGGGCAGTAATGCCATCATCTGTGCCTCCACCGGCAACACGTCCGCCGCTGCCGCGGCCTACGCCGCCCGTGCTGGCATCACCGCATTTGTACTGATTCCGGAAGGCAAAATTGCCATGGGCAAGCTGGCCCAGGCAATGATGTACGGTGCCGTGATCATGCAAATCCGTGGCAATTTCGACCAAGGCATGGAACTGGTGAAACAGGTGGCCGAGAAGGCGCCGGTGACTATCGTGAACTCGGTAAACCCGTATCGTCTGCAGGGGCAAAAAACCGCCGCCTTCGAAATCGTCGAAGAGCTGGGGCGTGCCCCGGACTATCACTGCTTGCCCGTGGGTAATGCTGGTAATATTTCTGCGCACTGGATGGGCTACAGCGAATACCACAAGTCAGGCATCGTTAATGCCGCTCCGAAGATGGTCGGTTATCAGGCTGAAGGCTCCGCGCCCTTCATGCGTGGCGAGCGAGTAACTGATCCGGAAACCGTGGCAACGGCCATCCGTATTGGTAATCCGCAATCCTGGGACAAGGCGTGGCAACTGCAGGAAGAATCCAAAGGCTGGTTCGATGAGCTTAGCGATCACGAAATCCTGACTGCACAGAAGTTGCTGGCAGAGAAAGAAGGGATTTTCTGTGAGCCCGCCTCTGCGGCCTCTATTGGTGGCGCCATGCGCGACATCAAGGCCGGCAAGATTCCGGAAGGCTCTACCATCGTCTGCACTTTGACGGGTAACGGCCTGAAAGACCCGGATACCGCTATTGCCCAGTGCCAAGACAGCCGCATGGTCACCATCGATGCGGATCTGGATGCGGTAAAAGGCGCAATCCTGTCCAACATGTCCTGATCGCTTCAGGCGTAATAAAAAACGGAGCCACTGGCTCCGTTTTTTTATGGCTATCTCCCGGCCAGCGTCGCCGGATACGGGTGGTAAAAGCAGGTTCTTTCGCAGTGTGCTACCATGCGCGCTCTTTTGTGGCGAAAGGAACGACGACCCGGTGTCGAGATTACTGAAACCACCTACGTGTAACACCTCCTCTCTGGGCTAACTGCGCCCATGCCTTGGCTGGATTCTTCCCGGCCAATCTCTGACTGATGTCTTGCTCTCTGATGATCCGAACTTTGTGCGTGCTGGTGCATAGCCACAGAGAGGTATTTGACATTGGTCGACCACTATTTAGTCTGTTTAAAGACGACAAAGAAGGGAGAGACTGATGAAAGCATCGTTATTGGCGACGCCAAACGCTACCGGGGCCCCGTATGGCTCCTTTGTCCAGGGGATTGCAGCGCATTTGTATTGTTGACGATCTGACCAAGATGGCGACCAGAAGGGTCGCTTCGCGTTCAGGTGATGTCTGGCTGTGGAAGCTGCAGAGGAAGCCAAACCGGTTTCCTCACATCGTCCGAACCGACTGGCTGAAAGGCAGATAATCTGCCCCTCGAAGCAAGACGGAATACGGAGCTTAAATGAAAATTGATTACGAGACCGACTATGACGTCGGCCAGGACAATGTGCAGGTCATGGGTATGGACATGCACAATCCTGTATTTTTTATCAGTGCGGTACTGATCCTCACGTTTGTTATCGGGACGCTGATCTTTCCCGAGCAGGCCAACACCCTGCTGAATGGTTCCAAGACTTGGGCCATTGAGCATTTTGACTGGCTGTTCATGGTCAGCGGCAATATTTTTGTGCTGTTCTGTGTGCTGTTGGCCGTGCTGCCACTGGGTAAGATTCGGCTGGGCGGACAGAGCGCCAAACCGGAATTTTCCACCCTGTCCTGGTTTGCCATGCTGTTTGCGGCAGGCATGGGGATTGGCCTCATGTTCTGGAGCGTGGCCGAGCCAGTGGCCTACCTGAATGGCCAGTGGTACGGGACACCGTTAGCGGTTGAGGCCGGGTCGGAAGCGGCGCGGCACACGGCCATGGGGGCAACCATGTATCACTGGGGTCTGCACCCCTGGGCGATTTACGCCGTAGTGGCGCTGTCGTTGGCCTTTTTCACCTATAACAAGGGGATGCCTCTGACGATCCGCTCAGCGTTCTACCCGCTGCTGGGTGAGCGGTGTTGGGGCTGGCCGGGTCACATCATCGACATTCTGGCGGTGCTGGCCACGATCTTCGGTCTGGCGACGTCGCTGGGTCTGGGCGCTCAGCAAGCTGCCGGGGGCCTGCATTTCCTGTTTGATACGCCCAATGCGATCAATGTTCAGGTCGGTATTATTGTCGGTGTTACTGCTGTTGCGGTGCTCTCGGTGGTGCGCGGCCTGGATGGTGGCGTGAAAGTGCTCAGTAACATCAATATGAGCCTGGCAGTCTTCTTGTTGCTCTTCGTGATCATCGCCGGGCCGACCATGCTGATCATCACCGGTTTTGGCACCACGGCGGTGGACTACATCAGTAATATCATTCCGCTGAGTACCTGGTTTGGCCGTGAAGACAGTGAGTGGATGCATGGCTGGACCGTGTTCTATTGGGCCTGGTGGATTTCCTGGTCGCCGTTTGTGGGGATGTTCATTGCCCGCATTTCCAAGGGCCGCACCGTGCGTGAGTTCATTGTGGCGGTACTGCTGGTGCCCACGGTGATTACCATTATCTGGATGAGCACCTTTGGTGGCACAGGGCTGGAGCAATCCATCAATGGCGTGGGTGAACTGGCCAACGGGGTGAGTGATGCATCGCTGGCCATGTTCCAGATGCTGGCGCATCTGCCGTGGACCGGCATCATTTCCTTTATGGCGATTGCGCTGGTACTGATTTTCTTCGTGACCTCTTCGGACTCCGGCTCTCTGGTGATCGACTCCATTACGGCGGGTGGCAAGGTGGATGCGCCGGTGCCCCAGCGCATTTTCTGGGCCGTTATGGAAGGCCTGATTGCGGGTGTACTGCTGTATGGCGGTGGCAAGGAAGCCCTGAAGGCTCTGCAATCAGGGGCTGTAACAACCGGGCTGCCATTTACCATCGTGCTGTTGTTGATGTGCGTGAGTCTGTTTATTGCCCTGTCGGCAGAACGCAAGCGTCTCCAACTGGCTTGATCTAGCGTTGGTGATCTTTAAAAAATGCCCGCTGATGCGGGCATTTTTTTTGGCGTCATGTTGGTATAACAGGAATGACTGACAGAGGAGGCAAGCATGTCTTTTCAAGTAACGGTCAATGGCTTTGAGCAAGATGAGGCGGGTGACTGGGTCATGCTGTTGTCCTGCGGCCACCGCCAGCACGTCCGTCACCAGCCGCCCTTTATTAACCGCCCCTGGGCGGTGAGCGAGGAGGGGCGCCGGCAACATCTGGATATGGTGGTGACCTGTACCCAGTGCCAGCGGGGCATGCCGGTGCCGGAATGAGCCGCTGCACGCACCATGCTTCATGCAACACGCAAAATCCGTGAAAGCCGGCATGCCCTGTAATGGCGGTGGTTCAACCGCGATGTTTGCGGCGGTGATCCCCTGCGCAAAAGCGGGGAGCGAAGCCGCTGTAGGAGCTTGGCTGCAAGCGATCCGAGCGACAGCGAAGAAATAACAGAAGCGAATAACGAGTAACGAGTTTCGAAGATCAAAACCCTACCCCACGAATTAGGCGTCAGGCGTTCAGCGTAACTTGGTATGCCGGTTAATGGTGTGCTGAAGACCGAACAGGGCGGGTAAGTGCGGTCCGACCACCCCTTTGCCGGTGGTGAGCAGGGCACCGCTAAGATCGCGTTGCGGATCCGCCCAGCAATAAATGCTGATAAAACCCAAATGCCCGAAGGATTTGGGGGCGCCGGGGCCGAACATGCCCATGCCCCGGTTGCCGAGCATAAAGCCGTTGGAGAAGTTCAGTGGCAGCATCAGTGTCCGGTCGAAGCGTGGGCGATGGTAGGCTGGCTCCAGGGCGCGGGCTACGGTGTCTGGCTGGAAAATCTGCTGATCCCCATAACGGCCACCGTTCAGCAGCATCTGGAAAAAGCGGCTGGCTTCTTCCGCGGTGGCGTAGAGGTTGCCTGCCGGTACGGTGGCTTCCTGGAAACGGTCGTCGTTGGTCACCTCCACCACCTCATCGATACTGCCGCCCACCGCGTAGCTGAGGAACAGGTCTACCAGTTTCAGGGGGAGTCCGGTGGATACATCGACGGCCCGTTCCGCGCCGGTGTTCCCGAAGGTGAAATACTTCATTCCCATGGGCTGGCGAATGACCCGGTCGAGGGTGGCGTTCAGCGATTCCCCGGTTACGGCTTCCACCACGGCGCCAAGAATGAAGCCGGCGGTGATCGCGTGGTAAGCCTGAGTATTGAATCCGCTGGGCTTGGCGGCGCAGAGGATGTCGATAATCTCCTGGGGCCGATAGAGAATGTCGGCTTCCACCGGTTCCTGCGGGCGGGGAATCCCGGCCTGATGGGTAAGCAGGTGGCGCAAGGTGGTACGGCCCTTGCCGTTCTGTCCGTAAGCGGGCAGATAGCGGGTTACAGGGTCGTCCAGATCAAGCTGACCCTGTTCGACCAGATGATGTACCAGCATGGCGCTGACCACCTTGGAGGCAGAAAACAGGCACACGGGGGTATCCGGTGTCATGATGCGCTGGGTGGTCGGGTCGGCGTAGCCGATGCTGCGGTTCAGCATGATCTCGCCGTGGCGGCGCAGGCAGAGGCTGATTGCCGGGCTCATGCCGCTGCGATAGAGCTTGCGTGTGGCCCGCCAGATGGACTCAACCTGTTCGGAGCCCATGCCGGTCTTGTCCAGTGGCGCTTCATCACCGTGCTGAATCAGCCCGTCGAGGCTGCGGGGAATAGGGTTGCCATGCTTGCTGATCAGACGGCGTACACGCGGGCGAAGGGCCATAAATGTCTCGCAAAAATAGGAGAGTGCAGGGCGTCGAAAATAAGGGTCGACGTTATGTTTATTGTGAAAGTACGCCATTGTCCATGATCAAAGGGGGACTGCAATGGCTGGCTGTGCCATCCGATTGGCGTCAAATCACAATAAATTGACCCGTTGAAACCCTGCCATTGCGTTACACTGGAACGGAATGTTTACCCGTCAGCCGTTGGTTACAAGAATGGGACTGAGGGCTGTGGCAAGCTTAATACTGAGAACAAGAGAATTTAACAGGAGGTCCCATGGAGACCATCAAGCAATCTGATTTTCAGAGCTTCGCGGAGTTTTATCCCTATTACCTCCAGGAGCATGGCAACCCTATCTGTCGCCGGCTGCACTTCTTCGGCACCCTGGGTCTGTTTGGCGTGCTGGCCGGGGTGTTCATGACCGGCAACCTGTGGGGGTTGCTGCTGTTACCAGTGGTGGGCTATGGCTTTGCCTGGGTGGGACACTATGTGTTTGAAAAAAACCGCCCGGCCACCTTCAAGCATCCCTGGTACAGCCTTGCCGGTGACTTTGTCATGTTCAAGGACATCCTCATCGGGCGTATTGAGTGGTAACGAGAGACGCTACAGGCAACACGCTTCACGCAAGCACGCGGAGAGTGGAATGACGGCGGTTGGTTTTTTTCGGCCGGGTGAATCGCCCGCAAGAGATAGTGACCTGCCGGATCTGGATTGTCGGGAAAATATTGATGCCATGGTGCACGGGTTTTATCAACGCTTGCTGAAAGATCCGGTCATGGCGCCAGTGTTTCTGGACGTGGCGGGTATCGACCTGCAACAGCACCTGCCTACCATCTGCCAGTACTGGTACAAAATGCTGCTAGGGGAAAAGGGATATCAGCGTCATATGATGGCGAAGCACCGTGCGCTGGATGACCGTGAGTCCCTTACCGGGGAGCATCATGAGCGGTGGCTGGGGCATTTTATGGCGAACCTGGAGGGGCGTTTTGCCGGGCCGATGACTGACCGCGCTCGTCTGATTGCCCAGCGTGTCATGCATAATCTGTATATTCAGCTCGGTACTCGTCGCACCCGTGAGGCTAGAACAGGGGAATAATCATATTGCCTGCCAGTAGTCCTGCGCCACTCAAGTAGCAGCTGCCAATCAGAATTGGGTCAGAGCCGAGTGTGCGTCGGCGTGCATGAAAGTACAGCCCGGTTCCCAGCAAGCCCACCGCAACAACACACACGCCAATCCAGAGAATCTGGGTCATGGTGATATCCTGCTTTCGATGACGTTTTTTATTTTTACCGCTGTCGCTACGTTGCCGTCAATGACGCCGTGGGCGGGCGCCTGCGTCAGCCAATAATGCCTTGGGCCTGCAGGTCCGCAAATTCCGCCTCACTCAAACCCAGCTCATCACGGAGCACGGCCTGGTTATGGCTGCCCACTTCGCCACCGGGCCAGCGGGTTTCGCCGGGGGTGTCCGCCAGCCTGGGTGTAATGGCGGGGACTTTGAGGGGTTTGCCGTTGATTTCCACTTGCTGAAACAGGCCGCGAGCCTGGAAGTGCGGGTCCTGCATCATGTCGGCCACGGAATAGATGGGGCCGGAGGGCACCCGGGCTTCTTCGAGTATGGCGAGGACTTGATCACTGGGCAGGCTGCGGCACCAGCTGTCCAGCGCGGCGTCGATGGCGTCTTCATGTTCTACACGCCCTGCGTTATTGGCCATGGCGGGGTCATCGGCCATATCCGGCCGGCCGGCGGCGGTCATCAAGCGTTTGAAAATGGAATCGCCATTGCCGCCGATCACCACGAACTTGCGATCGGCGCAGCGGTAGGTATTGGTGGGCACAATACCGGTGACGGTGGAGCCGGCGGGCTCGCGGATGACACCAGCACCATCGAATTCCGGAATCACCCCTTCCAGAAGATTGAACACGGACTCGTACAAGGCCACATCGACAACCTGGCCTTGCTGGCTGTTTTGTCGCTCGAACAGTGCGAGCAAAATGCCCAGCGCTGCGTGCAGCCCGGCGATGGTGTCGCCCAGGGAAAGGTTGGGGCGCACCGGGCGCTCGCCGGGAAAGCCGTTCACATAGCGCAGGCCGCCAATGCCTTCGCACACCGAGGCGTAGCCGGGTTTGCTGGCGTAGGGGCCAGTCTGGCCGTAGCCGGAAATGCGGGTATAGATCAGCCCCGGGTTGTCGGTGGCAAAGTCATCCGGGCCCAGACCCCAGTTTTCCATGGTGCCGGGGCGGAAGTTTTCGATGACCACATCGGCGCCTACCATCAGCTTGCGAGCCAGCGCTTTGCCTTGCCCGGTTTTCAGATCCAGGGTGACCGATTTCTTGTTGCGCCCCAGGCTGCGCCACCAGAACGAGGTGCCGTCCTCATCCAGTTTGCGCCAACCGCGGATCGGGTCGCCACCGGGGGGCTCCACTTTCACCACGTCGGCGCCGAAGTAGGCCAGCAGGGTGCCGGTAAAAGGCCCGGCCAACAGCTGTCCCAGTTCGATAACGCGCACCCCGTCAAGGGGCAGACGGCGGGATGGAGATTGAGTCATGGAGCCTCCAGGGCGTGGGTTTTCACAAGTCCACAAGCCTAGCGGATTAGGTTGCACAGTGGCAGTGGCGCTGTTGACCGTAGCCATCGGCAAGGCGGGCGAATTGTGTCAGCCATGGCCGGGCCTATACAATCCGCGGCCAGCCACGAGGAAAACCCATGACCCCGGAACGTTACCGCCGCATTTGCGACACCCTGGACCGCCGCCAGCCCGACCTGACTGTCATCATGGACGGCGTGCACAAACCCCATAATATCGCTGCCATTGTGCGTACTTGTGACGCGGTGGGGATTCTTGATGTGCATGCGGTGTTGCCCAAGAACCGGGCTCGCATGGCGGCGGGCACGGCCATGGGCTCGCAGCGGTGGGTGAAGGTGCATAAGCGCGATGAAAGCACCGACGTGATCCGTGAATTGCAGGGGCAGGGTGTGCAGGTGCTGGCGGCACATTTGTCCGATGATGCGATTCCCTATCGGGAAGTGGATTACAGCCGGCCCACGGCGCTGTTGTTGGGCACCGAAAAATTCGGCGTTAGCGACGAGGTCGCCAGCGTGGTAGATCAGAATGTGACCATTCCCATGATGGGCATGGTGGAATCCTTCAATGTGAGTGTGGCGGCGGCAATTATTCTTTCCGAAGCCTGTGAGCAGCGCCGGGCGAAAGGGTTTTATGATCAGCCGCGGGTGGCGGCGGATCGCTACCACGAATTGCTTTTCCGCTGGGGCTATGCGCGTATTGCCCGCTTGTGCGATGCCCACGGCGTGCCGTATCCGGAGCTGGATGAAGACGGGCAGGTGAAAGACAGCGCCGCGCTTACGGCGCTGTTGCAGAAGACCCAGACGGAGACGTAGCGGCGGGGGCGGTCGCTGCAGGTGCCGCCTCGGGGGGATGCGCAGGCTTGCTGGCTGGCACTGCAACTGGGCCCAGTGGCGTCGCTGTCGGGGCGTGGCTGACCTGCCACTGAAAGTCGCTGGCCCCACCTTCGCCTACCCAGGCCGGGAACCACAGGGTGTTGTCCATGGTGGCATAGCGCAGGCGGCGAATATCGATGCCCTGATCGCTGGCCAGGGTAATCATTCGTGCCAACACCTTGCCATGGTGAATCTGATCCACCGCCGGGGTGGTGTCGACAATGGCCTGGTGGACGATCTGGTTGAAGGTATCCCGGGGAATGCCGGAGAAATTCATCCGGTCCAGATCCGCAATAAAGGCATCGGCCAGCGCATCCACGGTGCCGATGCGGCCGTCGGCTTTCAGTTCAGCCAGTTTCTTGTTGACCACCTCATCGTATTTCTCGAATGCGCCGTCCTGCTCGGCTGCGGCCAGGGCCACGATGGCTTCGCCCAGGCTGTCCATGTTCTGGAAGTCGAGCTTGGGGATTGCGCCCATCAGGTCAATCACGGTGTCGGGAATGCCTTCGCTCTGGAACCCCAGCCGTGGGGTGGCACCTGGATCGTGCTCGTACTTGGTGGTGCTGTTGGCATCATCCTCGTAGAACATGTTCATGGTCACGCCATCCAGGAAGGCATCGAACAGGCCGTTGGGCACCACCGGCATGTGGTTGCTGAAGAACATTTCCCAACCCTGGTTGGAATCCAGATGCAGCCAGTCGCCGGGCAGGCGGGTGGCATTCATGCGGGTTTCAAAGTCGCTCATGGTGCCGTCCACGATCCCGTACTGCTTGTTGTCGTAGACGGAATCAAAGGTCAGCCGGGCGCCATCCAGGTTCTGGAAATCAATGGCAAAGTGAATGCGCGGCTCACGCAGGAACATGAGGAAAAATTTCAGCACCTTCATGCTGCCGATGGCGAACCGGGAGGGAATGGTCACCGACTGTTCGTAGAAATCCACCTGGAATTTTTGGCTGAAAAAGGTAGGCAGGTAGGCATACCAGACCCGCGCCTTGACCAGCATGGAGGCGCGCACGGCGCCGTCTTTCACGGCGAGAGGTGTGGCCTTGATGTTCTTGCGGGTATCCAGATCCACACGCAGGTTCTGGTTAAGAATGCCGGTACTGATATTCACATAGATATTATCAAAGACGTTTTCGTCCTTGTGCGGTCCCAGGCGCGGTGCCATGGACTGGATCTGGGTGAAGTCCTTGGGCTCGAACTCCATCCGCATCAGTGTGGTCTGGATCCAGCCTTCGTCCAGATCCACCTGCACATAATCCGCCCGTGATCGCTCGCTGTTATTGCGCACCAGATACAGATAGCGCGGTTTGTTGCGCGGTGAGTCGAGACGGATCTCTTCCAGCATCTGCCCTTCGGCCAGGGTGTGTTGCGCCGGATCGAAACGGTCCCAGCCGCCATCGCGGAACATGAAAACCAGTTCATCGAAATCGTCAAAAATGCGGGGGTCGCCTTCCGCCTTGCTGTCGTTTTCACCTTCAATCCAGATTAGCCCGGTCTTGTCGAATTCGTCTATCTGGTAGGGCACCGGAATCAGCTTGCCGGCCCGCACGGCCATTAACGACAGTTCCTCGGTAGGGATACCGTTGTGGCGGGGCAGGTCGTAGCCCTTGATTTCCATGGGGTACAGGTAGGTGAACTGGGTGGTATCCAGCGCTTTGAGGGTGTAATCCAGCTGTTCGGTGGAGATGCGAGTCAACCCGGTGGCCCAGCGGCCCATGGCACTGGGGTCGGCCTTGTAGAACTCCACGAAATGTTTGAAATAAGCGTCGGGTACGCCGTCTGTCCAGATTTCCCGTGCCTTGAGGGGGCTGGTGACACTGAGCAGTAGCGCGATAACGCCAATCCATCCCTGTCTGCCGGTCATTTTGTTATTCTCTTCGACGATTTCGGATAGGCAAAACTTAAGGCCCTAGAGTATGACAACAGAACAGGAAAAAGTAGGCCTCAACGCCTTGCACGAACGGCTCCACCGCGTATTACCGGCGGTGTCCCTGTCGTGCCAGGCATTGCCGCAAACACCCGCCCTGCGCCTGTGGCTGCTGGATGAGTTATTCCCGGAGCAGGCGTTGGACCCGGAAATCGTCAACGCGATCATGGAAGAGCCGCCGTACTGGTCGTTCTGCTGGGCTTCCGGACAGGTGCTGGCGAAGTATCTGCTGGAGAACCCCGAGCAGGTGGCCGGCCGTTGTGTGGTGGATGTGGGCCCGGGTTCGGGAGTGGTGGCCATTGCTGCGGCCCTGGCGGGGGCACGCAAGGTCATCGCCTGTGATCTGGACGAGGACGCCCTCACGGCCACGGCCATGAACGCCCGGGAGAATGGCGTCGAGGTGGCGTTGAGTAATGACCTGGATATCGCCCTGGCTGGTGCGGATCTGGTGACAGCGGCCGATATTCTCTATGACCGCGATAATCTGCCGTTACTGGCCCGGTTTCAGGCCGCGGGGGCGGTGCTGTTGGCGGATTCCCGGGTGCCGGATCTGAATCCTCCGGGCTACCGACTGCTGGGGGAGTGGCAGTCCTGTACCTGGCCGGATTTGGGGGAATCGCGGGAGTACAACGGCGTTCGTCTGTTCGCTTCGGAACCGTAGACGTTTGCGCAGGTCAGAAAAAAGTGGGTGACGCCCAATCCCCGGCTGCCAGCGATTGCGGGCCGGGCATTTCTGGGTGGCATCCGGTACTGGACTTTTAGCCCATCATCCCTTTTATCGATGATGTTTTCCTTGAAACAGGAGGAACAACCGTTGTTTGAAAAAACGTTGTCTACGCAAAAAAAACCAATCCTTCCCGTCGTCTGGGTGCTGACGCTGTTATGCGTTGCCTTTTCCCCGGTTCAGGCGGCCTTGCCTGCTGTCACGGCAGAAGGGGACGCGCTTCCTTCACTGGCCCCCATGTTGGAAAAAACCTCGCCGGCGGTGGTGAATATTGCCATCGAAACCCGGGTGCGGGCGGCGCGTAATCCGTTGATGAATGATCCTTTCTTTCGTCGCTTTTTCGACATGCCGGAACGCCAGCGGCCCTCCGAGCGCCGCGCTGCCAGTGCCGGCTCCGGGGTGATTGTGGATGCTGCTGAAGGCTATGTGCTGACCAACGCCCACGTGGTCAAGAACGCGGACAATATTGAAGTCACCCTTACCGATGGCCGCGAACTGTCGGCGGAACTGGTGGGTGTGGATGAAGAAGTGGATTTGGCGGTACTGAAGCTGGAAGAGGCGGAACGCCTTACCCAAATTGCCATTGCCGATTCCACCGGTCTGCGTGTTGGCGATTTTGTGGTCGCCATTGGTAACCCCTTCGGGCTCGGCCAGACGGTGACCAGCGGCATCGTTTCCGCGTTGGGTCGCACAGGCTTGGGCATTGAAGGCTATGAAAGCTTTATCCAGACCGATGCCTCCATTAATCCGGGCAACTCCGGTGGTGCACTGGTGAACCTGCGTGGTGAGCTGGTGGGTATCAATACGGCGATTCTGGCGCCGGCCGGTGGCAATGTGGGCATCGGTTTTGCCATCCCCACGGAGATGGCCGAGAACGTGATGCAGCAGCTCATCGAACACGGTGAAGTGCGCCGCGGCATGCTCGGCGTCACCATTCAGGACCTGACGGCGGAGTTGGCGGAAGCCTTTGGTGTTGAGCGCCAGCGCGGCGTGGTGATCACCCAGGTGGTGGAAGACAGTGCAGCAGAGAAAGCCGGCCTGAAAAGCGGTGATGTAGTCACTGCCGTGGATGGTCGACCGGTAAACCGCGCAGCCGACCTGCGTAACAAGGTGGGCATGGCGCCGGTGGGTGAGAAAGTGACCCTGAGCATCCTGCGTGATGGCAGGAAAAAAGACGTCACCGCCGTGATCAGCGAGTCATCACGGGAAACCGCCGGCGGTGAGGCCGTCTCCAAATTCCTGGAAGGCGCCAACCTGCGCGACCTGCGAAAAGGCGAGCTGCAACATGCCGATGCCGGCGTGTTGGTCGACGAAGTAGAACGAGGCTCCCCGGCCTGGCGCGCAGGCCTGCGTAACGGCGACGTGATCATTAACGTGAACCGCCAGGACGTGAACACCATGGACGAGTTACGTAAGGCCGTGGACGATAAAGAAGCGGCCCTGTTGCTGCGGGTTAACCGCAACGGCGGTGTGTTCTTTGTGGTGGTGCGTTGATCGACTAACCATGCAAGCTGTATCAAGAAAGCCGGCATTAATTGCCGGCTTTTTTGTGGGCGTGGATTTTTGCTTTAGTAGGTCGGCTTAGGCGCAGCCGTAAGCCGATAATCTGTTTTTTTGTGGTAGTTGAATGTCGGATTACGGCCTTCGGCCTCTCTGTGCCCTTGGGTAAATTCGACCTACTTAAGCCGTTTTACGTGTCATCTTTTTCAAATATTCCGTGCCGGCCTGCTCCTTGAGCAAAGCGCTCCGCGCCGGCCAAGGCTTCTTCGAATACCACCGGGAAGCCGCCGGCGCCTTCGTCATGCAGGGCGGTTTCCTGGTCCTTGTCCCATTGCTGGTAGGCGGATAGTCGGTCTGCACGCAGGCAGTGTTGTGGGAAGGCGGCGATCTGGCGGGCCAGGGTGATGGCTTCGTCCAGGGCTTTGCCTTTTGGGGTCACCCGATTGGCGAGGCCAATCTGCAGGGCTTCTTCTGCGTTAACCGGACGGCCGGTGAGAATCATGTCCATGGCGCGGCTATGACCGATCAGGCGGGGCAGGCGGACGGTGCCGCCATCAATTAGTGGCACTCCCCAGCGCCGGCAGAATACACCGAAGGTGGCGGTGTCCTCCATCACGCGCAGATCGCAGAACAGGGCTAGTTCCAGTCCTCCTGCTACCGCGTAGCCGGATACGGCGGCGATTACCGGTTTGCTTAACAGCATGCGAGACGGCCCCATTGGGCCGGGGCCTGTCCCCGTGGCTTCCACCTCATTTCGCAGTGCCGGGTCGCCCATGGCAGACAGATCGGCACCGGCACAGAAATTACCGCCAGCGCCATGGAGGATGGCTACATGCAGAGTCGGATCCTGCTCAAAGTGGTCGAAGGCCGCACGCAGCGCATCGGCGGTGGGCCGGTCCACGGCATTACGTTTTTCTGGGCGATTCAGCGTGATGATATAAAGGCCGTCTCGTTGTTCTGTTAAAACCGGTTCGCTCACAAGGTCACCTTGGTTGTCTGCCACAGGGGAATCATTACAGTGGGTTCTCTACAGATGGGAACATCTAAGCATAAGACTTGCCGGTATGTCTGCCGGTAGCGGGCGAGTTTGTTGGAGACGGTGATGGCGTATGTGCGTGAGTACGAAGATGAGAGCATTACCCGCGAGCAGCTGGACCAGGGTGACGGGTTGAGACTGCTTGAATTCGGCGCCAATTGGTGTGGTTACTGCATTGCGGCCCAGCCGGATATCGAAGCGGCGCTTGCGGAGCACTGCGATCTTGAGCATATAAAAATAGCGGATGGGCCGGGAAGGCCCTTGGGGCGTAGTTTCCGGGTTAAGCTCTGGCCGACGTTGATTCTGATCCGGGACGGTGAAGAAACCGGGCGTATTGTGCGGCCGGAGAGTGAGGAAGATATTAAGGCGTTTCTTCGCCGTTGTTGAAAGTGAGCAAAATGGCGGGGCAGGGCCCCGCCGTGTGTCTTAGTGGCTAAGCGTGATGATGGCCGTGTTGGACCAGGCGCCCGCCTGATCCTTCACCCGATAGGTAATCGAGTCAGTTTTATTGCCAAAGAAGAAGGGAAAATACCGTAGTTGGCCATCCCCAAGATTCTCTACGTAACCCCGACTCGGGCTTTGTGTAATCTCAAGAGAAGCGGGATCGATGTTGTTTTCCGCATCGGTATCGTTTTCCAGTGGGTTCAGGTACTGCCAGCCCCAATAGCCGATAGTAAGATTGTCGTTATTGGCCTGGGGGGCACTGTTTTGGTAGGAGACGGTGATTGTGGTGGAGTCCTGGTCTTTGAAGCCTTCGTCATCTGTCACGACAAGCGTGGCCGTTATGATGATGTCATCGTCATTGGCATCCAGGTTGGGCGTCACGAACTGTGCCACAGGCTGGTCTGCGTTGATAATATCAATATCGGGGTGGTCCAGCGTCCATTGATATTCTGCGATGTTGCTGTCGTCGGAGGAGAATTGCCCGTGCAGGGTGAATGTCTGGTTCTGGCCTGTTGTGAATCCAGGGCCAGCATTGGCTGTTGGGACGCTGGGGTGGCGAGCATTGAGCGCAATGGTTCCCAGCAGGGCAGGGTTCTGAGTGCCGCCACAGTGCTGGAAAAAACTGGTCATGAAACTGTTGACCTGGTCTTCCTGTTGTGCAATGGAATGAACGGTAAAGCCACCGGAAAGCGTGTTACACCCTCGGCCGTCGCCGGAAATGCTGAGTCCACCAAGTCCATCGCTCTGGAAGGGGAAGCGCTCGGCCTGATAGTTGCCAGATTGTAACGCCGCATTGTAGGGTGCGGCAAAATCGGCCCGCCAGTTATCGCCATCATCAATGTGTACGGACACGCCATTGTCGTAATTAATGCTGGAGGTGAAGGTGCTGAATGCATCATCGAAGTACAGCTGTTTGCCTTGCCCGATGTAGTCACCTTCTGGGCTGTTAATCTGCATATAGGTTAATGGCGCACTTTTACTCACCAGTGGGAGCGTTAGTGTTTGGGAATTGTTTTGCCCAAGGCTGTCAGTGACGGTGAGTTTTAGTGTGAGTTCTTCGCCATCCAGGGGCAGGGAAGGAACGGTAAAAGATGGTGTTGCGCTGTTCGTGTTCGTCAACGTAATTGCGGGGCCATTCAATTGCTCCCACTGGTAGCCGGCAATAACACCGCTATCGGAATACGACTTTTCTGCAGACAGGGTTACAGGGGTGTCGTCAATGAGCTGGCGCATGGGGCGCTCAATAACCGCAACGGGATGCGGTAAATTTTCTGGCAGGGTGGAGTTGATGCGGATGCTACCGTTCAGTGGGGCATCGTTATTGCCGCAGTACTGTACGAAGTCCAGTGCGATGACCGGATTCGCTGCTGCGAGATCCAGTTCATGAATGAAGAAGTCACCGTCAATGGTGTTGCAACCGCGGTGATCCATGGAGACGGAAAGGCCTGCTCGCAAGGCACCTTTAAAGGCATTTCGTTGTGCATTCAGATAGTGCTCTTCTTCCAGTGCCTGGTTGTCCGGTGAAGAAAAAACCATGTCCAGGTCGGTGTTCGCATCTTCGTATCCCAGGGTCAGCTGGGATTGTGTGTAATCCAGGTTGAGTGTTCCGGTACTGTCAGAGAGCGTTTGTGTTATCCCGCCCCCAATATAATCCCCTGGTTCGCTATTGAGGTGAATTGTACCCCCGGCACAGGCAACCGCAGGCGCCAGAATGCAGGGCAAAAGGCTCATTAACGTCAGTTTCATTGTTCCCCCTTGTGTGGTCTTGGTCCGGTTTGATACCGGTGTCACAAGGAGTATAGAAATTGCCAGGGCCGGGAATGTGCGATATATCGGACAGTGCTGTAGGTCATCACGTTATTGTCAGAGGGTGTGACCGTTGTGGCAGTTTAAAGAGGGCAGGAATTCAGAGCGGTTGGTGTCACAAACGTTCGAGCACCACCTTGCCCACCGATGTCCCCGATTGCAGTAGCGCCAATGCCGCTTGGGCATCGTCGAAGGCAAAGCGATGGCCCACATGGGGTGGGGGCAGGGCAATGGTCTGTAGTTCGCTGAGCAAGGCTTTCATGCTGGCTTTCTGTTCCCATAACCAGATCAGGTTGAACGCCATCACCGATCGGTTGCTGCTGATCATGTCCATGACGTCATAACGGGGGCGGCGCAGGTAGCGCCAGGCGGCTTTCAGGTAGTTGGGGCGGTTGCCGGTGGGGGTGAATTCCGCAGCGCCGAAAACCACCAGGCGGCCCATGGGGTTCAGTGTGGCGAAGCTGGCTTGCTGGACGGTGCCGCCGATGGCGTCGAGCACCAGATCGAAACGGTGGCCGGTTTCGGTGAGTTGTCGGGCAAAATCCGGTTGGCGTACCAGCACATTCTCAAAACCCATGTCCTGCAGCATCGCGGCTTTGTCGGGGCTGCCCACCGTTCCAACAGGGTTAGCGCCTAGCAGTGTCGCCAGTTTCATGGCCTGCAAGCCGACTCCGCCAGCGGCGCTGTGAATCAGCACGCGCTGGCCGGGCTGGATGGCGCCAAGTGTGTTCAGAGCGTACCAAGCGGTGAGGGTCTGAGCCGGGAAGGCGGCGCCCTCAGCGAAGCTCCAGTCGTCGGGCAGGGGGATCAAGTAATCCGGTTCGCTATCAATGATGGAGCAGTAACCGCCGAAGCGGGTGACACCCATAACCCGATCGCCAACCTGGAAGGCGCTGTCAATATTGCCGCTGTCAGTGCCTGTGTCGATGACCGTGCCGGCAAATTCCAGCCCGGGAGTGAAGGCGCCTTCCGGGGTTGCGGAGTAAAGGCCGGTAAGGGCGAAAATATCTGCAAAATTCAGCCCCACGGCATGAATCTGCACCCGGACATGCCCGGCGGACAGGGGAGGCAATGGCCGCTGTTTTTGAACCAGATTGGCCAAGCTGCCTGCCTTGGGCGTTTCCCAGACTGTTACCTTTGCCATGGTGGTTTCCGAGAGTTAAACGCTCAGTATGCGGCGCCGTCGGCTGGGGCTCAATACTAATGGGGTTCAGGGTTTTGCCTGTTCAGGCTCTCCGCAGAACGGGAGTCATATACTGCATATTCATCTTGTTGCCTAGTTTTCTTCATGTCAGTCTTTACCTTGGATCTATGTCAGCCGATTGCCGGCGGACAACAAGGAGAATAACGACATGGAAACGTCGCCACAGGGACGAGCGGTGCGCGTCTGGCTGGGCTATGCCTTGCCGACACTGGCTCCGGCCCCGCATCGGCAGAAATTGTATGACCAGCTTGGCCAGATTTTTATTCCCGCCACGGTTCAGTTTATGGGGCCGCTGGGATTACAGGCCTATATCCCTTCCATCGTACCGACCAGCCGCCATGCGGTGGTGCCCGACGAAATTGCGCTGGTGTTTTACCCGGATCAGGCGACCTACGAGTCGGCGTGCCATAAAAGCTGTGGCGGGCGTGCCTATGCGTCGCTGCACAGTACGGTTTTCAGTTTCAGCACGGAGCAGGACCGGCCGGCCAGCCACAGTGCGTTTCCCGCCCTGTTTCGCGGTGATCCATCCCAGACCGGCGCCATGCAGGTTCTGGATCATGGTGAGAGTTGGCAATCCGGGCGGGTTATCAGTGAGGTCGCGGTGCGCACAGAGCAGACGTCAGAGACATTCCGGGGGGCGGTCTGTAACCGCTTTTCCGGATTGCTGAAAGCTATACCAGAGGGGCTGTCTGGCGTGTTCCTGTATCTGGACGATGATCTCTGTGTTTGTTGGTCGCTTTGGACAGAGAGCCCGCAACCGCTGGCCGAGGGGCTGGGCGAACGAGCGTTGCTGAGCGAATCCGTGCCCTGTTCTGTGCCGCCTTCCCCCTTTGCTCGCTATGCCGGGCTGCACGTGCAGGCAGGCGATAGCCTGAATCTGCAGTTCGCCACGCGTCTCGCTGTGTCAGCGCCGTCGGAGGAGGCCGGCTGATGGGGTTCTCCAATCGGGATTTCACCTTGCTGGACACGCGTCTGTTCAAGGCCTTTATGGCGGCGGCAGAAACGCGCAGTTTTACCCATGCGGCCACGCGGGCCCACATGACTCAATCTGGAGTGAGTCAGCATATTGCCAAGCTGGAAGAGCAGGTTGGTGTCACCTTGTTCAAGCGGATCGGCAAGAAGGTGGTGCTCACCGATGCCGGTGATGCGCTGACCCAGCACATTCGCCACCAGATGCTCACTACCCAGCAGTTCATGGATGAAGTGCATGCCATGGAAACCCGGATCGTGGGGCTGGTGTCGTACGCTATGCCACCCAGTTGTTTGATGTCTCCGCATTTTCCCATGTTGCTGGAGCGGCGCTTGGTGCACCCGGATATCGAGTTGAAAATTACGCTCACATCCACCCAGGACGTGGTGCAGATGGTGCTGGATGACCGGGCTGATTTTGGTTTCGTGACGGAAAAAAATGATCACCCGTTGTTGGAATACCGGCTGTTCTGCCAGGAAGAGTATGTGCTGGTAAGCCGTGATCCGCCTGATGGCAAGCGGCCCAGTGAAAGCGTGATACTGGAGCAGGCGTTTATCAATTATCCCGGATCAGGGTATTACTATGATCGCTGGCTCAAGCATGCTCTGCCGGAGCGCTGTAACCTGAATGCCTATTCGTTGAGCTATGCCGGGGAAATTAACTCGATTCACGGTGCTATTGATATGGTGGTGGGCGGCCTGGGTGTTGCGGTGCTGCCCAGCCATTGTGTTGCTTCACAGCTGGAAGACGGGACCCTTCATCGCGTGGAAACGGGCAAGCCACTGATGAACAATATCTATATCACCACTATTAAAGGCCACGATTACCCATCCCGGGTGGAACAGGTAATCGACTGGTTTTTCGACATGACACACTGATCAGATCAGTGCGATTAACGGCCCCTGGGTGGCGTTGATTATCAGCAGTCGACTGCTTCCCGCGTTCACCGCCTGTTTGGCCTGGCAGGTCCAGCCCTGACAGTCTGTGTGAAAACGGTTAACGGTGAGTTGGCCATTACCGGTCTCGTAGGCAATAAAGCCGGGGCCTTCCTGCAGGGCAACCGTAGCCATTTGTGTGGTATCCATGGACAGGGGGAGTTTGGTACCCACCGGATGTGACCCCTGGGAGGGGTCGTCCATGTAATGGTCGATATTCACCGCGTTGTAGAGCGGGTTCATCTTGAAGAAAAAATTCTCTCCGCCGAGAGTAAAAAAACTGAAGTTTTCCCAACCTTTCGCCCAGTCTTTCTGCCAGGTCATCTCGACCCCGAGGGCGCTGGCGGGGGGTACGTGAAGCTGATAGAGGCGGCTGGTGCCGGTGTTCTTGTTGTACGCCATGAAAAGACTGGCATCCCGGTAAGGAAAGGCATGCACTGTGCTGAACCCGGTGGTGACATCGCCGTAGGTTTTCTGAAAACGGTATTGGTGTGCGAAGTGGTCGGGCATTACCCGGAAGAAATCAAAAATACCGTCAGTGTCGTTATAAGCCAGCAAATGCAGCTGGTTGCCAAGCATAAAAGGGCTGAGCTGCTGGTAGGTTTTCTCCGCATCCAGTTCAATGATGGGTGTGAACGTTTGCGCTTTTTCATCCAGCAGCAGCATGGATAGCATGCCATTATGCTGGCTGAGGAAAAGTTCGCTGCCCCGGGCGCACAGGCTGCTGGCATTGCTGAGTGCCTGCTCACCGCTGAATGGTGCCAGTGGTGTGAGTGTCACCTGGTCTCGCTGTTCCTGTGGGTCGACAGAAAACCATTGAATTGCATTGCTCATTATTTTTTCTCCTTTCGGTCGGCTTCGGCGGCAAGTAGAGCCCAGGTGGCGAGCGCGCCGTTGTAGCTGGTATAGAGCCCCTGCTCCCGGTAGATATAACCGGCCCAGCTGTCTTGCAGCGAAGAGGGCAGGTCGCCATTGATCACCGGGTCGGACACATTGCGCACAAAGCCGAAAGCGGTGTTTTGTTGCTGGCATGCCATGCCGACAACGGCATCGTCCATCTCTACCAGGCAGCCCAGTTTTTCCAGGCCGTTATCGGTGGTGCCGAACAGGAAAGTGTCGGTGGTGATGATGGGTTGCTCGGTGACCACTTTCAGCTGAGCGGCGGCCGGGTCCGGGTCGATATGGGCTCCGGCAGGATATTGCGGGCTCACGGGTAAAATTTGTGGCCCACGGGTGTGCAGTACGCCCTCCTGTGCAAGGGGAAGATAACGGCTATCCGGTGTCCAGTCGGACGTCACCGTGCTGTGATTAAAACGGGCATTGGCAAAGTGTTTCAGGCAATGGAAGTAGGCCTGGTTGGTGATCAGGGCGCTGCCCAGAGCATCTTCGTTGCGTACGCCGCCGCCTGTACCGATGGATAAAAGCAGGGAGGGTTGCGCTTCCTGGCAGATTTGCTCAACAAAACGGATCAGGGGCAGTTGGCTGCCATCCTGCGCCAGGTGCATGCCGGATTTGACCAGCAAGACGTTCAAGTCGCCGATACGAACTTGCCGAAAGCTGCCCCAGCTTTCGTTGTACAACGAAGGCGCGCCGCCCTGAAAGGTCTTGGAGACATCCACCATGTACTGATAGATCTGATAGTAGTCGCGCTGGTAGCTCTGCCAGCCGTGCTGCCATTCATGGCTGTGCAACTGATCCGGTGTGAGCGGATCACGCCTGTTGGTGAGTACCTGATTCATGGCGGCCCACTCTGCCAGGGTCCAGGTCATTACGACCACGTCGGCTTTGGGTAAGGGAGAATCGGGTTGGTGGTTTGTGGCTGTTTCGGTATGAGGGATCCGGTTATCCGGAGCGCCCAGTTTCTTCCAGTCCACCGCAGGCAGATGATCGGGGTTTTCAGGTAGCGCGGTGATGCGTTGCGCGTTGAGCATGGTCTCGGGTACCAGAGATGCGTCGAGGCTCATGAATCGTCCTTGTTCTCTTTTTATTGCCGGCTCCCCCCAAGGTACGCTGTGGGTCGTTGCCCTGGTTGCCGGGTGACCTCCATCCTACCCGGTAATTTTTCCTCCATTCATTATCGTTAATGATGGTTGTGATCATTGCAGATAATGCATCTGTGATGATGGATTTCATCACCATCCATAATTTCCCAACGCTGATATTTCGCTCTGATACTGATTGCGCCAAATGGCACATCGTGAGGCATGGAAATGCCCGATAAAAAACATCATCAGGAGAATGATTATGAGCGATATGACGAAAACGCTTTGGGGACAATTCATGACCGCCTTCCAGGATCAGATCAAGATCGAAGGCGTACCGCAAATGTTGACCGGGCCGACCCCGTGGAACTGGGGTGGCAAGAACCCGCCGATGGGATCGCTGCCGTATCAGCAAGTACAGTTTCTCAATATTGTGCCCGCCAGCCCGCAGGTGGATCCGAATACTTATGGCATGAAGCAGGGATTCGGCGACCAGTACCGCATGTTTCTGAATTTCCTGATGGCCGATGGCGGTGAAGCCGGCCAGGCGTTGCAACAGAAGATATCGGATGCTTCGCACAACCTGTTTCAGATCCAGTCCAGCGTGAATGTGGCTTACCAGAACTTCAAACAGCAGACCAGCAGCACCGAGTCATTTGATGACTGGTTGGCTAATGAAGGGCTGGCTTCCGCATCGCAGTTGAACCAGGCAAAGGCAAAGCTAAAGGAAGCCAACAGCAACTACACGGAATACATGCAGAAGCTGAAAGGCCCGATCAGTGAGGCGACCAAGCGCTATGACGATAACCTGGTGACGGTTGTGGGTCAGGATGGCAACTCGGTGAAGGATCAATCCGCGTTTCAGATCAGTGAAACGCCCTGGGACTATGTTAACCGGATTACCGGTAACAACTTCGGTGGAGCCGCTACCGCCGGCTCTGCCAAAACTTTCTCTCTGGATTCGTCCACCAAGCAATGGTCAGACAGCACCGTCTATGGTGAAACAGAACTGGGCGGGCTGTTCGACTTCTTTGGCTTTGAAGCCGGGGGCGAATACAAGAAAGTGTCAACCGAACACTTTTCCAGCCAGTACGACATCAGTTTTGCCTTTGAAGATGTCTCCATCGTTACGGTGACTCCGGGCAACTGGTTCAACGCGGCCATGCCGGCCAACTACCTGAATGGTCCGTTCATGCCGGGTCACTCCGGTTTCAAGAACGGCGACGATGCCTATTACTTTGGCAAGGGCGGAAACTTGGCACGTATCGTGTCACAGATGATCGTCGGTTATCGCCCAACCATCACCATCAATGCCGGTTCCGAGTTTGCCCAGCAAGTGACTGAAACCATTCGCGGTGAAGGTGGCTTCTTCATCGGACCGTTTGAGTTTGGTGGGGCCGGGGGTTCCGACAGCGATAAAGGCACGGTGAAAGTGGATGGCGAAACCATTACCTGCACCTCCAGCAGTAACTGGGGCACGGTGATTGGCCTGGGCACTAACTGGGTGGTTAACCCCCGCTAGGAGCTGACTATGTTACAGGTAGAACGTATGGGCGATGTTCGCAATGCCTATGGCAACATGAATGCAAATCAGGAGCACGATGCCCGGCTTGCCATTAATGCCATCGACTTTGCCGATGTCTGGCGTGGTGCTGGCACTATCGTCAACCAGGGATTGGTCAGGCTGGATGTTCAGGGCCGCACTGCGGCCGGCGAGCAAAACCTTCAGGTCCAGATCAATGGCGTGAACGGTAATAGTACCGTCGCCGCTGCACTGATTGCCGAGAGTGTTCAGAATGCCAATATTGAGGCGCAGCGTGTGTATGCAGTGCGCAAGATAAAGGACGCCCTGTTCAGCAGTATGAACGATAGCCATATTTATCGCGTAACGGGAACACCCACTTAGCGCAGACCTTGGTAATCGTACTTCTGTACCACACTGGCCGCCCCTATGGCGGCCTTTTCTTTTTTGGAAAGAAAGTGAAGAATGGTTTCTTCTCAAACCGCAATCGATGGAGCCTGTCCATGCTGAATAATCCGGATATCGGGAAGTTGATTCTACGTCTGTCGTTGGGATTGATGATGTTGCTGCACGGTGTGCACAAATTGCATGCTGGCGTTGGCTGGATTTCAGGTGTCTTGGCGGAACATCATTTGCCGGGGTTTCTTGCCTATGGGGTATTTATTGGCGAAGTCATTGCGCCGGTGATGGTGATTGTGGGTTATCAGACCCGGATTGGCGCCGCGCTGATTGTCGGCAATATGCTGGTCGCCCTGGTTTTGGCCCATATGGGCGAATTGTTCAGCCTGAGTAGCTCCGGCGGTTGGGCGATCGAATTGCAGGCGTTTTATCTGTTTACGGCGGCGGCACTGGTGTTTTTGGGGGCAGGCAAGTACGCCATGAAGAATTGATTGCTGCGCTGGATGCCCGATGCAGGACGCTAAAAGAGAAGACGGTTTCGTCCGTTCTTTTCTTCGTCAGACATCGGGTTTTCGGTATCAGGCCTCGAAATGCATTAGGGAACCACCCTGCCCGTCGAGACGAGTTACAACAGCTGCACGCTTCAGGCCACGCTGAGCGCGTAAGGGGTTTTCAAAGTCTCCCTAGGCCAGACGATTCTTCTCTGTGATCTGGCCGTTCAGTGTCCAGAAATCATAGAGAATCCCCAGCCCGAACAACCCGGCGGTCAGCAGGTAGACAATACCGGTGATGACCTTGCCCATGTAGAAGCGGTGGACGCCGAAAATGCCGAGAAAGGTGAGCAGAATCCAGCCGATATTGTAATCGACGCTACCGGCTTCATAGCGGGTGTCGGCCGCGTCGTCCATACCGGGGATCAGGAACAGGTCGATGATCCAGCCGATGAAGAACAACCCTAGCGTAAAAAACCAGAGCGTGCCGGTGAGCTGGCGGCCATAGTAAAAACGGTGGGCGCCCATGAATCCGAAAATCCAGAGTAAGTAACCGATCACTTTGCTGTGTGTGTCCTGATTCTGCATGTGCGATTCCTTGTTGCTAGTAGGGATTACAGGTCGACGTTGAGTGCGGCGCTGGCGGTGTTTGCCTTATCGCGTGCTGCTTCAATACTGTCAGCTTTTGCCAGTGCCACACCCAGGCGGCGGCTGCCGTTGATGTCCGGCTTGCCGAACAGACGCACTTCGGTATCCGTGTCGGCCAGGGCGATGTCCAGGCCACGGTAACGCATCGCCTCTGATTGGCCCTGTACCAGTAGCACGGATGATGCTGAAGGGCCCCGTTGCTCGATCGCCGGCACAGGCAGGCCAAGAATGGCCCGGGCATGCAGGGCGAATTCGGAAAGGGTCTGGGAGATCAGTGTTACCAGGCCGGTGTCGTGGGGGCGGGGCGAGACTTCGCTGAAGTACACCTGGTCTCCCTTGATAAACAATTCGACCCCGAAGATTCCAAGACCACCGAGTGCGTCGGTAATCGCCAGCGCGACGTCCCGGGAGCGTTGCAGGGCGGCTTCACTCATGGGTTGGGGCTGCCAGGATTCCTGATAGTCCCCGTTCTCCTGCCGGTGGCCGATGGGCGCACAATAGCTGGTCTTTATTTCGTTGCCGGCCTTGTGGCGAACCGTCAACAGGGTGATTTCGTAGTCGAAATCCACAAAGCCTTCCACGATAACGCGGCCCTGGCCGGCGCGGCCCCCGGACTGTGCGTATTCCCAGGCAGGCATGACGTCAGCGTCGTTCTTTAACGTGCTTTGCCCCTTGCCAGACGAACTCATGACCGGTTTCACCACGCAGGGAAAACCAATCTCGCGTACGGCCTGTTGGTAGTCCGCTTCGTTTTCGGCAAAGCGATAAGGGGAAGTAGGAAGTGACAGCTCTTCGGCGGCCAGGCAGCGGATGCCCTCGCGGTTCATGGTCAATTGGGTTGCCCGGGCAGTGGGCACCACGGTATAGCCTTCGGCTTCGAGTTTGACCAGCTCATCGGTGGCAATGGCTTCGATTTCCGGAACGATCAGTGCCGGTTTCTCCTGTTCGACCAGAGCCCGCAAGGCAGTGCCATCGAGCATGTTGATGACATGGCTGTGTTGCGCCACCTGCATGGCGGGGGCATGGGCGTAGCGGTCTACAGCGATGACTTCGCAGCCATAGCGAATCAATTCCAGGGCGACTTCGCGGCCCAGTTCGCCGGAACCCAGCAGCATGACGCGGGTAGCGTTGTCGGTGAAAGGGGTGCCAATGACAGTCATAACAGCTCTCAATATGTTCGGTGTCCTGATTGTAATGAAAAGCAGGGCCTGCGCCAGCGGCCGGTAAAATTGTTCGGAATGAGGCGCATTCTGTACGGCTGGGGCTTGCGGTACACTTCCCCTGTACCGTGTCAGGTGCGCATTGTGGGCGCGGGGACAGGATGAGGAGAGCGAGTGGACGATCGATACTGGATGCAACAGGCCCTGGTGCTGGCCCGTTTAGCTGCAGATAAGGGGGAGGTGCCAGTGGGTGCGCTGGTGGTCCGGGATGATCAGTTGCTTGGCGAGGGCTATAACCAGCCCATTATCGCCAGCGATCCCAGTGCTCATGCGGAAATCGTGGCCATGCGAAGTGCTGCGCAAGCCGAGCGCAATTACCGGCTCAGTGGCAGTACGCTTTATGTCACCCTGGAACCTTGCACCATGTGTTTTGGTGCCATGATCCATGCGCGCATCGGCAGGCTTGTGTATGGCGCCAGTGAGCCGCGTGCAGGAGTGTGCGAAAGCCAGCTACAACTGCCGTCGGTGGATTTCTACAATCATCGGATAGATGTGGAAGGAGGCGTATTGGCGGAAGACAGTGCGCTGTTGCTCAAACGCTTTTTCGCTGATCGTCGGAAAAAGTAACGGTGGGTGGGGTGGGGCGACCGGTTAGCGGCTTCGTTCCCACAACGCGCATGCCTGCCGCTTTTGTAGCGTGTTGCATGCCTGCGTGAACCGTGTTGGGGCCGCAGCGCGGCACAAAAAAAGGGCCGGTAAAACCGGCCCTTTTTCAGTCAGCGTGATTCCTTACTGGAATTGCGCTTCCTTGGTGGTGGCTTTCATGATGGTTTCCACGCGACGGTTTTCTGCGCGGCCTTCGCTGGTCTTGTTGTCAGCGATTGGCTTCTCTTCGCCGTAACCTACGGTGGTGATGCGGTCCGCGCTTACGTTGAAGTGATCAACAAGTACGGTCTTCACAGCATCTGCACGCTGCTGGGACAGTTTCTTGTTGTAAGCCGCAGAACCGGTGCTGTCGGTGTGACCTTCCAGAACCAGGTTGGCGGACGGGTACTGACGCATACCTTCGGCCAGGTTTTCCAGTGACGGGTAAGAGGTCTGACGGACTTCGGCTTTATCGTGGCCGAATTCAACGTACAGGGTCTCTTTTACGTCCTTGTCCAGGTACTTCTGACAACCTTTGTCGTCAACCAGTGCTCCGGCCGGGGTGTTGGGACATTCGTCCATGCTGTTGACGATGCTGTCGTTATCGTCGTCCAGCTCACAACCGGTCGCATCCACTTGAGCGCCTGCCGGGGTGTTGGCGCACTGATCACGCTCGTCTGGTACACCATCGCCGTCGCTGTCGGTGACTACATTTTCAACCGGCGCCGGCTCTTCTTTCTCGCTGGAACCGCCAATGATGAAGTTCAGGCCTGCATAGACTTCTGCATCCCAGCGTTCGGTGCGGAAGCTATAGTAAGGACGAGCGCCCACGTCCAAGAGGAAATGCGGGTGCAGCATGGTCTGGAAACCGGTTTCCAGAGTACCGATGGTTTCTTTGAAATCGTTGGAGCTGTCGCTGTTCGGCTCTGTGCGGAACTCACCAGCACCGATGCCCACGTAGGGTTCGAATGCGGAGTTGCCGGCAAAGTGTTTGCGGATGGCGCCGTGAGCAATGTTGATGTCCGCGTCGCCAAGCAGATCGGTGTTGGAGTTGTTACGCTCCCACCAACCTTGAACAGACCAGTCACGATTGAAACGGTAACCCATTTGGGCACCGGGAAGGGTCACTTGGTTTTCGCTGGTGTTTTGGTCAATGTGGTCGCCCACATCCAGCCAGTTTTCGCTGATGTGCCCACCGAAGTAGAAATACTGTTCGGGGATGTCGTCAGCAATGACAGTGGTGGTCGCGGTCACGGATGCGCAAGCAATGCTCGCCGCTAAAAAGCGTTTAGCGTTCATAAGCTCCTTCCTTGTCTTATTAAGTAGGCAGATCAAACACGGTGTCAGTGTTGGCTAGCCTGTCTCCTATGTAAATCCTCACTACAGAGATTAATAAAAAAATTTACAAATATGGAATTTATTTGGTAGCAGGAAGACACTTTTTTGTAATGTTGTAGTGTGAAAGTATTAACGGGTTGAGAGTTAATGGGCCCTTAATACTAGGGCGGGCTTCGGCAGGGCACCTCCCCGGTTGATGGCTGTTCAGGAGAGTGCCGGTGGCGGCGTTTTTTCACGTCCTTCGTTGCGATTCTGGTAAAGCGCGTAGTCCGCTTCGTTAAGTAGCGGGTTGAGGCTGCGCCCGCTGTTCTCTGTGCTGGCGACCCCGATACGGGCGCATACGGTAACCGCTTCCTCGGGCTGTGTGGCGGTGCCCGGGCTGGAAAGCTTGAGATTGCCAGCCAGGGCCTTCAGGCCTTCCCCCATGCGCGCGGCATCATCAAAGTTGGTGTGGGGAAGCACCAGCAGGAACTGGGCCCCATCAAACCGCCCAAAAAGATCACTTTCCCGGATTTTTTCACGAATGCAGTCGGCAAACAGGCGAAGCGCTTTTTCCCCGGTGTGGCGGCCATAGCTATCCAGCAGCTGGGTAAAATCCTCGATTTCAATGAGCAGGATAGAAACGGTGTAATTGTGTCGCTGGCTGAGGGCCAGCTCCCGTTCCAGCATGCCCAGCAAATGGGGGCGGTTGAACAGGCCGGTGAGGTGATCCTCGCGGGCCAGTTGTTGCAGCTGATGGTTGTACCGATCCAGTGCGATCAATCGGCAGCTGAACAGATAAAGTGGCGGGGCCACCAGTAACAAAGGGAGCAGGGCGGCAAGAACCAGGGGAGATAGCCAGTCGCGTTCACCGACCAGCATGATGGCGATGCTGGTAAGCACGAGCGAGACAAGAACGGCGCTCAAGGTGATGACGGCGGTGCCTTTCAGGGCAGAACGGCGGTCGCTACGACTGACCAGTCTGGCGGACGTCGCTACCACATGAAAAAGCTTGGCCATGCTTGGTAATCCCCAATAAACGTGCTGATTATTATGCCTCTCAGTATCACGTTTGCGTGCATGCCGTGCAATAGCAGGCAGGGGAGGTCATTGATTCAGCAGGTTTTCCTTCAGTGATTGGGAATAGGGCGTTTCGCCAAACCAGATACGCAGGTAGTAGCGGGCAAACGTGGCGCCTGTCTCGCTGGCAAGGGGCTGATTATTCAGGGCCAGGGTTAGGTCGTCTTCGCGGTAAGTCAGGGTGTAGGCGTCGCCATCGCTGATGTCTTGATAATGGCTGTTGAATGCCTGGAAACGCTCCTGGTACTGGTCGAATGCCGTTGCCTGCAGGTTTTTTTCCAGAAAGTTCAGCGCGGCTTTGGCAAAGGCATCGCCAGGAACGTCGCGAAAATAACGGAAGGTCAGCCGCAACGGCGGTGACTGCAGGTCGTCGGTCTGGCAGTCGTGCCGAGACAGGGTGGCTTCACCCACAGTGATGAAGCGCAGGGCTTTCACGTCGCTGCGGGTGCAAACCTGCCAGGCTTGGTCGCTAGCGTTGGCGTAGCCGGGTGCGGCAATGGCCGCAGCAGCCAGTAGCAGCGCGGCCGGGATTAGTCGTGCTCTCTTAGCCATCGTGTCATCGGTCCTATTACGGGCAAATGCTGGTCCACGCCTTGGCTGCTGTCCCAGAAATCCTGTTGGAAAACGACTTGCCCCTGCGCGTTGAAGCGCAGCTGGCTGATGCCAATGGTGCGAGACAGGCGTTCGCTGCCGAGCAGGCTGAAGCGTGCCTCCATGACCCAGCGCAGATACACATCGCTACCGTCTTTGATGATGTGGTTGACGGTCAGGGACATGCTGTTCAGCCCTTCGGCGGTGGTTTGTAAATGCTCTGCCAGCTGGTCGCGCGCGGTCAGCGTGACCAGGGTGTCGTTGAAATACAGGGGATCAGCATAAAGGGTGTCGATTTGTGCAGGGATGGTGCTGGCATCCAGTGGGTTGAAGAACGCAATAAAGCGATCAATTGTCGCCGAATCAACCGGGTGACCGGTGGGGGCAGACGTGAGCGCCTGTTGATACCGGTCGGTATATCCGTAAGGGCCTTTGGGGGCACTGCTGCAGGCAGTTAATAGCAGCGTCAGCAGCAGTGACAACGATAATGTCATGGGAGCATTCATAAGCTGACTTTGGCGCGGGGGTGGTGAATCGGTTGTGAAGCTGGAAACGCTGAAGTCAGGGTGGGCTGGCAACAGGCGTTGCGGCACGATTCACAGCGCTTTGACGAGGGATACCGCAATGTAAGGCGATGAAACTTCATGCACGCGCCGTCATTGTTAACGTCATTTCGTTCCAGTTGCTCTGGGCGGCTGCGGTGTTGGGGGCGGCGCAGGATGTAAGTGTACTGGCCTGGGGCGTGCTGGGCGTCATGGTTGTTGCGCAAGTCGCGCTGACACGCCAGTGGCGCCAGGACCTGTTGTTGATTGCCGCCGGTGGCTTACTGTGTGTGTTGATGGAGCCGTTGTGGTTGCGGCCGGAGGTGTTGCAGTACCGCAACTGGGAACAACACTGGTGGGCGCCACATTGGGTATGGACGTTGTGGCTGGGCTTTGCGGTGAGTTTTCGTTATAGCTTGAACTGGCTGTGTGGCCGGCCGGTACTGGCGGCTTTGTTAGGCGCCTTGGGAGGCGTCTTTTCCGTGACCATGGGCATTCGCCTGGGGGCGGCGACTGCACCGCAAGGCTGGCTATTGCTGGCAATGGTTTACGGTGTCAGTTGGGCGATAGCGGTACCGTTGCTGGCGCAGGTGGCGACGATTACAAAACAGGGAACCAAACATGCCTGAAATCCATTACTTGCTGCTTATCGCCTTGCTGATTGTGGCCACCGTACTGTGGCTGCAACAACGCCAGACCCGCAACGCCGGTTGGGTGGATGTGTTTTGGGCCTGGTCGGTGGGCATTGTTGGCATGAGTTTTCTGGTGACCGGAAACGGAGCCCTGGTTCCCCGTGTGGCGGCAGGCGTGCTGTTATTGTTGTGGTCATTACGTTTGGGCAGCCATATTTTTCAGCGAGTTAGCCAGGAAAGCGCGGAGGACGGCCGCTACGCCGCCATGCGCGAGGCGCTGGGCAGCAAGGCGCAGCCGGTGTTTCTGGTGTTTTACTGGGGGCAGGCGCTACTGGCCTGGGGTTTTGCTCTGACTTTCTGGGTAGTGGCCGAGCAGGATCAGTTTGCGCCCTCCCTTGTGCTGCTGGGCGTGGCGATCGGATTGCTGGCCATCGCCGGTGAAGCGCTGGCAGACAAACAATTGGCCGATTTCAAAAAGCGCCCGGACAGCAAGGGCAAAACCTGCCGTGAAGGGTTCTGGCGCTACAGTCGCCATCCCAACTATTTCTGCGAGTGGTTGCACTGGGTCAGTTACCCCGTCATGGCCATTGGCGCGCCGCACGCGGGGTGGTTGTGGGTATTGCCCCTGGCCATGTTCGTGTTCCTGTGGTTCGTCACGGGTATTCCTTATACCGAAAAGCAGGCGCTCAAATCCCGCGGCGATGACTACCGTGATTATCAGCGCACAACCAGTGCGTTCTTTCCCTGGAGACCCAAATCATGATGATTCAAATGGCGGAATCCGGGCTGTTGCCCGACGGATTGGTGCGTTTTGGTATTCGCCGCCTGCTGGGGCAGCGTCTGGAACAGGAAAAACAACGCAGTAACCGCCAGACGTTCGAAGAGGCCTTGCGCCAGGGGCCTGTTGCGGTGGGTCAGGATGAGGCCAATGAACAGCACTATGAAGTCGATGCCCGCTTCTATGAGCAGGTGCTGGGCCCCTATCTGAAATATTCCAGCGGCTATTGGCCGAATGCCTCAAGCACCCTGGAAGACGCAGAACGAACCATGCTGGCCATGACCTGTGAGCGGGCAGAGCTGGAAGATGGCCAGGACGTGCTGGAAATGGGCTGTGGCTGGGGATCGCTGACATTGTGGATGGCGCAGCAGTACCCCAACAGCCGGATTACCGCGATTTCCAATTCGTCGTCCCAACGGGCCTTTATTCTTGGCCGTGCCGCTGAGCGAGGGCTGAACAATGTGGATGTGATCACTGCGGATGCTTCTGTGTATCAACCGCAGCAGCCCTATGATCGGGTGGTGTCGGTGGAAATGTTCGAGCACATGCGCAATCACAAAACCCTGATGTCGCGTATTCATGATTGGTTGAAGCCGGGTGGCAAACTTTTCATTCATGTGTTCTGCCATCGTGATCTGACCTATCTGTTCGAAACCGAAGGCAGCAAGGACTGGATGGCCAAGTACTTCTTTACCGGTGGCATGATGCCAGCCTATGACTGGCTGCCTCATTGTGCTGGTGATCTTCAGGAGGAGCAGCGCTGGGCAGTGAATGGTACCCACTATGGCCGCACTCTGGAGGCCTGGCTGGTGCTGGCCGATGAAAAACAGGCCGCGCTGACTCGGCTGTTGGACGACCGTTACGGTAAAGGCCAGGGGAAGGTGTGGCTGCAACGCTGGCGTATGTTTTTCATGGCGTGTGCGGAGCTGTTTAATTATGGTGGGGGCGAAGAGTGGTTCGTTGCGCACTACCGTTTCGCCAAGCCTGTGGCGAATTGAGCGCTGTTTTCGCGGGCCATGATGAATAGCCATAAAACGAGCAAGGCATGAAAAAAACCGGCGTTCAGCACCGTCTTACCCGCGTCTATCTGGTTCAATTACTGTTGATCAGCCTGGCCACTGTGCTGGGCGTGTGGGCAACCGCGAACATTATTGAGCATGTGCTGGTCAAGCAAGCACTGATCAAGGAAGCCGATCACTATTGGTCGTTGGTGGAGGAAAACCCCACCCAGCCGCGTCCCAATACCCGCCATCTGCTTGGCCTGTTGAGCAGTGATGCGGTGCAGGATTCGGTTCCTGACGTGCTGGCGGATTTACCCGATGGTTATCAGCGTGTGGATCTGGCCGGTGAGCGGCCCATTGTCTATATCGAGCATCGCGACGGCGCTCGGTTGTATCTGATTTTTGATGAAAAACGGGTGTCGGTGCTGGCGTTCCTGTTTGGCATCCTGCCGTTAACCGGTGTGCTGTTGGTGATCTATATCACCTCGTTTCTCGGTTGGAAAAAGTCCCGCGATTTATTGTCCCCACTTGTGCAGCTTTCTGATGCGTTGCGGCATACCCCGGTGAATGACCCCAGTGTGGCCCGCCCGGACCTGAGTGACATTGCTGCGGATTCGGGTAGTGAAGTGGCGGTATTGGTGGCGGCGTTGGATGGCTATGCCGACCGGCTAGTGTCATTTGTGGAACGTGAACGTCAATTTACCCGCGATGCCAGCCATGAATTACGCACGCCACTGGCGGTGTTTCGCGCCAATCTGGAATTACTGGTGACACAGGTGGGTGACCGCCCTCTGATTCGGCGCATGGATGACACCGTTGATGACATGGAAGCGACCCTGGAAACATTGCTGATGCTGGCGCGCACGGAGCAACACAGCCAGCAGAGTGAGGATGTGATCGTCAACGATCTGGCGGTGAACCTGATTGAACGCCTGAATCCGCTGGCCGAGCGTAAGCAAATTCGCTTGCAGGTCCGGCAGACGGCGCTGCTGAGTGTGAACTGTCCGGAGGCGGCGCTCACCATTGTGTTGACGAATCTGGTCCGCAATGCCATCAACTACAGTGGTTCTGGGGATGTCACCATCGTGGTGATGGAGAAGGCGGTGCAGGTGGTGGATTATGGCGCGGGCATGGATGCGGATGAACTGGCCCGGGTACTGCAACCCTTTGAGCGGGGCGCTACCCAGGAAGGCGGTCATGGTCTGGGGTTGGCCATTGTGCAACGCCTGTGCGAACGCTATGACTGGCAGCTGATGGTGGCCAGTGAACCGGGCAAGGGCACCGAAGTTCGGGTGCAGTTTAGTTAACGGTCTGAAAACGTCTAGCCCGCAGCAAGCGGGGAAGGATCAATGCGCACCAGTAATTGCTTGGCGTTCAGGGCGTCGCGAATACGATGGATCACGCGCCGGGCTTTTTCTTCGTTGGTGTCAGCCAGAAGAATACCAAAACGGTTTTTGCCCAGATGGGCGATGCTGTCTTGCTCGCGCAGCAGCGCTGCCAGGGAGTCGGCGATGATCATGCTGTCGCTGTCCTCTGGCGCTTGCAGGTAGAGCGTTGATGATTCCATGCCGAAATCCCGGCTGTGCTGTCGCTCCTGTGCCTTGATGTCCGCCCAGCCTTGTTCCCCGGGTAGGCCGGTATCGGCACAGCGGTCCGGGTGTTCCACAAAAATGCTGACCCTCTGCTGTTGCGCTTCCTGCAGGGCATTACTGAGCAGAAAACCGATCAGGCGGGCTTCGTGTTGCAAAGCGGGCAGGGCCTGCTCCAGTGACGCATCCTGTGGCTCCGGGTCCAGCGCGCAGAGGGTGCCAAAAAGCCGGTTGTCCCTGTCCACAAGTGGCAACCCGATGTAGGCGCCAATAGTCAGGTCACTATTGATGGGGGCATTGTTGTAACTGGGAGTGCGCTGAGCATCGGTGGCAATACAGGGGGCACCTTGTTCCACCATTCGGATACAGTAGCTTTTTTGCCATTGCAGGCGGTTGCCTTGCACCAGCCCATAGTGATCGTCCCGTGCACGTAATATCACCATTTCGTCGTCGCGCAGGCGGGTGATCATCCACAGGGCCATGCCGAAACGGTGTTGCAGTTCAGCAAGGTGGGCGTCCAGTAATTCCTGGCAGGAAGAATAGCTGGCTAACGGTGTGTCAGTTTGGTCGGCTGGCATAAATAGGGAAAATGGCTTTTTCCCTATTCTCAGCCGGGTTCCTATCAATGTGCAAGGGGGCAGCGCCTTACTGTGCGGTTTCCGGTGCTGCCTGAATGCTGAAGCCGACACCGGGCAAGGTGTTGAGCAATGCATGCTCGAAAGGTTTGTCCACGGCTTTGCGCAAATTATACAGGTGGCTGCGCAAGGCATCGGAGTCGGGTACCAGGTCGCCCCACAGTTCGTGTTCCAGTTGTTCCCGACTGACGACCTTGGGGGATTCGCGCATCAGAATGCGCAGAATGCGAAAGGCGGTGGGGGACAGTTTTAACAACTGGCCGTCACGGCGTACCTCTTGGCGGGCCGGGTCCAGTTCCAGATCGGCAATCTGCAGTGTGTTGGCGGTGACTTCCTTGCGTTGGCGGCGCACCAGTGCTGTGACGCGGGCGGAGAGTTCCGGCAGGGCGAAGGGCTTGACGATATAGTCGTCGCCACCGCGATCAAAGCCTTCCAGTTTGTCTTCCAGCTGATCCCGCGCGGTCATGAATACCACCGGCATATCCAGCGCCAGTTCCTTGCGCAGATACTGGCAAAAGCTGTAGCCGTCTTCGCCGGGAAGCATGACGTCCAGAAGCATCAGATCGTAGTGATGTTCCTGAACCAGCTCCCGTGCCAGCCTTGTGTTGCCGGCATAGTCCACACTGGCGCCTTCCTGCTCCAGGTATTCCAGTACGGTCTGGGCCAGTTGGCGATGGTCTTCTACCAGTAGAATGGACAGATTCTTCACAGGGCTCTCCTTGTATGACTGTGGTCATCTTCAGCGCTGTTGCGTCAAGGTTCCGTCAAGAATCTTCACGTTTGTCGCTTGTTCCACTGTCAGTGGTTTCTTGCGGTTACGCAATCAACCAAGCGACAAACGGCTGAATCCAGTGTGTTGAATAATGTTCTAGTCGTTCAGCGCGCCGGTGCGGGCGAAGCGCTGTCGATAGTGGCTGGGGGACAGGCCGGTATGCCGTTTGAATAACCGGGAAAAACTGCTGACATCCTGGTAGCCCACTTGCTCGGAGAGTTTAGCCAGGTTGTTGGTGCCCCGTTCCAGCATTTTTCGGGCAGCCTCAATGCGCACTCGTTGCAGGTACTGCAATGGTGGTTCGCCCAGTGTGGTGGTGAAGCGGCGCTGTAACTGGCGCGGACTCAAATGCACGCGTTCCGCCAATTGCCCCAGGCTGGTATTTTCCTTGTAGTGCTCGTGAATCCAGCCCTGAATGGCCTGCACCTGATCGTCTTGATGATAGGTATGTGCCGGCAGCCCGGCGTAAATGCTTTGCAGATCGTTACGCACATCGATGACAAATGCCCGGGCCAGTTCCCGGGCCAGATCAGCACCGCAGAAACGCTCTACCAACAGGATCGTCAGGTCACGCCAGGCGGTGCCGCCACCGGCACAGAAAATGTTGCCGTCGCGGGTAATCAATTCCCGTTCATTCAGTTTCACCTGCGGGTAGCGATGGCGAAATTCCTGGCTAAAGCCCCAGTGGGTGGTGGCCGTTTTATCATCCAGTAAACCGGCTTCAGCTAACAGGAAAGCGCCGGTACAGTTACTGGCCAGATCGGCGCCGCCTTGATGCAGAAAACGCAGCCAGGGCAGGGCATCCTGTTCCTGGGCGAGCACGGTTTCAATTTTTCCGCCAATGGTCGGCACCACCACCAGATCGGCCTGATCCATCTGCTCCAGGGAACAATCCACTGCCATGCGGATGCCGTTGGTGCAGCGCACCGGGTTGCCGCCGCGGGACACAATCTGAACTTTGAACTGCTGGTCCAGGGGTTGCCCGTGGATACGGTTCCAGGTCACCCCGGTCAGATTGAGGAGATCTACTACCCCGGTGAGGGCAGAGGCAAAAACGCCGTCGAAGGCTAATACTGCTACCGTGAACATATGTCGTGTTCCACCATGAATTAGTCATAGGCGACAATGCCAGACACAGCATAACGATGGCAAGCTGTTGTCCAAAATAACCGGAGCGCTATTGTGAGTGATGTGATTCTCGACCGCCGTGACTTGAGCTTTCAGCTTTTTGAGGTGCTGGACACCGACAGCCTGTTCGCCCGCCCGCGTTTTGAAGATCACAGTCGCGAGACCATTGAAGCGGCTCTTGATACCGCAGAAAAACTGGCACGGGAAAAGTTCGCCAACCACAACGCGCTGTCCGATAAGGAAGAGCCCACCTTTGTGGATGGCAAAGTGGTGATGCGTCCGGAAGTGAAAGAGGCTTTTGATGCCTACATCAACGCCGGTTTTCTGTCGTCGCGGGCCAGCTTTGAAGAAGGCGGCATGCAGTTGCCGGAAATCGCTGCGGCGGCGTGCAAAGGCATGTTCACCTGCGTTAACCCCAGCTCCACCGGCTACGCTTTCCTGACAGCGGCGGCGGCCAACGTGATCCGCAACTTCGGTAGTGACACCCTGAAAACCCGGTTCCTGGAACCAATGATGGCAGGGCGTTTCACCGGGACCATGGCCCTGACCGAGCCCCATGCCGGCTCCTCCCTTACCGATATCCGCACCCGTGCAGTGCCACAGGATGACGGTAGCTACCGTCTCAAGGGCAACAAGATTTTTATTTCCGGCGGTGAAAATGAGCTGGCGGATAACATCGTGCATCTGGTGTTGGCAAAGATTCCCGGTGGCCCGGAAGGGGTGAAAGGGATTTCCCTGTTTGTAGTGCCCAAATATCGCCTTGATGAAGCTGGCAACCCGGATGCCCGCAACGATGTGATTCTGGCAGGCCTGATTCACAAGCTGGGCTACCGTGGCACCACCAGTACCGCCCTGACGTTCGGTGATGGTGATGATTGTCATGGCTACCTGGTCGGTGAGCCCCACCAGGGTTTGCGTTACATGTTCCAGATGATGAACGAAGCCCGTGTAGGTGTAGGGTTTGGTGCGGGTTTGCTGGGCTATCGGGGTTACCGTTTTTCACTGGATTATGCCCGTGACCGGGTTCAGGGCCGCCACCCGGACGATGCCGATTTTTCCAAGCCTCAGGTGCCGATTATTGAGCATGCTGATGTGAAACGGCTGCTGCTCACCCAGAAAGCCTATGCAGAAGCGGCGATTGCCATGAGCCTGTATGGCTACCGTCTGGTTGATGATATCGAGACTGGGGATGAGGTGGCATCAGAAGAGGCTGCGCTGTTACTCGATCTTCTGACCCCGGTACTGAAAACCTGGCCTTCAGAATTTGGTTTGAAGGCCAATGATATGGCCATTCAGGTCTTCGGTGGGGCGGGGTATACCCGTGAATATCCGGTGGAACAGGTGTGGCGTGATAACCGCCTTAACCCCATCCATGAAGGTACGACGGGGGTGCATGGGCTGGATTTGCTGGGCCGTAAAGTGTGGATGGACAACGGCAAGGGCATGATGTTGCTGGCCAGTCGTATCGTGGCCGATGTGCAGGCCACCACGGATGAGCGCTGCAAGCCCATGGCCGAGGCGTTACAGGCCATGCTGCCGAACATTGAAAAGGCCACCCAGGCGGTGGGCAAGCAAATGGCCAGTGCGGGTCCGCGTGCGGCATTATCCAATGCCAACGCCTACTTGCAGTTGCTGGGGCATACGGTGGCCGCGTGGATGTGGTTACGCCAGGCCAATGCGGCGGTGGCGCTGAGCAATCCTGACGATGCGATTTTTGCCAAAGGAAAATTGCAGGCTGCACGTTATTTCTTCCGCTGGGAGTTGCCCCGGGTGGAATGGGACGCGCAACAGCTGATTAATGGCGACGATACCTTTATTGAGATGGATCCAGGCTGGTTCTGATTATGTGCTGATCACGGCTTTGCCGTGGTCACTTGGCCAACCGAGTGTGCCTATCGTCATCAGGCTCGGGACCTGCCTTTGGCAGGAGATGCTATGACGGTATTTTTGAGCCCCCGCCAGGGGGCTTTTTTTTTGCCGTTCTGTAGCTGCGATACCATTCACGCAACATGCCGCCTGCCTCAGGCTTATCCCGCGTTTCTCGGCCCTTGCCCTTCGCTGTCTGCGCTTGAGAGGCTTCTCCTTGTTGGTGCAATAAAACAGTCATATAGTCGTCATGATCTTGCGAACGACACTGATTTTGCGAACACACATTGAACGGGGAATAAACGTGAAAAAGACTTTGCTTGCGGCCTCTGTTGCCACGGCCATGCTGCCTGTGGGGGCCATGGCGGCGCCGACCTTTTACGGCAAACTGAATTTGAGCGTGGATAAAACCAGTGATTATCCCGATACCGCGTTGGTGTTTAGCCAGGATGACCTGTCCGATGCCTGGTTTGTGTCCAGCAACAACTCCCGGTTGGGAGTGAAAGGTGAAGAGCCGTTGTATAACGACAGCCTGTCGGTGATCTATCAGATGGAAGTGGGCTACGACGCGGACGGTGATAGCAGTGCGACCTTTTCCACACGGAACAGTTTTCTTGGTCTGGGCACCCAGGTGGGCAAGATTTTTGCCGGCCGCTATGACAGCGTGGTGAAACTGGCCGAAGGAAAAATTGACCAGTTCAACGATACCGTGGCGGATATGGATACCGTGTTCCTCGGTCAGCGCCGCAATAGCAACAGCCTGAACTGGGAAAGCATGGATCTGGGCGGCATTGTGGTGCGGGCGCAGGTGGCACCGGGGGAAGACGAGACGGTGGGCAGTGCCCCCAACACGAAAACCAAGGATGGCCTTACCGATACCTGGGGCTTGTCTGCCACCTACAAGCAAGATGTGCTTTATGCGGCTCTGGCGTATGAAAGCAGTTACACCGAAGTGGCCGTTGGTCCGGCCACAGTGGGCGGTGATCTGGACACTCTGCGCGGCTCTTTTGGCCTGAATGTGAGCAACAGCGTTGCGGTAGGCGCCATCGTGGAGCGCAGTAAACTGGACCCCTATGGTGGTTCGGACGGCGACTTGATGTCGTACCTGCTGAGCGGCAAGTTTGGTGTCTCTGAACGTGTGGCCCTGAAGGCGCAGGCGGGCATGCTCGATAGCAGCGATCTGGATCTGGATGTGGCCACGCTGACGCTGGGTGCTGACTACAAGCTGGGTGATTTCACTACCGCATACGGGCTGGTGTCCGCCTCAGACACGGATTTTGATCCGGCGGGAACCACCGAGGATGTGAACGAATCCGGCATGGCGTTTTCCGTGGGGATGATCCACAAATTCTGATTCGGCGCCTGTCCCACTGGGAGCTGAAAACCACAAAAAAGCCCGGCTACGGTAAGTGCCGGGCTTTTTTGGTGAGGGCCGAATAACGCTTTTGGCATCGTCAGCCATTACTGCACAAGGTCGAATTCAGCCTTCCCATTTACGCAGCACCAGGCTGGCGTTGGTCCCGCCGAAACCGAAGCTGTTGCTCAGCACGGTGGTCGGGCCGCTGTCTTTGCCCTTCACCAGTACAGGCATGCCTTCGGCTTTTTCATCCAGTGTTTCGATATTGGCACTGATGGCAGTGAAGTCATTCTGCATCATCAACATGCAGTAAATCGCTTCCTGTACCCCGGCCGCGCCCAGGCTATGGCCGGACAGGCTTTTGGTAGAGCCAATCGACGGGCACTGATCGCCAAACACTTCGCGGATGGCTTTCAGTTCTGCTACGTCCCCCACCGGCGTACTGGTGCCGTGGGCGTTAATGTAATCCACCGAGCCTTCTACTGTCGCCAGCGCCTGGCGCATGCAGCGCGCTGCGCCTTCACCATTGGGAGCCACCATGTCGTGGCCGTCGCTGGTGGCGCCGTAACCGAGCACTTCGGCGTAGATGGTCGCGCCACGGGCCTTGGCGTGTTCCAGTTCTTCCACCACCACCATGCCGCCGCCGCCGGCAATCACGAAACCGTCGCGGGTTGCGTCGTAGGCGCGTGAGGCTTTTTCCGGTGTGTCGTTATACTTGCTGGACAGGGCGCCCATGCCATCGAACAGGCAGCTGAGCGTCCAGTGCTCTTCTTCGCCGCCACCGGCAAAGACCACATCCTGTTTGCCCAGTTGAATCTGTTCCACGGCGTTACCGATACAGTGAGCGCTGGTGGCGCAGGCGGAGGCGATGGAGTAGTTCACCCCTTTGATCTTGAACGGCGTCGCCAGGCATGCCGATACGGTGGACGCCATGACCCGGGGCACCATGTAGGGGCCAACTCGTTTCACGCCCCGGTTGCGGGCAATGTCGGCGGCTTCCACCTGGTTAAGGGAAGAGTGGCCACCGGAGCCGGCAATCAAACCGGTGCGTTCATTGCTGACCTGTTCGTCGTTGAGACCGGATTGGGCAATGGCATTTTGCATGGCCACGTAGGCGTAGGCAGCCGCGTCGCCCATAAAGCGGCGTGGCTTGCGGTCAATGAAATCGTCCAGCTGGATAGTGGGTGTGCCTGCTACCTGGCTGCGCATGCCGATTTCCTGGTATTCCTCTTTAAAGCGAATACCGGAGCGGCCTTCCCGCAATGAACGGGTGACGCTGTCTGTGTCGTTGCCCAGACAGGAGACAATGCCCATCCCGGTGATTACTACGCGGCGCATGAGTCGCTCCTAAAAACCGTCGGTAGAAGTGAACAGGCCAACTTTCAGATCGTCGGCCTGGTAGATGTCTTTCCCGTCCACGGACACGGTGGCGTCGGCCAGACCGAGCACCAGTTTGCGGGAAATGACCCGTTTCAGGTCGATTCGGTAAGTCAGTTTCTTGGCAGTGGGCAGCACCTGGCCGGAAAACTTCACATTGCCCACGCCCAGAGCGCGCCCACGGCCCGGGTTGCCCACCCAGCCCAGGAAAAAGCCCAGCAATTGCCAGGTGGCATCCAGGCCCAGGCAGCCCGGCATCACCGGGTCACTTTCGAAGTGGCAATCAAAGAACCAGAGGTCCGGCCGGATATCCAGCTCGGCAACGATTTCGCCTTTGCCGTATTTGCCGCCCTGTTCGCTGATATGGGTGATGCGGTCCATCATCAGCATGTTGGGTAAAGGCAGTCGCGCATTGCCGGGGCCAAACAGCTCACCGTGCGCACAGGCGAGAAGGTCCTCGCGAGAATAGGAAGATTTCTGTGTTGTCGTAGTGCTCAAAGTCTTACTCCATGCAGGCCAGGGCGGCGCATTTTGAGTATATGGATTATTTGTGACGTTTTATCTTCAGCGCGGTGACACCCTGTCATGTAAGCGCTGATAGTAGCAAAGCGAAGTGAGAGCATACGAATAGCAACCGTCTCAAAATATGTCTTGGCGCCGTTTTACCGAAAATGACCGATGAACGGAGTCAAATGACCGCGGTCTATCTTCTTGTACCACTCAGGGGGTCTTTTCATTGCGGCACCGCCACGGACTTGCAATTGCCGGACCATCTACCGATGCTATGCGCGCCGGATCGCGCCAAATAGCCGCGTCCGGTCGCCCCTTGACCAGTCAAAATCGCAAGTCGTGTATCTAGTCGTATAAGTAAGGAGCTCTCGTGGCGGTAGAAATCGGGCATCTTTCCCTGTGGTTGGCACTGGCTGCTGCCCTGTGTCTATCAGTTTTTCCCCTGATTGGCGTTTATCGCAACCTGTCTGCCTGGCAGTGGTATGCCCGCCCGCTGGCCTGGATACAGTGGTTGGCCATGACCGTCGCCATCGTCGCGCTGGGCTATTCCTTCTATATCAATGATTTTTCCGTGGCCTATGTGGCCGGGCACAGTAACTCTGCGTTGCCGCTGGAGTACCGTCTGTCTGCTATCTGGGGCGGCCACGAAGGGTCCCTGCTGTTGTGGGGCTGGATGCTGTCCGGCTGGGCGGCCATGGTTGGGTTGCTGAGCCGCAGCGTGCCATTGCCGATGGTGGCGCGGGTGCTGGCTGTCATGGGCATGATTTCCGTGGGCTTCATGTTGTTCATGCTGCTCACCTCCAATCCCTTTGACCGTAACCTGCCCTGGTTCCCGCTGGATGGCGCCGACCTGAACCCGTTGCTGCAAGACCCCGGGCTGATTATTCACCCGCCCATGCTTTATATGGGCTATGTCGGTTTCTCCGTGGCGTTCGCGTTTGCGGTGGCAGGGTTGTTGATGGGCAACCTGGACCCGGCCTGGGCCCGCTGGGCGCGGCCGTGGACCACGGTGGCGTGGAGCTTTCTGACCGTGGGGATCGCCCTGGGCTCCTGGTGGGCCTACTACGAACTCGGCTGGGGTGGCTGGTGGTTCTGGGATCCGGTGGAAAACGCCTCCCTGATGCCATGGCTGGCGGGCACCGCCCTGATTCACTCCCTGGCAGTGAGCGAAAAGCGCAACATGTTCCGCGCGTGGACGGTGTTGCTGGCGATCATTACCTTCTCGCTAAGTTTGCTGGGGACTTTCCTGGTGCGCTCCGGGGTGCTGACGTCAGTCCACGCCTTTGCCAATGACCCGGCCCGAGGGGCCTTTATCCTCGGTTTCCTGATTGTGGTCGCCGGTGGCGCATTGGTCCTGTTTGGTCTGCGGGCGTCGGCGTTGCGCAGCAATACCGGATTCAAGCCGGTATCGAGGGAAGCTTTTTTGCTGGGTAACAACCTGATTCTGCTTACGGCCACCTCTGTGGTGTTGATGGGCACATTGTTTCCGCTGATCGGCGAAGCACTGGACATGAAAATTTCCATCCGCAGCCCTTATTTCAATGGCTTCTTTGTGCCGTTGGCCTTTGTGCTGATTTTGCTGATGGTGCCGGGCATGTTCAGTAACTGGAAACGTCAGGACGGAAACTCCCTGTTAAAGCGCATGGCGCTGTTGGCACCGGCCGCAATCATTGCCGGCTGGTTCGGTGCTCGCCTGCCGGACCCCAGCCCCTGGCAGGGCGTTTTGGCGATTATGCTGGCGCTGTTCCTGGTGTTTGCCCATGTGGACGATGTGGTTCGCCGAGCCCGTGCCTACAAGCAAGGTTTTGTCACCGGGCTGGGCAAACTGGGCCGCGGCTACTGGGGCATGGTGTTGGCCCATTGCGGCCTGGCGGTATTGATTGCCGGTATTACCCTGGTCAGCTTCCACGAAGTGGAGCGTGACATTCGCATGGCGCCGGGGGATACCGCCAAACTGGGGGACTACACCTTTGTGTTCGACAGCCTGGATGAATACCGCGGCCCTAACTTCGATTCCACCCGTGGTCATTTCCATGTGAGCCATGACGGTGACCCGGTGGCGGTGATGCACCCGGAAAAACGCACCTATCACGCCAGCCGTCAGGTCATGACCGAGGCGGCGATTGATGCCGGTTTCTGGCGCGACCTTTATGTGGCCCTGGGTGAACCGCTGGATAAAAGCAATGCCTGGGCAGTACGCATTTACTTCAAGCCTGGGATTCGCTGGATCTGGCTGGGCGCGTTGATCATGGCTCTTGGTGGCGCCCTGGCGCTGACGGACAAACGTTATCGCCGCAACCGTTTTGCGACCAACGACGCAGGAGCTGCCAATGAAAGCTAATTCACCCTGGGTGTTTCTGCCCCTGGTCGGCTTTGTGCTGCTGGCGGTGCTGTTGGCCAGTGGTCTGGGCCGTGATCCGCAGGAGCTGCCGTCTGCGCTGGTGGGTAAACCGGTGCCGTCATTTTCCCTGCCGTCCTTGCTGACCGAAGAAACCTATACCGAGGATTCCCTGAAAGGACGCTGGCAGTTACTGAATGTGTGGGCCACCTGGTGCCCGACCTGCCATGTGGAGCACCCGTACCTGCTGGAACTGGCGGCACGCGGTGTGGCCATTTCCGGGTTGAACTACAAGGACGAATTGCCGGCCGCCCGTGAGTACCTGGCCAATCTGGGCAATCCCTTCACCCATGTGATTGTGGATGCCGACGGACAACTGGGGCTGGATCTGGGGGTCTATGGGGCCCCGGAAACCTTTTTGATTAACCCGGCCGGTGAGATCGTGTTACGCCACGCGGGGGACTTGAACGCCCGCGTCTGGGAAGAAAAGTTTGTTCCTTTATTGCCCACACAGGCGCCAGCGCCGGGGCAGGGTGAGGGAGAAGAATAATGCTGCGTATTGTGTTGCTGCTGATGCTGGCCATGCCGGCTTTTGCAGCCATTGATGTTTATCAGTTCGATAATGAACAACAGGAACAACGCTTTCGAATCCTCTCTGAGGAATTGCGTTGCCCGAAATGCCAGAACCAGAGCATCGCGGATTCCGATGCCGGCATTGCCCAGGATATGCGAACGCGAGTGCATACCATGATCCTGGAAGGCAAAAGCGATGAAGACATCGTCGACTACTTTGTGTCCCGTTACGGTGATTTTGTCAGCTATCGTCCGCCAGTGAATGCCGGTACATCCATTCTGTGGCTGGGGCCTATTTTGCTGTTGCTGGGGGGCGCTGTACTGATCGTCATTTTGCTGCGTAACGCCAGCCGCAAAGCGGCAGCAGACGATGAGGCATCCCAGGATAAAGAACCGGAAGAGGGCACGAAATGATGTTGTGGGTAATGGCGCTGGTTCTGTTGCTGTTGATGGCCGCGGTGCTGTGGGTGATGTGGCGCCGTGAAGGGCGCAAGGCCGGCAAGAATATGCAGGGGGCGCTCGGTATTCCGTTGGTCATGGTGGTTCTGGCTGGCGCCGGTTACGGGCTGATCGGCCTTAACGAACACACCGCCACCTGGTTGGAGCACCAGCAGGAATACGGTGATGTGGCCCGGAAGATTATTGCTGGCCAGCCGCCGGAGAAAGCCGCCTCGGAAGTGCCCGCCGGAGCCCTGGTGCGGGTGCTGCAGTCCGAACTCTCCCAGACGCCCTCTGCCGTGGGCTGGTATGCCCTGGGGGCTCTGTACGATCAACTGGGCGCGCCGGCTCAGACCGAAGAAGCGGCTCGCAAGGCCTTGCAGCTGAACCCGGATGATGCCGCCATGCACCTGTTGCTGGCACGCGCCTTGATCGAAAAGAACGAAGCACGGCTGACCGACCCGGCGCTGGAGGAAATCCGCTGGGTGCTGGACCGCGAACCGAATCACGATGGCGCCTGGATGCTGCTCGCCATGTCCGCAGACCGGGCCGGGCGTTATGCGCTGTCAGAGCAGGCCTGGGCGTCGCTGTTGTCGCGGCACAGCGAAGGCGAAACCGCAGAGCTGTTGCAGCGCGGTCTGGATCGGGCTCGGGAACAGAAGCAGCGGGAAGGCGTTTTTGCCAACCTTGCGGCTACGGTCAACGGTGAAGGCCTGCCGGCTGGCGGCACCTTGTTTGTGTTTCTGCGCAAGGCCGGAAGTGCCGGCCAGCCGCTGGCGGCGCAGCGCAAAGTGGTCACGCATTTCCCCATCACCGTGTCACTGACAGCGGCTAACTGGCTGCAGGGCTATCCGGACGAGCAGGCGGACCTGGTCATGGGTGCCCGCTATACGCCAGCGCCGGGTGCCTCGGTGGATCAGGCGGCGATTACCGCCGTACCAGTTTCGTTACAACTTCCCCAGGTGCAGCCTGCAGCCCTTAATTTGTCCCGCCAATAGGGGCTTGCCGCCCCGGGTTGCGACCTAGGTCGCAACCCCTATCTCTTGTGATGAAGGGGGCCTCAAGGTAAAGTTGCACCCCTTCGGAGGCTGGGTTCCTCTGATTTGTACACCCATACGCTTGGAAATTACGCCAGTTTACGCTGTCTGCGGCGGGCATTGTGCCCTCTCGTGGGGTGAGCGTGGGCCGTATCCAGAGCCTTAAGGCATCTGGCCGTGGCGATGGGGGTGAATAAATCAGAGGTACTTTTTGCCTCTTCTGACGACAGTAAGATGGAGAATCCTATGCGTGTCATCCTGCTTGGTGCCCCCGGTGCGGGCAAGGGCACCCAGGCGCAGTTCATCAAGGAACAGTTCAATATTCCTCAG
>NZ_PBSH01000036.1 GCF_002726155.1 Alcanivorax sp. | reverse complement strand
GGTTATCGCGCCGCCAGCGACGCTCCTACGGATAGTGGGTCAGATCCAATTCGGTTTCCGTTTTTCCAGAAAGGCGCTGAGCCCTTCCTGACCTTCTTCGCCAGTGCGCAACCGGGCAATGAGGGCGGCAGTGTCATTCAGCATGGCGTCGTCGATAGCCCCATCACTGACGCGGGCAATCAAGGCGCGGGTTTCCACCTGTGCCAGCGGGCCGCCACTGAGCAGGGACTGCACCAGCGCATCAACGGCACTGTCGAGAGCGTCTTCGCTGACCACGTCATGGACGATGCCGATCTGCTGGGCGCGGTCAGCAGCAATCACTTCTGCGGTCATAAAATAGCGATTGGCCTGGCGAGGGCCCATGGCTCGCACCACGTAGGGGCTGATCACCGCCGGCACAATGCCCAGCTTCACTTCACTGAGACAGAAGCGTGCATTGTCTGCCGCTACGGCCATGTCTGCTGCGCAGATCAACCCCAGCGCCCCGCCAAAGGCAGCGCCCTGGACGCGCGCGATCACCGGCTTGGCACATTGATCAATGGCCTGCATCAGCGCAGCCAGACGCAGAGCGTCTTGCTGGTTCTGTTGCGCGTCCAGTTTGCCCATGGCACGCATCCAGTTGAGATCGGCACCAGCGGAAAAATGCTTGCCGGCAGCCTGTAACACCACAACGCGCACGCTGTCATCGTCGCCGACTTTTTCAAACGCCTCGGTCAGCGAGGCAATAATGATGTCATCGAAGGCATTGCGCTTATCCGGGTTATCCAGCGTAATTCGGGCAACGTGTCCTTCGATATCTGTCGTAACACTCATGTCTTTTTCTCTTTGGCCGTGTTGCGTGAAGCGTGCAAGCGTCTCTCAATCACATCCTGAACACGCCATAACGTGTCTCTTCAATGGGAGCGTTAAGGCTGGCGGAAATGGCCAGGCCCAGCACGTCACGGGTATCGGCGGGGTCGATGACACCGTCGTCCCAAAGGCGGGCGCTGGCATACCAGGGCTGTGCCATCTCTTCATAGCGTTCGGTCATGTCCGCCTGGAATTGTCCTGCCTCTTCATCGCTCCATGCCTGGCCTTTTTTCTTCAGTGAGGCCTGTTTCACCTGGGTAAGAACGCTGGCTGCCTGTTCGCCGCCCATTACCGAGATGCGGGCGTTGGGCCACATGAACATGAAGCGCGGATCATAGGCGCGGCCACACATCCCGTAGTTACCGGCCCCGAAGCTGCCGCCGGTGATCACGGTGAATTTCGGCACGGTGGCGCAGGCCACGGCGTTGACCATTTTGGCGCCATGCTTGGCGATGCCTTCGGCTTCGTATTTCTGACCGACCATGAAACCGGTGATGTTCTGCAGGAACAGCAGGGGAATCTTGCGCTGGTTGCACAGCTCGATGAAGTGCGCGCCTTTCTGGGCGGATTCCGAGTAGAGCACGCCATCGTTGGCGAGAATGCCCACCGGGTAGCCATGGATGCGGGCAAAGCCGCACACCAGGGTGGTGCCGTAGCGGGATTTGAATTCGTCCAGTTCCGAGCCATCCACTATGCGTGCAATCAACTCGCGGGCGGGCATGGGTTGGCGGGTGGTTGTAGGGATGACGCCGTACAGTTCCTGCGGGTCGTAGGCGGGGGCCTGCACGGGCAGGCGCTTGACCTGATCGGGCTTGTGCCAGTTCAGGTGGGCAATGCATTGGCGAGCCAGCTCAAAGGCATGGGGTTCATCTTCGGCAAGATGGTCAGCCACGCCGGACTGCTCGCAGTGCAGGTTGGCCCCGCCCAGGTCTTCCGCTGTCACCACTTCACCGGTGGCGGCTTTCACCAACGGCGGGCCCGCCAGAAAGATGGTGGCCTGTTCTTTCACCATGATCACTTCGTCGGCCATGGCGGGCACATAAGCACCGCCGGCGGTGCAGGAACCGAGCACTACACTGATCTGCGGAATGCCGCGGGCGGACATGTTGGCCATGTTGAAAAAGATGCGACCGAAGTGTTCGCGGTCCGGGAATACCTCGTCCTGACGGGGCAGGTTGGCGCCGCCGGAATCCACCAGGTAAATACAGGGCAGACGGTTTTCCGCCGCCATGGCCTGGGCGCGCAGGTGTTTTTTCACGGTGAGCGGGTAATAGCTGCCGCCTTTTACCGTGGGGTCGTTGGCGACGATCATGCATTCCACGCCTTGCACCTGACCGATACCGCCAACGCAGCCAGCGGCGGGCACGTCTTCACCGTAAACGCCTTCGGCGGCTAACGCGGAAATTTCCAGAAACGGGGAGCCGGGGTCGAGTAGCAAATTGATACGCTCGCGCACCGGCAACTTGCCGCGCTCACGCAGCCGCTGTTCCGCCGCTTCGCCACCGCCATGGGCAATGTGATCGAGTTTGTCCTGCAGTTGCTGACGCAGCTGCAGGTTATGTTCCCGGTTGGCCTGAAAGTCCGGGCTGTTGGGATTGATCTGGCTATTGATCTTGGGCATAAGATTCCTCGCTTACACGCTGCACGCCTGCGCGCACCATGCTGGAGGGCGCGTGCAGGCGTGGTGCGTGCGGCGTGTTAGCGTGTCTCGTTAAATAACTCGCGACCGATGAGCATGCGGCGGATTTCGCTGGTGCCGGCGCCGATTTCGTAGAGTTTGGCGTCACGCAGCAGGCGGCCGGTGGGGTACTCGTTGATGTAGCCGTTGCCGCCCAGGGTCTGGATCGCTTCCAGTGCCATTTTGGTGGCGTTCTCGGCGCAGTAGAGAATGACGCCGGCGGCGTCTTTACGGTTGGTCTCGCCGCGATCGCAGGCCTTGGCGACGTTGTAGAGGTAACTTCGGCTGGCGTTGAGCATCACGTACATGTCGGCGATCTTGCCTTGCATAAGCTGGAATTCGCCGATGGCCTTGCCGAACTGCTTACGTTCGTGGACATAGGGGACGACCACATCCATGCAGGCCTGCATGATGCCGGTGGCTCCACCGGACAGTACGGTGCGTTCGTAATCCAGTCCGCTCATCAGCACCTTGACGCCTTCACCTACGGTTCCCAACACGTTTTCTTCCGGGACCTGGCAATCTTCGAAGACCAGTTCACAGGTGTTGGAGCCACGCATGCCGAGCTTGTCGAGTTTCTGGGCCTGGGAAAAACCGGCAAAACCCCGTTCTACGATAAAGGCGGTGATGCCGCGGGGGCCGGCGCTGGTATCGGTTTTGGCGTAGATCACATAGGTGTGCGCGTCGGGCCCGTTAGTGATCCACATCTTGTTGCCGTTGAGTACATAGTGGTCACCTTGCTTGTCGGCCCGCAGCCCCATGCTGACCACATCGGAACCGGCACCGGGTTCACTCATGGCGAGGGCGCCGATATGGTCGCCACTGACCAGTTTGGGCAGGTATTTCTCGCGCTGGGCATCGGTACCGTTGAGGTAGATCTGGTTGACGCACAGGTTGGAGTGGGCGCCGTAGGACAGGCCAATGGACGCAGAGGCCCGGGAGATCTCTTCCATTACCAGGGTGTGGGCCAGGTAGCCCATGTTGGCGCCGCCATATTCTTCGCTGACGGTGACCCCGAGAACCCCCAAATCACCGAGCTTCTTCCACATCTCCAGCGGGAACTGGTTGCTCTGGTCCACCTCGGCGGCGATCGGCGCGATTTCTTTTTGGGCAAAGTGGCGCACGCTGTCACGCAGGGCAACCAGGGTTTCGTCCAGGTCGAAGTTAAAGCTGCTGTCAAACATGGTCGGGTTTCTCCAAAGCGGTAAGGGCGTCTTCGCAGCGCTGGTCGGCGTCGTCCAGCTCCTGCTGCAGTGCCTGAATATCTCTGAGTTGCTGGTTCAATTGTTCCCGGCGTTGCTGAATCTTGTCTTGCAGGGCCAGTAGCTGATTGCGGTTATCGCCGCTGGGTTGATACATCTGAATCAGTTCCCGGGACTCGGCCAGGGAAAAGCCCAGCCGTTTACCGCGCAGAATCAGCTTCAGGGTCACCCGGTCCGCAGGGGAGTAGACCCGTGTCTGCCCGCGCCGGGCCGGATTGACCAGATTCTGGTCTTCATAAAAGCGAATCGTACGGGTGGTCACGTCGAATTCCCGGGCCAGCTCGCCGATGCTGTAGGTCTGTTTTTTGCTCATGGCGAAATCCTAGGGGAAGTTTACGTTAACGTAAAGTATGCGTTTTGGCCTTTTTGGTGCGTGACACCATGTTTACCGGTGCCTAGACTCCGGACTCAATGTCAGGGGACGGTGGGAATAACAATGAAAGAGACGTGGAGTCGCTGGGTGGTGGCGCACCCGGTGTGGGTGCTGTTTATCTGTATTGCGCTGTGTGCCGCCATGGCCGCCGGCCTGCAGAATTTCCGCAACAATAATGATCCGCGTATTTTCTTCACTCAGGAAAACCCGGATTTCAAACGGTTCGTGGCGCTGGAAGACAGCTTTACCGCTAATGAGGTGGTGCTGTTCGTGGTGCACCCGAAAAGCGATCAGGTGTTTGAAGCGCAAACTCTGGAAGCGATCGAGTCTCTTACCGACGACGCCTGGACGCTGCCTAACTCCACCCGCGTGGATTCCCTGACCAATTTTCAGCATACCGAGGTCGAAGGCGACGAGCTGTATGTGGCACCGCTGGTGGAAGATGCTGAGCAAATGACTCCGGCCGCCATTGCTTACGCCCGTGATGTCGCCTTGAAAGAGCCGGCACTGGTCGGGCGGCTGGTCTCTGACCGGGGGCATGTGGCCGGTGTTGTCGCCACGGTGACCATGGATGAGGGCAATACCGAAGCCCCGGTGATTACCGCCGCCGCCCGCGATATGGCGCAGGCCTACCGGGAGCGGTATCCGGATATCGAGTTTATGGTCACAGGCACGGTGGTATTTTCCCAGGCCTCCGCTGACGCCACCGAGCAATCCATGGCCACCACCTTGCCGTTGGCCTTTGTGGTGATGCTGCTATGTCTGTGGCTGATTTTGCGCAGCGGCATGTTTGTGGTGGTGACGGTGATGGTGATCGGTTTTTCCATCGCCTCTGCCATGGGGGTGGCCATGTGGCTGGGGATCGAGTTTTCCCCCATCGTGGGCATGGCCCCGGCCATGATTCTGACTCTGGCCGTAGCGGATTCCGTACACATCCTCGCCAGTTATCGACACGAATGCCTGGAAGGCAAAGCACGGGCGGCGGCCATGCTGGAAAGCCTGCGCATCAACATGCAGCCGGTCTGGTTGACCAGTTTTACCACGGCCATTGGCTTCGCCATCCTCAATTTCTCCGAATCTCAACCGTTCCGTGCGCTGGGCAATGTGGTGCTGATCGGGGTGCTGCTGGCGTTTGTGTTCTCGGTGATTTTGTTGCCGGCGCTGGTGATGCTGTTGCCGCACCGTATCGAACCCGGCAAGCAGCGGGATTTTGCGCCCCTGATGGGCGCTCTGGCCGGGCACCTGAGCCGCCACTTCAAGCCTTGGCTGCTGGGCATGTCGGTGGTGGTCGTGGTGCTGACCGCCTGTATCGGGCTTAACCGCATCAATGATGTGTTCAACGAATACTTCGATGAGACGTTTGAAGTGCGGCGGGTTAATGATTTCGCCATGAACAATCTTACCGGCATGCACCGTATTGATTACGCCGTGCATTCCGGCGAGTCCGGCGGAGCCATGGAGCCTGCCTATCTCCAGCACATTGATGATTTGACCGTGTGGCTGGAGCAGCAGGATGAGGTGGTGTACGCCACCGCCTATACGGATGTGATCAAACGACTCAACCGGGACATGCACGGTGGTGACCCGACCTGGTACCGGATTCCTGAATCCCGGGAGCTGATTTCCCAGTACACCTTGCTGTATGAGCTGTCGCTGCCCCAGGGGCTGGGGTTGGAAGACCAGCTGGATATCGACAAGGAGCAGGCCAGGGTGATTGTGATGCTGGAGAATATCGGCTCGCGCCCGGTGCTGGAATTCAATGACCGGGTAGAAACCTGGATGCAGGATAACTGGCCGCAAGCCATGCAAACCAAAGGCACGGGCATGGATATCCTGTTCGGCCGGGTCACCATGCGCAATATCCAGAGCATGCTGAGCGGTGCATTGATTGCGCTGGTCAGTGTGTCGGTGCTGCTGATTATCGCGTTGCGCTCTGTGCGCTATGGCATCTTGTCCCTGTTGCCGAATCTGTTGCCCGCGGCCATGGCATTCGGCCTGTGGGGGCTGGTGAATGGGGAGATCGGCCTGGCGGTATCGGTGGTGGCCTGTATGACGTTGGGGATCGTGGTGGATGACACGGTGCACTTCCTGAGCAAGTACGTGCGGGCCAAACGCGAATTGGGGCTCAAAACCGAACAAGCGGTGGAGTACGCATTCCGTACTGTCGGTGTGGCGCTGGTGGCCACATCGGTGGTGCTGGTGGCGAACTTTGCGGTTATCGGGACCAGCCATTTTTACCCCAATTCCAGCATGGGGCAGTTGTCTGCGATCACCATCGCCATGGCACTGATTGTGGATTTCTTCTTTTTCGTGCCACTACTGGTCGCGCTGGACCGTCGCAAGCGGACTGGAGGCAGCGTGCAATAGGCTCTAGCCAGTCTGATGAGGCGGTGTTAACGTAGCGCGAAACCGGTGAAATCCAGTTTCTGCGGAACAAAATACAGTGCCATACAAGAAAGATCGAAAGGTTCTTAAACGCGTAGATTACGGGGCCGCCAAGAACTCCTTGATGGGAGTCCTGGCGGCCCTTCTGGTTTATGCGCTTGTCTTTGCCTGGGGTCAGGTCTATCAGAGCTTCGAGCTGGAAGCGCTGATAGGCGGTGGCGCCGTCCTGTTGGTTACCGCCTATCGGCTGTGGCTGGTGGCGCGTTTCGATGCCCTCTATGGGGCTGGCCCGGCGCGCTGGCGGCGTCTGTTCGGGGTGGGGTTGGCATTGCATGCCTTGTTATGGGGGCTGCTGCCAGCCTGGTTAATCTGGCGGCTGGGCACCGGCTTCAATTTCTTTGTGGTGATTCTTTATAACGTGGGCGTGACCACGGCCCTGGGCAGCTCCTGGATGGCCGGGCTGCGGGTTCGGCAGGCTTATATCGTGTTGATGTTCCTGCCGACGCTGGCGGTTTTATTGTTTGCTGGTAGCTTGCATGACTGGGTGCTGGCGGCCCTGATTGGCTCGTACGCGTTCTATTTGTTCCGGCTTTATCGAGGGCAATACGAAACGTTCTGGCATGCAATGACGCGCGAGCGTCGAGGACCGCTGGATCGTAAACAGCCGGTGCGCAGCAGTACCGAAGTCCAGCTCAGCCTGGTCTATCGTTTGGCCCATGAACTGCGCACGCCAATGAATTCCCTGATGGGGATGATGTCGTTGCTGGAAGACACCCGCCTTAACGATGAACAGAAAGACTACCTGCAGGTGGCAGGGCAGAGTGGCAAGTTGTTGCTCACCTTGATTGATGACGTGCTGGATTATTCCCGCATCCTTTCCCGACGCATTACCCTCAATTCGGATTATTTCGATTTCCGTGCGGCGATTGAGCAATCGCTGGAAGCTTTTGGCCCCATGGCGCAGTCATCCGGACTGGAGCTGAGCTGCGTGATCGACCGCATGCTGCCCAAGCGCATCCGCGGCGATCGCGAGCGCCTGATGCAGGTGCTCAATAATCTGTTCAGCAACGCTATCAAATTCAGTGAGCGGGGCGAAATTCGCCTGGACGTGGATTTCACCGTGGAAGGGGAAAGTGGTGGCGTGTTACGCGTGCGGGTGAGCGATCAGGGGGCGGGTATGGATCCGGAAACCCTGCGTCATCTGTTCCAGGATCGCTTTATCGAAGATGGTCAGGACGTGTACAGCAGCCACCACACCGGCTTCGGGCTGCTGGTCTGCAAGGGCCTGATTGACGCCATGGGCGGTGCCCTCGGGGCGGAAAGTGTCCCGGGTGAGGGCTCTACCTTCTGGTTCACGGTTCCGGTGCAGATGCAGCCGGACATGCGTGAAGCGCAGAGCCTGATACGGGCACTGGATGGTGCCCAGGCGGTGGTTGTCGGGGCTGCCTCAGGTACCGTTGCCAGCATTCAGGAAGAGCTGGAAGCGCTGGATTGCCAGGCATCGTCGGCCAAGGGCTACGATCACGCCTTGCAGGCACTACGCGCTGGCCATCGCGAGCAAAGTGATTTCGATGTGTTGTTTGTGGATACCTGGTCGCGGCCCGAGTTGGCATTGAATCTGTGTCGCAATGTGCTCGAAGACCCCTCGCTGCGACCGGTGCGCCTGGTGTTGCTGGCGACTATTGAAGAGCGCAGCCATGCGGCGGTGCAGCAGCTTATCGATAAACATGACCTGGTGGTGCTGGTACGCCCGGTTCACCGCACCGTGTTGCGCCAGGGGCTGGCGCGGCTGGTGGGTCTGCAACGGCAAATGCCGGTGGGGGATGCGCCACTGCAGACACCGGAAGAGCGCCAGCGGCGCAAACGTTTCCGGCTGATGCTGGTGGAAGACAACGAAGTGAACCAGCTGGTAACCCGGGGCATGCTAAGCAAGCTGGGATTTCAGGTGAAAACGGTCAGTAACGGGGAAACCGCGCTGGCGTTGCTGGAACAGGAACCGTTCGATCTGGTGTTGATGGATTGCATGATGCCGGAAATGGACGGTTTTGAAGTGACCCGGCGCTTGCGTGAAATTGAGCAGAACAAGGCGAGTCTGCGCACACCGGTTGTGGCAGTGACGGCCAATACGGCGGAAGGGGTTCAGGCCCGTTGTCTGGCTGCGGGCATGGATGATTTTCTTGCCAAGCCGGTGCATCTGGATGCGCTGGAAACGGTGTTACGACGCTGGCTGCCAGAGCAGCCAGCTAGAGACGAGGAAGAACAATGACAAGAAAAGCCTTGCTGCTGGGGGCAACCGGGCTGGTCGGTCGTGATTGCCTGGAAAACCTGTTGGCCAGTGATGATTACGAACGGGTATGCGTTTTGACACGCCGACCGTTATCCGTGGAGCACCCCAAGCTGGATGTGCATGAGGTGGATTTCGATAATATCGAAGCCTGTCAGTCGCAGTTTCAGGTGGACGATGTATTTTGCTGTTTAGGCAGCACCATGAAGAAGGCCGGTTCCCGGCAAGCGTTCCGTCATGTGGACCACGACCTGGTGGTACTGGCGGGTAACATGGCCCGTCGTGGTGGCGTGCAACGATTTCTAGTGGTGTCGGCAGTGAATGCCAAAGCCCGCTCGCCGTTTTTTTATTCGCGAGTAAAAGGGCAAATGGAGCGTGCGCTCATGAAGCTCGAATTGCCTTTGTTGGCCATTTTGCAGCCATCGTTGCTGCGCGGCGCACGTGAAGACAAGCGCCCGGCTGAAGACTTGGGCAACATCGTCAACCGCATTGTAGAGCCCCTGACACGCTGGACCGACGCCCACTGGTTGCCCGTGGATAGCCGCAAGGTAGCGGATGCCATGGTAGGCATGGCATTGGTCGGCCCGGATACAGGGTTGTACCGGTTGCGTTACCGGGATTTTTTGGTCTTCGCCGGTAAATTCCGCGAGAAAGTGACCCGAGCCGACTGAGCTCTGGTCGTAACCTGAAAGAAAACCGAAGGAGTCAGTATGACCTTTGTGACCTGCGATCTTTGTGATGATAATGCGGACAGTGTCTCCGTGGTAACCGGCCTCAACTGGCTCAGTTACGGTGGCCGCTCTGCCTTTGGCGGTGAAATCGTTACGGTGAAATGTTTTGAAGACAATAGCCGTGTCAAAGAACATCTGGGCACCGATGGCAAAGGCAAGGTGCTGGTGGTTGATGGTGGCGGTAGCCTGCGCAATGCGTTGATCGGCGACATGATCGCGGAAAACGCGGTGAAAAACGGCTGGGAAGGGGTCATCATTTACGGTGCCTGCCGCGACGTGGATGCGCTGGCGACACTGGACATCGGCGTTATCACTCAAGGCTGTGTACCGATTAAGTCCGTTCGCCGCGACGAAGGGCAGCTGAATATCGACATCACCTTTGGTGGTGTGACGTTCCGCCCGGGCGAATTTGTTTATGCCGATAACAACGGTATTATCACTGCGCCGAAGGCGTTGGTGTAGCCTCAGCCATTAGCGATTCATGTCACGAATCCTGCTATAAAGAACAGCACACCCCATAGCCGGCATGATGCCGGCTACCACCGCACAGGGAAGAATTATGCTCAAGTCCATGCACGTGGCGGAGTACATGAGCCGCCGTCTGGTCACCTTTTCCCCCGATATGTCCGTGAGTGAAGCCATTCGTGTATTGCTGGAAAATCAGATTTCCGGTGGCCCGGTGGTGGATGATGCGGGCCGTGTGGTGGGGGTCTTTTCCGAATCCGATTGCCTCAAGGGAGCGCTGGAAGCAAGCTACCACGGCACCGAAATCGGTTCGGTAAAAGAGTATATGAGTGTGGATCTGCAGACCGTGGAAGGCTCGGATTCCATTCTCGATGTGGCAGAAATTTTTCTTGCGGATCATCGTCGGCGGTTACCGGTGTTGGACAACGGAAAATTGGTCGGCCAGATCAGTCGCCGTGATTTGCTGCGCGCCATGGATGACTTTGGTCAACACCATACGCCGTAGAGGCGACGTATTAATCTTTGATTGTTTGTTTAATCTTGAACCCCAGGGGGAGTACCTATGAACCAACCGTATCAGGCACCCAATGCAGATGTTGCTGTTGCCGGTAACCAGGAAACCTATCAACCCAAATTCCTGTCGCTGTCAGGACGCATCGGCCGTATGCGTTATTTCGTCTATGCCGCTGGCCTGACCTTATTGTTCTATCTGGTGCTGGGTGTCGCAGCTGCTGTTGTGATCCCGGGCATCATGAGTGCCGGTGACAGCGCCATTGGCGCAGGGGCAATGATCATGGGGCTGATCGCCACCGTGGCTTTCATTGGTGTGATGGTGATGAGCTGGGGCTACATGGTGCGTCGTCTCAATGACATCAACGCCAGTGGCTGGTTGAGCCTGCTCATGTTGGTGCCGATTGCCAACCTGGTGCTGGGTCTGGTGATGTTGTTCAAGCGCGGTAGCGAAGGCAGCAACCAGTACGGCGCCGCTCCGGTCGGTAATTCTGGTGGCGTAAAAGCCGCCTTTGTGATTGTGCTGTTGTTGATGGTGGGCTACTTCGGTGTGCTGTTCCCGATCACCATGGCCAACTATGCACAGTATTCACAACAGGCCCAGATGCAGCAGATGGATTATTCCGAATACTGATCGCGTTTTGGAATTGAGAAAGGTTCATCGCGGTATTGAGACAGAAAGAGTCGGTTAACGTTAGGCACAAAGCCATGGCATAGAACCACTCTTTTCGCGTGTTGCATGCTGCGTAAACCGTGTTGCAGCCGCAGAGCGGCACAAAAAAAGGGGCTCCTGAGAGCCCCTTTTTTATTTCCCGACCTGAGCCTTACGGCAGCAGGTGAGAAACGGCGTCACGTTCTTCCGCCAGTTCCTGCTCGGTGGCTTGCATCTTGCCACGGGAGAAGTCGTTGACTTCCAGGCCCTGAACGATAGTCCAGTCGCCGTCTTTGCAGGTGCAGGGGAAGGAGTAGATCAGGCCTTCCTGAATGCCGTAGGAACCATCGCTGTAGATGCCCATGGAAACCCAGTCACCTTCGTCGGTGCCCAGTGCCCAGGAACGCATGTGGTCCACAGCGGCGTTGGCAGCAGAGGCGGCAGAGGACGCGCCACGGGCCTTGATGATGGCCGCACCACGCTGTTGAACAGTCGGGATGTAATTGCTTTCGTACCAGTCCTGCTCGACCTGGTCGATAGCCACTTTGCCGTCCACTTCACAGTGGTGCAGATCCGGGTATTGGGTGGAAGAGTGGTTGCCCCAGATGAGCATTTTCTTCACGTCATTGACAGTTTTGCCCAGCTTGTTGGCCAGCTGCGCCATGGCACGGTTGTGGTCCAGGCGGGTCATGGCAGTAAACTGACGGGGATCGATGTCCGGCGCGTTGCGCTGGGCAATCAGGGCGTTGGTGTTGGCCGGGTTACCGACAACGAGAACTTTGATGCCTTTGCTGGCATTGTCGTTGATGGCTTTACCCTGGGCGGAGAAGATGGCTGCGTTAGCTTCCAGCAGGTCTTTACGCTCCATGCCCGGACCACGCGGACGAGCACCAACCAGCAGCGCGTAATCGGCGTCTTTGAAGGCCACGTTGGCATCGTCGGTACCGGTGATGCCGGCAACCAGCGGGAATGCGCAATCTTCCAGCTCCATGATGACCCCGTTCAGGGCTTCCAGAGCAGGGGTGATTTCGAGCAGCTGCAGAATAACGGGCTGGTCTTTGCCGAGCATATCGCCGGAAGCGATGCGGAACAGCAGGGAATAGCTGATTTGGCCAGCGGCGCCGGTGACGGCTACGCGTACGGGTGCTTTCATGAACAATCTCCTAGCTTTAATTCGGGAGAACTTATGTGGCTGAAACCGAGGGGACCGCTGAACAAGGTCCGTGGGTCAGGGTCCCGGACGGCGCGCATTATAAAGGACCCGGCGGCTAATCGCACGGAATCGGGGGGAGATATATGACGAACTGGGATGTGTTGATTGTCGGCGCCGGTCAGGCGGGCTGTGCAGCGGCCTGGGATCTGGCAGCGGCTGGATTGCGAGTGGCCGTGATTTCCCGCCCCTTGTCGCGGGGAAAACCCTGTGCAGGCGGGGTTACCGAGAAAGCCGTGGCGCGCTACCGATTCAGTATTGCGCCGGTGGTGCGTGAAGCGGTTACCTCTCTGGCGGTGAGTCATCCGTCCTCTCCGGTACGCCACCTTAGTACCGCCACCCCGTTCTGTGTAATGACGGAGCGGGCGGAGCTGGATGCGTTTTGCTGTGGGCAGGCAGAACAACAGGGTGCTGTATTTCATGAGACGGGTGGCCTGAGAGGTATAGAGCAGCGGGCAGACTACGTGCGCATTGAGACCCGGGAGGGGGCCGTCTTCTCCGCCCCCTGGCTGATCGCAGCGGACGGAGCCAATAGTGCCGTGGCGCGGCTGCTGGGTGAGCGCCACCCGGCCGGTGCCATGGCCATCGAAGGCTGTGTGCCACGGGAAAACGTACGGGACTACCCGCCCATGACACTGGATTTTGGTGTGATCCGCGGTGGCTACGGCTGGCTGTTTCCCAAGGGCGATCATGTGAATGTGGGGCTTTATGTCTGGCGGCACGGGGTGGCGGCCCCGGAACGCTCGACCCTGCAGCGCTACTGCCGGGCACGCCTTGGGGCAGAGGCGGAGCAGGTGGCGGGCTACCCGCTGGGCACCTGGCTACCACACACCCGGCTGGCCAATGGGCGCGTGTTGTTTGTGGGCGATGCGGCGGGTTGCACGGAAGTGTTGCTGGGGGAAGGAATTTACGGGGCCGTGCTTAGTGGTCAGCTCGCTGCACAAGCGATACTGGGCGAAAGGCCGGATGTTTTATATCCCCGTGCATTGGCAGGCTGGCGGGAGGAGCTGCAACAGGTTTCCCGGCTTGGGGCGCTTTTTTACGGGGTGCTACCGGTCTCCTCACGGCTGTTACAGGGCCGGTTGGGCAGCACTCTGGTCAACGGCTTTTCACAGGGGCTGACGCTGGGGCAGTGCAAGCGCCAGTGGCGGGGGGCTCAATCGTTGAAGCTGTGATTGCCCTGGCTGTCACGGTACTGCACCGGGGTAATATCAAACCAGCGTTTAAAGGCGCGATTGAACGCGCTTTGTTCGGAATACCCCAAATCGAGGGCGATCTGGTTAACGGAGCGTTCACTGTGCAGCAGCCAGTCGCAGGCCAGCCGGCGACGCTCGTCTTCCAGCAGGCTGGAAAAGTCGGTGTTTTCGGCGCGTAGCTGGCGACGCAGAGTCCAGGGTTTGACGCCCAGCTGATCGGCAATGGGCTCCAGCTGCGGGATGCCCTGCTGCAGGCGTTTCTGGATTTCCAGGCGCACCTGTTCCAGCAGGTTGTCGCGGGCGTGGTACTGGGTAACCGCCCGCTGCATGCGTGAGCGGGCGACCTTGTGCACTTCCGGGTCGGCATCGCGCAGGGGCAGATCCAGCAGGTGGCCGGGTAACACAATGGCATTTTCCGGCTGGCCGAAGGTAACGTCGCAACGGAAAATGCGCTGGTACTCGGCTTCGTCGCCCTGTGGCGGGTGTTTGAAGAGAATGCGTGCCGGGTTCAGTTCCTGGCCAATTAACCAGCGACCGTAAACGATGGCCGCGGCGAAATTGGCGTCGACCCGGGCCGGGTAGGTGGGCAGGTCTTCCAGATCACTTGCCCAGATGAGCCACAGCGTTTTATCGCCATCCTGCTCGCGCCACTCGAAACGCAATTGGGCGTATTCGGTGGTGACTTTCATAAAGGGAATCATCAACTCGATGGCATCCCCCAGCGTGGCGCTGGACATGCTGGCGTAACCCAGCTCGCCCATGAAGCGCGGACGGATGCCTTCCCCCATGTGCAGTCCAAATAGCGGATCCGCACTGCCGGTAATGGCCTGTTTCAGCAACTGGTTCTCGATGGCCATGGAAATCCGTGACTGGGGATCTTCCAGGTCGTCGTTGCTGATACCGGACTCCACCAGCGCATAACTCAGGTCCACGCCGGCGCGAAGCGCGGCATCCAGCAGGTATTCCAGCCAGAAAGGCGCGACGGTTTTATGCTTTAGAGAGGCTGACAGATTAGCGGACGGCATGAGCTCGCAGTTGTTGTTATCCAGTACAGAATCCCTTAGATAACGAGACGCAGCACGGCAAGTCAACACTTGGTGTGGGGTTAAGCGCGTATTGCTGGTTTATTGACCGCGTTGGCGAGTTTATGGCCCAAATGGGTTGAAGGTTTGAGTGGAAACAGGAAAAGAGGGCGGGGTCAGTATTGTGCCGGGAGCGGCATAGCCGCTCCGGCAGATAGGGGCTTACTTGGACTCTTTGGCCAGTTTATTGACCTTGCGGGTCAGCGAAGCCAACTTCTTGTTCAGTGCTTCAACTTCGTCGCGGGTCGGCAAGCCCAGTGCTGCGGCAACTTTGCTGCGCACTTCGTCCAGCTGGGAAGGCTGGGCTTTAGTGGTTTTTTTCTGGGGTTTGCTCTGGGCTTTCTGGCGTTTTTCGCCAGCTTTGACCAGGTTCTGGAACAGTTCGTTACCGTTGTCTTCCAGGCGGGTGTAGGCACCTCGAACGGCGTTGTTCACTTTTTCCAGAGTGGCTTTGGCTTCGGTGGCCACTTGCTCGTAACGTTCGTTAAAGCGTTGCTCGATGGTTGCGGTCTTGCTCATGGGGGCTTCCCTCCTTAGAAAATGCAATGGATGTACAAAGCCCTCGATGTGCCTCGGTGAGGGCGTGAACAAGTGTAAGTCACTAATAAGACAAGATTGTTAATGTTGTCTAACAATTAAACAGGCGAATTGGCCTACTCGTTAGTATGTATTTTGTTAGGCTGGACGGCTTGTGTTGGTGCTTGGCGGTGCATGGACTGTAGCGTTCATCGTCCATGATGCATGTTAATTTTCAGGCCAGTGATGCTGGCAAACAGGAGGCGGGTAAATGACAGCAGTAACTCGGCAGGGGTGTTATCAGGGGCTTGGCAACAAAGGTGTAACCGAATACCGCGGTGTGCCGTTTGCGCGGGCTCCGCTGGGCGAGTTGCGGTTCAAGGCTCCGCAGCCTCTGCCTGACGGTGACGCAACGCAATTGGCCGATCGTTACCCGATGCCCTCGCTGCAAATGAAAAACCCTGTGATGGGCATCCAGGAATCCAGTGAAGATTGTCTCTACTTGAATATCTGGGTGCCGGATGGGGAGGGGCCTTTCCCGGTGATGGTGTGGTTCCACGGTGGCGGCTACCTGGCGGGATCAGTGTCGCAGGTTCTCTACAACGGAGCGGAACTGGCACGCAGCCAGAATGTGGTGGTGGTGAACGCCGCCTACCGATTGGGCGCCATGGGCTTTGCGGATTTCTCCGCTGTGGCACCGGAGCTGGATGCAGACACCAACCTGGGCATGCGCGACCAACTGGCAGCGCTGCAATGGGTGCAGGAAAACATCGGTGCCTTTGCCGGTGATTGCGGCCAGGTGACCCTTTTCGGTGAGTCTGCCGGGGGCTTCAGTGTGGGGGCTCTGCTGGCCTGCCCCCAGGCGAAAGACCTGTTTCATGGTGCGATTACCCAGTCCGGCGCGGCCGATGTTGTGCTCGCCCCGGATCAGGTGCGCAAGGTGACTGACGCTTTTGTGGATGCATTGCCGGGGGCCGGCAGTGCATCCGAGAAATTGGCCAGTGCCGATAACAAGAGCTGGATCAAGGCCCAGAACGCCGCCGTCAAGGTATTGGTTGATCGAGGGCTGCGCACCACCACGCCACAGTTCGCCATGAATTTTCTGCCCATGGTCGATGGTGACTTGCTGCCGGCACTGCCGATTGAGGCCATCGCCGCAGGTGCCGCTGCGGACAAACGCCTGTTGGCCGGCGTTTGCCGTGATGAGTGGCATTTCTTTCAGTACGCGGGGGTGCTTGCGGGCACCACCACCATGGATGCACTGAAACAGATCGACGACGATGAAATTCTGCGGCGCTTTGAGCGGGCGTTGCCTGGCAATGGCGCTCGGGCGCTGGATTATTACCAAAGCGTAGTGACGCCGGACAGTCGCCGTAGCCGTCTGGATTTTCTGTCTGCCATGGAGTCGGACCGCTTGTTCCGGGTACCTACGGTGCGATTGCTCGATGCCCAAAGTCAGCATAACGCGCAATGCTGGGGTTTCCAGTTCACCTGGCAGAGCGAGCCGTTCGGTATCCCGCTGGGGGCCTGCCATGTGGTGGATGTGCCCTTCGTGTTTGGCGTTACCGATACGCCGGCGGGCATGTATTTCACCGGAGGCACCGACGAAGCGCGGGTGCTGTCTCAGCAGGTGCAGGCTGTCTGGGGCGCGTTTGCCCGTGGAGAGGCGCCGGGTTGGGATGGTTGGCAGAGCGCTCGCCAGGTTCGCCAGCTGGGGCCGGGGGAGTCCATGGCCTCCTTGCTGGATGACGCCGGGGAGCAGCTCTGGAAGGACATTATCCCCTCCGTCTAATGGCTGGCCGGCACCTGTATTTTCTCTGCACCGGCAAACCCCGTAGAATACGCGCCCCGCGAGGGGCGTTTCCGCCCTGGTGAGGCTGGTATAATCAGCCCATTGGCCGTGTTTTTTTTGAACGGCTCCGGCCCGATTTTATCTGTGAGGTGGACCATGAGTGTAGCGACATTGATCGAGCGCAAGGTTTTCGAGGCGGTGCCTGTGGCACATTTCGCGCTGGAAAATGAAAGCCACAAGCACAGTGTGCCGCCGAACTCGGAAACACATTTCAAATTGGTGCTGGTGAGTGATGCCTTTGACGGCATGATGCCGGTACGCCGCCACCAGATGCTGTACAAAATTCTGGCTGACGAGCTGGATGGCCCGGTGCATGCACTGGCCTTGCATACCCATACCCCGGCGGAATGGGAGGCCAAGGGCGGCGAGATACTGTCGTCACCGGATTGCCTGGGTGGCAGTAAGCATGATCCGCAATTCAGCAAAGGAAAGACAACCGTGGGAGAAAAGCAGTGAGTACCCAGCATCGGGTGGAAACCCCGGACAGCATTGTCGTTGCAGCGTTGTACAAGTTCGTTCGGCTACACGGTTTCGAGCAACTGCAGCAACCCTTGCTGGACCTGATGCATGCCAACGATGTGCGTGGCACTTTATTGCTCGCGGATGAGGGCATCAACGGCACCATTTCGGGTCCCCGTGGTGGCGTCGATACCGTGCTTAATTGGCTCAAGGGCGACGAGCGGCTGGCGGCACTGGAGCACAAGGAGTCCTTCCACGACGAACACCCGTTCCTGCGCACGAAGGTGAAGCTGAAGAAAGAGATTGTCACCATGGGTGTGGAAGGTATCGACCCGACCCGCACAGTGGGTACCTACCTGTCGCCGGACGAGTGGAATGCGGTGATTTCTGACCCTGACACCGTGTTGATCGATACCCGCAATGACTATGAAGTGGAAGTGGGCACCTTCAAGGGCGCCATTAACCCGGAAACCCGTACTTTCCGCGAATTCCCGGACTACGTGAAAGAGACCCTGGATCCGGCCAAACACAAGAAAGTGGCCATGTTCTGCACCGGTGGCATCCGCTGCGAGAAGTCCACGGCGTATTTGAAAGAGCAGGGCTTTGAAGAGGTGTATCACCTGAAAGGTGGCATTCTTAAATACCTGGAAGAAATGCCCAAGGAAGACTCCCTGTGGGAAGGGGAGTGTTTTGTGTTTGATGAGCGGGTGACCGTGGACCACGATCTGAACCCCGGTGAATTTGATCAGTGCCACGCCTGCCGCCGGCCGATTAGCGATGAAGACAAACGCAGCGAACAATTCCAGCTTGGGGTGTCCTGCCCGAAGTGTTACGACGAATCTTCCCCGGAACAGAAGCAACGCTTCGCGGAACGGCAGAAACAGATTGAGCTGGCCCGGGCGCGCGGCCGCCAACATCGAGGGCAGAACCCGCGCAAATCCTCCTGACAGTCACTGTCTGCTGACATAGACTGGGCGATTGCCGGTTTTGGTCCCGGTATGGTCTCGGAGTGCTTGATGCGGATTCTGGCTTTTCTTTTTATGGGTGTGCTCAGCGTCCCGGTGCTCGCTGGTGACGCCCAGGTGGCGGTGGCCGCCAACTTCGCTCAAACGCTCAAACAACTGATTACGCTGTACATAAAGAGCCACCCGGATGACCGGATCGGCGTGACCGTGGCCTCGACTGGCACGCTGGCCGCCCAGATTCGCCAGGGTGCCCCTTACGATATCTTCCTCGCGGCGGATCAGCGCCGCCCCGCTGAACTGGCTCAAGAAGGCTTGTTGGTCCCGGCGTCGATCCGAACCTATGCGCAGGGCATTCTTGTACTGTGGACGCCGACCCGCGGTGTGTCGCTTGGCCCGGAGAGTTTGCGCCAGGGAAATGTGAATCCCCTGGCCCTGGCCAATGCGCGTACTGCCCCTTACGGCGTGGCGGCGGCATCGGCACTGGCGCGAGTCAATCTCCCTGCTGCGGTAAAGCGGGTCACCGCAGAGAATGTGGGGCAGAGCTATCACTTTGCCCACAGCGGGGCGGCCGCGGCGGCCTTTGTGGCCCTGAGCCAGGTACAGCAGCAGGGTGGAAGCCTGTGGCGTGTGCCGATGGACTGGTATGCACCGATTGTTCAGCAGGGTGGACTGCTTGGCGCCAATGCCACTGCGCAGCGTTTTTACGACTTCCTCTTCAGTCCCCAGGCACAGACGTTGATCGACCAGGCGGGTTACCGGGTGCCTGACGATGCTTTCTGAGGGGGACTGGCTTGCGCTGGGGGTCAGCATTCAGCTGGCGTTGCTCACCACAGTGATACTCATGGTGCTTTGTACGCCTTTGGCCTGGTGGCTGGCTCGTCGCCGACTACCCGGCCAGGCTCTGCTGGAGGCCATGTTGGCTTTACCGCTGGTGCTGCCTCCCTCGGTGCTGGGCTTTTACCTGTTGATCGGGCTGGGCCCGAACGGGCCGGGGGGCTGGCTGGCAGAGGTATTCGCGCAACGTTCACTGGCGTTTACCTTTACCGGGCTGGTGATCGGCTCTGTGCTGTATTCGCTACCCTTCGTTCTGCAACCGTTGAAAAATGCGTTCTCCGCCATTGATTCACAACAACTGGACATGGCCGCCGTTGCCGGAGCCAGGCCCCGTGACCGGTTTTTCTCTCTGGTGCTGCCCCAGTGCCGGGAGGGTTATGCCAGCGCAGCCATTTTGGGTTTTGCGCATACCCTTGGCGAGTTCGGCGTGGTGTTGATGATCGGCGGCAGCCTGTCCGGGGAAACCCGGGTGGCCTCTGTGGCCCTGTATGAGCATGTGGAAGCCGGCGATTATGTCAGTGCCCATCGGCTCGCGGCAGTGTTGTTGGGCCTGTCGCTGTTGCTGCTGTGGGGACTGTTCCGCTGGCAGCGTCGCCGGCCAAATCTGGGGGCCATGCCATGAGTCTGGAGCTGTCAGTGCAGGGCCAGCGGGGCAGTTTTCGATTGCAGGTGGAGGCGACGCTGCAGCCCCGGGGGGTCACGGTGTTGTTTGGGCCTTCCGGGGCGGGCAAGAGTTCGTTGCTGCGCATGGTGGCCGGACTGGACCATTGCGATGGCGTGATCAGCTTTGCCGATCAGACGTGGCTGTCGGCAGAGATGGAACTGGCGCCGTGGCAGCGGCCTATCGGCATGCTGTTTCAGCAGCCCACCCTGTTTCGTCATCTCACCGTGCAGGGCAATCTGGATTATGTGGCCCGGCGTCGCCAGAGCCCGGTGGGCCAGCAAGCGCAGGTGATCGAACAAACCGGCATTGGTCCGCTGCTGGCCCGGCGGGTGGAGGGCTTGTCTGGCGGGGAAAGCCAGCGTGTGGCTCTGGCGCGGGCCCTGCTGGGGGCGCCGCAACTGCTGCTTCTTGATGAGCCGTTGTCGGCCCTGGATGAGGCGCACAAGCGTGAGTTGCTGGATCTGATTGCCCTGGCCGCGCGCAGCGTGCCGGTGCTGTATGTGACCCACAACATGGATGAGCTGCTGCGCCTGGCGGATCAGGTCTGGTTGATGGAGCGCGGCCGCATTATTGCCCAAGGGCCGGCCAGCCAGGAGCTGTCGCGTCTGGATGGCTCCCTGGCTCAACGCGCAGACGCGACAGCGCTATTGGCTGGCCTGGTGGCGGACTACGCCCGCGAGGATCATTTGCAGGGCATCACCGTGGGGGATGCCACGCTGTGGCTGCCTGTTGAGCAGCAGCTGGTTGCCGGTGAGTCTGTACGGCTGCGCATTGCGGCCCGGGATGTGAGCCTTTGTCTGAGCGCCCCGGATGACAGCAGTATTCTCAATATTCTGCCGGCCCGGGTGGTCGGCTTGCGTGAGGTCGGGCCCGGGCAATGCCTGGTTCAACTTGCCCTGGCCGGGCAGTGCATTCTGGCCCGGATCTCCGGGCGTTCTGCTCGTCAGCTTTCCCTGTTTCCCGGTGCTGACGTCTATGCCCAGATCAAGGCCGTGGCGCTGGTGTAGAACTGCGCAGGGTGGCGCCGAGGGAAGCGGTGCCTGACGGCTGCCCTGTGTCCTTCTTGTCATGCTGGTGATGATCGCCGTCGCAGCCGGCCTGACTGCGCCAGTCGGCGGCCAACCCGAATCGCAGCTCACCGGTGGTGATGGTGCTGGTGCCCGAGAAGAAAAACATGACAACCGTAATCAACTGAAGGCACAGGATGACTCCCGGCGTCCACAGTGCACCTAGCCCTGCGTGGAGTAACGGTTGCAAATCACTATGGCCGGGCAGCGCGATACTGATAGCCACACCGTACAGGGCAGCGAGCAACGCCATCAGCTGATAGACCGAGAACAGCTTGCTGCCTCCACGGTAATCCGCTCGCAACGTTTCCGAATACACCCGCCAAAGTTGGCTGCCCACCAGGCTCAGGGCAAAGGCCAGCGCAAATAACTGGTGGAAGAACAGGGCGCTGCATAACAATGCCAGCGCCGTGTAGAGCACGCAGGTCACCGCCTGAATGGGGATGACCTTGACGGCTTCCATTTCCCCGGCAAAGGCGATTTTCTTGGTTTTCCCGATAAAGACATGGTTGAGCGTGGCAAACATGCGCCGGGCCCAGGTGGGAGCATCGTTGAGAGCCTTGCCGTAGCAGCAGCCGAAACTGATACAGGCCAGTCGACCGATGCCTTCCCCCATCACATAGGCGATGGACATGGCTGCCAGCATGGGCAAGGTGGGTAGTGGTGTGTCCCACCAGTGCTGGCTGGCCTTGTCCGCCAGCCACAGGAACAGCGGCGCAATGATAATGCCCACGAAACTGGCGCCGCCGACTGTAAACCCGTGGCGATTTTTTTCTACCACAGTGGCAATGATTTTGGCTGCCGGAAGGCAAATGGCCAACACTCCCAGCGTCAGGAGCACGGTGGTCATCAGTGAAACACCGACGGCGGCAGTAAGAAGAATGAACGTGGCAACGCCGAACCCACCGGCCAGCCCGGTAAATAAACCGTAGAAGGTCAGATTCAGGCCCTGCCAGGAACCGTCACCGTTTTTCTTCAAGGGCAGGGACGCGACAAATTGCCAACGCTCCTCGGGAAGATGGCGGAACAATTGACGAAATCCAAGCCCGAACAGCAGGGCACAGACGAGCAGAAACAGATCTGCAGCCATGAGCTAGCTCCTTCGACGGTTTCCGCCAAGGGTGTCGTGGCAAGGGTGCGAATGAATGACAGTGCAGTGACGCTTCAGTGACAGCGTGCAAGCGTTACGCGTGAAAAGGACGGATGGGACGAAAGAAATGCGGTGGGGAAATCAGTCGCGGTTACGCAGAAAACTCTCTGCCGCTTGCACGATCAACTCGGTGACAGAGCGGTCTTCCATCAGTGCCTGCATTTTCAGGCGCTTGTGTAAATCGGCGGGAATGTCCGCGGTGAGACGCCGGTAACCTTCACGAACCGCACCTTGCCGCGCTGTTGTCTGCCTGGACGTGCTGGCCACCTTTTTTTGGGCAGCAGCCCGCTTGCGAGGGCGTTTTTTCTCTTCAAGAGTAACGAAATCGATTTGTTCCATGGGTGCTGCTGTGGGCCGGCAAAGATGGTGGTCAGGTTACTGGAAAGCGGTGTAAATGGACAGGATTGGCGCTTAAATTTATAGTGCAAAAAATAGTGTAAGAAGAGAGTTGGACGCTCGGGGAGCCGACAACAAAAAGTAGAAAAACACTGGGGACGACATGGAAAAGGTGGATGTGCTGGTCATCGGCAGTGGCTTCGGGGGCGCTGTGATGGCATGCCGGTTGGCCGAGAAGGGAAGCAAGGTGGTGGTACTGGAGCGGGGCAGGCGCTGGTTGCCCGGTGATTACCCGTCCGTTTCCCAGACAGACTGGCTTTGGGATGAAGATGAGCCGGAAAAACAAAACGGCTGGATTGATTTCCGCAATTTCGGCGACATGAGTATTGCCATGGGTGCAGGGGTTGGCGGGGGCTCGTTGATTTACGCCAATGTCAGCATTGAAGCCAAGCCCGAAGCCTTCGAGCAGGGTTGGCCTGAGGCCATCGATTACGCCACCCTGAAGCCCTATTACGACATCACTGGCGAGATGCTCAATGTGCAGACGTTGCCGACGAGCCAGTGGACGCCACGCACTTACCTGATGAAAGAAGCGGCGGAGGCGGTTGGCGCCGGGGACCGTTTCACCGTGGTACCCCAGGCGATTACGTTTGACCCGGAGTGGCGTGCGGAAAACGACGATTCGTTCGATTACCGCCATAGTAAAAGCTGGGTCAACGCCCAGGGCAAAGAGCAGGGTACATGCACCCATTGCGGCAATTGCGATCTGGGTTGCCCGGTGAAAGCCAAGAATACCCTGGATCTGAATTATCTGGCGGCGGCGGAAAGTGCTGGCGCGCAGATTCGTCCGTTGCATCACGTTCGCACGATTCGTCCGCTGGCCTCGGGGGGCTATGAAGTGCAGGCCATGGATCTCGATGCGCGGGGCTGGCGCGGTTTCCGTGCTGACAAGGTAATCGTGGCTGCTGGCTCCATGGGGTCTACCGAACTGCTACTGCGCTGCCGGGATCAGTTCAAGACGCTGCCAAAACTCAGCCGTAAGCTCGGGCACAACTGGAGCAGTAACGGCGATTTTGCCACGGCGGCTTTCTATGAAGATCGTCAGATCTCACCCACGCGGGGCCCGACCATTACCAGCGCCATCGATTATCTGGATGGCTCGGACAATGGCGCCCGGTATTTTGTGGAAGACGGTGGCTTGCCGGATATTCTTGGCAGCTGGCTGGAGCGTTTGGGCAAGCAATCCCGGTTTGCCGGCACCCGGCTGGGGGCGGCCATGTTGAAATATGGCGACAGCAGTAACCCCTTTGGCAAAATGATGCCCTGGTTTGGCCAGGCCATGGATGATCCCGGTGGCACCTTTTCTCTGGGCCGTCGCTGGTACTGGCCATGGAAGCGTGATCGCCTGAAGCTCAAGTGGGATTATCGCAAGGCCGAAAAGGCCGTGCAGGGGCTGGCCGATCGGCATTTGTCACTGACGGCTGCCACCGGGGGCAACCCGATGACACCCGCTACCTGGACCTGGTTCAAGAATCTGGTCACACCTCACCCACTGGGTGGCTGCAATATGGCGGATTCTGTGGAACAGGGGGTGGTGAACCATGCCGGGGAAGTGTTCAACTATCCTGGTCTCTATGTAGTGGATGGCGCCATGGTGCCTCGGGCTTTGGGCCTGAACCCGTCACGGACTATTGCGGCGCTGGCGGAGTATTGTGCGGCGCAGATGGATTGAATCTGCCTGAAAACTGAATTGCCTGAAGGGAGAAACGCAACAGCATGAGTGATGCTCGTTTCCATATCGTGTTTTCCGGGAAGCTGGTCGGCGGTGCTGACCTGGCGACCGTGAAGAGCAATCTGGGGCGTTTGTTCAAGATGGACAGCGCCCGGGTTGAGAAACTGTTTTCCGGCCAGCCAGTGGTGATCAAGAAAGATGCCGATCAAGCCACGGCCATGAAGTTTCGGGCGCTGATGAAGCAGGCCGGGGCGGAATGTGAAATCCGCCCTGTGTCCGGTGGGGGGCAAGCGCGGGCGCCTGCGCAGCCGGCCGCTGCGCCATCTGCGGTACCGGCACCGGCGACAGAATCTTCCGCCTCAGCTGAATCCACTAGCCTTGGGGAGCAGAACAGCGGGGATCTGGAGACCGTGGGCACCATCCGCACCGGGGGCACTGGCTTCTCCGGTGCGTTCTCCGTGGCAGATGTGGGCGAAGACATGAATAACTCGGAACACGCACCCGCTCCGCCGGCCCCCGATGTGAGCCACTTGAGTATGGCTGCAGCCGGGGAGGACCTGGGCCAGCGCACCCAGGCGCCACCCCCGGCGCAACCGGATATCAGCTACCTTTCGCTGAAAGACGATTAACGTTTTTCTGCCTGCTAAGGCTTAAGGGGCGGCTGCGGCCTGGAGCGCGGCGCTGTCCCGGTTCATTTCATTGAGCTGATCGAGCAGCTTGTGACGCCCCTGAAGGGCAGGGTACACCGGGCTTTCCGGCGGTACGGAGACCATCAGGGCTTGCAGCTTCTGCCGGGCGGCCGGGATGTCGCGCTGACGGATCAGCTGGTTCAGTTCAGCAAATGCCTGGTTGTCCTTGTCCATTTGATCAAGCTCGGCAAGCTGCTGCGCATTGCCGGTCAGAGCCCGCGCCCGCTTGATGGCTGAACGGGCCCCTCGAGTGTCGCCCAGTGTCAGCAGCTCTTCGATGGCCATGAAATTTGCGCTCAGATCCACTGGCGCACTATCGGTTGGCGCGGCTTGCTGCGCACCGTCGGCGTTAGCGGGGCTTTGTGTTTGTGAAGGTGATGGTGGCGGTGGGGCGGTACGGTCGGGCGTGCCCTGCGTGGAAGTGTCAGGCGCTGCCGGGGCGTTGCCGGATTCGGTCAGCGTTACCTGCCAGTGGCCCAATTCGCAACCCGGGGCACCGGTGACCGAAACGCTCCAGGTGTCGCCCGCTTTCATGCCCAGCCCGGTCAGTGTTTTCGACGACCAGGTCCGCCAGAAATCCGAGCCAATCTCCAGGGTGACGTCCACAAAGGGCTCACCATTGAGCGACCAATGGTGGTAGAGCGTTTGATGGCTGCCGTCATGCACTTCGGTATAAAAGAACAGCTCTGCAGTGCTCACAGGCACCTGGCTGACGGTGTTGGTGGGTTCGCGGTTTTCCACCGCAGTGGTGAAGTCGGCCCGGGCCAGTGTCGGGCAGGCAGGCTGGGATTCGGTTTGAGCCATCGCCAGCACTGGCGTCAGCAAACTTGCCAAAAGAATGACGCGCACGCGTTCCCCCCTCGTAATGATGTTCTGGTGGCTACAGGTTTTTGTATCGGTAGCTCACCCTCAAGCCTAGAGGCTTGGCACGGGGACGGCGTGGAACTGGGTCACGTTACGTCTGACGGCAGTGATCAGTGGGGCAAGAGGCGGGGTCAGCGGAAAAGGGGGGCTAGTGTTAACAGGCCCTTAAGACTCGCCGCCTTCATCCGGTCCGTGAAAACATAAAAACAGTTCTTCAATCAGCTCGGGGATGCCCAGCGCCATCTGGCGGACCACCTGGGTGTTCTCCCACAGGGCGTCCAGCTCTTCGTCTTCATCAAGACCGGAAATAAGAATGAAGGGCAGCAGCAGATTGACGACGGTTTCCTCGTCGTGTTCGTACCAGAGGGATTCGTTCACGAAGACGCCGGTCATGAACCCTGCACACCAGCTGGCCAGGTCCTGACCATCTTCTTCCTGATAGGGGTCGAGCAGGCAGGGCAAGTTCACTGTTTCGCCGCTGAGCAGCTGGGTCACCAGACGTTGGTGCAGTTGGTTGAGAGCGGATGCCACCTCGTCCGGGACCGGCATTTCCAGCTCATGGGCGTAGTCGACCGGGGAATCGTCATCGCCCTGCGGGCCTGCGGCCAGGGCGCACAGCATGCCGTGAATTTCCGTCCAGGTTGGCGCGTCTTCCCCTTGGCTGGCGAAATGCTGGCGGACCGTATTTTTCAGACTTGGGTTGGTAATCTCAGACATGCTTTTCTCCCGGTGGCGAGCAAGCATACCGATAGACGGGCCGCGCCTCCACCGTGCTGTTGTACTGGTCTGGTTAGCCCGCTTGCTGGATACGGTTTCTGCCCAGGTGCTTGGCTTCATACAGGGCGTTATCCGCGCGCTTTATAAATTGCTCAGCGCTTTCCCCGGGATGGTAATGCGTTAACCCGGCGGAAAATGCGCTGCTTAATTCTTCGGCAAAGGCATAGCGCTGTTCAGAAAAACTGTGTCGCAACCGTTCCAGTGCGGCCAGGCAGGCCTGGCTGCTGGTGTGAGGGAACAGCACGACGAATTCTTCGCCGCCGTACCGGGCCAGCAGGTCGGACTTGCGTAAACCCATGGCCGCGACCTGGGCAAAGCGATGTAACACTTCGTCACCGGCGTGATGGCCATAGGTGTCGTTGACCCGTTTGAAATGGTCCAGGTCGATAATCGCCAGGTGCAGCGGGCTGCTCTCCCGATTGGCGCGGGACATCTCTTCTTCCAGCCGTTCCAGAAAGTGGCGCCGGTTATACAGGCCGGTCAGGTCGTCGCGCACGGCAATGGCGCTGAGCCGGTCGTGGGCTTCGCGCAGCCGTTCCCGCTGTTCGCGTACCCGTAATTGCAGGTTGTGAATATAGCCGCCCATGTAAATAAACCAGCCCAGGCCGAGCGTGAGAATGATCCAGTGGCCGATCAGGTAGGAAAAAATCGCTTGCTGGGGGGCATTGATCCACTCGTAAATCAGCAACCCGGTGAAGCAGAGCAGGGTGAAGGCCGCCATCAGCAGCATGCGTCGGCGGTCCAGTGCGAACACACCAAAGGTCATGACCATGAAATAGATGCTCAGCATGGCGCCGCGCAGTTCGCGGGAGTAATGCAGAATGGTGGTGGTCAGCAGGATGCCCACGGCCATTTGCAGGATGGTCAGGCTGGGGTCCCCGAAACGTTCGCTGAGGCCGCTGCGAATCAGCAGGTAGAACAGGCCGTTAACGGCAAAGACCACTGCGAAGAAGGTCAGGTGTGGTGTGTTGGGTTCAAACGCGGTGAGTTCCACACCAATGAAGGTGCCGGCCCACAATAAACAATAGGAATAGATCGCCATGATTTGGCGTTTTAGCCGGACCGCGCGCTCCGGGGGCTCTTTCGGTATCAGTGTAAACACGGACAAAAAACGCCTGACTGAAGGGTTGTTGTATTTTTGCTCAACTTTACCGTTTTTATCGTGGCAGGTCACAGACCTGTCATTGTCGGTGGTAGACAGCCAGTGACAAACTGTTGTTCAAACAACCGTTTGCTTGCCGGGATGAGGCCCTTGTATGTCCACACCGCTTTTTGACCTGACATTAACCGAAGAACAGCGCATGACCCGTGAAGGGATGCGCAAGATGGTGCGCGATTCCCTGTTCCCGCAATCCCGCGCCGCCGATGACGCGGCGAAGGCCAGTGCTGAACTGTTGAATAGTATCGCCGGCTTTGGCCTGGCGCTGATGCCCATGCCGGAAGCTCTGGGTGGTGTGGGGATGCCGAGATCGCCGCTCTCCAATGCGCTGGCAGTAGAAGATCTGGCCGAAGGGGACATCTCCCATACCCTGGCAGCCTTGCAGCCCATGGCCGCCGTCAACGCCCTGGTGGATTTCGGTAGCGAAGAGCAGCAGGAGCGCTGGTTGCCGGCCATGGCGACGGAAACTTTCACTGGCGCGGCCGTCGCACTGACAGAGCCTCGCGCCACGTTTGAGCCGTCGGCGCCGACCACTACGGCACAAAGCGCCGACGGGAAAGTGGTGCTCAACGGGGTCAAGAGCCTGGTGCCGATGGCCTCACGATGTGAGTGGTTTGTGGTGGTAGCGGCTGAGAAAGGGGCGGTATCTGCCTTTATTGTTCCGAAAGATGCGGCGGGGCTGACTATTAACGCTGAGCCCTATATGGGGCTGCGCAGTGCCGAGCTGGGCACGCTGACGCTGGAATCCGTCACCGTGCCCGAGGCCGACCGCCTGCCCGGGTTTGATCTGGATCGACTGTTGGGTCTGTCTCGCATCGGCCAGTGCGCGTTGGCGGTGGGCTGTTGCCAGGCGGTGATGGAATACGCTATCCCCTACGTGAATGAACGCAAGGCGTTTGGCGAACCCATTGCCTGGCGCCAGTCCGTGGCCTTTATGGTGGCGAATATGGCCATCGAAATTGAAGGGATGCGGCTGATGATGTTACGTGCCGCCAGCCGGGCGGAACAGGGGCTGGATTTCCACAAGGAAGCCTACCTTGCACAGCTGCAGTGCATGGAAAAGGCCATGGAGATTGGCACTAACGGTATTCAGCTCTTCGGTGGGGCGGGTTTTGTTCGCGATTACCCGCTGGAGATGTGGTACCGGAACTTGCGCAGCATTGCCGTGCTTCACGGCAGCCTGATGGTGTAGGGAGAACAACATGATTAATCTGGAATTACCCGAGAAGCTTACACAGACCCAGAAGATGGCCCAGCAACTGGCCAGCGGGATTTTTCGCCCGATCTCACGCAAATATGACGCCATCGAGCACTGCGATACCCCGGAAGAGCTGAAACCGGTGGCACAGATGATGGCGGCCATGCCTCGCGGTGAAGGAAAGCGTGGCGGAAACAAAGACGGGGCCAGCGACGCAATCAAGAATGGCAGCAACATGATGGGCATTATGGGCGTAGAAGCCATGTGCTGGGGTGATGTGGGCCTGATGTTGTCTATTCCCGGCTCTGGGCTAGGTAATGCGGCAGTGATGGCCGTGGGCACGCCGGAACAGAAAGAGAAGTACGGCAAGCTCTACTGCGCTATGGCAATCACCGAGCCTGGCGCGGGGTCCGATTCTGCTGCGGTTGCTACCACTGCGGTGGCGGATGGCGATGAATGGGTGCTTAACGGTGAGAAAATCTACTGCACCGCCGGTCAACGCTGTGATGCCATCGTGGTGTGGGCCACGTTGGATAAAGCGCTGGGAAAAGCGGCGATCAAGTCTTTTATTGTGCCCCGCGATAATCCCGGCGTACAACTGGTGCGCGTGGAAGACAAAATGGGTTTGCGAGTCTCGGATACGGCGGCACTGGCGTTCAACAACTGCCGAATTCCCAAGGACCATATTCTCGGTTCCGCAGAGGTGGGCGATACCGAAGAGGCACGCAAGAAAGCCTTTGGCGGGGTGATGCAGACATTTGATAACACCCGGCCCCAGGTGGCGGCCATGGCGTTGGGTGTGGCGCGTGCTGCGCTGGAAATCACCAGGGAAATTTTTGAAAAAGAAGGGGTTGGAGCTGATTTCTCGAAACAGCCTTACAATTCGAGCGCCCGCGAACTGGAGCTTTACCGGCTGGAAGCCGACCTGGAAGCGGCGCGGTTGATGACCCTCAAGGCTGCCTGGATGGCTGATAATGGCCAGCCCAATTCCCGCGAAGCGTCCATGTGTAAAGCCAAGGCTGGGCGCATGGGGAACGATGTCACACTCAAATGTGTGGCGCTCTGCGGTGAGCTGGGTTACTCCGAGCGAACCTTGCTGGAGAAGTTGGCCCGGGATTCGAAAATTATCGATATTTTTGAGGGCACCCAGCAAATTCAGCAGCTGATTGTGGCCAGACACCTGCTTGGGCTGTCGTCCAAAGAGCTGAAATAAATAATCAGCTACAAGCTACAAGCTACAAGCGAAGAGCGCGGTTTACCGCGCTTTTTGTTTTTGGGTTGGGGCATTAAGCTTGGCCATTGTCGTTGTTTGAGGGAGGTTCTATGTCTGAGTCGCTGGCTGGCAAGGTTGTCTGGATTACCGGGGCATCCTCCGGGATCGGTGAAGCCCTGGCGAAGGAATATGCTCGCCGCGGCGCCAGGCTGGTGCTGTCCGCTCGCCGACAAGAAGAGTTGGAGCGGGTGCGTGGCGGACTGGTGAACAGCGAAGAGCACGTGGTGCTGCCGCTGGACCTTGGCCAGAGTGAGGCGATGGCGGCAGCCGTGGAGCGTGTCAGGCAGGCCTGCGGACGGCTGGACCAGGTGGTGCACAATGGTGGGGTCTCCCAGCGCTCGCTGGTGGCAGACACCGCCTTGAGTGTCGATCGCCAGATCATGGAGGTGAATTTCTTCGGCACCGTTGCGCTGACCAAGGCCGTGCTTCCCTGGCTGAAACAGCAGGGCGGCGGGCGTTTCGTAGTGATTACCTCCCTGGTGGGGGAGCTGCCGACTCCGCTGCGCAGCGCCTACAGCGCCAGCAAACATGCCTTGCATGGCTTTTTCGAATCCCTGCGGGCGGAAGAGTATGAACATGGCATTCGTGTGACGCTGGTGATGCCCGGGTTTATTCGTACCCAGGTGTCGATCAATGCACTCACCGCCGATGGTAGCCGCCAAGGCACCATGGACGATGCCCAGAAGACCGCCATGCCGCCAGAAGAATGCGCCAAACGGCTGGTCGAAGCCGTGCAGCGTGGCCGCGATCAGGTTATCATCGCCGGCCGCGAAGGGGCGGGTATTTACCTGAAACGCTGGGCTCCTTCGCTGTACCGTAGACTGATCCGCAAAATGAAGGTCACATAAACGCTCTCACGCGGCACGCAACACGCTTCACGCACAATCCGGCTCTCGCGCCATTGATGTTGCATGAAGCGTGATGGCTGTTACACAGATATAGAAAGGGTTCCCATGGACACGCTGGACGCCAAACAACGGACTCGCCTTAACAAGCTGCAGAAGAAGCTGCGACGGGAAACGGGGCGCGCCATTGCTGATTTCAACATGATCAGTGAGGGCGACAAGGTGATGGTGTGTCTGTCTGGCGGCAAGGATTCCTACACCATGCTGGAGATCCTGCGTAATTTGCAGCATTCCGCGCCGGTGAATTTCGAGCTGGTGGCGGTGAATCTGGACCAGAAACAGCCGGGATTCCCGGAGCACATTCTCCCCGAGTATCTGGAAAAGGAAGGTGTGGCGTACCACATTCTGGAAAAAGACACCTATTCCATCGTCAAGGAGAAGGTGCCGGAAGGAAAGACCACCTGCGGCCTGTGCTCACGCCTGCGCCGGGGCAGCCTGTACGGGTTTGCCGAGGAAATCGGTGCCAACAAGATTGCCCTTGGCCACCACCGGGATGACATCGTCGAAACCCTGTTCCTGAACATGTTCTACGGCGGCAAGATGAAGGCCATGCCCCCCAAGCTGCGCAGCGATGACAACCGCAATGTGGTGATTCGCCCGCTGGCCTATTGCCGTGAGAAGGACATCATCGAGTTCTCTGCCCTGAAAGAATACCCGATCATTCCCTGCAACCTCTGCGGTTCCCAGAAGAACCTGCAGCGACAGGTGATCAAGGACATGTTGCAGCAGTGGGACAAGCAGCAGCCGGGGCGTATCGAGAACATTTTTGCTGCGGTGCAGAACATTGCGCCTTCGCAGCTGGCAGACACCCGCCTGTTCGACTTTGAAAACCTGGAGCAGGGTCAACAGCAGGGCGGTGAGCAAGCTCACCGTCTGGATGTGGTTAATTTGTTTGGCTGATCAAAAAACCGACAAGTCAGACTTTGTTTACCGCTAAACATGATTCACGGCGCCGTTTCCGGTAAAATGCCGTCGCCTTATTTCAGGGCGCCCGTCTTTACGCGCCTTGAACCGTTTTCCCGGGCTTTCGCGATAATCCACACGGTGGCGCGCTGACGCCGACCGGTTGCCGGGTTTTCCTCGAACGTCCCGATTAACCAAGATTCTCTCGACCAGAAGGGTAGGAGCACCATGACCGATCGTATTCAGAAGGGTGGCCTGGAAATCGCCGCCGAACTCCATGATCTGGTAGCCAATGAGATTGCGCCGGGTACCGGCGTTGACCCGGAGCACTTCTGGGCCGAGCTGGAAAGCATCCTCAATGACCTGGCCCCCAAGAACAAGGCGCTGCTCGCCAAGCGCGACGACCTGCAAAAGCAGATCGACGCCTGGCACAAGGCCCGTGCGGGGCAGGCCATCGACATGGCTGAGTACAAGCAGTTCCTGACCGAGATCGGTTATCTGCTGCCCGAAGGCGAAGACTTCAGCGTCACCACTGAAAACGTGGATGCCGAAATTGCCACCATCGCCGGTCCGCAGCTGGTAGTGCCGGTGAAGAACGCGCGCTTTGCCCTGAACGCTGCAAACGCCCGCTGGGGCAGCCTGTACGATGCTCTGTACGGCACTGACGTGATCTCCGACGAAGGCGGTGCCGAAAAAGGCGGCGCCTACAATCCGAAGCGTGGCGCCAAGGTGATTGCCTGGGCCCGTGACTTCCTGGACAGCTACTTCCCGCTCGCCAGCGGCTCCCACAAGGACAGCACCGGCTATGCCATCGAAGACGGCAAGCTGGTGGTCTCTCTGGGCGCGGAAAAAACCGGCCTGAAAGATGAATCCCAGCTGCAGGGTTACCTGGGTGATGCCGCAGCCCCCACCGGGGTGCTGGTGAAGCACAATAACCTGCATGCAGAAATCCAGTTCGACGCCAGCCACCCGATTGGTGCTGATGACGCGGCCAACATGAAAGACGTGCTACTGGAATCTGCCATCACCACCATTCAGGATTGCGAAGACTCCGTTGCCGCCGTGGATGCGGAAGACAAGGTCGAGGTGTACCGCAACTGGGCCGGTCTGATGAAAGGCGACCTGGAAGAAAGCTTCCAGAAAGGTGGCAAGACCATGACCCGCTCCATGAATGCGGATCGTGAATACACCGCGCTGGACGGCTCCTCCCTGACTTTGCATGGTCGTTCACTGCTGTTGGTCCGTAACGTGGGCCACCTGATGACCAACCCGGCGATCCTGCACAACGGTGAAGAAACGCCGGAAGGCATCATGGATGGCATGGTGACCGTGCTGGCCGCCATGCATGACCTGAAGAACATCAACAAGGTGAGCAACAGCCGCACCGGTTCTGTTTATATCGTGAAGCCGAAAATGCACGGCCCGGAAGAAGTGGCCTTTGCGGTTGAGCTTTTCGAGCGTGTAGAAAAAGCATTAGGTTTGGCTGCTAACACCTTGAAAATTGGCATTATGGATGAAGAGCGTCGCACCACTGTGAACCTGAAGGAGTGTATCCGTCAGGCCAAGGAGCGTGTCATCTTCATCAACACCGGCTTCCTGGATCGCACTGGTGACGAAATGCACACCTCCATGGAAGCGGGCCCCATGGCGCCCAAGGGTGAAATGAAAGCCCTGCCGTGGATCGGCGCCTACGAAGACTGGAACGTGGATATCGGCCTGGAATGCGGTCTGAAAGGTCACGCCCAGATCGGTAAAGGCATGTGGGCGATGCCCGACGAAATGGCGCAGATGATGGCCAACAAGGCCGGTCACCCGAAAGCCGGTGCCAACTGTGCCTGGGTACCATCTCCGACGGCAGCCACGCTGCACGTGACCCACTACCATGAAATCAACGTGGCAGAGGTTCAGGAAAAGCTGGCCAGCCGCACCCGTGCGTCCCTGGACGACATCCTCACCATTCCGTTACTGACCCGCGAGCTGACCGCCGAGGAAATCCAGCAGGAGCTGGATAACAACGCGCAGGGCATGCTGGGTTACGTGGTTCGCTGGATTGACAGCGGTGTGGGTTGCTCCAAGGTGCCGGACATCAAGGATGTGGGCCTGATGGAAGACCGCGCCACCCTGCGGATTTCCAGCCAGCACGTGGCCAACTGGCTGCACCACGGTATCTGCAGTAAAGAGCAGGTACTGGAAACCATGAAGCGCATGGCGGAAGTGGTGGATCGTCAGAACGCCAACGACCCAGACTACGTACCCATGGCCAAGGACTTCGACGGCTCCGTTGCCTTCCAGGCAGCCTGTGAGCTGGTATTCGAAGGCTGTGCACAGCCAAGCGGTTACACCGAGCCGGTTCTGCACCGTCGTCGCCGTGAGCTAAAAGCCAAGTAAGGCTTTCGAGCACACAGAAAAAGCCCCGCCAGTCGGGGCTTTTTTGTGCGTGGATTTTGACTCGACAGGAAGGGCGATCCCTAATCCCAGGGCTTTCTACGAACCCGCAGTGGTGGCGCGATAGCCAGAGTGTAGAGGTGCGAGAAACGAGTTTCGAAAGGCAAACCCCAAACCATGGGGAGCCCGACGATTTTCGCTGCTCGTCACTCGTTACTCGCAATCAGGTTTATCGCGCCGCCAGCGGCGCTCCTGCGGCAGGAATCGGGAATCGCGGCTGCGTCCCTGTGTGTAGCGTGTTGCGTGGCGCTACTCTTTCTCCACCATCACCTCCAGCGGCAAGGTCATGCTTCGCTGCCCACTTTGGTAGTCGCCAATGCCCTGGCGGCTTCCACTTTCTGTCACGCGAATGCTGCCCATGGGCTGCCAGCGGCCCGGCGTGACCCGTAAGGTGGTGGTGCTGTGTTGGGTACGGGCGGTGGTGTGGCTGGCCGGCTGATCAAAGCGCTGGCTGATCTGCAGTACCACGCTGCCGTCCGGGGTCAGTTGTGGCGTTACCTGAATCCCTTGATCCAGTTGCGCGAAGGTGGTGCCGTAATAGCCACCACTGAGCGCGACCAGGGTGCCCTGGCTCACATTGGCCGGGTAACCACTGAGGGTACGAATCTGGTAGTGGTCCTGGCGCTGTTGTTCCTGGTTCTGCTGGCCGATGCGCACTTCGCCCTGAATCACCGGTGCCCGGCCGGATTCGATTCGGCCCCGAACATTGGTATCGATGCCGCTTTGTTGGCTGCTGCTGCCTTGTTGGCGTCGCAGGTGCACGATCAGGGTTGAGGGTGTGGCTTCCAGGCCGCCGAGGACGCTTTGCAGCTCCTGCATGCTGGCTTCGGTGGTGCGCACAATCAGCTTGCCGCGGTAGGCGCGCACGGAACCGCCAGCCGGCAATAATGGTTCAATGACAGGCACCAGGGCGGGAGCGTCCGGGCGCTCCAGCACATGGATGCTCATATCGTCGGCCGCAGACAGGCCGGGAAGGGCAAGCATGATGACAAGCAGTGTCAGGCACAGGCGCATGGTGTCCTCGTTGAGTTGGCGTTCGGCGCAGGGCGTTCTTGCTTCCTACAGTAGCGCTGCCTGTGCTGGCTAGCCAGTGTCATGGGAACCGCCAATCCAGCCAAATTCCAACAAGGGGTGGCACTGGCGACCGCCATGCCTACAATGTGCCTCCCGTGAGTCGCTTCGCCAGTCAGGAATACCATGTTTGCCAACAGCCGTGCGGTCAGCTCGAACCAGTCGGGCGTTCATAATGATCTGGATAAGGTGGTGCGCAAACATCTGGCTTCGGTGTGGCAAGCTCCCATTGCCGATCATGACCGTGCCGCATTCGAACAGGCACGTGCCTGGCGTGGTGATAGTGGTCACGATCGTGCGCTGATGTTGGACTCCGGCTGTGGCACGGGCCGTTCTTCTGTTCTGTTGGCTCACGCGAATCCGGATGCCCTGGTGATCGGTGTGGATCAGTCGGCCAACCGGCTGGAGCGGGGTGGGCGCCGTTGGCTGCAGCCACTGGACAATCTGCTGTTTCTGCGCGCGGATTGCACCGGGTTATGGCGCCTTATGCAGCAGGCCGAGTGGCAACTTGCCCGGCATCAGATCCTTTATCCGAATCCCTGGCCGAAAAGCGCCCACCTGAAGCGGCGCTGGCAGGGACATCCAGTGTGGCCTTCTGTGCTGACGCTGGGCGGTGAGCTGGAGTTGCGCAGCAACTGGCCGGTGTATCTGGAGGAAGTGCAGGTGGCGCTGGCAATCAGTGGGATTGATGCGGTGCTGGCGCCGTTAGCGGTAGAGGGAGAGGCTGCTACGGATTTCGAGGAAAAGTATCTGGCCAGCGGCCAGGCGATCTGGCAGTTGACCGCAAGCTTGATCGTGGATTGAAAGATTATCGGATTACGCCCTTCGGGCTAATTCGACCTACTTGAAAGGTCAATTTTTGTAGATACCGTCTCTCCCTATGAAGCACAATCCCTCTCAAGTGGGCTGTAGGTCGTGTTTACCCAAGGGCACAGAGAGTTCGAAGGGCGTAATCCGACACCCAAGCTGTTCATTTATCGCAAAGCGCCCGATTTTGTGCCCGCCTTCAAAGCCTCAGCCAAGTAGGTCGAATTAGGCGTAGCCGTAATCCGACATTCAAAGCCTAAGCTCACGCAGCTCCGGTGATCCACCAGCCCGTTCCCAATGTTCCTGAAACTGCCTGCCTAGATGCGGCGCACGCGGTAGCCGGTGTCCGCACAGATCCAGTCGACCTGGGCGCGGCCAGCCGCTGGCTTCAAACAGGCCGGTGCCGTCGGCAATGGCAAAGCATTGCTCGGCATCGTTGTCGTCCTGCTGGGTCTGGCGCAGGGTGATCCGTGAGGGCAGGCGGCGGGACAGGTGAATCAGCCGGTGGCCGTTGCGCACGGCGCTTTCCAGACTGTCGAAAAGAATGCGGATGTCGGCCCGGGCGCTGCTCAGGGCAAGGCGCTTGATGGCGCTGCACACCTCGGCGTTGTCGGTGAGTGCATCCAGCGTGGGCACCCGCAGCCAGAGGCTGCGGCGGCTGGCCAGAATCAGCGTGGCCAGCGCGTGGCCGGCGTCGTTGCGTGCCGGGTGATGTAGCGTGTCGTCGCCGATGTCCAGTTGCACGGCTTAGAGCAAGGGTTTGAACATTTGCCGGTGAGGAATGTTGGCATCCATGAAGATCCCGCCGGATACGGAGAAACCGGCGGCCTCGTAGAAGCTGGTGGCATGGGTCTGTGCGTGAAGGAAAATCTCTTCCATGCCGTTGGCTCGGGCTGCTTCTTCGGCGGCAACCAGCAGGGAGCTGCCAACGCCGTTATTGCGCTGTTCGGAGAGCACACACAGCCGACTGATCTGCCCGCTGGGGAGCAGGCGAATGCAGCCTACCGGTTGCTGATCAGTGTCCAGGGCGAGAAAGTGAATGGCGGCGCTGTCTTCACCGTCCCATTCCAGCTCTTCCGGCACGTGCTGTTCGTTGATAAAAACGTTCTGGCGGAGACCACGCAGTGCGGCTTCGTGTTTATCCCAACGGGTTTCGATAATGCTGATAGCCATAGGGGTCTCGTTATAGTGGGGCGAAGTAGCCCTGTTCAATCCATTCATGAAGCAATTCTCTTGCGGCGGGCGTCATAACTGCGTCCAGCTCGCTTTCTTGGTAGCGTCTTTTGCTGGCCAATAGCTGCACCAGCGGGCGTTGTTGTTCTGTTAGCGTGTGGCTGTCGCCGTTGAGCCAGGCCAGTTTGCCCTGCATGAGCAGGCGCGCGCTGCCATGACGAACCAGAGCCACGTTACTATCGCGTTCGCGGATATGGTGATCATCTATCGCAAATTCAAGGCCATCCAGCCGGGGGGTGGAGAGCCAGCGATAAACCGCCCGTTCGATGGCGTCTGGCTGGAGCAGGTCCAGGGCGCCACGAATGAGCTGTTGACGGTCTGCATCGGCCAGTACGGTGGGGTCGGACGTGACATCCCGGTCCGGATCGGTGAACAGCTGACTGTTGGATTCGGCCAGGCATTCGCCGGCAATTTCGGCCATCAGCATCTGGTAGTCCGGGGCGCGAAAGCCCACCGACCAGGTGATGCAGTCGCTGTCCTCGGCAACGCCGTGGTGGGCCACGCCGGGGGGCAGATAGAGAACATCGCCGGGGCCGGCGACGAATTCTTCGCGCACAGGCATATCGGCCAGCAGTTTCAGCTCATCGGTGGGCTGGCGGGGCGTGTTCTCGTCACACACGTCGCCAATTTGCCAGCGGCGGTGACCGGCGGCCTGAATCAGGAAGACGTCATATCGGTCGAAGTGTGGGCCGACACTGCCACCTTTGGCGGCATAGCTGATCATGATGTCTTCCACCCGCCAGTTGGGCAGGAAGGCGAAGTCGTCCAGCAGCAGTGAGGTTTCCGTGAGGAAGTGGTCCACGGACTGGACCAGTAACGTCCAGTTTTCCTCGCCCAGGGTTTCGAAGACATCGTCGGCCAGGGGGCTTTGCAATACTGACCAGGGGCCGTTGCCGGCGCCGGTGATGATGCGCGCTTCGACGGACTCTTCCAGTGCCAGTCCGGCCAGGGTGTTGGCGTCGGGCTGGTCCAGGCCGCGGGCGGCACCGGGCATGAACAGGGGCTTTTTCTGCCAGTGCTCACGTAAAAACGCTGCCGGGGTAAGCGGCAGCGTAAAGGAGGGTGGTGTCGGTGTGGATGGCATCAGATGCTGCGAGCTTGCTGGGCAGCATTACCCACATAGCTGGCCGGGGTCATGGCCAGCAGGATTTCCTTGGCTTCATCGGGAATCGCCAGATCATTGATGAAGGCGGTCAGGGTTTCCTGATTGATGCCGTCCTTGCCGCGTGTCAGCGCCTTGAGTTTCTCGTAAGGCTTTTCGATGCCATAGCGGCGCATCACGGTCTGGATCGGTTCGGCCAGGACTTCCCAGGCGGCATCCAGGTCTTCGTCCAGGCGTGCCGGGTTCACTTCCAGCTTGCCGATGCCTTTCAGGCTGGCCTCGAAGGCAATGATGCTGTGTGCCAGGCCGACGCCCACGTTGCGCAGTACGGTGGAGTCGGTCAGGTCGCGCTGCCAGCGGGACATGGGCAGCTTGGAGGCCAGGTGGTCCATGATGGCGTTGGCCAACCCCAGGTTGCCTTCGGAGTTCTCGAAGTCGATAGGGTTGACCTTGTGCGGCATGGTTGAGGAGCCCACTTCGCCTTCCACGGTGCGCTGCTTGAAGTAACCCAGGGAAATATAGCCCCAGACGTCACGGTCGAAGTCCAGCAGGATGGTGTTGAAACGCATCAGTGCATGGAAGAACTCAGCGATGCAGTCGTGGGGTTCAATCTGAGTGGTGAAGGGGTTGAAAGTGAGCCCCAGGCCTTCTACAAAACGGCGGGCGAAGGCTTCCCAGTCGACGTCCGGGTAGGCCGACAGGTGGGCGTTGTAGTTGCCCACGGCGCCGTTGATCTTGCCCAGCAGCTCCACGGCGGCGAACTGATCACGCTGACGTTGCAGGCGCGCGACCACGTTGGCCATTTCCTTGCCCACGGTGGTGGGGGAGGCAGATTGACCATGGGTGCGCGAGAGCATGGGTTGATCGGCCTGGGCGTGGGCCTGCTTGCGAATCGCACTGATCACCTGGTCCATTTTCGGCAGCAGGATTTCCCGGGCTTCCTTGAGCATCAGGGAATAGGACAGGTTGTTGATGTCTTCGCTGGTGCAGGCGAAATGCACGAACTCGCTCATGTTGGCCAGTTCGTCGTGTTCTGCCATCTGTTCCTTGATGAAATATTCCACGGCTTTGACGTCGTGGTTGGTGGTGGCTTCGATGGCCTTGATGCGCTCGGCATGCTGGGGTTCGAAGTCACGGGTGATGCCACGGAGGTTCCAGGCCGCCTGGCCGCTCATCAGGGGGACTTCGGGGATGTTCTTGTCGTGGGCCAGCTGTTCCAGCCAGCTGACTTCCACATGGACGCGGAAGCGGATCAGGCCGTATTCACTGGTGGTGTTGCGCAGTGCATCGACTTTGCTGGCGTAACGACCGTCTACCGGTGAAATGGCAGTCAAAGAGGTAAGGCTGGACATGTCAGGCTCCCGAATATCGTCCAAGTAGGTACGTACACGTACATTCCAAAGGCGGCGCAATCATACAGCAAAATTCCGCAAACTGCGCCGCTGCTGGCGACAACTAAAAGTTAAGCTATTTGTAGCTTTAACTGTCGCCTATAAGATTTTGATATCAATGGACTCAATAAGAGAAAGAAGGCGCTTGCGGTGGAACAGGAGGTGCCAGCGCCGCCCGCCCAGTTGGTGCCAAAGGAAGGCGGCACGCACCCCGGCGAGGAACAGGGCGCGGATGCGGGCGGCCTTGTCGTCGTCTTGCAGGTGGGCAGGATCGCCCTTGACCTGAATGCGGAATCGAAAGGTGCCCAGGGTGTCCACATAAATGCCGGCAATGCGATGGCAAAAGGCATCGTCAGAGAATTTGTCAAAGTGCGCTTGCTGGCCGCTCAGTGCCAGCAGGCGATTGCGCAGAATGCTGACGGTGTCCTCATTCTTGCGCAGCTTGCCGGCCAGGTGGAGCAGCGCCAGGCCGTAGTTCAGTGGGCGCAGGTTGGCGCCGCGGGACTCCTTGTTCAGGCTACGATTGAGCAGGCTGACGCCTTCGCGGAGCAGGGCGGGCTGGGCGTAGATGCTGTCGAAATCGTCGGCATCCAGTGCCATGACGCCGGCAATCAGTCCCTCGAAGGCTTTCGGGTCGCAGTCGCCACGCTGGGCCACATCATCGGCCAGCTGAGCTGCTTCAAACACGGCGGCCAGCGCCAGCAGTTGCTGTTGTTCCGGCGAGAAACGTTCGCTCATGCGGTTTCCTCAATGACGGCGCCGCCCAGGCAGACCGGCCCATCGTAGAACACCACGGACTGTCCGGGTGTGACGGCGCGTTGCGGTTGATCAAATATGACATGTCCCCGGCCGTCGCCGGCATCGCTGACGGTGCAGGTCTGGTCGGGCTGGCGGTAGCGGGTCTTGGCGGTGAGCCGGGCCGGCAAGGCCGGAGCTTCCAGTGCGACCCACTGCATGGGCGCGCTGGTCAGTTCCCGGCTGTAGAGCAGTGGGTGGTCGGTGCCCTGCACGGCAAGCAGTACATTGCGGTCCAGATCCTTGCCGGCCACGTACCAGGGGGCTTCACTGGCGCTGGCCAGGCCACCGATACCCAGCCCCTGGCGCTGGCCCAGGGTGTAGTACATGAGGCCGTCGTGTTTGCCGATAACGTTACCGTGGTCATCTTCAATGGTGCCGGGCTGCGCAGGCAGGTACTGCTCCAGGAAATCCTTGAAGCGGCGCTCACCGATAAAGCAGATGCCGGTGGAGTCTTTTTTCTTGTGGTTGTCGAAGCCTTTTTCTTCGGCAATACGGCGCACTTCCGGCTTTTCCAGATCGCCCAGTGGAAACAGGGTGCGATCAAATTTTTGGTAGTCCACCGCATGCAGGAAATAGGTTTGGTCCTTGTTGGTGTCCACCGCGCGCAGCAGCTGTGCCTTGTCGCCATGGCTGACCTGTGAGTAATGGCCGGTGGCAATAAAATCAGCGCCCAGGGTAATGGCGTGATCGAGGAACGCCTGAAACTTGATTTCCTTGTTACAGAGAATGTCCGGGTTGGGGGTCCGACCGGCCTTGTATTCGGCCAAAAAGTGCTCGAAGACCCGGTCCCAGTACTGCTCGGCAAAATTGGCGGTGTGTAACTCGATACCCAGCACGCCGGCCACTTGCATGGCGTCGAGCAGGTCTTCCCGGGCGGTACAGTAATCGGTGCCGTCGTCCTCGTTCCAGTTCTTCATGAACAGGCCTTCGACCTGATAACCGGCGTCGATCAGGCGGGCCGCGGCCACGGAGGAGTCTACGCCGCCGGACATGCCGACGATGACACGGGTGTCTTTGGGGGCCTTACTCATGGCAAATCATCCTCTCTGCAGAGGCCAGGGGTGCTGATAAATGCTGTCCAGGGGAAGTCGGCGGCCGGACAGATAATCCTCCAGGCATTTTTCCACCAGGGCGCTACGGTGTTGGTGCCGCCGGGCGCGGAACTCGTCCGGGGTCAGCCATTCGGCTTCGAGAATGCCGGTGTCCAGTTTCTGTTTCGGATCATGGCTGACCGGCCTGGCCACAAAACAGGTGCGGTAATAGACGCCCGCGCCCTTGTGGGGCTGGAAAATATACCAGCCGAGCAGGTCGGTGATTTCTACCTGCCAGGCGCTCTCTTCCAGGGTTTCGCGGTAGGCTGCCTGCATCAGGTTCTCACCGAATTCCACGTGGCCCGCGGGCTGGTTCAGCACTTCCTCGCCCTTGCTCATTTCACGGACAAACAGGAAGCGGCCGTCTTGTTCGACTACGCAGGCCACAGTAATGTGCGGCTCAAAGCTGTTCATAGCGTATCCTACCGGACAGGAAGCACTGGGGCCGTCATCGGCTGCTGGCGGTGCTTCATTCAATTCTGGAAAGGCGGGAATGGTAGCGCAGCGGCGCCACAGACAACAGAGCGGAGACACCTCTGAGCATGACAGAGCAACGATTTACTCACCTGGACGATAGCGGCCGGGCCCAGATGGTGGACGTCACTGACAAGGGCACCACTCAGCGTACCGCCACGGCGCAGGCGCGAGTGCGTATGCAGCCGGCTACGCTACAAATGATATTGGGCGGCGAGCATCCCAAGGGGGATGTGCTTGCCACGGCCCGGATCGCCGGGATCCAGGCGGCCAAGAAGACCTGGGATCTGATCCCCTTGTGCCACCCGTTGCTGCTGACAGGAGTAACCGTGACCATCGAGCCGGAGGGGGGCGATGTGTTGAGCGTGCAGGCAACCTGCAAGCTCAAGGGCACCACTGGCGTGGAGATGGAGGCCTTGACCGCCGCATCGGTGGCCAGTCTGACCCTCTATGACATGTGCAAGGCGGTGGATCGGGGCATGGTGATTGAAAACGTATGCCTGCTGGAAAAGTCCGGTGGGCGCAGTGGCCAGTTTCGGCGGGAGGGTTGAGGTGATCGAGATACGTTTTTTTGCCGCTTTGCGTGAGCGAGTAGGCAGTGACAGCCTGATGGTCACGCCGCCGGATGGTGTTGAGACGGTGGCGGCTCTGGTCGCATGGCTGGCCGACGATAATGTGTCGGTGGCCCGTGCGCTGGAGGCGACCCCCCGCTATATGGTGGCGGTGAACGAGGTGCTCAGCCAGGAGCAGGCGGCGGTCCGTGATGGCGATGTGGTTGCCCTGTTCCCACCGGTGACTGGCGGATGAAGATTCATGTGGCCGTCACGGACACGGCGCTGGTGCCGGCGCAGCCGTCCGACTGGCTTCGCGACGCAGGCCTCAGTGGCGCCATGGTGCAGTTCAGTGGCCAGGTGCGCGATGAGCAGGGCAGGGTAGAGGCGCTGCATCTGGAGCATTACCCGGGCATGACGGAGGGAGTGTTGCGCACCATCGTCGATCAGGCTGGCGAGAAATGGCACCTCAATGGTGCCTGGGTGGTGCACAGAATCGGCACCATGGTGGTGGCTGATGACATCGTGCAGGTGGCCGTCAGTGCCCCGCATCGCCAGGATGCGTTTGCTGCCTGTGCGTTTATCATGGATCTGCTGAAAACCCGCGCGCCATTCTGGAAGAAAGAGCTTATCGAGGGCCGCTGGATTTGGGTCGAGGCCCGCCAGAGCGATGACGAGGCCGCCGCTGCCTGGCTGCAGGCGGCTTCGGCGCGTGAACCGTCATAGCGCGCCACTCCCCGGGGGCAAGGGCGTCAATGCGCCACTCGCCAATCTGCCAGCGAACCAGCCGCAGGGTAGGGTGGCCGATGGCTGCGGTCATTCGCCGCACCTGCCGGTTTCGACCTTCGTCTATAGTGAGCCTGAGCCAGCTATCCGGTACGGTTTTACGCGAACGCACGGGCGGATTGCGCGGCCACAACGCGGGAGGCTCGATCAGTTCGACCTTGGCCGGGCGCGTGGGGCCATCCTTCAGGGTGATGCCTTGGCGTAATTTTTGCAGTTCCTGCCCCCCGGGCTTGCCTTCCACTTGAACCAGATAGGTTTTGGGAAGCTTGAACCGCGGATCGCTGATGCGTGCCTGCAGGGCACCGTCATCGGTCAGCAACAACAGGCCTTCAGAATCCCAGTCCAGTCGACCGGCAGGGTATACGCCAGGCACTGGCACGCACTCGCGCAAGGTTCGCCGGCCCTGGTCGTCGCTGAACTGGGAGAGGACCTGAAACGGTTTGTTAAGTAAGATCAATTGCGCCATGGGGTGAGTATCGATGACTGTTGTTGGTCTGCGGTTGCTACCGCTTGTCCTAACAAGGCTAAACGGTCAGTGCTATACTCGCCAGCCTATGCAGAATACAGTTTTATTCGGAGGGAGCACTCCTGTTGGGTGCCCGCTGATCTGACGGCCAAAAGCCGACTGATATCAGGCGGAAAGCTCTACCAATACAATTGGGACCTTGTAATTCTATGACCACGCCTAAAATTATTTACACCATGACTGACGAGGCGCCCGCGCTGGCGACTTATTCCTTTTTACCCATCATTGAAAAGTTCACTTCGATCGCTGGCATTGAAGTTGAGAGCAGTGATATTTCCCTCGCTACACGCATTCTCGCCAGCTTTCCTGAATATTTGTCCGACCAGCAGAAGGTCAATGACACCCTTGGCGAGCTTGGGGAGCTGACCCAAAACCCCGAAGCCAACATTATCAAGCTTCCCAATATCAGTGCCTCCATTCACCAGCTCAGAGCGGCCATCGCCGAACTCAACGAACATGGCTACCCGGTGCCGGAATACCCGGATGAGCCGCAAAGCGAGGAAGAAGAGGACATCCTGGCCCGTTACACCAAGATCCTGGGTTCAGCGGTGAATCCGGTGCTTCGTGAAGGTAACTCCGACCGTCGTGCTCCCATTGCGGTTAAAAATTATGCGCGTAAGAACCCGCATAGCATGGGGGAGTGGAGTCAGGCTTCGCGTACCCATGTGGCACACATGCGTGGCGGCGACTTCTTTTCCCATGAGACTTCCTCGACGATAGCGAAGGCCTGCAAGGTGCGTATCGAGTTCGAGGACGAAAACGGCAATGTGACGGTCAAGAAGCCGGAACTTCCGCTTCTTGACGGCGAAGTCATTGATGCCATGTATATGAGCAAGAATGCGCTCAGTGAGTTCTTTGACAAGCAAATTGAAGATGCCAAAAACACCGGCATGCTGTTCTCTCTGCACGTAAAAGCCACCATGATGAAGGTGTCTCACCCGATCGTTTTCGGGCATGCGGTTCGACGCTTTTACAAGGAGCTGTTCGACAAGCATGGCGATGTTCTGGAAGAAATTGGTGCCAACCCGAATAACGGCTTGAGCCACATTTACCAGAAAATCGAAGAATTGCCGATTTCCCAGCGCCTGGAGATCGAAACAACGATCCGTGCCTGTTACCTGCACCGCCCAGAGCTGGCCATGGTTGACTCCGATCGCGGGATTTCCAACTTGCATGTGCCTTCGGACGTAATCGTTGATGCGTCCATGCCTGCGATGATTCGCCAAGGCGGCAAGATGTATGGCGCCGATGGCAAGCTGAAGGATACCAAGGCGGTGATTCCGGAAAGCACCTACGCCACCATCTACCAGGAAGTCATCAACTTCTGTAAAACCCACGGCGCCTTTGACCCTGTGACCTGTGGCTCCGTGCCTAACGTCGGGCTGATGGCGCAAAAGGCAGAGGAGTATGGCTCCCACGACAAGACCTTTGAAGCCAGTGAAAACGGCACCATGCGCATTGTGCGTGAAGACGGTGAGGTGTTGCTGACTCACGATGTGGAGAAAGGCGATATCTGGCGCATGTGCCAGGCAAAAGACTTGCCGATTCGTGACTGGGTGAAATTGGCCGTGGTTCGTGCCCGGCAAAGCAACACCCCGGCTATCTTCTGGCTGGACAAGGAGCGCGCCCACGATCAACAGATGATCCGGAAGGTTCGCAAATATCTCAAGGACCACGATACCGAAGGCCTTGATATCCGCATCATGTCTCCGGTTCAGGCGATCCGCTACACCATGGAGCGCATGATCCGCGGCAAAGACACCATCTCCGTCACGGGGAACGTGCTGCGGGATTACCTGACCGACCTGTTCCCGATTCTGGAACTCGGCACCAGCGCCAAGATGCTGTCCATCGTTCCCTTGATGGCTGGCGGCGGACTCTACGAAACCGGTGCTGGCGGTTCAGCCCCCAAGCACGTGCAGCAATTCCTGGAAGAGAATCACCTCCGCTGGGACTCGCTCGGCGAATTCCTGGCGCTGTCGGTTTCCATTCAGGAGCTGGGTGAGAAGTACGGGAACAACAAGGCCAAGGTGATTGCGGCCGCTCTGGACAGGGCCAATGAGCAGTATCTGGAGCAGAACAAGTCACCGTCACGGAAAGTCGGCCAGCCGGATAACCGGGTTAGCCATTTCTATGTGGCCATGTACTGGGCGCAAGCCCTTGCGGCACAAGACGACGATGCTGAGTTGAAAGATAAATTCACTCACATTGCTGCGGCGTTGACCGAAAACGAAGAGCAGATCGTTAAGGAAATGGTGGCTGTGCAAGGTTCGCCCATTGATATCGGCGGGTACTACAACCCCGACTTCAGCAAGGCCTCGGCCGCCATGCGGCCCAGTGCGACCTTTAATGGCATTCTGGAGAAGCTCTAACGGGCTATTGCCTGATTGATGAAGTGTGCAGCTGTTGAGTTTTGTGGCATCGGGCGTGCTATTCGCCTGGCTACAAAGCACAGCAGATGTGTGCTTCAGGGCTTGCCCTGTAAGGCGTTTCAACAATTCCTCTGATGCCGGCTATTGAGTTCAATCGCCGGATTCCCTCCGTTACGACACGCCCCTTGTCGCAGATCACTTAAGTGCCAAACCGGTGCTCCACCCAACCTTTAGCTCGATGCTATACTCGCGAGCAGAGGCCGAATTCGCTTTTATTCAGAGGGAGAAGTGTAGATGGGATACCAAAAGATCACGGTTCCTGCAGACGGTGACAAAATCACGGTTAATGCGGACCTGTCCCTGAATGTCCCCAATCATCCGATTATTCCTTATATCGAAGGGGATGGCATTGGTGTCGATATTTCACCAGTGATGATCAAAGTCGTTAATGCCGCTGTGGAAAAAGCCTACGGCACCAAGCGTGGCATTACCTGGATGGAAGTGTTTGCCGGGGAAAAAGCCACGGTTGTATACGGACCCGATGAGTGGCTGCCGGAAGAAACCCTGGAAGCCCTGCGAGAGTTCACGGTGGGCATCAAGGGCCCGTTGACCACACCGGTGGGCGGTGGCATCCGCTCTCTGAACGTGTCTCTGCGCCAAGAGCTGGACCTGTACACCTGTATGCGTCCGGTGCGCTATTTTGAAGGTGTTCCCAGCCCCGTTGTACATCCTGAACTTACCGACATGATTATCTTCCGTGAGAACTCCGAAGATATCTATGCGGGTATTGAGTGGGCGGCGGACAGCCCGGAAGCCACCAAACTGATCCGTTTCCTGCGTGAAGAAATGGGCGTAACCCAGATTCGCTTCCCGGAAGGCTGTGGGATCGGCGTCAAGCCGGTGTCCCGCGAAGGGACGCAGCGCCTGGTGCGCAAGGCGATCCAGTACGCCATCGACAATGACAAGGATTCGGTCACCCTGGTGCACAAGGGCAACATCATGAAATACACCGAGGGGGCTTTTAAGGATTGGGGTTACCAGCTTGCCGGGGAACGTTTCGGGGCTGAATTGCTGGATGGCGGGCCCTGGATGACCATGAAAAACCCCAGTACCGGTAAGGAAATCATCATCAAGGATGTGATTGCCGATGCGTTCCTGCAGCAGATCCTGATGCGCCCGGCGGACTACAGCGTGATCGCCACGCTGAACCTGAACGGGGACTACATTTCTGATGCGCTGGCAGCGGAAGTAGGGGGGATTGGGATTGCACCGGGGGCCAACATCGGCGGCTCTGTATCCCTGTTCGAGGCCACCCACGGCACGGCGCCCAAGTACGCCGGCCAGGACAAGGTCAACCCGGGTTCGTTGATTCTGTCTGCGGAAATGATGTTGCGCCACATGGGGTGGAACGATGCGGCGGACCGTATCATCAACGGCGTGGAAGGCGCGATTGCGGCGAAGACGGTGACCTACGACTTCGAGCGGCTGATGCCCGACGCAACGCTGTTAACGTGTTCAGAGTTTGGTAATGCGGTGATTGAGCATATGGGCGCCTGAGGCGCCCGGATGAATCAATGAGACCCGCCAGCAGGCAGGGCGGGTCAGGAAGGCGTCGACTGATCTTCAGTGGCGCCTTCTTCGTTACTGGCTTCTTCGTTGGCACGCAGGTTGATGGCGTGGAAACCCTTGTTGGCCGGTTGCACCTCGTATTCCACGGGCTGCCCGGCTTTCAGGCTTTTGTAGCCGTCCATCTGTATGTAGGAATAATGGACGAACAGGTCTTCGCCCCCTTCGTCCGGGCGTACAAAACCGTAGCCCTTGGCGTTGTTAAACCACTTTACTCGTCCCGTTGCCATGGTCCTTCCCTCTGCCTATCCAATGGCGAATATGTTTATTTTTATCCTCGGGCTGCCTGCTGCGGTAAACTGGCACCTGAGTCTATTGTGCAACTTTTAAACATGCACAGCAGGGTGTCAACCCCGTGAAATCATCCATTGGAATTGATTTGCAGCGGGGGGATTGAAAAAACACCGACCACCCATCATTTCTTCATTGCCTGCTGACGCCAGCAGGGTTACAACGGTTTTGAGGCTTTATGAATTGGCATCAGCAAGATTGGCATCCGGTAATGATTGACGAAACAGGCACGCTACGCGGCGGGCCGGCAGATTCCCCCTCAGACCCGGATCGGCACGGTGACATGGCCGTGGAAGAGGCCAAGCCAAAGCTTAAGCCGCCATCCATGTATAAGGTGTTGATGTTGAACGACGACTACACCCCGATGGATTTTGTGGTAGAGATACTGGAAGACTTCTTCAATCTGGGCCGTGAGCAGGCCACGCGGGTCATGCTCACGGTGCACACTGAAGGAAAGGCGGTGTGCGGGGTGTATCCCCAGGACATCGCCGAAACAAAAGCCACGCAAGTGGTGGAATACGCCCGGGAGAATCAGCATCCGCTGATGTGTCAGGTAGAACAGGCCTGATGCCCTTGCGGGCCCATGCAGTGAGGTAGCCTTATGCTCAGCAAAGAACTTGAAATGACGCTTAACGAGGCGTTTCGCCACGCACGTGGCCACCGTCATGAGTTTATGACCGTGGAGCATTTGCTGCTGGCGCTGCTGGATAACGAGGCGGCCGTCGAGGTCCTGCGTGCTTGCGCCGCAGACCTGGATGAATTGCGTGATGCGTTATCCCAGTTTATCGAGGATTCAACACCGCTGCTGCCGGACACGGATCCGGAGCGCGATACCCAGCCGACACTGGGCTTTCAGCGGGTGCTGCAGCGTGCTGTGTTCAGCGTGCAGTCCTCGGGCAAGAAAGAGGTCAGCGGAGCAAACGTGCTGGTGGCCATCTTTAACGAACAGGAGAGTCAGGCGGTTTATTTCCTTAACTGTCAGGACATTCATCGCCTGGATATCGTCAATTTCATTGCCCATGGCATTTCCCAGATCGAAGACGACGCGCCTTCCATTGAAACTGAGCAGGAAATGGAGGCGGGTGCAGAAGGCGCGCCAGCCAGCGCGCTGGATAATTACGCCACCAACCTGAACGAGATGGCCCGCGAAGATCGCATCGATCCGCTGGTGGGGCGTGCGTTCGAGATTGAGCGGGCAGCGCAGATTCTCTGCCGTCGCCGCAAGAACAACCCTTTGCTGGTTGGCGAGCCGGGTGTCGGCAAAACCGCCATTGCCGAGGGGCTGGCGCGGATGATCGTGGAAAAGCAGGTGCCCGAGCCCTTGCTGGACGCGGTGGTGTATTCACTGGATCTGGGCGCACTGCTGGCCGGTACCAAGTACCGTGGCGACTTCGAAAAACGCTTGAAAACCCTGCTGGCGGAGCTGAAGAAAGAGCCCAACTCGATTCTCTTTATCGATGAAATCCACACGATCATCGGCGCCGGTGCGGCCTCTGGCGGAGTGATGGATGCTTCCAATCTGCTCAAGCCGTTGCTGGCATCCGGTGAGCTTAAATGCATGGGCTCGACCACGTTCCAGGAATACCGGGGCGTGTTCGAGAAGGACCGGGCGCTGTCGCGTCGGTTCCAGAAGATCGATGTGGTTGAGCCGTCCGTGGAAGACACGGTGGGCATTCTCAAAGGCTTGAAAAGCCGTTTTGAGGCCCATCACGACGTGAGCTACACGGATGCGGCGCTGAAAGCGGCGGCCGAGCTGAGTGCCCGTTACATCAACGACCGCTATCTGCCGGACAAGGCCATCGACGTCATTGACGAGGTGGGCGCCTGGCAGCGGCTGCGCCCGGAAGACTTGCGCAAGCACACTATTGAGGAAACCGATGTGGAGGATATGGTGGCCAAGATCGCCCGTATTCCCCCCAAACAGGTGTCTTCTTCCGACAAGGAGCTGCTGCGTAACCTCGAGCGTGACCTGAAGATGACCGTGTTTGGCCAGGATGAGGCCATCGACACCATCTCGGCGGCGATCAAGTTGTCCCGCGCGGGCCTCAAGGGTGAAAATAAGCCCATTGGCAGCTTCATGTTTGCCGGCCCAACCGGGGTGGGTAAAACCGAAGTGAGCCGTCAGTTGGCCCGCGCATTGGGCGTAGAGCTGGTGCGCTTCGATATGTCCGAGTATATGGAGCGCCATACTGTAAGCCGTCTGATTGGCGCGCCTCCCGGCTATGTGGGCTTTGATCAGGGCGGCTTGCTCACCGAAGCGATCACCAAGACGCCGCACTGTGTGCTGTTGCTGGATGAAATCGAGAAGGCGCACCCGGAAGTGTTCAATATCCTGCTGCAGGTTATGGACAATGCCACGCTGACCGACAATAACGGTCGTAAGGCGGACTTCCGTAATGTGATCCTGATCATGACCACCAATGCGGGCGCGGAGGTACTGAACAAGCGTTCTATCGGCTTTACCGAACAGGACAACAGTACCGATGGCATGGAAATGCTCAAGAAGGTGTTCACGCCGGAATTCCGCAACCGTCTGGATGGCACCATCCAGTTCCTGCCGCTCACCAGCAAGGTGATTCTGGGTGTGGTCGACAAGTTCCTGGTGGAACTGCAGGCCCAGCTTGATGAGCGTGGTGTGGTGCTGAACGTGGATGACGCCGCCCGCGCATGGTTGGCTGAGAAGGGCTACGACAAAGACATGGGGGCACGCCCCATGGCGCGTCTGCTCCAGGAAAAAATCAAGAAACCGTTGGCAGAGAAACTGCTGTTCGGCGAGTTGGCCAGTGCCGGAGGGCAGGTCAATATCACCGAAAAAGACGGGGAACTGGTGCTTTCCGTAGAAGCGGCCACAGCGGAACCCGCGTAGACCAAAGACAGCAGGGCACCTTTCCCTTATAGCAAGGTGCTCGTCTGTCTTGTCCTGGCCACGCAGAACCAACAAAAAAACCCGGCAATGCCGGGTTTTTTTGTTGGTGTATCCGGCCGGAGCCGTTCCGGGTTATTTCATCCGGAAAGTGATGCGTCCCTTGGTGAGATCGTAGGGAGACATTTCCACTTTTACACGATCCCCTGTGAGGATGCGGATATAAAACTTACGCATCTTCCCGGAGATATGGGCCGTAATTACATGACCGTTGTCCAGCTTCACACGAAACATCGTGTTGGGCAGGGTATCAACGATGACACCTTCGAGTTCGATTTGCTCTTCTTTCGCCATCCAACAAATACCTTGGGTTACCGGCTATTAGCGACGCGCAATTGTGCCGTAAAAGGGCCTTGGCTGCAAAAGAAGTTGGAAAAAGGGTGCAGAGAAAGCCTTAACCCCCGGAATCACTGGGCTCGGCGTGTTCTTTCCAGCTTCCGCTAGCGAGAATTTCCAGTGGACGGTACTGGCTCTTGTAGCTCATTTTCTGGCATTGGCGAATCCAATAGCCCAGATACAGGTAAGGAAGCTGCAATCGCTGGCACTGTTCGATCTGCCACAGCAGCGCCATGACCCCAAGGCTGCGCTCGGGCAAGGCAGGATCAAAGAAGGTGTACACCGCAGAGAGCCCATCGTCGAGCTGGTCGGTGACGGCCACGGCTAGCAGTTTGCCTTTCTGGCGAAATCCGTAGAAATGGGTGTCGGCCCATTCGCAGGTCAGAAAATTGGTGAACTGTTCTTCCGAGGGCGGGTACATGTCGCCATCGCCATGGCGGTCATTGATGTAGCTGGCATAAAGGTTGTACAGCTCGCGACTGAAGCGGGCCGGCTCCCGGTTCACCGCCAGGTCGGCGTTATTCTTGAGGATGCGACGATGGCGCCGGCGCGGCCGGAAGTCATCCACGCGGACCCGGGCAGGAATGCAGGCATTGCAGCTATCGCAATGCGGGCGATACAGATAATCACCGCTGCGGCGAAACCCCAGCAGGCTCAATTCGCTATAGAGCTCCGGTGATAGCTGGGCCTGCGGGTCCACAAACAGTGTGGAGGCCTGGCGGTCTTCCAGGTAGCTGCAGCTATGGGCGGGTGTGCGGAAAAAGCGCAGCGTGGACAAGTCAGTCATGGTGCAAGTGTAGCTCAGGGCAGGAGGGCTAAAAAGCCTGACATGCGGATTACAGGGCTTGCAGAGTGGCCCAGTCGAACCGGCCATCTGGCCAGGGAACAGGAGCGGGCTGGGCCGGAATCCAGTCCCGAAGGCATCGCTCAAAGGCGTCGCGGGGGATCATCTCGGCCCCCATGGAGATGAGATGAGGGTTCTCGATCTGGGCATCAAGCAGGCGGATATCCAGTGTGCGGGCCAGGTTGCGCAGCACCACCAGTGCTACTTTGGAGCCATTGCGCTGGGGCGAGGCCATGGATTCACCAAAAAATACCTGGCCCAGCTGAATGCCGTACAAGCAGCCCGCCAGGGTGCCGTTTTGCCAGATTTCCACGCTGTGGGCGTAGCCAAGTTGGTGTAATCGGCAGTAGGCCTCTATTACTTCCTCGCTGATCCAGGTACCGGGTTCGCCCTGGCGCGGGGCGGCGCAGGTGCGCATCACTGTTTCAAAGTCGCGATCAACGGTGACGGTGAAATCCGCCTGACGTAGATGCCGGGACAGGCTGCGGCTGACATGCAGCTGCTCCAGCCAGATCACACAGCGGGGCGCCGGACTCCACCACAGAATGGGTTGGGTTTCCGCGTTGTACCAGGGGAAGATGCCGGCGGAATACGCCTGCAGCAGGGTTTGCGGGTGGAGATCCGACCCGGCAGCCAGCAGGCCGTCCGGGTCGGTGAGGGCGAGGCGGGTATCAGGGAAAGGCTCCCCAGCTTCCAGCCATGGCACCATGCGGTGGCCCTCCGGGTCTATTAATCGTTGAGGTTGTCCAGGAAGCGCTCGGCGTCCAGCGCTGCCATGCAGCCAGCACCAGCAGAAGTCACCGCCTGACGGTAGATATGGTCCGCCACGTCGCCGGCCGCAAACACGCCTTCCACGCTGGTGGCGGTGGCGTTGCCTTCGGTGCCGCTGGCGATCTTGATGTAGCCGTCTTTCATGTCCAGCTGGCCGGCAAAGATATCCGTATTTGGCTTGTGACCGATGGCAATGAAGACACCTTGCAGTTCCAGGTCCTTGCTGCCATCCCCCTTGGTGGACTTGATGCGCATGCCGGTAACACCGCTGTCATCGCCCAGTACTTCTTCCAGGGTGTGGTCCCATTCGACAGAGATATTGTCCTTGGCGAGCAGCTTGTCCTGCAGAATTTTCTCCGCGCGCAGGCTGTCACGACGGTGAACCAGGGTCACGTGCTCGGCAATGTGGGACAGATACAGCGCTTCTTCCACGGCGGTGTTGCCGCCGCCGATGACCGCCACTTTCTGGCCCTTGTAGAAAAAGCCGTCACAGGTGGCGCAGGCAGACACGCCCTTGCCCATGAAAGCTTCCTCGGATTCCAGGCCCAGGTACATGGCAGTGGCGCCGGTGGCGATGATCAGGGCGTCGCAGGTGTAGGTACCATTGTCGCCCTTGAGAGTGATCGGCCGGCTGCTCAGGTCCACGTCGTTAATATGGTCGTAAACCATTTCCGTATCGAAACGCTCGGCGTGCTGCTGCATGCGCACCATCAGGTCCGGACCCTGGAGGCCTTCCACATCACCGGGCCAGTTATCCACTTCCGTAGTGGTGGTGAGCTGGCCACCCGGCTGGATACCGGTAATCACAACCGGCTTGAGGTTGGCACGGGCGGCGTAGACGGCCGCAGTGTAACCCGCCGGGCCGGAACCCAGAATAATCAGCCGATGGTGCTGCACGTCGCTCATGTGTTACTCCAGTAAATATATAGGTTGGGCAGGTGGGTGGGCACGTAATGCCGCGTCCGTCCTTACGTGTCCAACTGTGGGGGCAAAGCCTGCACATTCAAGGCAGTGAAAACTACCGTAAAACCGGGTCGTCGTGAAGCCTGATCATGGGCTATTAGTGCGATAGGAAGAGGTGACTGCCCGGGGGGCGAGCCGCAGATTGCCGCTATTTTGTGCGATAATGCCGTGCGCCCGGGAACACCGGGAGGGGCAAAGCTGGCCGCCCTCACTGTGATTGACTACAATCGCAATAATTTCAATCCGTTATCAGCTATTCTTTATCCAATAGTTTGACTTTATTGAGGGGCAAGGCGTGAGTAAAACGGTTGCCGGGCAAGGACAGTCCGGGTTTTCCCGCCATCTCAAACGCGGTTTGGTGGAAGGCATGGTGATTGCTCTGATTGCCTTTTCCCTTTACCTGCTGCTGGCGTTAATCAGTTTCGATAGCCGTGATCCCGGCTGGTCCTATGTGGGCAACGTGGATGCGGTCCGCAATGCCATGGGGCGGGTAGGGGCGTTCAGCGCCGACCTGCTGCTGGGTCTGTTTGGCTATATGGCCTACCTGTTTCCGGTGCTGTTGGGCTTTTGGGCCGGTAAGGTGTTGCGTGAGCGTCATGCCGGGTTGCCGGGGAGCTGGCCGCTGTTCAGCCTGCGTTTGGTGGGCTTTATCCTGACTATGCTGGCGGGCACCGCGCTGTCATACATGCATTTCACCGTGGGCGATACGCTGCCGGAAGGCGCCGGGGGCATTCTCGGTCATGAGGTCGGTGATGCCTCCCTGGCCGGGTTCAACCCGCTGGGCGGTACCTTGATGATGGTAGCGCTGTTTCTCATTGGCGTGACCATCTTTACCGATTTGTCCTGGATCGCTTTGGCTGAAGGGCTGGGCGCGCTGGTGCTCGGTGCTATCGAGAAAGTGCCGGCCTGGTGGCAGGCACGAAAACGCCAGCGCGAAGAGCAGCGACAGAAGAAAGAAGCCCACGAGAAGCGCGCCAAGGTCATTACCGAGGCGAAGAAAAAGGCAGAAACGCGAACCCCGCCGAAAATTGCCAAACCCGCCAAGCCGGTGGAAAAAAGCGCGCGGGTTCAGAAAGAAAAACAGCAGAAATTGTTTACCACGGAAGTGTCCGGTGAGCTGCCTCCTGTAGGCCTGCTGGATGCGGTGGAAGAATCCACGGGCGGTTACTCTGAAGAGGCCCTGGAGGGCATGTCTCGCCTGCTGGAAATCAAGCTCAAGGATTTCAATATCGAGGCGGAAGTGGTGGCGGTGCAGCCTGGCCCGGTGATTACCCGCTTCGAGATTCAGCCGGCAGCAGGCATTAAAGTCTCCAAGATCACCAATTTGGCCAAGGATCTGGCCCGTTCCCTGGCAGTGATCAGCGTGCGTGTGGTGGAAGTCATTCCCGGCAAGACCACCGTGGGGATCGAGATTCCCAACGAACAACGGGAAATGATCCGCTTCACGGAAGTGGTCGGCACACAGATGTTTGACCAGGCACCGTCGCCGTTGACCATGGCGCTGGGCAAGGACATTTCCGGCGGCCCGGTGATGGCCGATCTGGCCAAAATGCCCCATTTGCTGGTGGCCGGTACCACCGGTTCCGGTAAGTCCGTGGGCGTAAACGCCATGCTGCTGTCCATGCTGTTCAAATCCAGCCCGGATGATGTTCGCCTGATTTTGATCGATCCCAAAATGCTGGAACTGGCGGTCTACGATGGCATTCCGCACTTGCTCACCCCGGTGGTCACCGACATGAAGGAAGCGGCCGGTGCGCTGCGTTGGGGTGTGGGCGAAATGGAGCGTCGTTACCGTCTGATGGCCTCCATGGGGGTGCGGAATATCTCCGGTTATAACCGCAAGGTGGACGACGCCAAGAAGAAAGGCGAGCCCCTGAAGGACCCGCTGTGGAAGCCGGATGACCCAATGAATCTGGATGAGGAGGCGCCGCTGGCCGAGCACCTGCCTTATATCGTGATCGTCATAGATGAATTTGCTGACATGATGATGATCGTGGGCAAGAAGGTGGAAGAGCTGATCGCCCGTATCGCCCAGAAAGCACGGGCAGCCGGGATCCATCTGATTCTGGCCACCCAGCGTCCGTCAGTGGATGTGATCACTGGCCTGATCAAGGCCAACGTGCCGTCGCGCATCGGCTTCCAGGTATCGTCCAAAATTGACTCCCGTACCGTGCTGGATCAGGGCGGGGCAGAGCAGCTGCTGGGCCACGGTGACATGCTTTATTTGCCCGGCGGCACCAGTGTTCCGGAACGTGTTCACGGCGCCTTTGTCTCAGATGAAGAGGTGCACCGGGTTTGTGACGATTGGCGCAAGCGCGGCGAGCCCAATTATCTGGAAGAAATTCTCGATGGTGGCAGCGACCTCAATGCACCGATGCCTGGCATGGAAAGCGCCGGCGACGGCAGCGATGACGAGAATGACCCGCTTTACGATGAAGCAGTGGCGATCGTCACCGAGTCTCGCCGTGCGTCCATTTCGTCCGTGCAGCGGAAACTGAAAATTGGCTATAACCGTGCCGCCCGCCTGGTGGAAGCCATGGAAATGGCAGGGGTGGTCACCGAGGCCGGTAACAATGGCCAGCGCGAAGTGATCGCGCCGCCGCCGGTCAAATAAGGAGATTGAATGAAGAAGTTGCTGTTGAGTCTGACGTTGGTGCCTGCTGTCTTGTTTGCGTCTACCGCATGGGCTGACGCCACGGATGATCTGCTGGATCGCCTGCAGGCACTCAAGTCCATGAAAGGGGAGTTTGAGCAGGTGGTGCTGGATCAAGGCGGCACGCACATGCAGGAAGCCACAGGCCGTTTTCAGGTGGCCCGCGGGAACCAGTTTTACTGGCTCACGGAGTCTCCCTTCGAGCAGATGGCGGCCTCTGACGGCAAAACCGTCTGGGTTTACGACAAGGACCTAGAACAGGTAGTGGTGCGTCCCCTGAGCCAGGATCTGGGCCAAACTCCGGCTCTGCTGTTTGGTGGCAAGCCTGCCGATGTGGCCAAGGCATTCAGTATTTCTGAACGTGATAATCAGGGTGGCGAAGTCACGTATCGGCTTACGCCGAAAGGCCAGGACCCGCTGTTCGACCAGCTGGATGTGACCTTCAAGGGCGGCGAGCCGGCATCCATGCGCCTGCAGGATGCACTGGGCCAGCAGACGGTCATCGACTTCAAGAGTCTGACCGTGAACGGTGGCATCGACAGCAACCTGTTCCACTTCGAGCCGCCTGAAGGCACGGATGTCATTCAGCAACAACAGTAATTGAGGCTGTGGCCGGAGTTCCCGGCCGCGGCCCGGTCACCAGTAGGCATTTTCCATGAGCGATCTTTTTGCCGCCGATGCCGCCCAGCAGGCTCAGCCCCTGGCGGCGCGCCTGCGCCCCACCCATCTGGATGACTATGTAGGCCAGCAGCATCTGGTAGGCGAGGGCAAGCCGCTACGCCAGGCCCTGGATCGCGGCCAATTGCACTCCATGATTCTGTGGGGGCCGCCCGGTACCGGCAAAACCACCCTGGCGTTGATCATGGCGCAAACCGTGGATGCTGCGTTTATCACGCTGTCCGCTGTGCTTTCCGGGGTAAAGGATATCCGCGCCGCGGTTGAGCAGGCCCAGATTCGCCTGGGCCAGGGGCGACGCACTGTCCTGTTTGTGGATGAGGTGCACCGCTTCAACAAGGCCCAACAGGATGCATTCCTTCCCCACGTGGAGGAAGGGACCATCACCTTCATTGGCGCGACCACTGAAAACCCGTCTTTTGAGCTGAACAATGCGTTGTTGTCGCGAGCACGGGTATACCGGTTGCGTGCGCTGGCGCCGGAAGATCTGACCGGGTTGCTGGCTCGGGCGCTGCATGACCCAAGCCTTAACGGCATGGAACTGGATGCCGAGGCGCAGGAGTTGCTACTCAATTACGCCGACGGGGATGCCCGGCGGCTACTGAACATGCTCGAAGTCGCTGCGGACCTGGCCGACATGGATACGCCGCAAATTGATGCGGAGCTGATGCGCGAGGTATTGCGTGACGCGGTACGCCGTTTCGACAAGGGTGGCGACCTGTTCTATGACCAGATCAGCGCCATGCACAAGTCTGTGCGTGGTTCGGATCCGGATGCTTCCCTGTACTGGTTCGCGCGCATGCTGGACGGCGGTTGCGACCCGCTCTACATTGCCCGGCGCGTCGTGCGCATGGCCAGTGAAGACATAGGTAACGCAGATCCGAGGGCACTGACTCTCTGCCTGCAGGCCTGGGATGTACAGGAACGTCTGGGGAGCCCGGAAGGGGAGCTGGCGATCGCTCAGGCCATTGCCTATCTGGCGGTAGCGCCGAAAAGTAACGCGGTCTACAACGCCTATAACCAGGCGCGCGCGCTGGTTCGCCAGCAGCCCACCGACGAAGTGCCTCTGCACCTGCGTAATGCGCCCTCCCAGCTTATGAAAGACGAAGGCTTCGGTGCCGAGTATCATTATGCCCATGATTTTCCCGAGGCCTTTGTGGCCGGGGAAAACTACTTTCCGGTGAGCCTGCAAAATACCCGTCTTTACGAGCCGGTAAATCGCGGGCTTGAAATCAAGGTAGGGGAAAAGTTGGCACGCCTGCGTGAGCTGAACGCTAGCAGCGACTGGACCCGTTACGGGAAGGGAAAATAATGTCGGTATCAGCAATTACGGAAGGCGGCATGCTGCCCTGGATTGCGGTGGCCTGCGGCGGCGCTATTGGCGCCTGTCTGCGTTTTGGTACCAGCCTGTGGGTTGGGGTTCCGGCGATGCCGGCCTGGCCCTGGGCTACTTTCGGGGTGAATCTGGCTGGCAGTTTTCTGTTTGGACTACTGGCGGTCATGCTGGCCAGTCTGCCGGTGGGAGACGTGTGGCGACTGGCCTTGATGACCGGCATGCTCGGTGCCCTGACGACTTTTTCCACCTTTTCGTTTGAGTTGGTGCGCATGGTGGAAGCCAGGGCCTTTTCGCTGGCTGCGGGCTATGCAGTGGCGTCGGTGACGGTTTGTCTGATGCTCGGCATAGCGGGATTGGCGCTGGGCCGACTGATTTTTGAATAACGTGGGGAAGTTGGAAGTTTAAACTTCCAACTCTGCCTTTTTTTGATTTTGGAGTAAAAGAAGCATGCTGGATATTCGTGCCCTGCGGCAGGACGGCGAAGCGATCAAGACGGCGCTGAGCAAACGCGGTTACACCCTGGACCTGGACGCGTTTGCGTCGCTGGATGCCAAGCGCAAGCAGGCCGACATCCGTTCCCAGGAGTTGCAGGCTGACCGCAAAAAAGCCTCCAAGCAGGTGGGCGAACTGATCAAGTCCGGTATGGCTGTGGAAGAGGCGAAGGCACAGGTGGCCGACACCCTGCAAACCATTGATGCTGAGCTCGACCGGGAAGTGGCCAGCGCCAAGGCGATTCAGGAAGACATTCGTGAATTTCTGATGGGCATTCCCAATGTGCCGCAAGATGCGGTGCCGGCGGGTAATGACGAAGACGACAACGTTGAAGTGCGCCAGTGGGGCACTCCGAAGGTGCTGCCGTTTGAACCCAAAGATCACGTGGATGTGGGTGAAGCCCTGGACGGCGGGCTGGACTTCGAGCGCGCGGCCAAACTGTCCGGCGCCCGGTTCTCTGTGATGAGTGGCGGGTTGGCTCGCATGCATCGGGCGCTGATCGATTTCATGCTCGACATGCACAGCGATGAACACGGTTATCAGGAAGTGTATGTGCCGTTTCTGGTCGGGCCGGAAGCCCTGCGCGGCACAGGGCAGCTGCCTAAATTCGCGGAAGACCTGTTCAAGATGGAAGGAGAGCGAGAGCTATACCTGATCCCTACCGCGGAAGTGCCGGTGACCAATCTGGCGGCGGACGAGATTCTTGAAGCGGACACCATGCCGCGTCGCTACACCTGCCACACGCCGTGCTTTCGTTCCGAGGCAGGGAGTCACGGCAGGGATACCCGCGGCATGATCCGCCAGCACCAGTTCGAAAAGGTCGAACTGGTGCAGATGGTACGCCCGGAGGAATCCGATGCGGCGTTGGAGGCGCTCACTGGGCATGCGGAAGCCGTACTACAGAAGCTGGATTTGCCGTACCGAGTGGTGATCCTGTGTGGCGGTGATCTGGGCTTTTCCTCGTCCAAAACCTATGACATCGAAGTCTGGCTCCCCAGTCAGCAGTGTTACCGGGAAATTTCGTCCTGCTCCAACTTCCAGGACTACCAGTCACGCCGCATGCAGGCTCGCTGGCGTAACCCGGAAACCGGCAAGCCGGAATTGGTACACACTTTGAATGGGTCTGCCCTGGCAGTAGGGCGTACGCTGGTGGCAATTCTGGAGAACTATCAAAACGAAGATGGTTCCGTGACCGTGCCTGAGGCATTGCGTCCCTACATGAGAGGTCTGGAACGCCTGAAGTAAGGCTGTTCTGGCGCAACGACGGCGGCTGCGACAATGCGTGTCGCCGTATGGCAAACCTGTAACGCCGGGTTTATGCTGTTTGCGTCAGGCGTCATGCATCTAGCGTCCGGCGTTTACCGGGAGCAAGCATGGATTTTTTACCGATCAGTTGGCGTTTGCAGGGCAAAGTGGCTCTGCTGGCTGGCGGCGGCGAAGTGGCGCTGCGTAAAGGGCGCCTTCTGCATCGTTCGGGTGCGGTTGTGAATGTTGCTGCCCCGAATGTGTGCGATGAGCTGCGCGATATTGTGGTGCAAAGTGGCGGCTCCTGTGTGGATCGTGCGTTTGCGAGTGCGGATCTGGACGGAGTAGCACTGGTCATCTGTGCCACGGATGATCGCGACACTAATGCCCAGATTGCCGGCTTGGCGCAGCAACGTGGCCTGCCGGTGAATGTGGTGGATGATCCGTCGCTGGGTGATTTCATCTTCCCTGCCATTGTTGACCGTTCCCCGGTGCTGATCAGTATCAGTTCCTCCGGCGCGTCACCGGTGCTGGCGCGTAAGCTACGTGCCCAGCTGGAATCGTCCTTGCCGGCTCGCTGGGGGCGACTGGCCGACCTGATGGCCCGCTTCCGTCAGCCGCTGAAAGAAAAACTCGACAATATCGGCGCGCGGCGCCTGTTCTGGGAACAGACCCTGGATAGCCCGGTGGTGGAGAAAGTGCTGGCGGGCAAGGACAGCGAAGCGGAAGCCATGCTGGCTGCCGCCATCGAATCCGCTGATGCGGCCACCCTGAGTCGAGGCGAAGTGTACCTGGTGGGCGCCGGGCCGGGGGATCCGGACTTGCTGACCTTCCGGGCACTGCGGTTGCTGCAAAAAGCCGACGTGGTGCTGTACGACCGCCTGGTGGGCAAGGGGATCGTGGATCTGGCCCGCCGGGATGCGGAGCTGGTGTACGTGGGCAAGGCCCGCGATAAACACGCGCTGCCCCAGGACAACATCAATGAATTGCTGGTCCATTACGCTAAACAGGGGAAGAAGGTGTGCCGCCTGAAGGGCGGGGACCCGTTCATCTTCGGCCGGGGTGGTGAAGAAATTGACCTGATTGTGGCTGAGGGCATCGACTTCCAGGTGGTGCCGGGGATTACTGCCGCCAGTGGCTGTGCTTCCTACGCCGGTATTCCACTGACACACCGTGATCATGCCCAGTCTGTGCGCTTTGTGACCGGGCACCGCAAGGATGGCTCGGTGGATCTGGATTGGGAGCATTTGGTCAGCGAAACCGAGACGGTGGTGTTCTACATGGGGCTGGTGGGCTTGCGGCAAATCTGCAGCCAGCTGATCGCCCATGGCCGTGCGGGTGATACGCCGATCGCGCTGGTGTCACGGGGTACCACCAACCTGCAAGAGGTGATTACCGGCACCCTGAATCAGCTTCCGGACGATATAGAAGGCCGGGAAATCCACGCGCCGACATTGATTATCGTGGGCAGCGTGGTCAGCCTGCATCCCAGGTTCGGCTGGTTTAAACCCTGAAAAGATCCATGTCGGTTTACGGTTACGCCTCTCTGCGCCCTTGGGTAAACCCGATCTACAGAGCACGGTTTTGTAGGTCAGATTTACCCAAGGGTACAGAGAGCCTGAAAGGCGTAATCCGACAGCGGTCCTTAAAGCCGTGTCTTATCGCGGTTTTCCCACAGTGCTGCGGCATCTTTGCGCGCACCCTCCAGGGAGTCCGCCTTGTCGAGCCCCCACAGCGCCACGGCCACGGTATGAATAACCGCTTGTTCACCGTACTCATCACGGGTTTCGCCGCGCCATACCTTTAAAACTGTGTCTGCACTGGGGTCGCCCGGTGGTGTTTGTCGAGGCATGGCGCTATCAATCACTGCGCTTTGCAGTGCCTCGCCATGGCGAATGCCTTGAATGGCGGTACGTGCATCCGGGCGGATTTCCAGCTCGCCGCCTTCGCCCTTGAACAGGAGCAGGTCCCGATCACCGGCCAGCGTGGCCGCCCCTTGATGTAGCTCGATGTAAGCCGGGTGGAAAACACTCTGCATGGACAGTGGTGCCTGGGCAGGGTTGAGGCTGCGGGCCAGGGTGTTGATTGGCGAGCGCAGGCCCAGGAAGTAACGCAGCGTGAGCATCCGTGCCAGTGCCGGGCAGAACTGTTCCAGGGGCAGGTACGCCAGCCCGTGTTCTTCAAGGTGTGCGTGCGCTTCAGCGACGGTTTGCGCAACGGGCAGGCCCAGTTGCGGCAGGAGCTGATCGGTATACACGCGATTGGGAGTGTGCGCCGGTCCGCCATGGAGAAAAGTGCGGATGCCGTTGCTGGCCAGTAGCACTGTTGCCAGCAGGTACCAAGGGTGGTGCTTTTTCTTGCCGGCATAGCTGGGCCAGTCCAGTTCCACATGGGGCAGCTCGGCAAGGGCCTGGTAGCAGGCGGGTCGGCAGGCATCAAGAAACCCGGCCAGCTCATCCGGTGTTTCTTCTTTTACCCGCAACAGCATCAGGAAAGCGCCCAGCTGAATATCTTCCACGTTTCCGTCGAGGATGGCCTGCATGGCCTCACGGGCTTCTTCGCGGGTGAGGCTGCGGCGGGCGCGTTTGCCGCGGCCCAGGGTGCGAACGAAAGGCGCAAAAGCATGTTCAGTCATGATTCCATCTCATCGGGTTTAAGGCGTGTTGCGTGAAGCATGGTACGTGGAAGCGTTTCAATACCAGCTGGTGCACGGGCCGTGTTCGGCTATCAGTGTGATCAGACCAGCATGATCTATCACTGGCAGGGCGCTGTCCGGGAGTTGTAAGGAGGCATGCGCCAGCAGGTAGCCATCTCCTTTCAGTTCCAGCCGTGTTGCAAGTAACAGGCCCGCATCGGTGAAGACGCAAATGTCGCCAGGGGTATAAAGCGCCGAGAAGCGCTGGCGCGTGTTGTCATCGTCGGGGGAAAAGCCAAGCAGGTGCAACATTCAGAACACCAGAATCTGATCGCATTGGGTGCGTAATGATAGCAGCTCATCATACCCGAGCGGGTCGGCGCTCACCGGGCAGGGTGTGTTTTCCTCGCGTCCCGGTTTTTCGGTCACGCAGCGCACACCGAAGTCAGTGAGTTGCATCAGGGTGTCGTTAGGGCACAGTTTTAGCGTGGCAAGGGCAGGGGGCGTAAGCCACAAGGTTGTGGCCTGTCCGAATGCTGCACCGGTGAGCAGCATGTCCAGCATCTCCTGGAACTGGCTGGAGAAGGGTTGGCTGCCGGTGGCGATGTAGAGGGTATGGTTAGCCAAACTGGATCACCCGGTCGCTGTTGATGAGTGCCTCTGCCCATTGTCCCAGCCCTGCCAGAGAGAAGCCGTCCGCCAGTGTGTTGTCCGCGTCGGTGGCGACAATACCCCGGCGCTGGGCGGCACCCACACAAACCACGGCATTCACATCATGACGGGCAAGCCATTGCTGCCACTGCTGGGCGGTGCTGGCCTGGGTGCCATCACCGGTCCAGGCATGACGGTTCGCCAGATGCACGGCATCCCGGTAGAAGAACAGGCAGTGGAGTTGATGATCGGGGGTGTCGAGAAGGGCTTGGGCGGTATGCAGGGCGGTCAACGCGGCGGCGGAATCCGCCGCCGCGTTGACCAGTAGCGAGAAACGCATTAATCGTTGCCGCTGAGTGCTGTCAGCAGGTGCAACAAGGACATGAACAGGTTGTAGATGGAAACGAACAGGGTCACGGTTGCCATGATGTAGTTGGTTTCACCGCCATGGATGATGGCGCTGGTCTGCCACATGATCAGCAGGGAAGACAGCAGCACAAAGGCAGCAGATACCGCCAGGCTCAGCGCCGGGATGGCGAAGAAGATGTTGGCGATGCTCGCCCCGAACGCCACCAGAATACCGATCATGATGAAGTTGGTAAGGAAGCTGAAGTCTTTGCGGGTCACAAGGGCAATGGCCGACATGGCTACGAAAATACCGGCAGTGCCAGCCAGAGCGGTGGTTACAATCTCCATGCCGCCGGGGATCTGGGCGTACATGTTAATGATTGGGCCGGTGGTGAAGCCCAGCCAGCCGGTCAGGCCGAAGACAGCCAGAATGCCCCAGGCGCTGTTGCGCAGCGCGTTGGTGGCGAACAGCAGACCAAAATAGACACCAATGGTCAGCCAGACGTTAACGAAGCCGATGTTGCTGGCCATGGCAAACCAGGACGCGCCGGTTGCCACAACGAGTGACAGCCCCAGCAGCATATAGGTGTTTTTCAGTACCTGGGCCGCGCGCTCCCCGGAAACGGCAACGCCGTGCTGGTGGGGGGCGGAGTAGGGGTTGGTCGGGTTATTCATGATATCACTCATCCTTGCCAATTGTTCCTGTGATCATAAGGGCGAGGGGGGCAAAATCAAGCGTTAAACCGGCTTTTCGCCATGAGAAAGTGCCGGGTGAGTCGCCAAGGATCGCCGGTGACGACAGATGTGCACTTTTGTGACCCTTATCTCGGGATGGCATGGCAAGTACGTAATACTATTTTCGTACTTAAAATGCCTGAGTCTGAGCTGAGGGGGCCTTATGAGCGCATTATCGCTGGCTGCCACTGAAAGTGAGCAAATCGAGCTGGCAGCGGTACAGAATCGGCATTCGTTGTACAACGATTTGCTTCAAGTGCCGGACTTGGCATCGCGTCGCCATGAGCTGGTTTTCGAACAGAAAAACCGGCTGTTGGGGCGACACCGCCGGATCATCCTTTTCAATGGTCGCTATCTTGAATGGACGGAGCAGCGTGGCCGGCGCGAGGTAACGCGGATCATCAATCTGGCGTTTCTGGCAGACTCTCCAAGTGCTTATCGTGAAATTGCCTGGCGGTCCCTGAGTGTTGCAGTGCTGGCACTCATCGTTGCCGGGCTCCTGTTGGCTGTGGGGCAGGCCGTTGCCGCGCTGGCTGCGCTGGGGGTGTCCTTGCTGTGTGTGGGGTTTTGCCTGCGGGGCTCGTCCCGGCGCCTGCTGTTCTATACCCGTAACGGGCGGGTGGTGATGTTCGACCTGTTTGATCAGCGCGGAGACAGAAAGCGTTTCGCAAAGGTGGTTGGCGCGCTGCAGCTACGGGGAGAGCGAGCCTGGAGCCTGTTGCCCGACAGGAAAGAACGGCTGGCGGCAGAAGTGGCAGAGCACCGCCGGCTGATGCAGGAAGGGGCTATCAACCAGGCGCAATACGAGCGCGCCAAGCAGCGAATTTTCCGTCGTTATTCCGATTGAGCTGAACGGATCCGCTCAGCGATCAAAACTCAACCAGTCGTGCGCGGTATTGTGGCTTCGACGTTGACTGGCCTCATTGCTCATGTATTATTGCTGCCACCTTGGAGGGGTGGCAGAGTGGCCGAATGCACCGGTCTTGAAAACCGGCGACGGGAGACCGTCCGTGGGTTCAAATCCCACCCCCTCCGCCAAACAGAGAGCCCGCACTCGATGAGTGCGGGCTTTTTTTTGTGCCGCTCTGCGGCCGTGGCTCGGTTCACGCAACACGCTAGTGGCTGAAGCTTAGTGATCCGCGTTGCCGAGCAATCCAGCAAATGCCCGGATTGCCTCCAGTCCCTGAATGTCATCTTCCTGTAGTGCCAAGTCCTTGCGAGGTAGCGCGCCCAAAGCGTGCGCCAGCTCTTCCATGTGCCGTTGCTGGCGTGCATGGCGGGCTGCGAAAAACGCGCTGTCTGCTGTTTCCGGGAGCACCCGGTTAACCACGGCGCCTGCCACTGGAATACCATTGTCTGTCAGAGAGGCGACGGCGCGTTGCGTCTCGAGAATGGGCAGCCGCTCGGGGGTCAGCACAAAAATAAAAGCGGTTTGGGCGGCATCGGACAGTTGCCGGCGAGCGCGGTGGAACAATCGTTGGCGAGTCATCAGCGTATCGGCGACTTCCTGGCTGCGTGGGTCCAGGCCTGCGGTGGCGTGATCGGTGGGGTCCTGCAGGGGGCTGTCGACACTCTTGTCCGGTGTCAGGTGGCCTAACACCTGGCCCAGTTTGCGGGCTTTGTCACTGTGACGCAGCAGGCCCTGGGTCCAGGCGGCCATGACTTCGGGCAAGCTTAGCAGTCGCAATGTGTGGCCGGTGGGAGCGGTGTCGAAGATCAACAGGTCGTAGTCACGGCTGTCGACATCAATTAACCGCGAGATGCGCTCTAGCAACGCGGCTTCCTGCGCGCCGGGCGATTGGCGGCTGAGGCGTAACTGCTTGTCCAGCTCGCGGAATTGGTCAGGAGTGGCAAAGCGACGCATCTGGGCGCTAACCCGCTCCAGGTAGGCCTCGACTTCGTCATCCGGGTCCAGCTCCAGGGCGGTCAGTCCCGGCGCCAGACAGGTGGGTGAATTGCCGATGGGGCGGTTAAAGGCGTCTGCCAGGCTGTGGGCCGGGTCGGTTGAGACCAGCAACACCTTGCGACCCTGGTCGGCAGCGCGGATGGCCAGGGCGGAGGCGGTGGTGGTTTTACCCACGCCTCCCTTGCCGCCCACCATGAGCAGGGTGCGGGAGGCGAGTAGGGCATCCAGATCAAGGACAGGCTGTGCGGCGGTGTCGGTGTCAGCCATCAGCAGCAGCGAAAGTGATCAAGCGGTGAGCGCTCCATGCCCATGCGGGTGTGCCAGTCATGAAAGCGCTCCATCAGCAGTGGCTGCAATTCCAGGGTGCTCCAGGCGGCCGGGTTGGGAACACCCATCATTTCCGAGAACACCAGCAGCATGAACAAGTCCTCTTCATCCCGTTTGGCACGGGCAATGGCGGCTCGATAGGGCGCATTGTAATACTGCGCCCCGAGATCGCTGATGCGTTTGAGCCATTGTGTCGGTGTCGTCATTACAGAGGCTCCGGTGGCGCTTTGAAGGCTCGCTTGAGAGCGGCGGTGCACTCCAGCGTAACCAGCAGCGCTGCCACCAAGACAACCAGATCCAGCCCGAGCAGGAACCAGTCCTGTTTTTCATAGAAGCTTTTCAACTGTATCAACAGGGCAAACAGGGTCATGACCAGCAGGAAGACCAGTGGCGCCAGGGTGTAAATGGCCGGACGACCCCGTTTCACCAACATGATGGTAATGACCAGCAGTGTCAGCCCGGCGAGCAATTGATTGGTGGTACCGAACAAGGGCCAGATAAGCAGGCCACCAGAACCATCGGCACCGCCTGCCCCAAACGCCAGCAGCAGGCAGCTGAGCACTGCCAGGAGTGTGGCGGGCAGGGGGCGGGTCATCCATTTCTGTTGATAGATTTCGCCCCATTCCTGGAAAATATAACGTTGCAGCCGCAGGCCGGTGTCCATGGTGGTGCCAGCAAACAGGGCCGCCATCACGGTGAGCAGGGTAGCGGCAACGCCCACATCCATGCCCATGCCATTGGCAAGAATATTGGCGCCACCATCCACAAAGGCGGTCAGGCTGCCTTGGCCAAAGGCCGTGTATACCGCTTGCCAGTCCGCCAGAGAGGCAAAACCGGCGGTGGCGGCAATGATGGCTGCCAGTGCCAGTGCGCCTTCGCCCACAGCACCGAAATACCCAACGAAGCGGGCGTCGGTTTCCTTGTCCAGCTGCTTGGAGCTGGTGCCGGAGGCGACCAGACCATGGAAGCCGGAGATGGCGCCACAAGCGATGGTGACAAACAGAAGCGGTAACAAGGAAGGCGTGCCGGCAGGAACGTCGCTGTTGATCATCGGCGCGACAACCTGGGGGTTGCCGAGCAGTACAGCACCATAAAGCAGGATCAGGCCGACGAACAATTGCAGGCCGTTGATGTAGTCGCGGGGCTGCAAGAGCATCCAGACGGGAAGCAGTGAGGCCACGGCAGCATACGCAAACAGCATCAGTATCCAGCTGGCGTTTGCCGACAGCCCCATGACCTGATCGGGCAGGGTAACGGGAACCATGGGGCCCACGTAAATCAGGCTATACAGGGCTGCGACACCGAGTATGGAAACCAGGCCAAGGCCAATTATCCTGCGGTAAATGAGTTGCCCGATGACTAACGCCACGGCGATAGCGCCCCACACGGGCACGACCGCGCCAGGGTTATTGATCAACAGCTTGGCGATCACGACGCCAAATACCGCGTTGACCATCAATAACACCAGGAAGATAACAATCATGAAGACGGTGCGTGCACGGCCGCCAACGACCTCGCCGGTGAGTGCGCCGACAGACTTCGCCCGGTTGCGGACACTGGCCCACAGGGCGCCACTGTCGTGCACACCGGCAAAGAAGATGGTGCCGAAGACCACCCAGAGAAAAGCGGGTAGCCAGCCCCAGATAACGGCAATGGCCGGGCCGACAATCGGTGCCGCACCCGCCACGGAGGTGAAATGGTGGCCCCACAACACATAACGGTTGGTGGGTACGAAATCCACGCCGTCTTCATACTCGTGGGCAGGGGTGCGGAAATTTGGGTCCAGCTTGTAGATGCGCGATGCAATAAAACGAGAGTAGACGAAGTAGCCGGCGGCCATGCCACCCAGCCCCAGCAGGAGCAAAATGATTGCGCTCATGGGTTGCCTTTTGTCATTGTTGGCGATGTCGTTAGCAGCGTCGATCAGCGGCCAGCTGAATACTGGCGATGGTGTCTATATGGTTCGCTTTTTTGACTGACCGGTCAACGCGACTAAAGGCTAATGGCGCAAGCGTAATGGGCAGACAGGGGCGTGCACAATATGCCATCGTTTGTTAACGGCGCCCTATGCATGCCTGTGGACAAGCGGTATTCTTGGGCCTACAAATCAACAGAAAAACAGAACATTAACGGGTAAAGGAACTACCCGGGGGACGCAGTAATGATCAAAGTATTGGTAGTGGACGACCATGATCTGGTCCGTACCGGCATTGCTCGCATGTTGGGCGAAGTGGAGGGCCTGCGAGTTGTCGGCGAGGCGAATTCAGGCGAGCTGGCCGTGCAAATGGCCAGGGAGCTGGCGCCGGAAGTGGTGCTGATGGACCTGAAAATGCCAGGCATCGGTGGCCTGGAAGCCACCCGTAAATTGTTACGCGTTGACGAGGGTATCCGCGTTATCGCGGTGACCATGTGTGAAGAAGAACCGTTTCCGTCCCGCCTGATGAAAGCCGGTGCCGCAGGTTACATGACCAAGGGTGCTGATCTGGAGGAAATGGTGCGCGCCATCAAGGTAGTCGCCACCGGGCAGCGCTATATCAGCCCGGAAATCGCCCAGGCCATGGCGCTCAAGCCCTATACCGGCGATGAGGGTTCGCTGCTGGATATGCTTTCCGAGCGTGAACTGCAAATCATGATGATGATCGTGAACTGCCACAAGGTGCAGGATGTGGCAGACAAGCTTTGCCTGTCGCCGAAAACCGTCAACACCTACCGGTACCGTATTTTCGACAAGCTGGGTGTGACCAGCGATGTGGAAATGGCGTTACTGGCCGTGCGTCACGGTATGCTTGATGCGGTAGAAAACACGGCTTCCTGATTGCCGGTTTGCTAGAAGGGGAAATCATCAGGGCAGGACTGATACACTTTCTGTTTAACCTGTTTTGAGATGTTCCCCTTGCCAGATTTCGACGCTAAACACTTCCTTGCTCACTGTGCTCGCAAACCCGGCGTTTATCGCATGCTGGACGGGGATGGAGGTGTTTTGTATGTGGGCAAGGCGCGCAACCTTCAGGCCCGCCTGAACAGTTACTTCCAGAAAAATGTGTCCAGTGCGAAAACCCGGGCACTGGTCGGACGAATTTGTAACATCCAGACAACGGTGACCGGCAGTGAGGCGGAAGCGCTGCTGCTGGAACAGTCGCTGATCAAGGAATTGAAACCGCCTTACAACATTCTTCTGCGCGACGACAAATCCTACCCGTATATCCGTATCACCAGTGCCGACCGTTTTCCCCGCGTCACCTTTCATCGCGGCACACGCCGGGCTGGCAGTCAGTACTTTGGCCCGTACCCCAGTGGTGGTGCGGTGCGCGAAGCCCTGTCCCTGATCGAGAAGGTGTTCCAGGTCCGCAACTGCAGTGACAGCTACTTCCGCAACCGTACCCGCCCGTGTCTCCAGCACCAGATCAATCGTTGTACGGCACCGTGCGTGGGGCTGGTGAGTGAAGCCGATTATGCGCGCCAGGTGAAGATGGCGGCGGACTTTCTTGATGGACGCAGCCGGGAAGTGGTGGAACAGCTGAGCGCCGACATGGAGGCGGCCTCGCTGGCGCTGGAATTCGAAAAAGCGGCGATCTTGCGGGATCAGCTGGCAGCCATTCAATCCGTACAACAAAAGCAATACGCGGAAACCGGGCAGGGGGATCTGGACGTGGTCGCCATTGAAACCCGGCATGGCCTGGCCGTGATCGAAGTGTTGATGATTCGTGATGGGCGTATTCTGGGTCACCGCACCTTTCGGCCGGATACCCGGGGCGAGGAAGACCGCAGCGAAATCCTCGAGGCCTTTCTTTCCCAATATTATCTGGGCGACCGGGAAGATCCGGTCAAACCGCAGGAAATTTTGCTGAGCATGGACATTCCCGGCGCTGATGCGCTGCAGCAGGCACTGGAAAGTCAGTGGGGCAAGAAAGTTCGGTTGGCCTGGCGGGTGCGCAGTGATCGTGCCGCCTGGATCACCATGGCACAAACCAATGCCCAGCAGTCCATGGCGGCCGAGCTTGCTGCCCGCGAGCATATGGAAGCCCGTTTTCTTGCTCTGGAAACGCTGTTGGAAAGTAGCGAACCGGTGCGGCGCATTGAGTGTTTCGACATCAGCCATACGCAAGGCGAGAAAGCCGTGGCCTCCTGCGTGGTGTTTGACCAGCAAGGTGCCCGCAAGCAGGACTACCGGCATTTCAATGTGAACCCGGCGGCGGGCGGTGATGATTATGAAGCGCTGGAAGAAGCCATTCGGCGTCGCTATCAGCGGGTATTGAAAGAGCAGGGCAGGTTACCCGATCTTCTTTTGATTGATGGCGGCAAAGGGCAAATGCAGCGGGGCTGGAAAGTGATTCAGGAGCTGGAACTGCAAGCTGCGGTGCGCGTCATGGGGATTGGTAAAGGCCCGAGCCGCCGGCCGGGCTTCGAAGCTCTTTATCTGCCTTGCGGAAAAGAAATGGTCCCCGGCCCGGCGGACTCCGCGCTCCATCTGTTGCAGCAGGTCCGCGATGAAGCGCACCGGTTTGCCTTGACCGGTCATCGAGCCAGACGAGGCAAGGCGCGCAAGCAGTCCACGCTGGATGAAATTCCCGGTATCGGGCCCAAGCGTCGCAAGGCATTGCTGACCCACTTTGGCGGCCTGAAGCAGATGCGCAATGCCTCCGCCAGCGAGCTGGCCCGGGTGCCGGGAATCAATGCCCAGATGGCGCAGACCCTGTACGACTGGTTTCATCAATAGCGTGTTCAGTTTTTAATCTGAAAATCGGAAATGAGTCATGGCCGGCTTTCCGCTATACTGGTGGCTTATTTTCATGGCCGGTAGTTCCTCCCTATGCAGAAAGTGCACCCCATCCTGAATTTGCCGAATATCCTCACCCTGATTCGGGTGCTGGCAATTCCCGTGCTGGTGCTGGTGTTCTACCTGCCGTTTCAGTGGAGTGATGTCTGCGCGGCCCTGTTATTTCTGGCGGCGGGTCTTACGGACTGGCTGGACGGTTATCTGGCGCGCAAACTCAATCAGACCAGCCCCTTTGGCGCCTTTCTGGACCCGGTGGCAGACAAGCTGATAGTGGGGGTGGCCCTGGTGATGTTGGTGCAGGTTCATGCCACCGCCTGGTTGGCGGTGCCGGCCATGGTGATTGTGTCCCGTGAGATTACCGTCTCGGCACTGCGTGAGTGGATGGCGGAGCTCGGTGAGCGGGCAAAAGTGGCGGTCAGCCAGCTGGGCAAGATCAAGACAGTGACCCAGATGACGGCGATTACCTTGCTGTTGGCGCAGAAACCGGATTTTACTGTGGACGGCGACATCATCATGAACCCGTGGCTGTGGCTCAGCTATGGTTTGCTGTACTTGGCCACCGCATTCACTCTGTGGTCCATGGGCTCGTATCTTCGTGCTGCAGCACCGCAATTGCTCAAAAGTCAGTCAAAGTCCTGAAAAGTCAGAAAAAACAGCCGGTGCCGGGTTGACACCCCGGGGGTGATGGGTAGAATTCTTTCCCGCAACGGAGCAGTGTCTTCGCTGCGGAAAAAGCGGGAATAGCTCAGCTGGTAGAGCACAACCTTGCCAAGGTTGGGGTCGCGAGTTCGAATCTCGTTTCCCGCTCCAAGATTTTGAAAGCCTCGGTTATGCCGAGGTTTTTTCTTGGTAAAACAGTTAAATGGCGCGGTGGCAGAGTGGTCATGCAGCGGACTGCAACTCCGTTAACGCCGGTTCGATTCCGACCCGCGCCTCCAATTACCGACCCACACGGGCGATGAAGTGACAGGCTCAGTTCGATATCGTCATTTCAACAGAAAGATAAATAGAAACAGTCGCTTAACCTATCCCTGTTTTTATTTCACGCTTAACGCGCACGATGATCTTCCTGCGGGTATGGTGAAATTGGTAGACACAACAGACTTAAAATCTGTCGACCATTAGGTCATGCCGGTTCAAGTCCGGCTACCCGCACCAACTTCCTCTTTTTCTCGTCCTTATCGCAGCATGCTGGCATTTTCGCCTGTGAGTCCGTGCGCTCGTCCGTCGCGGATAGCCCTGTTTAAGTAACTGACCGCAATAAGCTTTGTTCTTCCGCTGTTGCATTTTATTGCGCTTGGTTTATCGATTTAGCCTGTTTTATCCCTGAAAAATCAACTTTCTAGCCTGCGCTATTCATGTGATTTATTGCCGCTTTCTGTCAGTTTCTGGTAGCCTCACACTTTAGTCTTAGCCCTGCAAAGGGGCCTGGATAACAACAAGCCGGAAAAGGCATGAGGGCTATCTGAATGAACTGGTTCCAGAACCTGTCCGTGCGGCTGAAGATTTTGTCTGTAGCCGGGCTGGGGATCGTGCTGTTTGTGGTCTACGCGGCCTACAGCTTCTACATCGCCGAAACCAATATTGATCATCTCAAGCGGATTGAAAGTCAGGACTTTCCGGTTCTGGAATTGATCAACGCCAACAATGTGGATTTCATCGCCATCAGCGAGTCTTATATCGCGGCGATTACCCAGGCTGATCCGGATCTGCTTGAAGAGGCGCAGTCCAGAGCCTCGGCGTTTGAGCAACGGCTGGCAGACATCCGCCGGACCGACCCAACGCTTTCCGCTGGCGTGGAAGAATTGCGCCGCAATTTTACCGCCTATATCAACGAGGCCACTGCGCTGGCCCGTAGCCTGATCACCAATAACGGCACCTCGGATGATCTGTACCAGCGCATTGCACACGTACGAGAGTTGCAGGACACCTACGAGGGCAATCAGAAGGCGTTCGAGAAGCAGCGCTACGAAGCGTTTCGCGAAACCCTGAACAAGAGCCGTTCGGATAACCTGGGCACCCAAAAAATCGGGCTATTTCTGGGGCTGGTGGCCTTTACCTTGCTGGCATTGATTGCTTTGCGTGTTACCCGGGCCATTACGCTGCCTCTGGAAGGCGCCGTTGATGCCGCGGATAACATTGCCAATGGCAAATGGGATACCCGTATTGAAAAGGGTGGCCGGGATGAAACCGGTCACTTGCTGCATGCTATTCGTAAAATGCGTGATGCGCTGGTGGCTCGGCATACGGAAGACCGGCGCCAGGAAACGGTGAAGAACCATCTGGCTGAACTGAATAACCGCATGCGCGGGGAGATGGGATTCGAGCAGCTCGGTAACAACATGCTGAGTTTCTTGGTGCCGGTGGTCGAGGCGCAGGTGGGCGCATTTTACAGCTATGACCCTGACACGGAGCTGCTCAGTCTGAGCAGCTCCTATGCCATGCAGCGGCGTAAGCATCTGGCCAATGAATTTCGTCTGGGGGAATCCCTGGTGGGGCAGTGCGCCCTGGAGCGCAAGAGCATTCTGCTGGAGCAAGTGCCGGATGATTACATCAGCATTGCTTCCGGCACCGGTGCCGGCCAGCCACGCAATGTCATGGTGATGCCCATTGTCCATGAAGACGAAGTGAAAGGGGTGCTGGAAATTGGTGCATTCCGTGACTTCAGCAATGACGATCTGGCCTTTATGGAGCAGTGCGTGGCGGTCATTTCTGTGTCGTTGCATAGTGCACAAAGCCGTTTCCGCCTGGCCCTGATGCTGGAGCAAACGCAGTCCCAGGCCGATGCTCTGGAACGGCAAAAAACGGAAATGGCCCAGGCCAATGAAGATCTTGAAGAGCAGGCCATGGAGCTGTCTGCGTCTGAATCTCGCCTGCAACAACAACAGGAAGAACTAAAAGCAATCAACGAAGAGCTGGAGTCACAGACCCAGGCGTTGCGGGCGTCTGAAGAAAGCCTGCAAGCCCAACAGGAAGAGCTGCGCGTTACCAATGAAGAGCTCGAAGCCCAGGCGCGCATGCTCACCGAGCAAAAATCTGAAATGGCCCAGAAGAATGACGAGCTCGAGCTATTACGTCATGAGCTGGAAGACAAGATTCGCGAGCTGGAGATGTCTTCACGCTATAAATCCGAATTCCTGTCCACCATGAGCCACGAGTTGCGCACACCGCTCAACTCGATTCTGATTCTGTCCAATGCCCTGGGGCAGAACAAACGCGGCAACCTGGAAGAAAAGCAGGTCGAGCACGCCCAGGTTATTCATTCTGCAGGGGCTGACCTGCTTAGCCTGATCAATGACATCCTTGATATTTCCAAGATCGAGGAAGGCAAAATGGATGTCATTATCGACGACTTGTCGCCGCCGGAAATTGTCGAACATTTCCGCCGCAATTTTGCCCACGTGGCCGAAAGCCGCAACCTGGACTTCAAGGTCGAGCTTGGCGATACGCTGCCTGAACACTTCTACACGGACCGCCAGCGCCTTGAACAGATCATCAAGAACCTGCTTTCCAACGCACTGAAATTCACCGAGCAGGGCTCGGTGACGTTGAGTATTACACAACCTGACGTTGGCGAAACCCTGCCTTCACGCCATCTTGTTCCGGGGCAGACGCTGAAATTTGCGGTGATTGATACCGGCACCGGGATCGCGGATGAAAAACAGAAGCTGATTTTCGAGGCTTTCCAGCAAGCGGACGGTACCACCAGTCGCAAATACGGCGGTACCGGCCTGGGCCTGACCATTTCCCGCGAACTGGCACGGTTGCTGGGCGGGGAAATTGGCCTGCACAGTGACGGTGAAGGTCAGGGATCCACCTTTATGCTCTATCTGCCCGTGGGCAGTGCTGATGCGCTGGAAATCAACAATGCCGCTGCCAGCCACGCCGATGAAGGTATCGGCAGCAATGCGGAAGCCCACACTGCGTCAATGACCCCGTTGGATACCGGAAACGATGACTTCGTGGTCCGCGAGAAAACCGTACTGATCGTCGAAGATGATGAAGAATTTGCCCGGGTACTGGTGGAACTGGCATCGGATTACGGTCTGGAAGGGCATATCTGCCACGATGGCGAGGATGGCCTGGAATACGCCAGTCATTACCGTCCCAGCGCGATTATTCTGGATATCGGTTTACCGGGTATCGACGGTTGGGAAGTCATGGAAAGGCTCAAGGCTGATCCGCGTACCAAGGACATCCCGGTGCATTTCCTGTCCGGGCGTGATGAGCGCAAGAAGGCGCTGGAACTGGGTGCGCTGGACTTCATGACCAAGCCGGCGAATCAGGACGACATTCTCTCTGCGTTCGCCAAGATTGAAGGGGCGATTGAAACCAATGTGCGCCGCCTTCTGGTGGTGGAAGACAGTGAAATCCAGCACGAAAGCATTCGTGAACTGTTTGACCAGAAAGGTGTGGAAATCACAGCGGCCACCAGTGGTCAACAAGCCCTGGATGCCCTGCAGAATACCGTGTTCGACTGCATGATCCTGGATTTGACGTTGCCGGACATGAGCGGTTTCGAACTGCTGGAAAAACTCCATGCCAGCGACGACTACGACAGTGTTCCTGTGGTGGTCTATACCGGCAAGGACATGACCCGCGAAGAAGAAGCGAAACTGCGCAAGTATGCGGACCGCATCATCCTCAAGACGGAGCGCTCTCACGAGCGGTTGCTCAATGAAGCGTCCCTGTTCCTGCACTGGCTTGAGTCCACCTTGCCGGCCAATCGTCGCCCGACAGCGGAATCCATCGAGCATCGCGACGATATTTTCGAAGGCAAGCAATTGCTTCTGGTGGATGATGACATGCGCAATATCTATGCATTGTCTGCGCAGCTGGAGGAGTTGGGCTTTGCCATCAGCATTGCCAACAATGGCCGCGAGGCGTTGGAGTCGCTGGATGATAATCCGTCCATCGACATTGTGCTGATGGATATCATGATGCCGGAAATGGATGGCTATGAAGCCATGGGCCGGATTCGTGAACAGGCTCGTTTCAGCAAGCTGCCGATGTTGGCGCTGACCGCCAAGGCGATGAAGGACGACCGCGCCAAGTGCATCGAAGCCGGGGCCAATGATTACTGCTCCAAGCCCATCGATATGGCAAAGCTTACCTCGTTGCTACGGGTCTGGCTGCACAAGTAGTGGGCGCAAAACGTGCCCGCAGTCACTTTATAAAGACGAGAACCGTGGCGGAATAGCGTTATGGCTGAAACATACCCGATCGACGATGACGAAGTCAGTGTCGAGGACATCGAAATTCGCCTGTTGCTTGAGGCGATCTACCAGATGTACGGCTACGACTTCCGGTCCTATAGCCGCGCTTCCATGCGGCGTCGAATCATGCATCGCCTGACCATGTCAGGTTTTGCATCGATCATGGAAATGACCGACAAGGTTCTGCGCGACCGGCCCTTCTTCGTGACGCTGCTCAACGACCTGACCGTGAATGTGACGGAAATGTACCGGGACCCGGATTTTTACCGTGCCTTTCGGGAAGACGTTGTACCGGTTCTGAAGACGTTTCCGTTTATCAAGATCTGGCATGCCGGCTGCTCTACCGGCGAAGAAATCTATTCCATGGCTATTTTGCTGGAAGAGGAGGGGCTCTACGATCGGGCCATGATCTATGCCACCGACATCGACAAGAACGTGTTGGCGTCAGCCAAGAAAGGCATTTACTCCATCGAAGCGGTTAAACAGTATGGAGATAACTACCGGCGTGCCGGTGGCAAACACTCTCTGTCTGATTATTTCACTGCACGTTATGACAGCGTGATCATGGAGCAGCGGCTGAAACGCAATATCGTTTTTGCCGATCACGACTTGGCAACGGATCAGGTCTTTGGGGAAATGCACGTTATCCTGTGCCGCAATGTATTGATCTACTTTGATCGGCCTTTGCAGGAAAGAGTGATCAGGCTTTTCAGCGAGAGCCTGGATATGGGCGGCTACCTGTGCCTGGGAACCAAGGAAAGCCTGCGGTTCAGCGGCCAGGAAGACACGTTCGATGTTATCAACAAGTCGTTGCGAATCTTTCGCAAGCGGCAGTTTCCACACCACGCATGACTAGAGACAACCGATGATTGAGCAGAAACTGCTATTGGTGGATGATCAGCCGGCCAACTTGGTGTCGCTTGAGGCCGTCCTCGAAGGGGAGGGGCGAACCCTCCTGAAAGCGCACTCCGGGCAGGAGGCGCTGAAAATTCTGCTTAAGGAAGATATTTCCCTGGTGCTGCTGGACGTGCAGATGCCGGGCATGGACGGTTTCGAAGTGGCCGAGCTGATGCGCCAGCGCAAGGACACCCAGACCATTCCCATTATCTTCGTGACGGCGATTAGCAAGGAAAAGAAATACGTTTTTAAAGGGTATCAGGCCGGGGCGGTGGATTATCTGTTCAAACCCCTGGATCCGTTGATCCTCAAGAGCAAGGTGGATTTTTTCCTGGGGCTGGACAAGCAGCGCCGTGAACTCCAGGCCAAGCTCAAAGAAGCACAGGCGCACCGTGCTGCCTATGAAGCTGGCAAGACCCGAGGCGAGGAGGGCAGCGGCCACTCATCGTGAGCACTCGCAAGGGAGCAGTCAGGGCAATCGTAATGGGCGCGTCGTGGGGCGGGCTGAATGCCTACACGCGCATCCTGTCGGCGCTTCCCGAAAATTTTCCGTTGCCGATCATGCTGGTTCAACACCAGCATGCCAGCGCGGATAATCGCATGCCGTGGCTGTTGGCCCGGTATTGCGCACTGCCGGTGGTGGCCCCGGAAGACAAGGAGCCCATCCTCGGCGGGCATGTTTATGTGGCGCCACCGGGCTACCATATGTTGGTGGAAGAGGACCAGACACTGGCTTTCTCTACAGGAAGGCCTGTACTCTTTTCCCGGCCAGCAATAGATGAACTGTTTTACTCTGCCGGCGCGGTTTATGGCCGCCACTTGTTGGGAGTGATCCTAACGGGGGCCAATGAAGACGGCGCTGCAGGCATGGAATACATACACCGTAGAGGCGGATATACCATCGCCCAGTCACCGGTGAGCTCGGAAGCACCCGCAATGCCCGAAGCGGCAATAACAACAGGTGCGATTTCCAGGGTACTCGATCTTGAGGCAATCGGGCCCTTTTTGGCGGAACAGGTTGCAGGGTAGTAAGCCTATGAAACAAAATATTTTGGTTGTGGACGATCACAGGGAAAACCTGATCGCGTTGGAAGCGATTCTGGATGCTGACGGCCGCAATCTGGTCATGGCCCAGTCAGGTAACGAGGCCTTGTCTCTCGCCCTGAAACACGATTTCGCGCTGGTACTGCTGGATGTGCAGATGCCAGAGATGGATGGGTTCGAAGTGGCCGAACTCATGCGCAAGAACAAGAAAACCCGCCATATTCCGATTATTTTCGTTACGGCGATTTCCAAAGAACAGAAGTATGTCTTCAAGGGCTACGAATGTGGCGCGGTGGACTATCTGTTCAAGCCCATTGATCAGAAAATACTCGAAGCCAAGGTTAGCGTTTTCCTGGAACTTGATCGTCAGCGCCGCAAGCTTCAACAGGCGGTGGTGCAGATGAAGCGGCTCAAGGATGAGAACGAGCGCTTGCTGCATGCCTTGGGCGAAGCCCTGATTGGTGCCAATGCCCAGGGCAGGGTCACCTTTTGCAATGAGGCCGCTTGCGCCCTGTTGCGACAGAGCCGCGACGCCCTGGTGGGCAGGGATATCGCGGACCTGTTGTTCAATGATGATGCCGGCAAGCAGCGCTGGGGCTGGGATGACTCCCCACTGCGGGAGGCCTGTATGCAGAGTGAAAGCTGGAAAAACGAGCACAGCCTGTATACAGCGGACGAAAACGGGCTGCTGGCCTTGTCGGTGCGTGCCAATGCCATTACCGATGACGCCGGCACCGTTACGGGCGTGGTGGTGGTGCTGCGTCCCGCCGATGACGAAAACGGCGTCAAGGACAGCGCCCGCGACCACCGCCGCAACCCCCGCAAGAAACTGTTCCGCGAGATGGTAGTGTTTGATCGCAGCACCGGTGGTAACGTGGGGCGCTTGATGAACCTGAGCGTGGATGGCTTCAAGCTGTTTTCCCGCCGGGAACTGCCCCATGGCGAAGAATTGCAGTTGGGTATGGTATTGCCGGACCAGATCGCCGGGGTCAATACGGTCAGTTTCGATGCCCGGGTGGTCTGGGCTGAAACCCTGGATGCCCCCGGCGAGTACCAGGTGGGCTTTCAGTTCCTGACGCTGAATGCGGTCACTCGCGATGTGGTCGAGAACCTAATGGAAAAATACTGAGCTATGACTGAGCATCTGGAGACGCCGGAAAATATGGAACTTCCTCCGTCGCTGCTGCCTTATGGCTTCGCGCGGCGCTATGGTGTCCTGTTGCGCGAGCGTGATGGTCACAAAGAGCTGTGCCACCGGCAGGATGTTTCCGTGGCCGCCTTGGGTGAAGTGCAGCGCCACATCGGGCGCCTGCCGCGCCTGGTGCCCATGGACGATACCGCCTTCACTGCCGCCATGGCGATCACCTATGAACAGCAGCGCGGCGCGGCGGCAGAAGCGGCGGATGATCTGGAAGGGCTCGACCTGGCCAGCCTGGCGGATTCCCTGCCTGAAACCTCGGATTTGCTGGAGCAGGAGGACGACGCGCCCATCATCCGGTTGATTAATGCCTTGCTGCAGGAAGCCATTCGCGAAGATGCGTCGGATATCCATGTGGAAACCTTCGAGCGCCGCCTGGTAGTGCGCATGCGGGTAGATGGTGTGCTCCGTGAAGTACTGACCCCGAAACGGGAGTTGGCGCCGTTGCTGGTCTCGCGGATCAAGGTGATGGCGCGTATGGACATCGCTGAAAAGCGGATTCCCCAGGATGGCCGGATTTCCCTGCGCATTGGTGGCCGGGACGTGGATGTACGGGTATCCACCATGCCCGCCAGTAACGGTGAGCGGGTGGTGCTGCGGCTGCTGGACAAGCAGGCGGGGCGCCTGCAGGTGTCCCACCTGGGCATGGGCGAGACCTGTGATGCCCACATGCGCGAGCTGATCCATAAGCCCCACGGCATTATTCTGGTCACCGGCCCGACTGGCTCCGGTAAAACCACCACGCTTTATGCTTCGCTGACCGAACTCAACGACAGCTCCCGCAATATCCTGACGGTGGAAGACCCCATTGAGTATCAGCTGGAAGGGATCGGTCAGACCCAGGTCAACACCAAGGTCGATATGACCTTTGCCCGTGGCCTGCGCGCCATTCTTCGCCAGGATCCGGATGTGGTCATGGTGGGTGAGATCCGGGATCTGGAAACCGCTGAAATTGCGGTGCAGGCCTCTCTCACCGGTCACCTTGTTCTGTCTACCCTGCACACCAATACGGCGGTGGGGGCGGTCACTCGTTTGCAGGATATGGGCATTGAGCCGTTTCTGCTCTCCAGCTCCCTGCTGGGCTCGTTGGCCCAGCGGCTGGTGCGAGTCCTCTGTGATGATTGCAAAACCCCGTACCAGGCCAGTGCCAGCGAGTTGGAAATGCTGGGCCTTCCGGCCAATGAAAGTTGTACGCTGTATCACCCTAATGGCTGTGAAGCCTGTAATAATCAGGGATACCGGGGCCGTACCGGGATTTACGAACTGGTGCTGGTGGATGACACCCTGCGCCAGTTGATCCACGACCGCGCCGGCGAGCTGGAACTTAACCGCCATGCCCGGACACTGACCAGTGGCATTCGTGAGGATGGCTGGCGCAAAGTGCTCGGCGGACATACCAGTGTAGAAGAGGTCCTGCGGGTGACCCGCGAGGACTGACGGGACAGCAGCCGCATGCCAGCATTCGAATACCGATCCCTGGATCACAGGGGCAAAATCAACAAAGGCACTCTGGAAGCAGACAGTGCCCGCCAGGTTCGTCAGCAACTCCGTGACAAGGGCTGGGTCCCGCTGGAGGTTAACGAAGCCAGCGATACCAACAGCCAGGGAATGGGCCGTTTTGCCGGCTCCGGCAAGATCAATGGCGCCGAACAGGCGCTGATTACCCGCCAGCTGGCCACGCTGTTGAAATCCGGCCTGCCTGTGGAGCAGGCCCTGTCTGCGGTTTCCAAGCAGGCCGCCAATGACCGCATTGAGCGCATCATGCTCGCCGTGCGTGCCAAAGTGCGTGAAGGCTACAGCCTGGCGCGCAGTTTCGAGTCCTTTCCCCGCGCCTTCCCTGAAATGTACCGTGCCACTGTGGCTGCCGGTGAACAGAGTGGCCACCTGGAACAGGTACTCGAACAGCTCGCGGATTATCTGGAAACCCGCCATGATACCGGGCGATCCGTGGCCCAGGCGATGATTTATCCCGCCTTCATCATGGTGTTTGCTTCCATCGTGATCATGCTGATGATGACCTTCGTGGTACCCAAGTTGGTGGCCGTGTTCGAAGGGCGGGACCAGGCGTTGCCATTGCTCACACGCATTGTCATGGCCATGAGTGATTTTGCCCGTGGCTGGGGCTGGTTGGTGGTGCTGTTGATCGTGGTGGCTGTGGTGGTCTTCATGCGCGCCATGCGTGACCCGCGTTTCCGCTTGCGGGTACATCAGCGGTTAGTGAATATGCCACTGGTGGGCACGATGCTGCGCGCTGGCGACAGTGCCCGGCTGGCCAGCACATTGGGCATCTTGGGACGCTCCGGTGTGCCGCTGGTGGATGCCCTGTTTATCGCCGCCCAGGTGGTAGGCAATCTGGCGGTCCGCAACGCGGTGAAAAATGCCGCCGCCAAGGTTCGCGAGGGCGGCAGCCTCAGCCGCGCCCTGGATGCCAGCGGCTACTTTCCGCCCATGCTGGTGCAGATGATTGCCAGCGGTGAGGCCAGCGGTGAACTGGACAATATGTTGACCCGGGCTGCGGATTATCAGGAACGGGAACTGAGTAGCACGATCAATACCATGGTGGGGCTGCTTGGCCCGATCATGCTGCTGGTGATGGCAGGGGTGGTTGTAATGATCGTCCTGTCGGTCATGCTGCCGATCATGCAAATGAATAACTTACTAGCCGGTTAAGGTGAAGGAATGAAAGCAAAGCGTGCCATGTCGGGGTTTACCCTGCTGGAAATTATGGTGGTGGTGGCCATTATTGGTCTGTTGGCTGCGGTGATTGTGCCCAACGTGATCGGGCAGGGTGAAGCCGCCAAGGTGGATCTGACCAAGGCCAATATGGGCAAGATCGTCCAGCAGCTGGACCTCTACAAGTTCAACAATGGCAGTTACCCCACCAGTGAAGAGGGTCTCAACGGCTTGGTGGAACGTCCCAATTCAGCCCGCAAATGGCCTGATGGCGGCTACCTGCCGAAAGTCCCCCTGGATGCCTGGAACAACGATTACGTTTACATCAGCCCCGGGGTTGAAGGGCCGTTCGATCTGCTGTCCATGGGCGCCGATGGTGTTGAGGGCGGTGAAGGCTCCGACGCGGACATCAATTGGCGCGACGTTCAGTAAGATGCGCTTGCCCCGCACGCTGCAGTCCGGCTTCACCCTGCTGGAAATCATGGTGGTGGTGGGGCTGATTGCACTGCTCAGCGCCGTGGTGATTAGCCAGGGGAACTGGACTTCTGACGACCGGCAGCTGGAACAAGAATCCGCCCGTCTGAAGGATACCTTGGCCCTGCTCAACGAGCGCAGCCTGTTCTCGGGGCAACTGCTGGCGCTGCGTCTGCGTCATGATGGCTGGGAGCCCCTGGCCTACGACATCGCCGCTGCCGATTTTCTGCCTATCGAGGATACCGCTCTCAAGCCTCGCCAGATCCCGCCATCCCTGGAGTTGGTGTGGCAGCTGGACGAACTCGCTGATGAAGAACAGGCGAGTCTCAGTCAGGTTGCCGAGACCTTGGTCAAGAAAGATACTTCGCTGGATTTGGGTGAAGGCACAGTGGGCGAGGGTGACGAGCAAGAGGCGCGCCAGCAGGACGGCACCAGCGTGTCCGAGGGAGGGGAAGAGGGAGAGGACGAAAAGGCGTTTCCACAGATTTTCTTTTTCCCCAGCGGTGAAGTGTCTCCTGTGACCCTCGCCATGCAGAGCATGAACGATCTGGAGCAGGTGCAGCGCTGGCAAATTTCGGCTCTCGGGCAGATTGCCGATCCGGACCGCGAGCAGGACAATGACGACCAGCAGGCCAAGCAGGATTGGCTGGAGCGGCGTTCAAGAATGATAGAGGACGTGCAGGAATGAAGCGGCAGCAGGGTTTTACTCTGGTGGAAGTGCTGATTGCTGTTTCGATTCTGGCCCTGGTTATGGTGGTGCTTGGTCAGACCATGGGCTCCACCGCGCGCGCCTATACCAATATCAATGAAACCCATCTGGGCTTTCTTGTGGCCTCCGACAAGCTGGTAGAAATGCAGGTGTATCAACAGTGGCCCTCCACTGGCGAATCGGATTCCACGGTGACCCGCAACGGACGTGAATGGTGGATCAATACCCGTGTCAGCGAGGGCCCTTACCCGGATACCCGGCGTGTGGATATCGAGGTGGGCATGATGCAGGACGATGACGAGGGACAAATGGCGTATCACCTGGCGAGCCTGATCGGCAAACCGGCGTCCGGATGATGGAAGCTCTCCATTCGTTTTCTTCCAGGCGCCTGGCACAGCGGGGCTTTACCCTGCTGGAGATGGTTATCACCATCGCTATCTTTGCGTTTATCTATGTGTGGGTGGCCAGTTTTCTCGGTAGCGCCTTGCAGGGGCGTGAACAGCTAAAAGACAGTGCCGATGAAATGGAGCGCACCCAGCGCGCTGTCACCTTCCTCACCCTGGATTTCGAGCAACTGATCAATCGCCCGGTTCGTGATCCCTACGGCGACCCGCAGCCGGCCATTCTGGGCCGTGATAATTATGTGGAATTCACCCGCCTTGGCTGGTCCAACCCCTTTGGGCTGCGTAAACGCAGTGAAATGCAGCGGGTGGTCTATACCCTGGAAGATGGCACTTTATTCCGTCGTTACTGGCCGGTGCTCGACACCAACGTGGCCACGGAATATCAGCAAGATGTGCTGATCGATCACGTGGAGCGTTTTACCGTCCGTTATCTGGATTTGACGCCCCAGGGGGAATGGCAGTGGCTGGAGTTATGGCCGGATGTGGCCATGGCCGCCGTTCCCGTGTGGCAGCAGCGCCTGCCAAAGAGTATTGAGCTGGAGATTGAACTGGAAAACGGTGACATCGTGCACCGCTTCTACCGGACCGTGGTGAACCCATGGAGCTGATTTCATTAAAGCATCATCCTGGTAAGCCCAGCCAGCGAGGCATGGCGCTGGTGATTGTGTTGCTGCTGCTGGCCCTGTTGACCACCATTACCGTGGAGGTGCTGTTTCGCCAGGACCGCTTTCTCACCCGTGCGGACAACCTGCTGCAATGGGACAAGCGTTACCAATATGCCATGGCGGCAGAAGTGGTTGCGCAGCAGGGATTGGTGGATGACCTGCAGGATGACCAGAACAATAACGCGCTGGTTGATGACTGCGTGGAAGAGCAGTGGGCAGTGCAATTACCGCCCACTCCCTATGAAGATGCCATGCTCAGCGCCAGCGTTCAGGATCTGCAGGGCCGATTTAACCTGAATTGGTTGATTACCGCTCAAGGCGATACCTTTGTTCGCGATCCGGAGGCCATTGACCGGCTTACCCGATTGATCGAACTGACCTTTCCCCAGGAAACAGATGCCTCACGGCTGGCCAACGAAATGGCGGACTGGCTGGATTCCAATAATATCGTGGACGGCGTCGAGGGGGCCGAAGACGCGGATTACCGTAACCGCCGGACACCCAACATGCCGGCCGCCCATGAATCGGAAATGCGTGCCTTGCTCAGCTTCCAGGTGGCCAATCAGCCCGAGGACAGCATGGTCTGGGGGCTGTTTACCGCTCTACCGCTGGGTACTACATTGAATGTGAATACGGCGCCGCCCCAGGTGCTGGATGCGGTACTGGGCGGGGTAGCAGGTACCGGCGTGGCAGAGGCGATTGTCAAAGCCCGAGAAGAAGAACCGATTACAAACGTGAGTGACCTGATGCAGCTCGCCCCTTTGAGCACTCTGGGTGCCGATGAAAAGCAGGCAGTTAGCGACCTTCTGGGGGTAAGCAGTGAATATTTCCAGGTGATGGTGGACGTGGAAGTAGACGGCCAATTAAGCCGATTGGTGAGTCGTTTGCGCCGGCGTACCGGTAATGATGCGTCTACCGATGTCTTCAGCCGGCAGGTAAGCCCGCTGCTGACCCCGCTCGAACCGGCCTGCAATCCCTTCTACAATACCCAGTAAGATGCTCAGCAGGCGCCATGGGCGGTAACGACACTGTGGAATGATGCTCGCCTTGGTACACTGGCTGGCGCACATGCAGAGATAACAACGCAGAAAACAACGAAAGGACACAGCAGCGTGGCAGATGCTCCACTGATTTATTTAAGCGGTGCAGGGGGAACAGACCCGGATCTTGAGATCCCGGTGCTGTTGCAGCGCAGTGCAACTGAGGATGTGCAAGCCGTTAGCCTGGGCGATGCGCTGGAACAGTGTGCCGGGCAGACCCTCCATGTCATTATCAGCGTGGCCTTTGCCCGGTTGACCCATGTCTCCCTGACCCGCAAGCAGGCTCGCCATTTGCAGCGTGTTCTGCCTTATCTGCTGGAAGAGCAGATGCTGGACAGCCCCGAGTCGCTCTGGTTCGTCTCCCGCAAAGGCGCAGGGGATGACTATGAAGTGACCGCCATCGCCCGTGAATTGATTGTGCAGCTTAAGCAATGGGCGGCGGAACAGGGGGCTGTGCTCGGCTCGCTTCAGGTGGATGCCGAGCGGCTTCAGGGCCAGGCGCCACTGATTGCCGAACTGGATGGCGGTCAGGCGCTATTGATGGCCGATCGTGACCGCTGCCTGGTGGTGGATGCGGACCAGCGTGACGGCATGCAGGCGTTATTTGGTGACAGCCTTGCCGGCGCGACCGTTCTGTCCGGCACGGCGGCGTTTCTGGATGCGCTGCGCGGCGGTGCTGGGCAAGAGTTGCTTGCTGGCCCGTATGCACCGAAACAAAAGAAAGGAAAGAACACGGCATTTGCGCCCTGGAAGCCGGTCAGTATTCTGGCTGCGTCCGTGTTTGTGCTGGCGCTGGTGGCAATCTGGGTGCAGCAATGGCGCTATGACCTGGCGTCGGAAGCAGCCTTTGCCGATGCTAAAAACCTTTACGAACAGCTATTCCCTGGTGATAAGGCCACCACGGCTCTGAGCCGTCAGTTCCAGGGGCGTCTTGCCCGCCTTGGTGGCGGCAGCGAGGGCGGGCAGGCTCATTTCTTCCCGCTTCTGGGGCCGGTGGCGAAAGTGTTGAAAGAAATCAAGGTTGAACCCAAACGACTGCAGTATGACCAGCGTGACAATGCGTTGCTGCTGGACGTGGGGGCCAAGGACTACGCCCAGCTGGAACAGCTTCAAAATGCGTTGAAACAGCAAGGAGCAAAAGCCTCGATCGCCAACTATCGCAATGGGGCTCAGGGTGTCAGCGCCCGTATCAAGGTGGAGCAGCCAGGATGAGTAATACGGCAGAATTGAAAAAGCTGGCAGCACACCGGCGCGATCAGGCGGTTAACTGGTACCAAAGCCGCGAGCCCCGTGAGCAACGTGTTCTTCAGGTATTGGCGGCGGTGGCGTTTCTGGTCGTGCTGTACTGGTTGATTTGGGCGCCTTCGGTGGCCGCGCGGGATCAGGCGAAGAAACGCTTTGTCTCCAACCAACAAACGCTGCAGTGGATCCAGGATAACCGCAGCGCCGTTATTGCCGCCCGGCGTGGCGATACCGCCGCCGCACGGCCAACGGGTAACTGGACCGGTAATGTGAGCCGCAGCGCGGACCAGTTTGGCCTGACCTTGAAAGGGTTTTCCCCCGATGGCAATCGCGCGGTGCGAATCCAGCTGGAAAATCAGGTGGCCTCGCAAACGGTGCTCTGGCTGCAATCTCTCCAGCAAGAGGGCGTGCAATTGACCAATCTGGAAATGACGCCGGGTGAGAAACCGGGTACTGCCACGGTGCGGGCGACGCTGCAAAAATAGCCGCCGCCACACAAGAATAAACAATCAGGTAGCAGCCATTACTATGACCCTACGCCTGCTTTTGGCGCTTGGCCTTTTTATTCCGGCACTGACCGTTCATGGGCAATGCCGATTTGATCCTCTGGATCGCGGCCGCGTGGTTAAACTCTCCGGGCAGGATTTTCCCGTTGTTGAAGGCAAGGCGCTGGATACACTCTCCGTCATGCGGGTTGAACAGGGGCGCTTTGTGCCTGTGGCTTACCAGTTCGATGAGCTGGATGAGCATGGCATGGTGTGGTTTGAAGGGAGTGAATTCGCCATGGCCGGCGATGCTGGGCAGCTGGATAAGGCGGACCAGTTGTTGATGATGCTCACCGATGCAGGCCCGCAGGCGCCTGCCACGCTCCGCCCAGCCCAGGGAGCCATCGTTGCCGATATCGCGGTGGCAAGAAATTGCCATTTCTATCTGGTGGAAGGCAACCGCCAGCGTAGCCAGAATTATTACGTTGCTCACGATATCGATAACGGCATGACACGCACGGCGCTGTATGAGTTGAACGTGGAGCCGGAAAACGAATTGAACTGGTTGTATCTCGGGTATCAGGGCTATCAGGGGGATGGCTCGATCATCGACACCCTGAAAATGCGCATGAGCGCAGGGGTGCTTTCGCGTTTTACCCGCATGTCACTGGACAACCATAACCTGCGTCCTAAGCAAGTGGGGCATTTGTTGGGGCCTATCCGTTCGGTCATGCATTTGCGTACCAAGGTGGTGCTGGCTGGTATCCCGGTGATGACAATCCAGGTACAAGCGATGCGCTATGCAGCCCATTACGAGGCGCACACCTTTGCCCGCATCCCGGATCTGTACCGCGCCACCCTCAAGGATCCGGAAGTGGCGGTGACCGTGGATGGCAATGCGCAGATCGGCGCACGGGTTTATACCGCGCGTTTTGCGGACAAGCCGGTGACCGTGGATGGCCAAATAGACGATGCTGACGAGCGCTTTGCCAATCAATCGCTGAGCATGCATGAAAACTGGATTCTGTTTGACAGCCGCAAGCAATTCTCCCTGTTGACCGCCATGACTGTGCCGGATGAACTACTGGAGACACCGGTAAAATTGATCTATGAAGATGACCGGGCCCTGCAGGTAGAGCCTGAACAGTTCACCGGCCAGCTGCCTAACCTGGGGTATTCACTGCAAGGCTGGCCGGAGCCACAGGAATTGCGGTTTACCGTCAGCCTGTATTTCGACGAAGGACTGCATGGCATGGAGGCGGGGGCGTTTGCACAGCAGCGAAGTGCCGCCGTGCCTTACGCAGTCAGTGAGCCGTTATCGGAATGATCGATCCGGCTTTAGCGAGAGAACCTCTTCACGAGTGAGCGGCAGCCAGACATCCCCTTTTACGCTGGCGTTACGCGCGAGAAACGCAGAGTTAAGCGGGAATTGCGTGGTAAACCCGTAGATCACCAGTCCGACGCGATCCCCGGCTTTCAGTGGCTGGCTAACCGCTGGTAACTCCAACTCATAAATGCCTTTCTCCGGCAGAGGCGTGAGCTGTTCGCTGGCCACATGGACCCGACGGCGGTTGGCGTGCTGAATGCCGAGTCCCACAAAAACGGGCATGCTGTCCCCACCGGAAGTGCCACCTAGGTTCAGATCAATACGCGGCTTGCCGAGCAGGACTTCGTCATCCCCGCGGGCAATATACATGGGCACGAATTTTGGCCGCCCAAAGCCACCGTTGGGTTTCATGTCACGCAGATCGGCCCCCGGCCACATGGCACGGAACAAGTCTGTGCCGGTATCCACGCCCACCATCAACCACTCGAACGCACCGGCCAGCGGCACGGTGACTTTGGTGCGGGGCAATACATATTGCGTGTTGTTAATCGGTAGCCCTTCTTCCAGGGCGACGCCTCTGTCTTCGGTGACATTGATGCAGTACTGCGGCACCTGGCGTTCGCCACCCTGCAGTTTCTCGTCCCACCAGTTGATAATGGTATCCACCGTGGTTTCGCTGTAATCCCCACAGTGCACCATGTCGTCGGTTTGGTAGAAGGGCAGCCAACCGCGCCATTGCTGCATGGGCCAGGGCATCACGTGGCCTGCCTGCATGCCGATAAGACGTGCATCTCGCCCCTGTTCCTGCCAGCAATCGTAATTACGTTCGGCCTGCTGGAACGGAAACATGGTGTCAGTGAATCCCTGAATGAACAGGGCATCGGCGTGGGGCGTTTTGCCCTGATCACAAAAAGCGGCAGGGCTGCGTTGGTACATCAGGTCTTTGAGGTCCTGATTGACGGTGCCATCGAAGGCACTGCGCCACGGGTCCGAGAACATCACGCCCACATCAAAGCCGCTGTTAATGCCACCTACGCCCAGCAACACCGCTCCCCAGGCGCTGCGAAATTCGCCATTTGGCGCGATGCTGTTCATATCGTGCCAACCGGTAAGGGGTACCAGAGCCTGCAGGCGAGGCTCGGTGAATGCGGCCAGTGTCTGCAAGCCGGCACCGTAGGATTCACCAATCATGCCGATGGCCGGCTGGCCTTCGGGCATGCGTTTGACGCCAGGAAGGTGGCCCAGTGACCAGTCGATCACGTTGCTCAGATCCGCGACCTCATAGTCCGGATCCATCATGTGTACGTGGCCATCGGATTGCCCCCAGCCTCGCTGATCGTAGAAGACCACCCAGTAACCGGCCTTCCATGCGGCGATGGCCGCTTCACCGGTAAGGATGGACTTGCCGTAAATCGACATGGGACGCTTGGCACGGAAGCCACCAAAGCCGTGAGTGGCAATAATCAGTGGGGCATTTTCTCCGGCCTGGAGTTCAGGCTGGTAGACAGTGGCGGCCAGTTTTTTGCCATCCCGGGTCGGGATGCGCACCTGGTAATAATCCTGTTTCTGCGCCTGGCTCGTGCGGGAAGCATTGGTTTGCGGCAGGGTGGTGGTACAACCCGATAACACAAAAAAGCTCGCCAACAGGGCGATGGACATGAAGAGCGGTCGCATGTGGCTACGTCCTCTGTTTATTATTCTGTTATTACTGTGAGGGTGTTATGAAAAATACGGCTCAACCAAGCCAGGTCGCTGCCACTTTAGTGTGGTTCTTTTATGCTGTCATTGTGGTGTCGTTGGCAGTGACATTGAGTTGGGCGTTGTACAGCCAATCGAACTATGGCTACCGCTTCTGGTATCAACAGCTGGATATTGCCCAACATATACAAACTTACGGATCTCAGAATCGCTTTAAATCCGGATTTGAACAATTGCCCCCCGAGCAGCATTGGCAGGCGTTTGAGCAAATCCGTGATGCGGTGCATAACAGCGGCACAGGATTGGCGGATATTGAATACCAGCCGCCGGGGAAAAACGCCCGCCCGTTACTGCGCAACGCGGAGGTTCTGCACCTTCAGGATGTGGCCGATTTCATCGATGCGGGGCATGTGCTTTTCTGGGTGCTGTTGATACTTTGGCTGCCGCTCGCCTTGCTTTGCGTCTGGCTCAAACCACCACCCATGCGGTGGCGGGTTGGCATTACTGTTTTCACTGTGGGGGCTGTGTTAGCGTGGTTGCTGATTGCCGGCCCGACCCAGGTTTTCTATCAGTTTCATCTATGGATTTTCCCCGCTGACCACCAATGGTTTTTCTATTGGCAGGACTCGCTGATGAGTACGCTAATGAAAGCACCGGTGTTGTTTGGCGGAATCGCGGCGGTAATCGTTCTGGGGGCATTTCTGCTCACGCCAGCCATTTACTGGCTGGGCCTGTGGGGTGTGCGACGGTTTGCGCCGGGTTTGCGGCTGTAACATTTTCGGATGAATACCGTGCGCATACATAACAGACCATTTCGACCAATAAGAAACGGCTCATGAGCATTGAAGTACTGACTGCCGATGTTGAGGGTGGCGAGAATCTGCAACGTTGGGCTGCCATGGGGTTGCCAATCCCGCCCAGCTGGCGCATTGACCGCAGCGTGGTGGCAGACAGCTCTGCCGCATCGTTGACGCAACAGTTGCGCGCCTTGCCGCGCATGTTTACCGATAACCGCTATTGGGTCCTCCAGCAGGGGCCTATGAACCCGGATTCACGCCGGGAAAGTCTGTTGAATCTGGATTCTGACGAATCCCTGGCTGCGGCACTGCAAAGCATTTTTGATCGTGAGCCCGGCCCGGATCATGTGGTGATTCAGGCACTGCCGCGGCAACAGGCAGCGGGTGTTCTGTTCACTCGCCATCCGTTACGCCAGGACCTGCCACACATGGTGGTAGAGGGCGTGGTGGATGGCAGCAATGAGCGTCAGCGGCTGATTTTTGATGATAGCGGCCGACTGGTGCATGCGTCTCAGGCCGCGGTGCCCCTGAGCCAGCAGGTTGATGAAGCCCTTCTGCGCCAGCTGCACAGCAAACTCAAACAGAATTTTGACCGGCCCCAGGCCGGAGAATGGGTATTTGATGGCGAGCAGCTGTGGTTGCTTCAGACGTTGCCGGTGGGCTCGCTCCCGGAGCCCAAGGAGGCCTGGACACGGCGTGCAGGGGTGGGGCTATTCAATCAGGTGGAAACGCCGTTGTGGTACACCCTGG